>NZ_LT703001.1:1991250-2655000 GCF_900149705.1 Sphingorhabdus sp. Alg231-15 | reverse complement strand
TCTGGCGGTTATCCGCATCCTTGATCCGAATGATTATGGTATTTTCGCGATGACGCAGGTCATACTCGTTTTTTTGAGCTTTATGAACGGATATGGCCTCGCCAGTTCGATCATTCAGGCCGAAAAAGTAGATCCCATCCGGATTCGACAAGCCTTTGGTATGCTTTTGCTCCTTAATGGTGGCATTGCGATTCTCCAGATATTGCTCGCACCGCTCGCGGCCGACTATTATCGCCAGCCGGTTGTGGAGGACCTGCTGAGGGTGCAGGCCTTAATATTCCTCGCCACGCCTTTCATGGTTTTGCCCGAAGCGCTGATGACCAGAAACCTGGAGTTCAAGAAGCCGGCGATCATCAATCTCATCTCTGCGATTGTTGGTGCCGTGGTCGCTTTATACTTCGCGCTTAACGGCCATGGCGTTTGGACACTTATATATGCGCCCCTCTCAATCTTCTGGACGCGAGCTATCTGCTTGGTGATTGCAGTCCGATTTTATGTCTGGCCCAGCTTTAACTTCAAAGGCGCCGGAGCGATGTTCGGATTCGGTGCAACGCTGCTTGCGAGTCATCTGTTTTGGACCATCCAGAGTCAGTCCGATATTTTCATCGCTGGCCGGGTTCTCGATCCGTATGAATTGGGGCTCTACGCCGAAGCCCTTTTTCTCACCACAATCTTTGCCGCAAAATTTGTCCCGCCACTCAACGAAGTTGCATTTCCCGCTTACTCCCGTCTGCAGGATGACCCCAAGGCATTGAGCTGGTCCTTTTTAAAGGCGGTGCGCCTCATCATGCTGATCTCTTGTCCGCTTTATTTGGGGATGTCGGTTACCGCGGCGCCTTTGGTTGGCACCTTATTTGGTCCCAAATGGCTAGAGATGACTCCCTTTGTCAGCATATTGGCATTGGCGATGCCGGTGATGACTCTGCAGATACTATTCGCACCCGCCAATAACGCGGTTGGCAAGCCGCAGATTACAGCCAGAGCCTCTTTTGTCGGCGCCATTTTAATGCCGATCACCTTTTTGATCGGCTTGCAATGGGGCGCTTTGGGGCTCGCATGGGGCTGGGTGATTGCTTTCCCGCTCCTCACTGCGTTCACTTTCATGCAGTCTTATCGCCACATCGGAATCAACAGTCGCCAGTTAGCAGGTGCCATATGGCCCGGTCTTTCCACATCCATAGCGATGGCAGCGATTGTCTATTTCGCAGATCAGTTCTTGCCCGAGATGATCGTCTATGCGCGCTTGGCCATATTGGTGGCCATTGGTGGACTAGCCTATGTTGGTTTATTGTGGCTGCTGGCCAAACCGACTTTGCTCGAAGTCATCCAGCTTATTATCCGAAGAAAGCCACCCCAAGCGGAGGCAGAGATATCGGCATCCCAAAGCCCCTCTTAAAAGCGTGCATTGCATGGCGGCAAGCATCAGCTAGGCCGACAGCATGTCCCAGATATTGTCTTTGGCCGCTGGCACCCTTCCCGAATTTCTACCCGATCAGGTTGCTATTGCTGCCGGGCAGGCCGGGTTTAGCCATCTCGGCTTTACTATAGAACCAGAACATTGGAACGCGGCACAAGCCAGGGCGACTATGGCCGCGCTCCGCCAGTATCAACTGCAGGTACTTGATGTCGAGGTCATCTGGATTCCCGAAGGCGGCAAATTAACCGACGACCACCGGCTGATTATCGATGCAGGAGCGCAGCTCGGCGCATCGAACGTTCTGGTGGTCAGCGCTGAACCCGACCCCAAGCGCACCGCAGCCGCGATGCACCAGCTTTGCCAATGGGCCGCGCCAGCCGGTATCCGGGTCGCGCTTGAATTTTTGATGATCACCGCCGTGCAGTCGCTCGACACTGCTCTCGATATCATAGCACACTGCGATCATGATTCCGCCGCCGTGTTGATCGACACGCTTCACTTTCAGCGTGCCGGCCATGCGCCCGCCGATCTCAAGGCCGTTGACCGCAGTCTGTTGACCTATAGCCAGATATGTGACGGCAATCTGCACTGCGCGGATAATTTCGACAGCTATATGGAAGACGCAGTTGATTTGCGCAGCGTGCCGGGCGAAGGTGAGCTGCCCCTTCCGGACATGTTGGCTGCTCTGCCCGCCGATATTCCGCTCAGTCTGGAAGTCCGGTCCAAAGCCTGTCGTGATAACTATCCCGATCCGGTGGAACGAGCCAAAGCAGTCCGCCAGAAAACTCTCACCAATCTTGACGCTATGGGTGTTGCGATTCGTTAGGCAGACCGATGGGATCAGGCGCTTTGGATATAGTTGCGCATCGCCGCCGCTTCGCTCTCAATCTTGTCGATTCGATATTTGACCAAATCACCAATTGATATGAAAGCGACGAGATTGCCGCCGTCGACCACTGGCAAATGACGGATGCGGCGCTTGGTCATCAGCGAGAGCGCTCCGATGGCGCTTTTTTGCAAGTCGACCGAAATCACATCAGCCGTCATGACATCTGCGACGCGCTTGTCCAGCCCCGCAGGTCCCAAGCTTTGAAGGCAGTGCAAAACATCCCGTTCAGAGAATATCCCGGCGACCTGGTCGCCATTCATTACCGGCAAAGCACCAATCCTTTTCTCCGCCAATATGGCCACAGCGTCAGCAACGCTATGATCTGCCGTGCAACTGAAAATTGGTCCTTCACGACCCTGTAATATCGCCTGTATTGTCATTTGCGCCCTCTCCCCATATCCAAAATATCTCCCTGATTCCTTTTTAGAGCATGATATATAGCACAGATTTCGTCGAAGTTGGACTTGATGGCAAATCGAATAGGGTTCAAAGAAGATTCGCCCCAACGGAGTTACGAAATTTGCCTGGTCCCTCACAGCTAGATGACCCTTTATATGCCGGTATCGCATGGTCGCGTTATTGGCGGCTGATGCGCTGGATGAGTGCGCTCACCTTCATCTGCATCTCCGCTGCACTGGGCTTTCTATATTATCTCCACGGACTGGTTTCGGTTCACATGTATATAGCTGCCGCGGCGGGCGTTGGATTGGCAGTATTATTGACCGCGGCGTTGATGGGACTTGTGTTCCTGTCCAGCGGCACCGGTCATGATGACTGTATAGATGATCCGGTCAGCCAGGATATTTCACCTGATGAGTAACGAAAAGCTGAGCAAGCTGATCGCCCTGCAGCCTGTGCTGCGGGTGGCGCCGCAGCCGCGCGACCTTAACAATAATGGCCACATCTTTGGTGGCTGGGTTCTCTCGCAGATGGATATTGCCGGCGGCATCATGGCTGCTCGTGTAGCGCAAGGGTCGACAGCGACTGTTGCGATTGAAGCCATGTCCTTCCTCGCCCCCATCCTGACTCGCGATATTGTCTCGGTCTATGCACAGGTAGAGCGGATCGGCACCACATCGGTCAGCCTGCGTATTGATGTCGTCGCCGAACGCAATCGCGGCGAAGAACATGTGCCGGTGACCAGCGGGCTATTCACTTTTGTGGCTCTTGATGAAGATCACCGCCCTCGATCAATCCCGGACAGTTCGAAAACCAAATATCTCAGCTGAATTCCAGCAACCGAGGAATAAGACTCAGCTTCCCGCTATCGGCGCACCACCTGATAGGTCAGCATACGCTTGCTATTGGCTGGCACCGTTACCTTCCAGAAATCCTTGCCGTCCTTGCGGCCAAGCTTTTGACTGATTTTGCGCAGTTTTTCATCATCATCATGATCAATCTTGATCTCCACCTGCGCTGCCGTACGTGATGCGTTGGTGAGGGTCAGTTCCATCGCTGTCCAGCTGCGGTCCTCATTATCAACATTCTCGACCGCTTGGAGTTGATAGCGGACCAGCGGACTTTCTCCGATGCTGACTTCCACTTCTTCACCAATCGCCTTGTCGTCCATGCCACCTTCACCGAGCAACAGGCGTTCACCGGCCGCAGCCTTGAACGCAACCAGCTTCCCAGCCGGAAGCGCCAGTCCCAGGCCGTCCCGTTTCTTGTTCTGAAAACGCAACGTAGTCACAAGCGGGGTGGCATCACGATAATTATCCGCCCAGATCTCAGCTTCGTAAATCTGCACGAAGGGAATCGCGGTCTTCTCAAACATTGCCACCTGTTTCTGGCTTTGCGAAGCAACGGTCACGGGAACAGATATGCGATAGAGTTTAAGGTCGCCGAGATCTTCCTGTGTGGTTTGAACTTTTCTGGCGGTCACGCCCATCACATCAGCGGACATTTCCATAGCCATGGGCACCATCATCGAAGTCGGAGGGGGAGCTGGAACACCACCCAAGCGGCTGCGGTTAGCTCGATATCGTGCGATGATGTCGCTGGTCGTACCCTGTGGCCAACAAGCCAAGTTGATCGAACCACCACTTGCGTGCTGAATATTATCTCGGCCCTTATTCGGTTGCCCAGCTACCGTTTGAGTTTGGGCATTGGTAAAACTTGTCTCGTCGCCATTGGCCAAGGTTACCCACGAGAAGAGGTTCAACTTCTTGCCATCAGCGCTGACGTCAGCGACATAGTTGGCCTGCCAATCAAAGCCGGTAGCAAGATAGGAAAGCGTCACAGTTGCACGTGTTGGTGTGGCTACCCGGCTTTTGACTGACAAAGTGGGCTTGGCGGAAAGGCCATCAGGAATAGCCGGATAGACAATCGTTTCATTGAGCCCCGTGCATTGCAGCGCTTCAAAACCCTCTGCGGTTTGCAGCACCACACCGCCACTGGCATCGGTGCGGATTTGCGCATCAAACTCCCTGGTCTCACCAGTTACTGCGCTGGTCCTGCGGATTGTCACGCCGCGGCCCAGATAGCCATTGAGCAGAGCAGAGGGAGACAGAAGCGCCGCATCGCGGTTCTTCTCAATCACGCCATCCGGCAGGCCTGTCACAATAGCCGATTGTGGAATGATCCCGCCCGCAACACCTTCAAAACGCAAGTCCACTTCACCCGCGGGCAGTGTGACCGTGCGCTGCTCGGTAATCAAGGCATAGCCGCCGAGATAGTTCAGGTTCATCCCGTTGTCACCGGTGCGCCGCGGATCGCGATAAACGGTCACCGATACCGAGGACGGGCCGTCCGAGGTCACAAGCTGACGCGCCCAATCCGATTGGGCCGCGCTTGGGGCCGCGGCCGCAAACATAAGGAACGCTATGAGCGCCCGCGCTATCATGGTCTAGAACCGCGTCTCAAAGGTTGCGGTTACGGTTGCCCGCCCATTGGCCGGTACCGGGACTTTCCAGACAATGCTGTTGGAGGACCGCCGCTCGCTCTTGAGACTTTCGTTGACGATCCGGGTGTCGCTCCAATAGAAATCCAATCCGTCTTGAATGAGCGAGACCGTCACCGGCGTCGAGCGCGCATTGGTCAGCTCATAGGACATGGCGCTGCGCCATTTGGTGGATGACAGCCGCCGCCTTTCGGTCACGGTTGGCTTTACCTTCACATCAAAAGCCTCCCCGGTTTTCAGACCCAGCTCGGATCCCATCGGCGTATGGCCAATATTATTTTCGCCAATAAATTGTGGCTGGCCAGAGGCGTCCTTCATATAGACGCGAACCGTTCCGGCAGGCAGCGCATCGCCGAGGCCGCCATCAGCTGATGCGCTGAACTGCAATACCGTCGCCGCGCTCTGCGGTTCGTTTTGTGTACCGAGCCAGCGATTGGTAAATTCATAGGCTTTTTGCGCCGAAGCACCAGTTACGTCGAGAAAGCTGACCTGCTTGGTCTGGGCATTGGCGATCGTGGTCCGTGCTGCCAACGGATAAAGATAAAAATCGCCAAGCGATTCCCGATTGGCAGATTCCGTTCCGGCGCGGCGGATATTATTCCGGCGGTTCGAGCTGCGCTGGCCATTGACGCTGGGCGTGCCAGCCACCAGCAAGGTTTTCGCATCATTGAAAGTCGTGCCGGTATTATTGGTCAAGGTCACCCAACCCTGGACGTCCATCTTGCCGGCACTTTCATCGAACAACGCAACATAATCGGCTTTCCAGCCCATGCCGCCAGTCAGATAACTGAGCTGCGCGGGCCTGGTACCACTGCGCGTGCTGTTCAATGTAACGGACAATGTTGGACGCGCGCGCAGATTGTTGGGAACCTTGTCAAATATAACCCGTGTTGGCAGGCGGTCATCACGCAGCACTTCGATACGCCCGCCAATTTGCAGGACAACGCCGCCATTGGCCGCCAACACTTTGGCGCGCTCCCGAGTTTCCCGGCCCGTGGCAGGATTAATCCGCACGATGGTAACCGTCTCGCCAACGGCTTTCTCCATCAGTTTCTGCGGGGACAACAGGTCATAGTCAAAATTCTGTTCGACAATTCCAGTGTTCGCGGCATTAAAACCAACGGTTTCCGCACGGATCTGTCCGGAAACCCCGGGGAAGGTCTGTACCGAGCGCCCCGATGGAATATTGAGGCGCCTTGTATCCTGCACCAACGCCAGATTGTTGTTGTAAATCGTAACCGCTATTTCACCCTGACCAGAGGACTGGCTGATCGCCGGAGTTGCAAGGGTGGCCAAGGCCAGACCTGTGAAAGCAAGAAACCGCATATTCTCTCTCCATCGTTCGTATGGCACGGCCTAACGTCACCTAAATGAATGTAGCTTAAACAACTATCAGATTCGTTCTGCAACTCGGGATTAACTGCCACCTTATTGCGATACCCTTTAGTCTTAAGGAAAGAGCATTGAAGAATATGTTGGTCGGGATCGGGAACTTAACCAACAGGGATCATGGCCCAGAATGGTTTTCTGAGGTATAGTGAACCATTAAACCTGGGCAGATTCAGGAGACCCTTGTGCTTTTAATTCCCCGTCCCGACCTTTCAGCGCGCCCCCTCCAAATAACTTGTGAATGCACGATTGAAGCTGAGCCGGACGAAGTCTACGCCGCCTGGACGGAAAAGTTGGACATCTGGTTCGCTCAACCCGGAACGCTTTCAATGGTCGCTGAGCGGGGGCGGCCATTCTTCTTCTACAATCGAGACGAATGGGGCAGACATCCCCACTATGGACGTTTTCTCGATGTGAAAGCGAATAAGCTCATCGAGCTGACCTGGATAACGGGAAACGGAGAAGCCGTTGGCACCGAAGGCGCCGAGACGATCCTCAGGATCGACCTCATTCCCAAAGGAGCAGCGACCAAAGTCCGCCTGACCCATTCGGGTTTCATCGATGAGAAGTCCCGTCTCGGACATCAGGAGAACTGGCCTTTAGCCCTTGAGCTATTGAACGATGTCCTGAAGGATCAAGCCAACATCCGCTAAAACAAAGTGACCGCTTTATCTGGAAAGCGGACATTAGCGAGTTTGCCTTCTGTGTTGCACCGATTTGGGTAGCGTGCGATGTGGAATTATGGATGCTCACACCTTGTTCGCGACATTTGCCGAAAATTTAATCGAAACAAAAGTAGCCCATGTTTGGCGAGGACATGGCTCCGCTCTATTTCTGGAACTTGGCAACCTTACTCCGCGGACCCGACGTGATGGAACGCCCGGCGATCCAAAAGGCGAGGTCACCATATGCATCGAGTGGAGTTGGAGAATTGAAAACGATACAGCCATCATATGCGGAAGCTGGAGCGATGAGGAGCTTTGGGAGAGCAGTTTCGATCAGCTGCGGCAGCAGCGTGTGAAGAAACTTGAATTATTTGGCCGGTTGCCAGAAATTGAACTGACATTGGATGGCGGAAATCGATTGCTGTCTTTTTCAACTACAGATGGTCAGCCTCAATGGTATGTGACCGATCATCGTACTTTACCTCACCGCTGGTTTTCAACGCGCGATGGGGTTTTACACTTAGGCGATGGCACGGAAACTTAAATAGTTCCAGTGTCCGCTTTTGCGCCCAAAGCAGACATCAAAGCATCGCCAAGAATCTGTGACTTTCTTTACTAGCATGCACTGTCGGCGTCCAAAGGCTAAACCAGATAGCCATGATCCCCTTACGTCTGGGGTAATTGAAAAATAAAAAAAAATATCTTTTATCATAAAACCGTCTCATCTATATATTACAGATACGTGAAGCAAAGCAGGAGTCCTCCGATGCCCCGTCCTGAAACCGATATTGAAGCCGGTCGTGAAAAACTTATTCAAACCGCGGAAGTGATTATCCGCGAACGCGGTGCGATTAATTTCACCATTACCGATCTGGCGGCCGAAGCAGGAATGTCCCAGTCCAACGTCTATCGCTTCTTTGAAAATAAGGACGAACTAGCAGAGGCAATGGCGGGGCGCTGGTTTGCGGAATTGATCACGATTATCGAGGATTTGGTCGAGGCGAACATGCCCGCCCGACAAAAGCTCTTTGAGTTTTTTGCCCGCCGGCTGCAGATCAAGCGTGCCCGCTTTGAGGAAGATCCAGACCTTTTCCGGTCCTACATGGAATTGGGTGACCAGCATTTTGAGGTGATCCGCGGCTATGTTGATCTTACCGACCATTATATGGCGATCATCCTCGCCGAAGCGATGGAAGAAGGCTATTTTGAGGGACTGGAGCTGGATCAGATCGTCTCATTGGTCAACACGATGGTCCAACCATTTTGCAACCCCAATCTTATGATGGATATGATGCACCTAGCCGATGAAGATCGGCTCCATCAGGTCATCGACACGATCCTCATGGGCCTGAAAGCACGCAGCAAGGACGCCTCGAAAAAGGCAAAACTCCATATTGCGAGCTGAAGCATCGGCCGTTGCGTCATGTGATGAAATGGGCGGTTGCCCTTGATCTCAAAATCGGCAAAGAGCCAGCATGATCGACACGCTCAATATCTGGCTAAATGCCCATGCCGGACTGAATTTGCTCCCGTTCCTGCTGGTGTGCTCCATTGTATTTGGCGCTGCCTTTTTCCGCGGATTGACCGGGTTCGGCTATGCGATACTGGCGGTTCCGCTCGTCAGCCTGGTTACTGCGCCAACAACGGCGGTGATCATGGCCATATTGATGCAACTGATTATCGGACCCTTTGGTATTCGCAGCGCGGTGCGCGTGATCGACCGGCCAATGGTGGCCAAGATAGCGGCCTTATCCTGCTTGCTAACACCGGCGGGCCTATGGCTGCTCGATATCGTCAGCGCTGATCTCGCGCGGCTGATCATCACGATCATCGCCATTGGTAGCTTTCTTGCCTTTATGATGAAACGCCCCCCGGAGATGAACAGCGCGCCTCTTCATATCCTGATGGTTGGCAGTTTGTCGGGTCTGCTCAATGGCTTTGCCGCCATGCCCGGTCCACCCGTAATTCTGCATTTTGTCCGCAAAGCTGTTCCGCCAATAACCGCACGCGGGTCGATGATCACGATTTTCTTTGCTGCGGCCACAATGGCAACAGCAGTCGCCTGGTGGCGCGGGATGATTGATGAACAAATATTGGTTCTTAGTCTGCTCGCCTGCCCGCTGATGATCAGTGGCAATCATCTGGGCGCGCGATTTTTCGGCAGCATATCCGAGCCGGTGTGGCGCGGCTTTGTTGTCTTTCTGCTCGGGATTGCAGCCACAATGGCATTGATCAAAGCCTTTTAGGGAATCAGGCGGCACCTTCGACTAAAAAGACACCGCCTGACCCTGCGACCCTGCACTTAACACTAAGCGTGCAAGGGCCTTTCCGCCGACTTACCGGTGACGGAAATTCCGGTGGCCATAAAATTTCGAATGGCCGAATTTGCTGAACTTTTTGTGATGCCCAAAGCTGCGATCACGATGACGGGAGATCCCTTTATGATGACCGAAAACCTTCTTGTGCTTCAGGTGCGATTTGCCGTGATGCAGACCGCGATGATGACCAAATCGGCCGTGCGAACGAAAGCCGCCCCGATGGCCAAATCCGCGTGATCGGAAATGCCCGCGGTTCTCAGCCTTGCCTTGCAAAGCGTCAGCTGAAACTGGCGTTTCGACGCCATTATCAACCACGATGGTTGCACCGGAAGCTGCGACATTATCCGCCAGATTTGCCGCTTGTGCAGGTGAGATGGCGACCAATGCGAGAAGGCCGGTCATTGCTATTGAAGTCAGTTTTAACATTTCTATTCTCCGTTAAGTGTGATGCTCAACGGTTCGAAAATGGCCTGACTTTGGTTACAGGTTTTGTGAGCACAAGCCACAAAGACGCCATGATTATCGGCCCTGTAGCAACCAGTTGGAAACAATTTTCTCCAGCTATTCTGCCAAAGATAGGCTCTCCGATCTGTCCGGAAAGTGACGATTAGAAAATCGAAAATAAAATGATGAAACTGTGAGGATTCATGATCGAGATTTCGCGTTTTCGAATTTCAACCCTGATAATCCGACGCAAGCCACTGCTTCATTTTTGCTGGTGGCGGTGTCGGCTTCATCTCTTTTTCATCCAGTGCAGCCAGCGCGCGTTTGCGTTCCGCTTCCCCAAATTGGCCCGTGGTCAGGCAAAACTCGACCATATTGCCATTAGGATCGCGTGTGTAGATGGAGTGACACCAATTATGGTCAATTTCCAGCACATCATGGCCTGCCGCATTCCATTGTTCCCGCCGCTCGGTCAGCTGCTCGGCGCTGTCCACGCCAAAACTAATATGGTTGGTGCCGGGCGGGGTTTTGGCTGCAATGTTCAGATCAAACTCATGATCCTCTTGCCCGGGCACATCGTGCAATTCCCAGAAAGCGATAAACTTGCTGTCATCACCGTCCATCCGGTAGAAAAAATGCTTGCCCCAACCACCGCCCATGACAGACGCAATTTCCACCGTCACCAGTTCAAAGCCCATAGTGTCTTCATAAAATTCATGAATAGCCGTCATGTCTTTGGCCGCTAGTGCGAGATGATGGTAGCTCATGTGGCAGTATCCTTCCGTTTATCGACCATACCCATCACGTCGGCAGTCGCCCCTTCCGGTGCCGGGACTTCCGCTACACGCTCATCAACGTCATCAAATTCCAGCCGCAACGCGCGGCTCATTACTGCGTGCATCATATAGGTGCAGGTGATGTAGGTTAGTTCGATAATCTCAACTTCGCCAAGATGCTTCTTTAGCGCAGCGAAAACGCCATCCGGAACCCGGCCCCGCTCCAATACCAGACAATCTGTATAAGCGAGTACGGCGCGCTCAACTGCATTGAAACACTCTGCCGTGGACCAGTTCGGGATTGCCTTGACCTGTTCCTCCGAATAACCCTCAAAGCGCATAGCCTTGCTATGCTGAGAATAGACAAACTGCGAACCCACCGCATAGCCTGCGCGAATCTGCCCTAATTCACGGAGTTTCGGATCCAGTTTGCGTTTGGGCGAACGGTAAAAACCAAAACCTTCGGTGGTGTGCTTAAAGGCATCAGGGACCTGTGCAAAAACAGTCCACCAATTGCCAGGAGTCCCGGTTGCGGTTCCCGGATCCGCTACCGGATCACGATCCCCGAACAACGTTTTGTAAAGCGCCAACACATATTCGTCGGTGACTTCATTGCGGGGAATTTCGCGCAGTCGGGGCATGGGTTTCTCCTATGCCCCGACTATGCACATAATTTTCGCGCTTGCTAGCCCGCCAGATTGCGCAGCACGTAATGGAGGATGCCACCGTTGAGGAAATATTCCATCTCGTTCGCGGTATCGATCCGGCAGAGCGTGTTGAACGTTTCCGTAGAACCATCAGCGCGGGTCATTTCAACCTCAACCGTCTGGCGTGGATCCAGCGTTGCGACACCCTTGATAGTGAAGCTTTCGCTGCCATCGAGGTTCAGGCTGTTACGATCAACACCTTCGGCGAATTGCAGCGGCAGCACGCCCATTCCGACCAGGTTTGACCGGTGAATACGCTCGTAGCTTTCGACAATCACCGCGCGGACACCCAGCAGGTTCGTGCCCTTCGCCGCCCAGTCGCGGGAAGAGCCGGTACCATATTGCTCACCACCAATGACAACCAGTTCATTGCCGTCGGCTTTGTGGCGCATCGCGGCGTCGTAGATGGGCATGATCTCACCATTATATTTGGTGTAACCGCCTTCTTTGCCGTCGGCCATTTCGTTTTTGATGCGGATATTGGCGAAGGTGCCGCGCATCATGACATCGTGATTTCCGCGGCGGGAGCCGTAGCTGTTGAAGTCCTGCTTGGCCACTTGGTGGTCGCGCAGATACTCTCCGGCGGGGGAGTCTTCCTTGATCGCACCGGCGGGCGAGATATGGTCGGTCGTGATCGAATCTCCCAATAATGCCAATGTCTTAGCATCAACAATGTCCCCAACAGGCTCCGGCGTCATGGTCATGCCATCAAAATAGGGCGGATTGGCCACATAAGTTGACCCCGCACGCCACTGATAGGTATCGCCCCCGGTCACATCGATATCCTGCCACGCCGCGTCACCTTTATAGACATCGGCATAGCGGCTCTCGAACATCTCGCGAGACACCGCGCCGCCCATGGCCGCATTGACCTCATCATTGGTCGGCCAGATATCGCGCAGATAGACATCTTCGCCATCGCTGCCCTGCCCGATCGGCGTTTCGTACATATCCTCACGCACCGTGCCTTTCAGCGCATAAGCCACCACCAATGGAGGACTCGCGAGATAATTGGCCCGCACATCCTGAGACACACGACCTTCAAAGTTACGGTTGCCCGACAATACAGACGCCGCGACCAGATCATTGTCATTAATCGCCTTGGAAATCGGCGCCGGCAATGGCCCCGAATTCCCGATACAGGTCGTGCAGCCATAGCCCACCAGGTTAAAGCCCAGCGCGTCAAGATCCGCACTCAATCCCGCCTTGTCGAGATAGTCCGTCACCACCTGAGACCCGGGCGCGAGCGAACTCTTCACCCATGGCTTGCGCTGCAGGCCCCGCTCCCGCGCCTTGCGCGCGACCAGACCGGCGGCGATCAGCACGCTCGGGTTGGAGGTGTTGGTGCAGGATGTAATCGCGGCAATGGTCACATCGCCATGGCCGAGATCATGGTCCACGCCATCCACAGCCACCCGCTTGTCGGGATCGGATGATTTAAACACATCGGTAATGTCCTTGTTAAAGCTCTCGTCGAGATCCGCCATCGAAACGCGCTGCTGCGGCAATTTCGGACCCGAAAGCGATGGCACAACGCTGGTCATGTCGAGATCAAGCGTCTTGGTATAAATCGCCTCTGGCGCATCATCCAGACGCCAGAAACCCTGCTCCTTGCTATAGGCTTCACACAGATCAATATCCGCCTCGCTGCGGCCGGTCAGGCGCAGATAATCCAGCGTCTTGTCATCAATCGGGAAGTAACCGCAAGTCGCGCCATATTCCGGCGCCATATTTGCAATCGTCGCGCGATCCGCGAGCGACAGGGCCGCCACGCCCGGTCCGTAAAATTCCACAAAGCGCCCAACCACGCCCACTTCGCGCAGCATCTGCACGCATGTGAGGACTAAATCCGTCGCGGTAATACCCTCGGCCAGCTCGCCAGTGAGTTTAAAGCCAACCACTTCGGGGATCAGCATCGAGACCGGCTGACCGAGCATCGCGGCTTCCGCCTCAATACCGCCCACGCCCCAGCCGAGCACGCCCAGGCCGTTGATCATCGTCGTATGGCTGTCGGTGCCGACACAGGTATCGGGATAGGCCACCATATCGCCATTTTGATCCTGCGAGCTCCAGACCGCTTTCGCGATATTTTCCAGATTCACTTGGTGACAGATTCCGGTTCCGGGAGGCACCACGGAGAAATTGTCAAACGCCTTCGATCCCCATTTCAGGAATTCATAACGCTCCATATTGCGCTGATATTCCAGCGCCACGTTATTTTCGAACGCTTGCGGCGTGCCAAATTCATCGACCATGACCGAGTGGTCAATCACCAGATGCACCGGCACCTGCGGGTTAATCTTCTGCGCGTCACCGCCGAGCGATTTAATCCCATCGCGCATCGCCGCGAGGTCAACAACGGCCGGCACACCGGTAAAATCCTGCATGAGAACGCGGGCCGGGCGATATTGAATTTCCGCGCTGCTCTTGGCCTCTTTCTGCCAGTCGACCACCGCCTGAGCATCGCCAGCTGCCACGGTGTGGCCGCCATCTTCAAAGCGCAGCATATTTTCGAGCAGGACTTTCAGCGTATAGGGCAGCCGCTCGATATCCCCGAGCTTCGCCGCCGCCTTGGCGAGCGAATAATAGGCATAGTTGGTGCCGTTAACCGAGAGGGTCGAGCGTGTGCCCAGCGAGTCTTGTCCTGTTGTTGTCATTGCGAAAATGATCCTTTTCTAATGCTATTTGCCCTGCCCAACCGAACCAGCGGGCCTGTCCGCCGAAGCCTCGGCGTAGGCGGAGAATCGATGTTCGGGAGCGCTTTAGCGCAGGGGGTGCCGGGGTGCAATGGGGGGAACCCAAGTGTTCCGCACTTGATGCGGAACCTAGGGTGAGGTTACGCCGAACTATCGGCAAGCACTCTAGGCCCCGGATCGAGTCCGCAGTACCAAGCCCCTATCGTTATCCCGAACACTCATAGTGATGGGGTACCGAGGTGGCCACGCGAAATGCGTGACGACGGATAGAGGAGGCAAAAGATCTCCCTATTCGAATGCCTACCTCGCGCGACGATGGCTAATCCCAGTATTCACTATAGTATGCACAGTGAATCGATATATTGTGATTTACAAGCAGTTACATATCAGTTGACCGTTTATAGTATAACGGATACCGACGGAGGTGCATCGACAGATCCCAGTCTGCCTAAGATAGTGCTGCGCTATTCGCTAAAAATCCGATTCCAGAAAGTCCGGCAAGGTGGCTTGGATTAATTTTGGAGGTTTTTATTTACTCATAAAAAATATAACTTAAGTAAATGATGGATGGAGGGGGAGAACTATGAATTATAAAAATAATTCCCATTTAGAGGATTATCTTAAATACTTTTTTCCATTGGACAACCCAGGATATGCAGTTCTCATAGAAGGACAATGGGGAATAGGTAAGACGTTCGTCACTAAAAAAATTCTTCAAGGAATGAAGAAAGACTATCTCTACGTGAGTTTGTATGGTGTTTCTAGCGATGCCGAGATTGAGGATGCCATAATCGCGCAAGTACTTCAGAATTCCTTTGGGGGTCTTTCTAAAATCACAATGAAAGCTATCAGTTATTCTAGCCAGATTGTTCGCGGCAATTTAAAAAAGCTGGGTTTGGAAAAGCTAAATTTGTCTGAATTCTCTGAGAAGCTCAAAAACAAAATACTTGTGTTTGACGATCTGGAACGCTCGAATTTAGACGTATCTGAATTGTTGGGCCACCTTAACACATTTGTCGAGCATGCTGGCCTCAAGGTTATCCTGATATGTAACTCAGAGCAATTTCCCGATCCCGAGAAATTTCGAGAAACCAAAGAGAAAATAGTTGGTCATACTCTAATTGTCCGACCCGAATTCGGAGACGCTTTCAGTGCTTTCTGCCAACAGATACATTGTCCAAAAACAAAAAAGTTTCTGAATGAGAATGAGGCTCTTGCAGGCAACATCTTTAAGCAATCTGAATCCAAAAACCTGCGTGTTTTAAGACAAACACTACATGAATTTGAAAGACTCTATCGTTGCCTTCCAAATGAGGTTGAAAATTATCCAGAAAATTTAAAACTGCTGTTTAGCATATTTGCGGCCTACTCATTCGAGACTAAGCTGGGTCGGCTCCAAAAAGCCGATTTCAATAATCGGGCATATAGTATCGTTTGGGCTGGAATTAGACAAAAGGGGAAATCGGATGAGGCTAAGTCGGCTATCAAGGTTTCATCAGAGCGTTACGCTGGAATAGATCTCACCGACAGTGTTTTGACGGATGACCTTTTAGCGGAGATGCTATTTGACGGTAGATACGACAAAGCAAAGATTCGCGCATCAATTGAAGACAGTCATCGCTTTCGGTCAATAGAGAGGGAGCCCGAGTGGAGAACAGTCTGGCATTGGGCTGAAAGAGCTGATGAGGCTATCATCAGTGCATTCGAGACTCTGCTGAAAAACTTTAATGCTCGAGAATATACAGAAATTGGTGTTATTCTTCATGTGTTTGGAATTATGTTAGGCTCGGTAGAAAAAAAGCTTTCGTCGTTCACAATTCCCCAAGTCAAAGAAATGTGCCGCTCTTATGTGGATGACATTTTAGAAAAACAGTCGCTTGAAACTATTGATGATAGATCGTCATTCACATTTGGTGACAGTCATGGGCTTGGTTTCACAAATGAAGATTCCGACGAATTCCGCGAACTTCGAGAATACCTGCGCACAGCTAATAAGACTGCTTTATCCCAGAATTATGATCATATCGGTATGGAGTTAATAGAAAACTTGCCCGACCAATGGTCTGAATTTTGCGAGAAAGTCTGGGGAGATGGAGCTAAAGGCAACTTCCAATACAAACCGATTTTTGCAAACGCAGACGAAGGAAAGTTCGTTGCCACGCTTCTATCTTTGGAAACGCATATTCAAAGGAAAGTTTTTCAAGCTCTCAACTATCGCTACCGAGAAGGTAATCTTGAAACCAACTTACCAAGTGAACGGCAATGGGTTAAGCGTGTACGTGACTTGTTGCTGGACAAAAAAAATGAAATGTCCGGACTACCGGGTTATAGATTGGACAGGTTTGTCGAGTGGACTTTTACCGGGATCAAGCTCGAAGCGAGTTGAAATATAGCTACTTACATGAACGTTGTTCTAGCGCACGAGAAGCAAAGGCGTTGCAGATTTAGACGCCATGCTTACCTGCGAAATGTTGCGCAATATTTTCTAAACAAATCCGTTCCATTGCGCTCTTGGAATCCCGTTCAACAACAACGCAATAGAAGCCTTTGTCGAACAAACTGTCATAGTGATAAACGAAACTCGCGCGTTCATCTTTCACGTAACTGCTGTTCGTATAATGATATTCTATGTTGTCCTTTGCATCGACCAAATCGCACAGATATTCATCATATTCCGGATCATAATCGACAGGAAATGGTTGCAGATTTAGCCGTTCGTCTTTGGAAGCATGATCTTGATCAAGATAAAAATACCCATCGTCAAACCCATCGGCGTCGAGATTCATACCATAGCCCAGGATGTTTTTATAAACGACCGAAAGGCATAGCCCTTTATTCTCGGGTCCGCCCTCTTTGCCAAGCCGGATCGGAATTATCGTAAGCTCTGGCTTTCTTAACTCGTCGCCTCCGCTGGCATCCTCAACTGCGCAAGAAGTTGACGCAAACGCAACAATGAACAGAGACGAAAAACCGATGAATCTTGACGCTATTTTCATTTAACCAAGTAATTCCATTTTATCCCCTTTCCTACAACCCCCACCTCTTGATACACCGGCCCGAATCAAAAGAACAAATCAGGGACGAAAGGGCCACTCCCCCCATGGAAAATGATCCGTCTGATGACCCGCCTTCTCCCGCTAACCTGCCCATCCCCGCCGAAGAGGCGGAGGCTCCGGAAACGCCCCGCGAAAAAGCTTATCGCGAAAAACCCTATCGCGTACGCCATGATGGCTGGACGGCGGAGCGGCAGAATATTTTTATTGAATCGCTGGCCAAGACGCGCTGCGTTAGGGACGCCAGCCGCATGGCAGGGATCAGCTGGAACAGCGCTTATAATCATCGCAAGCGCAGCGCGGCCTTTGCCGAACGCTGGGCCCTCGCGCTGCGCCGGTCAGACACGACCATTGGCGAAGTCACGTGGCAACGCGCGGTCGAGGGCGTGGAGGAGGATGTCTGGTATCATGGCAAGGTCGTGGGTCAGCGGACCAAATATGCCAATGACCTGCTGCGCCTGCTCTATCAGCATGACACCAACGGCGCCGCGCGCGACGCGGCGGGGCGCTTTGCGCCGGCGGGTGAGGGGGCCGGTGATGGGGTTGATGATGGCGCTGGTGATGGGGCTGGTAATGAGACTGGGGTGGAGCCAGATGCAGGGGCCGAGACTGTCGCGGGCGGGACGATCATCCCGGACTGGCTCGCTTTGCCCGCGCCGCAGCCGGGCCAGCCGCCGGACACGCTGGAACAGAAGCTCAAGAAGATTAACGTCAAGCTCAACGCGTTGGGCAACCGCAATATCAACCTGCGCACCTGTCAGGGCATGACCGATGAAGTGGTCGAAGCGGTCCAGCGCTTTGTCGCCGGCGGGCGGGTGATGCTGCCCTCCAAGATGAAATGGCTAAGCCCCGAGCGGTTCGCCGAGGCCAAGGCCGACTATCTCGCCACCCATCCCGGCGGCGTCCCCAAGGATGCGGACGGGGCGGGGTTGGAATAGGGGCGGGAGTTAAGCCGCGTCCAGAATCAGTGAGGCGCGCAGGCCGCCTTCCTCGCGATTTTCCAGCCGGACATCACCGCCATGATCGCGCATGATTGCGCGGGCCAGCGTCAGGCCGAGGCCCGAGCCGCCAGTGGCGCGGTTGCGCGATATCTCGGCGCGGGCAAAGGGTTCGAACATCGCCGCGATCTGATCCTCGGCAATGCCGGGGCCTTGATCATCCACATGAATCACCAGCTTGTCCCCGCTTTTATCCCCGACTTTATCCCCGTTTTTTTCCACAGAGATGGCGGCGCTCTGGCCATATTTTACCGCATTGCTGATCAGGTTCCTCAGTGCTCGGCGGATCAGGGTCGCGCGGATATTGGCAGTGGTGCGGCCGCTGCGGGTGAAGGACACGTCCGCGCCCATATCGGTAAACTCATCCGCCACCGTCTCGATCAGCGCGCTAATATCGGTGGGCTCTGCCGCTTCCTGTGATCGACCGAGCCGCGCCAGCGACAATATGTCATCGAGCGTCCGGTCCATATCATCAATCCCGGCAATCATCCGCTCGCGCTCATGGTCATCCTCGACGCTTTCCACCCGCACCCGCAGCGCCGCCAATGGCGTACGCAGATCATGGCCGATTGCGCCGAGCATCACGTCTTTCTCATCGAGCATCGCGCCGACCCGGCCGTTCATTTCATTAAACGCGGCGATCAGCTGCCGCGTGTCGGGCGGGCCGCTTTCGGCTATCGGTTCCTGCGCGCCGGGGCGGAAATCCTCCGCGCCCTTGGTCAGCGCCTTGAGCGGGCGGGATATATGGCGGCCCAGCCAGATGAGCGGGAGCAGCAGGATCAGATAGATGACGGCGGTCTGAAACAGCAACGTGCGGACCAGCCGCGGATTGCGGTCGCGCACGGTCGATGCGATGTTGAGCCACTGGCCGTCCGCGATCTGGGCTGACATCAGGATATAGCCGTCAATCGGGCGGGGCTTGTTGCGATAGCCAACCGCGCGCATTGTCTTGCGCCGTTCACCGCCGCGGCCGATCACGCTGTTAGTCATATTGGCGGGCAGCGTCTCAACTTGCGCAACCTGCACCGCCAGCACGCCAATGCCCATATTCGCAAAGGCCCGCGCGGCGCGCTCTTCCACCGCCGGCAGCCGCGTTTGGCTGGGGCTAATCGCGCTTTGCACGGTAACGCTGGGGCGGTTGCGGCGTATCCGCATCTTGCCATCGCGCCGCAGCCGCCGTTCGCGAAAACCGGGTTCGCTCATGCGTTCGACCTCGCCGCTAATCCGGCCTGCGGCCGCCACCGTTGCTTCCACAATTTTCTGATTTTGCGCGCCGCGATATAGCAGCACGATATTGATTGCCTGCGCGATTAACAGGGTGACCGCGACAAGCGCGAGCAGCTGGCCGATCAGGCTTTTGGGCAGCAGGCGCTTCATAGCGTCTGGACGTCCCCGGCCAGCACATAGCCGCCGCCCCAGACGGTTTTGACAATCTCTGGATGTTTCGGATCCGCCTCGATCTTGCGGCGCAATCGGCTGATCTGGTTATCAACCGCGCGGTCAAAGGCATGCGCCTCGCGTCCCTGGGTGATGTCGAGCAGCTGATCGCGGTTGAGCACCTGACCCGCCCGCGAAAGCAAGGCAAGAAGCATCTGATATTCGCCGCTCGACAGCGGCACCGTCACGCCTTCGCTATCGATCAGGCTGCGCTGGTCGGTCTTGAGCGTCCATCCGGAAAACTGGTAAATCGCACCGCTGCCGGGCTTCACGCCATTGCCATTGCCATTACTGGTGCGCCGCAGCACGACCTTGATCCGGGCGACCAGTTCTCGCGGGCTAAACGGCTTGGTCACATAGTCATCCGCGCCCAGTTCCAGACCGACAATACGTTCCAGTTCTTCTCCTTTCGCGCTGATGAAAATCACCGGTATCTCGGTTTTTTCCCGCACGTGCCGGCAGAAGCTCAGCCCGTCTTCACCGGGCATCATGATATCGAGCAATATGATGTCAAACTGAAACGCGTTCATCACCGAACGCGCCTGGCTGGCATCGCTCGCTTGCTGCACACGAAAGCCCTGTTTGGTCAGATAGTCGGCTAATGGCTCCCGCAAAGAAGCCTCGTCATCAACTAATAATATATGCGTTTGTCCCGACATCTGGTTCACCTAACACAGGAATAGAAAAAAGGAACGGATCACCGGCGCTGTTACGGGAGGGTATTGCCGGTGACCCGTTCACATAAAAGAGTGGTCCAGGGATTAACCGCCTCTTTTATTCCGTGCGCCGCGGCGGGCTTCGCGAGCCGCTTGCCGCTCTTCGGCAGTCACTGTGCCATCGCCATTGGCATCTACTCTTTCAAAGCGCGCTATGGCTGCGGCCTCAAACTCCGCTTTGCTGATCATCTGATCGCCATTGGTGTCGGCGCGCTTCATCATGGCACCGCGCTTGCCTTTACCGCCGCGTTTACCCCAACCTTTACCGCCGCGCTTACCGCGCATGCTCTGCATTTCTTCCTGGCTCAACGTGCCGTTACCATCGGCATCGGCGCGAGCAAAGCGTTCGGATTTGCGGGTTGCACGATAGGCTTCCATTTCGGCTTGCGAGACACCGCCGTCACCATTGGTATCCATTTCTGTGAAGCGCTGTGCCCGTTTGGCTTCCCGGTCGGCCTTGGAAATCTGTCCGTCCTGATTGACATCCATTTTCGTCCAGCGCTGTTCCAGCGCAGCGGTCATTTCGGCACGGGTGATCTGATTGTCATTATTGGCATCAGCCCGCATCCAACCTTTTCCGCCACCGCCGCCTGGAGCCGCAACAGCGACACCGCCTGCAATCAAAAGGGCTGCCGCACTCGAAATCAAGATTGTCTTTTTCATAATATTCATCCTTGTCCATTCATTCAGGGAGGCGGTCATTCGTAGCCGCCATGAATATATTTCTAAGAGGGATATGTCCCTGAAGTTTGTCAGAACAGGGTAAAATTGTCGCAAATTGTATCACAGGCAGCAAACCGTTCATTTTGTTGAAAGTTTGCAGAGGGCCTGGGGTTGGCGAATAGAGGGTTCCCTGGATATCCGTGACGTTGAATCCACGCTTCTGGATCCTGCATAGCAAAATCCCCCACGGGAATTCGCTTGTGATGAAATCATCGACATAATCCAGCCCAACAGTTAAGATATCTCGTGGTCGCTGTTGAATTTATTCCAACTATGGAGGGAATAAAATGAAACTGCTTGCCATCATTATGGGTGCCATCCTCTTCGCTGGGACAGCAGGCGCAGAAACCATGCCTGCTTCGAAAGCAGAAGCCATAGGCGCGCAGGAAGAGACATGGGCTGCAGCCCTTCTTGCCGCTGATCTTGAAACAGTCGCTACCCTCATGCACCGCGATTTTCGTTTGGTGCGTTCCTACGGTAATGCGCCACCAATCAGCCAGATCGCTAAAGGCCCCTATCGCGCAAAAATGGATGAATGACAGCAACTGGGCTGCCGGCAATCGCAAAGTCTGCGAATGCCGGCTCTGGCCCCGAAGCGGACACCAAGAAGACCCAATATGACACCCAATATGACAATGTGTCACGGGGTCACTGATCAGGAGACGAAAAAATGACGGAACAAGTTGACGAGGCCAAATTAGAAGCACTGGCCGGTAAAGTGATCGGCGATGTCGCCGGGGCAATGAGCCTGTTCATGGCCTATATTGGCGATCAGGCCGGGGTCTATGATATCATGGATGGCGCGGGCGCACTGACGGTAGATGAACTTGCCGCAAAAACTGGGATCAACGCAAAATATCTATCACAATGGCTGGGCTCAAATGCTGCGGCTTGCTATGTCACCCATCATGCTGATGAAGACCGGTTTTCCTTGTCGGAGGAACAGGCCCTTGTTTTTGCAAGGGAAGGACAACCCGCCTGTATGCAGGGATTTTTCCAATCTGTTGTATCGCAATATGAAACACAAGCCAAAGCCGTCGAGACGTTCAAATCCGGCAAAGGACGACCTTGGGGCGATCACAGTGAATGTTGCTTCTGTGGCACGGATCGCTTTTTCCGCCCTGGTTATGCTGCGAACCTGATCGACAACTGGATTCCAGCGCTCGGCGGGGTCGAAGAAAAGCTCAAGACAGGGGCAAAGATCGCGGATATTGCCTGTGGCCATGGATCATCAACAATCCTGATGGCGCAAGCCTATCCAAACTCGACAATTGTCGGGATAGATTTTCATGAACCGTCCATCGAGGAAGCAAGGGCCAAGGCCAAAGAAGCTGGCGTCAGCAATGTGGAATTTCAGGTTGCTCGGGCTCAGGATTTTGAAGGTAGTGATTTCGACTTCGCCTGCATATTTGATGCATTGCACGACATGGGTGATCCGGTTGGCGCCGCATCCCATATCAGGAAAGCGCTAAGCCCGGATGGCACCTTTATGCTTGTAGAGCCGCTTGCGGGAGATAGCATGAGCGAAAACCTGCATCCGCTGGGTCAGATTTTTTATGCTTTCTCAACCACTATCTGTACGCCGACATCGGTCGCACAGGAAGTAGGCCTGGGCCTGGGTGCACAAGCCGGTCAAAAGCGACTGACCGAAGTGCTCAATCAAGCCGGATTTTCGAATGTTAGCCGCGCGACGGAAACACCGACCAATATGGTGCTGGAGGTTACTGGCTAAGGGCCTCCCAACGCCCGCTATTGCGCCCTAGCTATTGTGAGCAATGGGGGCAGCTTGATCCCGAAAGCGGACACTGGAAACGGGAAGCTTTGGAGTCAGTTTGCTTTTTGTGCGGCTCCATTAAGGGCATTACATCTGAAGTTCAAAATATTCGAGGTCGCCGGATCAAACTCAAATTGGATGTAATTGCAACCTCCATCATCCATGCCCGGGATTAAGTCAAAATCATTCAGCCACATTCGGGTACCCGCTTCAGCAAATGAAATCCTTCTTCCTTCCGGTGTGCATATCGAAATCACTTCCTCATCATCACAAATTACGCTTTCGCTGACGTTAATGGGGGTAATGTAGACTACCGAAACCTCTCCATTTGCCGTGAAACTATAGTATCTTACATATTCGTCCAGAGTGCGACCGCTAGAAGGGATACTCACCTCATTTTCAATAACATCCATAATTGCACTTGTTTCAGCAGTTTCGTCATGCTTATTCTCATCACATCCTACGACAATAGATGACATTGCGAGAGCTAGGCAAATGCGTATGGCTGGGAGGCGTGGGTTCAAGAAAATAATCTTCAAGCTCATTCTTAGTTGTAACAAAGACGTGCTAGGTAACGGATGTCGGCCACGTTCTATTTTTTGGTGCGAGGCCGTCTCAAACAAATATCGGTTGCGGGTTAATATAGCAATCCTAGTGTCCGCTTTTGCGCCCAAAGCGAACGCTAGCATTGTGACCGCTATATCCCGAAAGCGGACGATTAACACTCAGTCTCGCACGAGTTGATACTCAAAGACTCTTCCCTTGTCGTCAAACCGCAATACGAGCCACTCAGAATCTAATCGCAACCAGCCTCGTTCCGGTCCTAACCAGTAGACTGCATCCCAGTCGGTGAAATAGCTTGTATCGGTCGGAGGGCCAAGAAGCGCCAAAATTTCATCTTGGGTCTTTCCTTCAAGCTTACGGCTTTCAATCAGTGAATCCACCATCGCAAGCCGTGGGGAACCTTCAACCTCCTCTGATTGCTTCCACCCATCTGCATCGAATGAACGGCTTGGCAGATAACCGAATTCGAATGTTAGCCACAGCATAGTAGCTCCTAGCGCCACGATTATAACGCCCATGCAGCCAACCAGTTTTCTCGGAGAAATAAATTTCATACTGACTCAATAGCATGAGCGAAAGTGTAAGCAATTGAGTCGTTAGCGGACAGTCCGATTGCTAAGCTCCAGTGTCCGCTTTTGCGCCCAAAGCAGACACTGGCCTATGGGTGAAATTTCAACTCTTTGCAGTTGGAATTCATATTGATTGATCGGGAATCGGCAAATTACGCCTAAACAATTCTCAATGCTGCGCCTTTGGCAACTGCACCTTCAGCCCATCCAGCTCATCGCTCATCGGGATCTGGCAAGCGAGCCGAGAAAATTCGGTTACGCCTTCTGCGAGTTCCAGCATCGTTTCTTCCGTTTCATCTCTGGTCGGAATTTTTGCAGCCCATTCGCCGTTGATAAAGACGTGGCAAGTTGCGCAGGCACACTGGCCGCCGCAATCGGCATCGATTCCGGGAACTAAATGGTCGAGGGCGGTTTCCATCACCGATGCACCGTTTTCTGCAACAACTTCATGAATGGTTTCATCATGTTCAACGAAAATAATTTTTGGCATCTATTTTTTATCCTTTGGAACGAGCCTGACCATCACTTCTGAATAACCCATAACGAAGCTGCTTTTCACGCGGACGGGATCGCGGACCATTTTCACTCGCTCAAACCGTTTTAAGATTTCCTCCCAGAGAATACGCACTTGCATTTCGCCAACGCGGTTGCCCATGCAGCGATGAATGCCAAATCCGAAGGACATATGCTGGCGCGCGCGTGGGCGGTCGATCAGCAGTTCATCGGCATTGTCAATCTTGGTCTCGTCGCGGTTGCCGGACACGTACCACATGACAACTTTATCGCCTTTCTTGATCTGTTTTCCTTGAAATTCAACATCCTCCTTGGCGGTGCGGCGCATATAGGCAAGCGGGGTTTGCCAGCGGATAATTTCCGAAACCATATTTGGGATTAATGTCGGATCGGCCAGGAGCTTGTCATATTCCTTTGGGTTTTGATTGAGGCCGACTATACCGGCACTGATACTGTTGCGGGTTGTATCATTGCCGCCAACGATGAGGAGTATAAGATTGCCGAGCAATTCCATCGGATTATCGATCATATTCTTTGTGTCAGGATTATGAGCCATTAACGAAATAAAATCGAACTTTGGTGGCTGGTTTGCCCGCTCGTGCCAAAGCCGGGAAAAGTAAGTGAGGCATTCACGAAGTACGGTGCGCCGTTCCTGAATCTTCTCTTCGGAGACGAACATTTCCACATTCGTAGTTATATCCGACCACTTGGTGAGCAAATAGCGGTCCTCAAACGGGAAATCGAACAATGTCGCCAGCATCTGGGTGGTCAGTTCGATCGATACGCGATCAACCCAGTTAAATTCTTCATCAACCGGCAAATCATCCAGGATCTTCCCGGCGCGTTCCCGGATAAGCCCTTCTAATTCGGCAAGGCGGGCAGGTGCGACACCTGGATTTGCTGCTTTGCGCTGCACATCATGTTTCGGCGGGTCCATCGCAATGAACATAGGTGTCGTAAAGTCATCCGGCGGATTACCAAGGGAAATCGAGGGTTCCGAAGAAAATTGCTGATGGTTACTGTCGATTTTTACAATGTCGTCAAATTTGGTGACCGACCAGAAGGGGCCAATATCACTGTCTCGGCAATAGTGAACCGGATCTTCTTTCCGCAAGCGTCGAAAATATTCTCCATGCGCGTTATTCTGAAATATGCGGGGTTGCGCCATGTTAATCTCGTCCAGAGGAATCGAATAGGGGTCTGGAATAATATCATCCGCATCCATAGTCAGGGTCGCGTCGCTCATATTATCATCCTCTAGCAATGTCTCGGGCCTGGTCATCAGTTCCAGTTTGCAACTTTATTCCAATATTGCGCGCATTTTGCAATTCCAACATCCGCTTTTGCACTCTCAGCGAACATAACTGCCTCGTTTCAAGACGCGAACATTGGCAGAAAACGCTGTATTGCTACCCCAGGGCTTTGGAGTTGCTCGCTGGCAGTAACGATGGCCAATATCTTCCCAGTGGCGTATTGTTCTGGGCGTAAGGCCGAACTGATATCGATATTTTCATCTCGGTTGTAACCAATTTACGGATCAGACCGAATAGACTCGATACTCGGGACATTATGGAGGAATCATGCCACAGAAGACGCGTCCTATCGCAATATTTGTATCAGCCCTGCTGATACTCACCGTTATTTCACAGCTAATCTATACGGCAACCCTCAGCGGTGTTGGGATTGTCGAAGGCTGGCCTCTGCGATCGACAATCTGGACCGCCGAACTTGTGGTATTTTCTGCCATTGCAATTGCTTCTCTTGTTGGTCTGGTCCGGTCGCAGGATATGCAATTGGGCTGGTCGGCCCTGGTGGTGGCCGGATTGATGAACATGGTCCAGTCAGGCATTGGCCTGTCGATGTTTCTGCCCGCGACCAATGCTGGCGAAGAGTTTGCGCCGCTTATGGGTACCGTGCTCGCAGGATCATTTCTGTTCTATTATCTCGCCAAGGTCGTCCTTGGATTGGCTGCCATATTTTTTGGTCTGTCGCTTTTTCGGGGTGCGGACACCATTGGCCGCGTCCTCGGTCTGGTCAGTTTGATCACCGGGTTGATCGCAATTGTCCTGAACATTGCTGCGCTACGTTTGGGGCTGGGAGCCGTGCCACTGGCCGGAGCAAGTGGAGCCATTGCCACTTTTTTTGCCGGATGCGCCGTTTGGTATTCCGCTCGCGAAGTGGAATAACACATAGATCAGCTATTCCCCCGGCGACCATCCGGGCACCGCGTCAAACGACAGTGAGACCGACGTCGACATTGCCGCGCGTGGCGTTTGAGTAAGGACAAACCTCATGCGCCGCGTGAACCAAACGTTCGGCATCGGCGCGATCCACACCCGGCAATGCGATCTGTAAATCGGCTGTAATCCCGTAACCGCCTTCCTCACGCGGGCCAAAGCCAATTGTTGCTGTTACTGTTGCATTGTCCGGGACTTGAACAGATTCCTTTCCTGAGACGGCTTTCATTGCGCCAAGAAAGCATGCCGAATAACCGGCGGCGAAAAGCTTTTCCGGATTCGCGCCGACACCGCCCGGCCCGCCCATTTCTTTGGGCACCACTAGCTTGACATCAACCGACCCGTCATCAGATTTGGCAGATCCATCTCGTCCGCCAGTAGCCGTGGCGTTGGTTTTGTAGATTACATTAACAGCCATCTGCATTTCCTTTCAGGTTAGAATGAGGGCTGATATTTTAATCACCCTGTAATCTACGTCCACCCAATAGTCTCGCGCTCTCACAAGCAGTTGCGAGCGCGCGGGACTATTGGGCGTTGAAAGAGATGCCTAGTTCAGCAATTCATGTTCGCCTGCTTCAAAGGCCTCGGCCAGTTTGAACTTCTGAATTTTCCCGGAGCCGGTAAGCGGCCATTCCGATACGCTTATCCAATAGGCTGGCGTCTTTTGTGGCGACAGGCGATCGCGGATGAAGGCTTTCAGATCATCCGCGTGCATTGTCTCGCCGGACCCGCTGCGGAAAAAACAGGCGACCTGCTCACCCCATTTATCATCCGGAATGCCGACCACGGCGACCTCGTCAATCGTGTCATGCTCCAGCATCGCATTTTCAATCTCCGCCGGGAACAGATTCTCGCCGCCGCGAATGATCATCTCTTTGACTCGGCCGGTAATCTTGACATAGCCGCGCGCGTCCATGCGCCCGAGATCGCCGGTATGCAGCCAGCCCTCACTATCGATCGCGGCGGCGGTGGCGTCGGGATTGTCATTATAGCCCAACATCACACTATAGGCGCGCGCGCAAATCTCGCCCTGTTCGCCAATCGGCAGCACGGCATTGGATTGCGGATCGCGAATGGAAATTTCCGTATGGGCGGCCGGCTGACCAATGGTCTGAGTCAGGTCATCGTCCGAATCCTCATACCAGGCCTGCGTCAGCACCGGCGACGTTTCTGTCTGGCCGTAGACAATCTGGATCGGTGCGCCAAACACGTCCTTGGCATCGCGGCACAGTTGCGGCGCGACCATTGCTCCGCCGGACATGATCCGCCGCGTCGAGGACACGTCCTGACCGGATCGGCGCACTTCGTCGATCAGCGCCACCAACATGGTCGGCACGCCAAGGATGAACTTGGCGCGTTGGCTTTCGATGACATTGGCAATCATCACCGGATCAAACATCGGGGCGAGCAACATGGTACCGCACCGGCCAAAGCCGCCCAGCACCAGAATTGCGCAGCCAGTGGTGTGAAAAAGCGGCATCGTGTGGACAAAGACGTCACCCTGCTCCATCCCGCCCCGCGCCATCGTATCAACACCGTTGCGGACCAGGCCGTTATGATGGAGCACTGCGCCTTTCGGGAAGCCGGTCGTCCCGGATGTATATTGCAGCTGCACCGCATCCTGCGGCTTGGGATTGCGCAGCGTACCGCTATCTTCCCCCGCATAAAGGGCATCATGGTCGCTCAGCAATATCCGGTGTTTGATTGCCGGAATTTCATCGCACACCGCATCGGCAATCTCCTGCATCGGGTTTCCACGAAAGTCGGCGACATAGTAGATCGCCTCGGAACGCGACTGTTCGAGGACATATTTCAGCTCGCGCTTCTGATAGGCCGGATTGACCGTCACCAGCGTCACGCCAGCCAGACCGCAAGCCAGTTCCAGCAACACCCATTCCGGCACATTATTCGCATAGACCGCGACCCGCGCGCCCTCTGCATGGCGACTGGCCAGCGCCCGGCCCAGCCGCTCTGCGTCGTGCAAAAGTTCGGCATAGGTCCAACTGCGATCAATCGCACCTTCATAGGTCAGCTCTTTGAGTGCCGGTTGGTCTGGCGCCTGTGCCGCCGACTGACGCAGCATGTCGCCGACAGTCATCGGAGACGGTTCCGGTCCGCCCTGCGCTGGAAAATAGGATTCGGTTAGCGCAACGTCATACATGGGGCAGCCTCCTGATTTTAAATCAGGCTAACTGCTGGCGAGAAACATGTCTAGCGCTAGCACAAGCCGAGCCTGTCGCAGGCAACTGCGATCAAGGACCAGCTTCTGGGAATTTGCAAAATGGAGCGGATGAAGGGGAATGGCGGTTGTCGTCTTTTGCAGAAAACGATGGTTTGGTGAGATATCTGACACGCTTTCTTATCTCCGCTTTGGGCACAACAGCGGCCACGAGCAATTTGGAAAAGCCGGAACGATCCGCACGGTTGCCCCTAGTGAAATCGTTCTCGTTGTTCTTTAAACAATTCTTTGTCATATATTTTCGAATGTCAGTTCATTCAATCTTCACCCCCCCAAACATCATTCTAGTAGGTGCTTTAATGGCAGCGGTTGGCGCCTGACAAGATCCGTCTATCGAATGCTGACGGGGGATAGTTTATTAGATCAGGGGCTGGCAAGCAGCTGCGTATCATGTAAATCACCCGAAAATTCTCTCTCATCAGGATATCCCTATGCGCATTCACGTCTCATTTCTTGTAGTACCGTTTCTGATCCTCCTTGTCGGCTGCGGTGGCATGGTCTCGCAGGACACGGCTCAACGGGGCGAAATCGCGCCAATATTGACAAGTGAAGAAGCGTTTGATGATCAGACTTTTGCGAAGCCTGAAGAGGCGCGGGTGACGCATATTGACTTGGATCTGGCAATGGACTTCGATGCGAAGACTATCGGAGGGACGGCCACTCTAGATGTGCTTGCGGCGGATGAGGCAAGCGAGATTATCCTCGACTCCAATGGCCTTCGCGTCTCTGCGGTCGCCGATGAGGCTGGCAATGCTCTGAAGTTTGACCTTGGCGAGGTGGTCGAAGGCAAGGGCGAACCCTTGACCATAGAGCTTCCGGCTCAGAAACTGGAGCGAGGCGCCGAACTGGCAGAGGGCGCGCTTGCCGCAACACACCGGATCGTGGTCGAATATGTGTCTGCTCCTGGGGCCGAGGCCTTGCAGTGGTTAAGCCCGGAGCAGACAGCTGGTGGCAAGTATCCCTTCATCTTCAGCCAAGGACAGGCCATCAATAACCGTACGTGGATTCCTACCCAGGACAGCCCCGGAATCCGTCAGACATGGCAAGCGACCATCTCGGCGCCCGAACCTCTGAATGTCGTCATGAGCGGTGTGATTCAGGGCGATCCCGAACCGGAGGACGGGAACCGCCGTGACTTTCGCTTCGTGATGAACAACCCGGTCCCTCCTTATTTGATTGCCATTGCGGCGGGTAATATCGAATTTCGCAAACTTGGCCCGCGTTCAGGTGTATGGGCAGAACCCGAAGTCATCGAAGCTGCCGCGCAAGAGGTCGGCGATACAGAAGAGATGATCGACGCCGGGATTGCATTGTTCGGTGACTATCGCTGGGGCCGCTATGACATGATCATCCTGCCGCCAGCCTTCCCCTATGGCGGTATGGAAAACCCGGTGATGACCTTTCTTACACCGACCTTCATTGCGGGTGATCGCTCTAACAACGGGTTGGTTGCACATGAATTGGCACACAGCTGGTCAGGAAATTTGACCACTTATTCGAGCTGGCGCGATGGATGGTTGAACGAGGGGGTTACCTCCTATTTCGAGAACCGTATCGTTGAGGAAGTCTATGGCAAAGAGCGCGCCGAGCAAGAATATGCTCTCAGCTATGCCGGTCTGGTCGACGGCATCAATGATGTCGGCGCAGACAATCCCAACACAGCCATGCGTTCACCCGACGCAATAAGCCCGTTCGATACGAAAGGTTTCGCGATTTACGACAAGGGGACAGTGTTCCTGCGCACGGTGGAGAATATCATCGGCCGTGAAAAGTTTGATGCCTGGCTGACTCAATGGTTTGACAGTCACGCATTCGAGCCGGTGACATCCGAAATGTTCCTAGCTGATCTGCGCAAGAAGCTGATCGTTGACGATGCTGAACTGGAAAAACGATTGATGTTGGACGAATGGGTTTATGGCACCGGCCTGCCGGAAAACGCTTGGAAACCAGATCCGCAGGCCTTTGCCGTTGTGGACGGCGCAATTGCAGCTTATGCGGACGAGGGAACGCTACCCAATGTCGAGGCCTGGCGCGACTGGACAGCAGCAGAGCAGCGACGCTTCCTCGAGGAACTCCCTCAGGATTTGTCTAACGAGCAACTGGCAGCACTAGACACGACCTTGGGGCTTTCGCAAACTGACAACAATGAAGTGTTGTTTCTTTGGCTGGAGGCGGCGCTAAGCAATGAATACGGTCCGGCCGTTCAGCAAGCCGAACGCTTTTTGGCGAAAGTGGGACGCAATAAGTTTGTCAGCCCCTTGTTCACAGCACTCAACGAAACGGATTGGGGCAAGCCAATCGCTCAGCGCGTCTATGCCGAAACGCGTAGCAGCTATCACGCCTATACGCGCGGCAATGTGGATGAGACACTCCAATATGAAGTATCTGCGGGAACGGCGCTATCAGACTAACTGCAACTTGCCTCTGATTGGTCTTGTCAGACTAAACGTACTTTGTTGAAAATCGGGCAAGCCGGGATAGGGTGAATTTATGCCCAAGTGTCCACGCTCGGGATATAGCGGATATCGGTGAGCTGATCTCAGAAGCTTTGTGGCGAGATTGTAACGCACTTTTTCCTCTCGCTAACCACAAGGCGAGAATTGAATAAGGCTCTTTATTTTTCCAGAAATTGGAGCGGGTGAAGGGAATCGAACCCTCGTCGTAAGCTTGGAAGGCTTCTGCTCTACCATTGAGCTACACCCGCCTGTTTCCAAGCGCGCCTATTGCCATCGCGATGGCGGCGCGTCAATCAGGAAACGGTGCTGGCCGTTTTTGTTCGCATATCCTGCCTGGCGAACCAGTCCGCGACCGCCGCTTTCTGATCTTCATTCATGTGCAAGCCAAGCTTCGAACGGCGCCACAGCACGTCTTCGTCAGTCGTGGCAAATTCATGGACGATCAGCCAGCGCAGCTCGATCTCGTATAGACCGGCACCAAAATGATGCCCCAAGGCAGCTTCGTCGCCGGCATCGCCCAGCATGGTTGCCACATCGGTGCCATAAGCGCGCACCAGCCTGATCATCACGTCTTTGCCAAGAAACGCCCAGCGCCGAGAATATTTCGCGACCAGAGCGTCAAAACCGTCTGCCGGAAAATCTCCGCCTGGCAATGGCGCGTCTTTGGTCCAGTCATCGGTCTCGACATGCAGGGCCGCCTTCAGCGTCTTCATCGCCTGCCGCGCAAGCACCCGGTAAGTGGTTATCTTGCCACCAAAAACGGATAGCACCGGTGCGCCGCCATCATCATTATAGTCAAACACATAATCGCGGGTGACGGTCGAGGCCGACTGGCTATGATCGTCAAACAACGGCCGCACCCCGGAATAGGTCCACTGAACGTCATCACGGGTGACCGGATCGGCAAAATATTCACTGGCCGCAGAGCAGAGATAGTCGATTTCGCCATCGCTGATCTTTGCCGGACCTTCATCATAGCTCCATGGTTGATCGGTCGTCCCGATTAGAGTGTGATCGCCTTCATAAGGTATGGCAAAGATGATCCGCCCATCCTTGTTCTGGAAGATATAGCTGTGATCGCCTTCAAATTTGCGCGCAATCACAATATGGCTGCCTTTGACAAGCCGTAGTTTCGCGGCGTTGCTGCTCTGGTCATAGAGCGCAGTGACCGGATCAACCCAGGGCCCGGCGGCATTGATCAACACTTTGGCCTGCTCTGTCGCTTCGCCGTCATGTCCGTTAAGCTGCCCCTTTAATTGTAGGGTCCAGTGATCGGCGCTGCGTTCGATCCCAACACATTCTGTCTGGATACGGATATCGGCGCCGCGTTGTTTCGCATCGCGTGCCGTCAACGATACAAGCCGCGCATCCTCTACCCAGCAATCGGAATAGGCAAAGCCCTTTTTCAATCGTTCTTGAAGCGGCTTTCCACGCATATCTCTGCGCAGGTTGAGGCTCTTTGTTCCCGGCAGCAGCGACCGCGTGCCAAGATGATCATAGAGAAAAAGACCAAGGCGCAGGAACCAGGCCGGGCGCATACCCTGATCCACTGGCAACACGAAGCGCATCGGCCAGATAATATGCGGCGCGTTACGCAGCAGCACTTCGCGCTCCTGCAATGCTTTGCGCACCAGACTAAATTCATAATGTTCCAGATAGCGCAAACCGCCATGGACCAGCTTGGTGCTCGTCGACGATGTGTGCGCCGCCAGATCATCACGCTCGACAAGCAGGACTTTCAGGTCTCTGCCCGCCGCGTCACGCGCAATGCCGACGCCGTTTATCCCGCCACCAATAATTGCCAGATCATACATAGATCGCCTCATAAAGCTTCTGGCCAGATGATCAATGTTGCAGTGCAATATATAGTAAAAAACAGTGCGAACTGAGAAATGCGGTCCTGTTCTTCATTGAGATTTGCTTATGTTGCTGACCACATGTCGGTCTTTCTGGCCGACTTTCTTTACACTCGACCTGTATTGTGCAAGCTTTGTCGTCGAAAAGGAGTTCCCGATGGAAATGAAGAAGAATATTCTGGTCGCCCTGGGTCTGACAATTTCCGGGATGGCGCTCTTCCCCTCTCCGTCGGTAGCGACACTAACCGATCCACAGTCATCTGATGCAGATATTGTTGTAACCGGCAATAAGACCACGAAAGCAGCCATTGCGGATTTTATCCGGACAACAATTGCAACGCCAAAAGGCGGACGCCATGACGGACAATATGCACGCTTTTCTGACCCGGTTTGTCCACATGTGGTGGGTTTGTCTGAAGAGAACAGCAAGCAGATAGAAAAACGCATGCGCGGTGTTGCGTTGGCCGCCGACATGAGGGTTGCAGGACAGGGCTGCTCGCCGAATGTTTATGTCATGGTCGTTGCCGATGGCGAGGAAGCCATGAACCTTATTCGCAAGAAAAGGTCGCGCCTGTTTGGCGGCATGGCACATCATGAGCGCGAGCGGATCGCGAAGAGTGGCGGTCCCGCTTATGCTTGGAAACGCATTCAAACAGGTTCTGCCGAAACCAGCGCTTTACAAAATTCTGATGAAGTGACTGTTCTGCCTACGACAGGAGCCACAACCGAAGTTCCGGTAATGAACTCAAACGTCAAGTCAAAGATTAAACGCACGACACAACAGACCATGACCCACTCTTTTCTGTTGCTGGAAAAAGATGCGCTCGTGGATCTGACCACAGTTCAGATTGCTGATTATGCGGCAATGCGCTCTTACATTGACACCAAAGACAGCAAATCCCGACAAACCCCGCAATATTCCATTCTGTCCTTGTTCGACTCATCAAATTCCGATGAGAAAACACCGAGCGCTGTCAGTGAAATGGATCTGGTGCTGCTCAGTTCTCTTTACAATTCCGCGTCTGATGTCTCTGCTTCCATGCAAGGTGCAGCTATGGCGCACCGCGTTGAGAAGGAACTGACCTCTCGTAACAAGGAATGAGCGGCTCTTTTCTGGCGCTCGCTTAGCGTCAGTTTGCTTTCCTCAAGAATGAGATCCCTCCTCTATCCCTGTATCCAGTTTCTCTGAAGAATAGAGGAGGTATTGCTCTAAGCGGCTTTCAGGGCCTTGATTTGATTGGAAGCGTCCTGACGTTTTGCTTTGGTATCCTGGTTCATCGCATCGGAAGCAATGACCGACACATCAGTGATGCCAACAAAGGCCAGAGCCTGTTTGAGGTAAGGAGTGGCAAAATCGACGGGGCTTCCAACCGGTGTCCCGCCGGATGCGACCAATATGATGGCACGTTTTCCTTCTAGCAATCCAACGGGCCCGTTTTCTGTATACCGAAAAGTAACCCCGGCCCGGGCAATCATGTCAATCCAGGCCTTGAGTGTCGCCGGAACACCAAAATTATAAATCGGGGTCGAGATCACAACGGTGTCAGCCGTTGCAAGCTCTTCAACAAGATCATCTGAAAAAGCGAGCTTGGCCCTGTCGGCAGCGGTGCGCGCTTCGCTTGGCGTAAAGTTGGCATTGACCCAAGCTTCGTCAACAAAGGGCAATCCGCTTGAAACATCACGGTCAACAATGTTGACGGGCGTGAGTTCGGCAAGGCGGTTGAGTGTTTCATCAGCGAGGCTGCGCGTGACAGAACCCGTTTTCCGGGCGCTGGAATCGATGCGAAGTATGCGGTTGATTGATGTCATGTCGTGTCTCCATTTGTTCGATGACCAATCCCTAGATCAGATCGTTTTGGAGAATTAGAGGGCTATTTTGGAAATCATTGTTCTGATATGGAGAACAAATGAGCAAATATGAAGAGATAGAGACCTTTGTGCGGGTCGTGGAGGCCGGATCAATAACGGGTGCGGCGGAACAGCTGCATATTGCCAAATCGGCGGTCAGTCGCCGACTCAAGGAACTGGAAACGCGACTTGGTGTTCAACTAATGCAACGGACAACCCGGAAGCTGTCGCTTACTGACACTGGAGAAGCGCTTTATCAGCGTTCTATCAGCCTGCTGGCGGACTGGGCGGAAACGGAATCAGCGACAATTAACGCGCAGACGGCGCTGGCCGGAATTGTCCGGGTCGCTGCGCCCCTGTCGTTCGGTGTTGCCCATTTGGGGCCAGCTATTCTTGATTTTATGAAAGTGCATCCAGATGTCGAGTTTGACATCAATTTCAGCGACCGAAAGATGGATCTTGTCGCCGATGGAATGGACCTGGCGATACGTATCGGTGATCTTCCGGATTCCAGTCTAATCGCACGCAAAATCGCTTCGATTACCATGGTCGCTGCGGCAAGCCGGTCCTATCTTGAACAACATGGCTATCCGGAAACGCCCGACGACCTGAAGAACCTCAAGGAATTGCGGTACGGTTATCGAAGAACGCCATCATGGAAATATCGGGCGCCCGATCAGAGCGAAGGCCAGGTTGAAATGGCGCCAAGATTATTGGCAACCAACGGCGACTTTCTTCGCGATGCAGCGGTTGCTGGCGAAGGCGTTATCATTGAGCCCCGATTCATTGTGTACGAGCATCTTGAAGCGGGTTCTCTTGTCGAAATCCTGCCCGATTATGAGTGGCCGAAATTGACTGCTTACGCCGTCTATCCGCCAACCCGGCACTTGTCTGCCCGCGTACGAACATTTGTCGACTTCCTGGTTGAGCGCTATCGGGGGACGCCGTATTGGGAAAAGGGATAGCTATCCAACCTATTTTCTCGCATATCCCATCGAAACACGGATTTCCGGACATCATTTTTCTGATCGTATAATCCAAATGGACTAATCACATTGCCAATAGTGGTTTATAAGGCCGTCATGGTCCCAGATTCTCATCAACAGCCATTGCGCGTAATCATTGTTGATGATCATCCGACAATGCGAGCTGGGCTACGCGCGTTGATCGATGATGATCCGACCCTGGAAGTGATTGGAGAAGCGCAGGATGGGGGAAGTGCGCTGCAGCTCTATAGCCACAAGAAACCTGACGTGACCATCATGGATCTGCAACTTCCGGATATGGACGGCGAAACGGTTATCAAGCAGATTGTTGCCGATCACCCGGCCGCTATGATCATCGCGCTGACCACCTTTGACGGTGCCGACACGATCAAGCGGACGCTTTCTGCCGGAGCACGCGGCTTTCTGACAAAGGATACCGCAAGGCGGGAAATTGTGGATGCCATAAAACGCGTCCATGATGGTCAGCGGGTATTCAAGGGTGAAGTCGCGGAGCGACTGGCAGATGCCATGATGCAGGAAGATTTAACCCCGCGCGAACTGGATGTGCTCAAGATACTGGCAGCCGGAAATTCTAATAAATCGATCGCCTACAAATTGGATATCAGCGAATCCACGGTTAAAATTCATCTCGGCAAGATCCTCGACAAACTGGCCGCCAGCGACCGGACTGAAGCGGTTTTGACGGCTCTCAAGAGAGGGATAATCCGTATTCAATAGCATTGTCGCAATAGCAATTTGGAGACGTCAGGATTGCGGTATTTCCAGACGCACAACCGATCCTGATCCGGCGGAGGATTCTATCGAGAACAGGGCATTGATAAGCTTTGCGCGCTCACGCATGCCGGTCAGCCCATAATGCCCCGGTAGAGATGAATTTGGATCAAATCCAATGCCATCATCGTTGACAGATATCTTGATCAAATGGGCGTCCCGAAACGTTTCGGCACGAATATTTTCAGCTTGCGCATGCGTGACTGCATTGGAAATCGCTTCATCAACAATGCGGCAAATCTCAGCACATGTCTCCGTGTCAATTGGCGGGCCATGGAGATTGTTTTCAAGGGTGATGTTGATATCGGATCTTAGCCGAAAAGCGTCCACAATATTGGACACCGCGGCGGAAAGATCATTCCCGAAATCGCTGCGGGCACCAATTATCGACAATCGCGCGGAACGCAGAGCTTCATCAGATTGTACCAGCGCAGTTTCCAGAATTTCATGCGCGACTTTAGGATCGGTTTCAATTTTAGATTTGGCCAGTTCGATATGCAATCCGGTAGCGGTGAAATCCTGTAGCAATGTATCGTGCAACTCTCTCGCAATCCGCATCCGTTCGGCCAGCGTTGCTTTCATTTCCAGAGAATATCGTTCGAATTCCGACTGCTGTTTCCTGCGCAGCGCCATTGATATTGCGAACCCGGCAATCAGAACCGCTATGGCAATTAGCGCCGCAACCGTCGCATAGAGCGACCTGATTTCAGCTTCGTTTCGAAATTGGTCCAATCGTGCGGCGGTATTGGCCAGTTGCAATGTTTCTGTTGGAGCACGAAAATTGTCATCGCGGCGGAAGGCGCGCGACAATCCAAAAGCGGCACTTCTCGGATCATTGTTAAAGGCTTCGCTCAGCCTCATGACTGGCCGCGCCGCGAACCCGCTCTGCTCCTCAACATTGCTTACATATTGCTGTAATTTCCGAATCAGCAGTTCCTGATTTTGTTGATCGGAACGCCGTTCAGCCAGATCGATTGCTGCCAATAAAATCGAAATTTGAACATCGGTCTCGGTTATGGCTTCAAGGTTTTGGATCGCCTCCCCAATCTCCGTTTTGGCCAATTCCAACTGGTTCAACTGCGTTGCTACAACTCCTCTCTTATAGTGATAAACCGTCCAAAGAACTGGATCGTTCAAAGACTGCAGACGTGGCATCACCTGATCCAGCATCCGGGCCGCGCTGGAATATTCAGACAGCTCGATGTGATAATCAGCCAGATCCAGATAGAGTGAGGCGTGAACAAAATCGGCCAAGGCCTGGTTGGTTCCAACTTCAATTTGGCCAGCGCGGTCAATCGCCAAGGATAATGTTTCGATAGCCGATGTGACGTCACCGGATTCTGCTTGTGTAACCGATATCAGGAACAGAACATCAATCGAGCTAATAAGGTCGTCGCTGGAAAGGGTGAGTTCTTTTGCCTGTAGCAGCAGTCGCCTTGCTTCAACCTTGTCCGGCGCGTTGATTCTGGCCAAGGCATCACCAATCATCGCATCAACCTTTTCACTGGATGTCACTGCCCGTTGCGTGGCCTCTTGAAAGATACGCGCTGCCTCGTTGAACCGCTGTTGTTCGAGCAGGCTATCGGCCTTCTCCATCAAAACGCCATGCTGCGCCTTACTTTCGGTTTGCGCAGCAATATCAGTGGGATAAACCAACAAAAGAAGGCTGAAACAGGCTGTGGTTAAGCGGAAAAAAGCGTTTACGGGTTGTATGGGACGAATCCGATCAGAATATCGTGCAGATCGCATGATCAAGTCAGTCCCCTTGTGCCAATTGTGAGACAGGATAAGTCAAGCACCGGGGAAGTGTATAGTCCAAATGAACTACTCCAACACCTTGCAATCGCACTACGCCCTTTGCTGACAGCTCTGCTATTCATCGTAGCTGACAAGGGCATTTAGCAATACGCGGATATCGCCATCTCTCCCCCCGAAACGGCCTCCCCCTATCCAATGCCCTTGTCAATTCTCCCTTTGATTCCGCCAACGGCGGTAGCGCTTCAACCGCTTGTTGGTCCGAAATCGATCTCCAACAAGGGCAAGTAATGGTGAGATATTTGGTTTTGGATTCAGATCTTTCGCAAGCCGCTCCAACTGTGCCTTGGCAACCGCCATGGTCGCTACTCCAGCAAGGGTTGTGTTTTTCCATTTGACCTCGGGTATAGCCACGTCGACTTTTTCTGCATTCAACCAGTTATTGGGCAATTCCGGATCAAAGGCCAATGCCCTGGCCACGCCAAGCATATCCACAGCGGAGCCTGCCTGCTCGTGATCCAGTGCTTTCTGGGCAACCGATAAACGCCGGATCCCACCGGTGATCATGATCGGCATTTTTGCCACCGCCGATATCTCCTTGGCGAAGTCAATGAAGTACGCCTCCCGTAGACCCGTACTATCTTGCGATGCTCTGCCCTGCATCGCCGGACTCTCATAGCTGCCACCGGATAGCTCAACGAGATCAACCTGCATGTCGTTAAGCTGCTCAACCACCCATTTTGCATCCGATTGATCAAATCCACCTTTTTGAAAATCCGAAGAGTTCAATTTGACGGAAAGACAAAAATCGTCCGATGTCCTCGATCTGACCCTTTCCACCACAGCGAGGAGAAGCCGGGCACGATTTTCCAATGTGCCTCCCCATTGATCCGTTCTTTTGTTCGTCAGCGGCGATAGAAACTGATTGATCAAATAGCCGTGCGCTGCGTGAATCTGAACACCGGTAAATCCTGCTTTTTCAGCCAGAGAAGCGGTTTCGGCAAAGCGTTCGATAATGGTTTCAATTTCCCCCTCTTCCAATGCTCTTGGCTTCGCAAAGAGCTTTGAATAGTCGCCGAGATCAACGGGAACATCCGAAGCTGAAACAGCGTCCTCTCCCATATTTGCATAGACCTGACGCCCAGGATGATTGATTTGCATCCAGAACTGCCCCCCGCCCGACTTGCCGGCGGTCGCCCAGCGCTGAAACGACACTAAATCGGTGTGTTTTTCCAGCACGACGCCTCCGGGCCCGGTCAAGGCATCCGCCGCAACCATAACATTCCCGGTCAGCAGCAATCCGGCGCCGCCTTGGGCCCAGCGCCGATACAGGCGGTTAAGCCTTTCGCCCGGAAGTTGACCAGCGTCACTCAGATTTTCTTCCATTGCCGCTTTGCATATACGGTTGGGGATGGTCGCTCCATTCGGGAGGATAAGCGGTTCGAACAAAGGATTTGCGATTCCAGTCACTATATTTGCTTTCTGGTCTATTGTGGATTTGGGTGCTATAAACCTTGAACCAATGTTAAAGGTCAAGCCAAATGAAAATTGGTGAACTGGCGAAGCAAACCGGTGTCACAACATCCCGGATTCGATTTTACGAACGCCACGGTTTGTTGCCCAAGGCAACGAGGCGAGACAATGGTTATCGGGATTATGGCCATGACATGGTTGAAAGACTTCGGATCATCGGCCTGTCCCAAAGCCTGGGCTTTTCCCTATCCGAGATTCGGGGGATATTGCCGAGTTCAATTGAGGAACAATTGAGTTGCGACATGATTATCGACGAGCTTGGTAAGAAACGGGAAAATGTCCAATTGCATATCACGAAGCTAAAGAAACTCAGTCATCGGATTGATGCGGCGATTGAATATTTTCATGATGTCAAATCAGCCGGAGACAAAGCCAAAACCGATGTGTTGATGAAACTCTGAATGGCATTTTTGAAAAATAGTCTGGATTGACAATATGACCAATTTTGCAAGTTCCGCACTGTTTAATCTGATTGCAGGTCAGTTGAAATCTCAGGGCCTGGAAGCTGCGAAGCCGATTGGATTTGAAGGCAAAACGGAAGCCGTCTCAAAACGTGACTTGTTGAATGTGGCAATGCGCTCATTGGGACCATCATCCATTTTCAAAATTGGTCAAGCACTCAAAACTGTTGATTTTGATCCCACGCTTGAAGTGCTTTTGAATGCTTGCGATGGACATGACCTTATCGATCGCTGGACGAGACTAGAGCGCTATTTTCATGGCCGACATAGAGTCAGGGTGATTGATCAGTCTTCTTTCAGCGTAACACTTGAACATTTTTCCACCGACGAAACTCTGCCAACCACTGGGGAGGATCTGGTTATTTCCGGACTGATCGCCAGCTTGCTGCAATTGGTGGGCTGCGGACAGCTCATGGCCCGAATAGGCCAAGCATCAACACTGGTCATGAAAAATGACGCATTTGTGAGCAGCGATGATGAGTGGAGAAATCTTCAGGAAACCGGCGACACCCGTATCTGGCAATTTGACTGGAAAGAAGAGCATAACCAGTCTTCTGCAGCACCGAGTGCGGGTCAGAACGATAGCACGTCAGATAATGATTCGATTGTGGATCGGATCACCCAATTGCTTGGCAATGATCCCGGCCGGAACTGGAAAATTGATACGGCGGCGACCATCATCGGTCAGTCCAAAAGAAGTTTGCAGCGCATGCTCCAAAAGGAGAATGAAACCTTCCAAAAACTGCTTCGTCGGTCGCGCGCGGAGGCAGCGGCTTCCATGATATTGAGTGGCCGAAGTGACTATGCTGAAATCGGCTACGCCTCCGGATTTGCTGATCAGCCTCACTTTAATCGTGAATTCAAACTGAGATATAATATGCAGCCATCTGAATATCGGACCCTGGCTAATAACTAACAGCCAACCGATAAGATTGGCGCGTATATTCAATACAAGGGAAAAATGATCGTCCAGTAGTTCGACCATAGAAAAATAATCTGTGGATCGAAAAAATGGACTTGAACGGTAAAAAAATTCTCATCACCGGTGGAGCTCGAGGAATCGGCTTGGAGTTGCTGCAAACATGTGTCGACGCTGGAGCACAGGTCGCAATTTGCGGTCGCAATGAACAGACCATCGACAAAGCGCGCGTGCAGCTCGATCGCGATATTCTGGGTATCACCGCCGACATTGGCGATCCGGGAACCCCGCAATTTCTCTACGATAGAATCCAGTCCGAATGGAATGGTCTGGACATCCTTATTAACAATGCGGCTATCCAGCAGGATCTGGATTTTATCAATAATAGTTCAGACCAGCTCCTCGAAAAAATCGCTGATGAATTTACCATTGATCTTATTGCGCCTGTTAAGATTTGCGCTGCTCTGATGCCTTTGTTGAAGCGCTCTGATGATGCGATGATCGTCAATATCAGTTCTGGCCTCGCCCTCGCACCGAAAGCGGCAGCGCCCGTATATTGCGCAGCCAAAGCCGGACTCAGCAGTTTCAGTCGCAGCCTACGCTATCAGGCCCAAAAGGACGCTCCGCACATCAAAGTGGCCGACGTGATCTTGCCCATTGTCGCAACCGATATGACTGCGGGACGTGGCAATAACAAAATGATGGCTTCAGGTGCGGCGCAATCCATTGTGCATGGCATTCGCCGCGAAAAACAGACCATCCACGTCGGCATCGCGAAGCTCTTTGCATGGATTATGCGTGTCGTCCCGAGCCTGGGCTATCGCATCCTTCGCGGAACATAGAGCTTTAGCGCGGCCAGATGGAACAACAGAAACCGAATCGAATATCCCTCAATTTGATATCCCGAAATTCTAAAAGGAAGTCACAATGAAATCTTTACTCAAAGTCATGCTCATTCTCGGTGCTATATTTGCATCCACGTTCATTTTAGGCCGGGTATTGGGGATCTTGACGGTAGAAAACGTCCAGTTCTGGCTGGAACAGGCCCAGACCGTAGACCCTTTATATGTCATCGGAACCGTTGTGCTGCTTCTCTTCATCGATCTGTTTGTTGCGGTTCCCACGCTTACGATAATGATATTGGCCGGCTATTTTCTGGGATTCCCTGCTGGTGCGGCAACCGCATTTACCGGATCGGCTATGGCTGCCTTTGCCGGCTATGGCCTGAGCAGAAAATGGGGAGATCGGGCCATTGGTTTTCTGATCAAGGATGAAAAGCAGCGAACCGAGCTGGAAGAAGCTTTCTATCGCAACGGCCCGGTGATGATCACTCTCTCGCGTGCAGCTCCAATAGTAACCGAGGTAACGGCTTGCATGGCTGGCGCGACCCGGATGCCATTTTGGCGATATGTTCTGTTCTTCTCGATCAGTACACTGCCCTATGTGCTAATCGCTACTTACGCCGGATCGATCAGCAGCCTGGAAAACCCAAAACCCGCTATCTTTGGAATGCTGTTTCTCTATCTGTCTCTCTGGATCGGTTGGTTCTTGTTCCGCAGATCGCAGGGCATGACTAAGCGGGTCTAAGCTTTTTATATGCGCATGAGAGCATGATAAGGACAAAGGTCAGTCATGTTGTGAAACTGCCAAATGTAATCGATCAACACTGTGGGGTTGATTATTCAGCACAGTTCCATAGCTAGTTACATTGGCTATCCCGCCAGCAGGAATCACAATCATGGCCGTCCCTCCCCCTGACGTAAACTATACTTTGTCACCCGCCGAGTTGGAACAACTTAAGCCCTATGGCGAGATCATCCATCATGAGACCGGTGACGTTCTCATCCAAGAAGGCGCGCGCAATCTGGATTGTCTCGTCACGCTTTCCGGTCATACCGATATCATCGCCGAAACATCGGAAGGGACGCGAAGACTGGGATGGATGGAGGCAGGCCAGTTTGCCGGCGACATTACCGTTCTTACCGGGCAGGCGTCATTGGTCCGGGTGGAAATGGGTAACGCCGGAGAAGTGCTCCACATTCCGCACGACAAGTTCAAACGCGTGCTGGTTGAAAATTCCGGACTGTCGGATGTTTTTGTGCGCACATTCACCGCCCGCCGTCAATTCGGGCATGAATCGGGCATGAGCACGGTCGTTGTTATAGGCGAAAGCTATGACCGCGAGACTTTTGTTTCCCGCAATCTGCTCGCTGTACACGGTGTCCCCCATGTTTGGCTTGATCCCACAGGGGATGCGTTGGCCGATCAAGTGATGCGCGCACGTGGTGTTGACGCGGCTGATCTGCCCGTGGTCCTGCGCGGCGCGTCTTTGGTGATGAAGAAGCCGAGCCTTTCGAATTTGTCCGAAGCTTTTGGACTTGATTTGCTGCCCGATGGCGCATGCGCGGATGTTATCGTCGTGGGTGCCGGGCCTGGTGGTCTTGCGTCATCAGTCTATGCGGCATCAGAAGGACTGTCTGTGCTGACACTCGACATTCGCGGTCCCGGCGGACAGGCGGGTACATCTTCCAAAATTGAAAATTATCTCGGCTTTCCGATGGGCATTTCCGGACAGGAACTAGCCGACCGCGCTTCCATCCAGGCCCAAAAATTTGGTGCACGCATTGCCGCGCCAGTGAAGGTCTGCTCCCTGGATCGCAATGGCGATGACTACCGCCTCAGTCTTGAAGATGGACGCAAGCTCAATAGCAGAGCTGTGGTGATCGCCACAGGCGCACAATATCGCAAGTTGCCACTCGACAAGCTTGAGCAGTTTGAAGGGCGCGGGATCTATTATGGCGCCACAGCGATGGAGGCCCAGCTGTGCAGGGGATCGGAAGTGGCGATGGTCGGTGCTGGGAACAGCGCAGGGCAAGGTGCCGTGTTTCTGGCCAAGACGGTTAAGGCTGTGCATCTCGTCTATCGCCGCGAGGATATTCGCGAAACCATGTCGGAATATCTGGTTAGACGGCTAGAAGAGACACCGAATATTCATCTCCATCCCGCCAGCAAGATTGCGAAATTGCACGGCGAGGAACGGCTCGAAGCCATTGATCTTGAAACGAGGGGTCAGCCGGTGCGCCTGGAAACGCCCTTTGTCTTCCTGTTCTTAGGCGCGGCCCCGTTCACCGAATGGTTGCCCAAAGACATGAGTTGCAGCGAAACCGGATTTGTCAAAACCGGCGCGGATTTGGCCAATCTCGACCTGGTCAAGGCTGGATGGCCATTAGAGCGCATGCCCACACGGTTCGAAACATCCTGGCCACGCATCTATGCAGTCGGCGATGCCCGGGTTGGCTCCGTCAAACGCGTCGCCTCGGCGGTCGGCGAAGGTTCGGTCGTGGTCAGCGATATACACGCAGCCCTGTCGGAAACGGACGCGGCCGCACCAGCGGAGAGCAAGGCGGTCTAGCAGCTCGGTCTTGCTCCAATCCGTTGATACCGGGTTGCTCCCGAAGCCAGCCATTGTGAAACAAATCATGGTTTTGTAGTTGGTGGAACGTGGCTATCACATGGTTCCAAGAAAATGGCTGTGTTCTGCAACAGGGAGAATGGGATGCGAGTAGAGATGGATATGAGCCGGACAAAGATCTTGCCCCTGTTGATCGGGCTAGCCTGTGTCGCATCCTGTTCTGCAAACGACACGGACAATCAGGCGTCTGCGGTGAACGCTGCGGATTTGGAACAGAATAATGTCGTCTTTACGTCAGATGCAGGATTAGATGTCGGCGCCAAAGTTCCGCTTAACATTACAGTAAAGCGGAATGAGGTCGAAACCACGCTGGGAGAAATCCTGAAGGATGGGCCTATTATCTTATTCTTCACCCGATCGGTTGAATGGTGTGGATTTTGTCAGGTTCAGCTCAAAAATGTAAATCAGATCACGGACGATATCGCCAAACGTGGATACCGAATCTGGGCACTCAGCTACGACGAGCCAGCGGTCCAGCAGAAATTTATCGAAGACCAGAAGATCGGTTTCGCTCTCTTGTCGGACGCATCTTCTACCTTGATTGATGGTTTCAGACTTCGCGATCCGCAATTTACAGAAGGTCGTGCGGAAGGTGTGCCCATCGCAACGGTGATGCTGATCGATACAGATGGCAGAATAGAATCAAAAACAGTCTCCGGTGTCCATGATATTCGACCAACCAACACAGAGATTTTGGAGTTTATTGATTCGAAATAGAGGCGCTTGCCGCAAAAATTCAGGCGCATGAGCAGACCTGACAGATGCGTATTGCATTTGCTGGGTTTCAACGATCCGCATTTATGGTCTTCGCCGTTATCTGCGATACATCCACTGCTCCCCACTTTTCGTCCACGAATGATCTGAAAATTCGTTGACTCAGTTAACTTGCGACAATATTGAGACGTTATAACATTACACGGATTCTCCAATGCAGCCTGCTTTTTACAAAGATCGTGCAGCAATTGCACTTAGCGCCGCATGTGTTGTGCACTGCATCGCTTTACCTGTCCTGGCCGTATCATCTCCTTTCTTAGCAGTCGTTGCACAGGCGGAATGGCTCCATTGGACCATGGTTGTGATGGCCGTGTTTGCTTCGATGAGTGTCCTGATGTCTTCACCATCGGCGCGCGTTCCAGCATTTCTGGTTCCAGCCGGATTTGGCGGCCTATTCATTACAGGCGCTTTGTTCGCAGAGCATTTCGGCATGGAAGACACATTGCCAACAATCATCGGGGGCGGACTGATCGCCTCCGCTCATATTTATCGAATCTACAAATAACGACAGTAAATACGGGGACCCCTCAATGACATTTTTGAATAATTCGGTATCAGCTTCGGCATTGGCGCTTACCATGCTTATGGCCACTCCATCTCATGCCCAAAGCGATGGTGAGAGCGCCGCAGAAGATGCTTCATCCTCTATTATCGTGACTGGCCTTAGACAGGCTTATCGCGGGGATTTTGATACGCTCGAAACACCGCAAGCCGATCAGATCATTGATAATGAAACACTGGTAAACTCAGGTGCACAAGACTTGGTCAGTGCCCTTGATCTGTCTGCATCGGTCGCGCGGCAAAATAATTTTGGCGGATTGTGGAATGCATTTTCGGTTCGCGGCTTCTCTGGTGACATCAATCTGCCGAGCGGCTTTCTGGTCAACGGCTTTAATGCCGGGCGCGGTTTTGGCGGACCGCGTGACATTGCCGGCATCGAATCCGTCGAAGTCCTGAAGGGGCCGCGATCAGCGCTGTTCGGACGAGGCGAACCGGGTGGTACGGTCAATATCGTAACCAAGCGCCCTGAGTTCACAACAACCGGCTATATTCGCGGTACCATCGGAAGCTGGGAACAATATCGCATCGAAGGCGATGTTCAGACAACAATAGGTTCCAATGATGAGCTCGGCATTCGGCTGGTCGGCTTTTTTGAAGATGCGGAAAGTTTTCGCAAAACGGTCGAGACAGAGCGCTTTGGTCTTTATCCGTCGATAACCTGGAAAATCGGTGAGGATACCAGAGCAACCTATGAGCTGGAGTATACAAGGCAGGACATTCCTTTCGATCGCGGCGTCGCATTTACCGAGGAATTCGGTTTCACACCGCGCCGGACTTTTGTGGGTGAGCCCGGTGATGGCCCGATTGAGACGGAGGTGCTTGGCCATCAATTCGAACTCCAGCACGACTTCTCAGAAAACTGGAGCCTGCTGACAGGTATTGGTTTTCGGGAAACTTCCCTGATCGGCAATGCGTCAGAAACGAATTTCGAAGGCCGTCAAACCTTGTTCGAGGATGGACGCACCCTTTCCCGTTTCTTCCGCTTTCGCGATTTCGACTCCGAATATCTCGTCCTCCGCGCAGAACTTGCGGGCGAGTTCAAAACGGGTTCCCTGCGCCATCGACTGCTGATCGGTGCGGACTATGACCGTTTCGATAACAGCCTTTTCATTCAGCGTTTTCGTCCCGGCTTCTTCCCTGCCGGGACGGATATCAACACGCTGGACCCAGCAGAATATCTGTTCCTTGACGTGTTCGATCCTGTTTATGGCCAATTTCCGCAGCCCGTGCCCGGACCGAATACCGATCGCGAAGAGCTGCTCAAAGGGTTCGGGTTCTATATCCAGGATCAGATCGACATTACGGATCGCCTGCAAATCCGGTTGGGTGGGCGGTTTGATGATTTCAAGCAGGACCTTACCAATCTGCGCGCCACACCGGCGACTACAGTCACAAGCAAGGACACGCGTTTCTCGCCACAAGTCGGCGCTGTGTACCGCATTGATGACGGGCTAAGCATTTACGCCTCCTATGGTGAGGGTTTCCGCCAGCAGACCGGCTCCGACTTCCAAGGCAACCAGTTCGATCCGAATATAACCGAATCCGCTGAAATCGGAATAAAGGCCGATCTGGGCAGCTATTTCAGCGGCGTTAATGGCGCCGTCACGCTTACCGCGTTTCAAGTGGATCAAAGCAATATCCTCGTGAATGATGACCGGCCGGAAGCAGTGGACGCTGGCTTCTTCTCGATCCCCGCCGGAGAGGCGCGCAGTCGCGGCATTGAGCTTGATGCCAATCTGGCGTTTGACAGCGGTCTGAGCATCTGGCTCTCCTACGCCTATACCGACGCGGAGTTCACCAATAGCAATCCCGATGCAGATTTTGGCGCACTGATTGAAGACGGCGATCCGCTGATCAACTCACCGGATCATCAGATCAGTCTCCTGGTCAGTCAGTCCTTCAATATAGGCGATGTGCCCGCGCAATTGGGCGGCGGAGTTCTCCATGTCGGTGAACGGCTCGGCTGGACGGGTTTCGACTTCTTCTTAGCCGATTACACCACCGTCCGCCTTTTCGGGGAAGTAGAACCAATCGAAGGCGTCTCGCTTCGCTTCGATGTCGACAACCTGTTTAACGAGACATTCTACACCAATTCCTTTGCAGATGTCTGGGTTGAGCCGGGTGCACCGCGCCGGTTCCGGTTCACGGCATCCTATTCCTTTTAATCGAGAGGTTCAGACAACAGTCTTTTCAGTTAGCTTTGAAAGCCATGACCAAAGAGCAAATACCAGCATCACGAATTGCCTCAATTGACATCATGCGAGGCCTGGTCATCATTCTGATGATGCTCGATCATGTGCGCGAGCGATTTTATATGCATGTGCGGACGGGTGACCCGATTGCCGACACGATAGAGCCAGATCTCTTCTTCACGCGTATGCTGACGCATTTGTGCGCGCCCGTTTTTATCTTTCTAGCGGGCATGTCGGCTTGGCTCTACGCGCACCCGCGGGAAGGGGAATATCGTTCACCCTCTAAGTTTCTTTTCAAGCGTGGACTGGTCATTATTCTGATCGAGCTGTTGCTCTATTATCTAGTCTGGGCGGACAGCTTTCCAAACTATCTCTTTCTGCAGGTGCTCTGGGCCATTGGGCTTTGCATGGTTGCCTTGTCTGTAGCGTGTCGCTTCAATTATTGGCTGATCGGTGCATTGGGTTTTCTGATCATTTTGGGGCATAATTTTCTCGTCCCGATCAATTTTCAACCTGGCGAGCTTGGCTATGTCCCATGGGCGATCCTTCATGATGGTGGCGAGTTGGGGCAGATCGGTCCGCTTACAATCAGCCTGTCCTATCCAAGTCTGCCGTGGTTTGGCGTGATTCTATTGGGCTATTTTGCTGGACCTCTGTTCGCGCGATCCACGGCAGCTTTCACGCGGCGGCGATGGCTCATCGGCCTTGGTGCCTCATGCCTGGCTCTCTTGCTCGTCCTGCGCGGGCTTAACATTTACGGCGAGACCATCCCTTGGTCGGTGCAAGAAACAACCATAGAGACGGTGATGTCGTTCATCAACTTCACCAAATACCCGCCTTCGCTCGACTACATACTTCTCACGCTCGGCATAGGTCTGCTGATGCTCGCCGGGCTCGAGACAGTCAAAAAGCAAAACTGGGCACTGGATCTGATGCAGACATTCGGGTCCATTCCGATGTTCATCTATGTGCTCCACCTTTATGTTCTTTTGGCAGCCTATTGGATCCTCTACACAATATTCGGCGCAACCCAGGGCGAACGCTATGGCTTGGACAGTGTATTCTGGATCTGGGTTGGCGCGTTGGTGTTGATCGCGGTGCACTATCCGATCGCAAAAGTCTTTGCCGCCTACAAGCATCGCGAAAAGCGCAACAAACCTTGGCTGAGCTATTTCTGATGGCGCGCTTTCCCCAACTAGCATGGGCCTCCCAATCAAGCATCTTGCTCGGTACATCTCCTGACCAATTTCACTCCTTAAGCAACGGAAAGCAATATTATGACCTCGCCACTTGAAGCCCGCTCCCTCTCATTGAATCGTGAAGGAAATGCTGTCTTGAACGATGTTTCCTTCGCGGTTGCTGAAGGGGAAATTTTCGCTTTGCTTGGAGGCAACGGAGCAGGAAAATCGAGTACCCTTCTTACCTTTCTGGGCTTTCTGGATCCTTCCGGCGGAGAGGTTTTGGTCAACGGCAAAGGCGTCGGCAAGGATGTTGCGTCCGCGCGATCAGCAATTGCATATTTGTCCGAGGCAGCGGCGTTGTATGGCCACATGACCGCCTATGAAAATCTCGATTACTTTCTTGATCTGGCGGGAAAATCAGCAAGCAAAGCGGACTATGACGAAGCGCTGAAACGGGTTGCGCTTCCAGAGGAAGCCAGTTCACGACGTTTGCAATCCTACTCGAAAGGCATGCGGCAAAAAACAGCGATCGCGCTTGCACTATTGCGCGAAACTCCGATCCTATTGCTTGATGAACCAACCTCCGGTCTGGATCCGGTTGCCATCGATGAGTTTCATGATCTGGTAAAGGATCTGGCCAGTGCTGGTCAGACCATATTGATGGTGACCCATGACGTCTACGGCGCATGCCAAGTCGCAGATCGGGTTGGATTGCTGCGGCGTGGTCAGTTGGTCGGCAGCTTTGCCGCAGAGAATGGAAAGCGAATTGACACGGAAACCGTGCACGCGGCCTTTGCCGAGCGAGAAACAGCATGAGTATAATGTTCAGGATTGCCAAAGAAGAATGGCGGCTTTGGCTGCGTTCAAAAGTGATCGTAGTTGCGACACTGATTGTCGCAACGCTGCTAGCGGTGACCAGCATGCTTACGGTCAACCGCGTCGCTAATGAACAGTCGCAACGTCTGGCGCAGCAGGTCGCGGCTGAAGAAACCTTCTTCGCCCAACCGGATCGCCATCCGCACCGCATGGTCCACTATGGCCACTACGCTTTTCGTCCTCCTCCTCCGCTGGCGGCCTTCGAACCCGGTGTCGATGCGGTAACCGGCCAATCGATCTTTCTCGAAGGGCACCGGCAAAATACAGCCATGTTTGCTGATACCAAGGCCGCCGCCGATCTTGGCGGTTTTGCGTCCCTGACGCCGGCAAACCTGTATCAATTGCTCCTGCCATTGCTTCTCATCGTGTTGGGCCACGCCTTGTTGCTGCGCGAACGTGAAAGCGGTACTTTGGCCGTGATCCTGGCGCAGGGCCAGTCAGGTGTATCGCTAGCGATGGGCAAGGCGCTAGCGTTGCTCGCTGTCATTGTAATATTCATGCTGCCGCTGATTGCCGTCGCAGCCCACTCGGTTGTCCAAGGAGAGAAGGCACTGGCAGCGGCCTCGCTTGTGGGCAGTTATTTCCTCTATCTATGCGTCTGGGGTGCCATCGTTCTGGCTGCATCAATCATTCTAAAACAACGCGCCGTTTCGCTCGGTGCGTTGATATTCATATGGCTCTTCGCAGCACTGATCGTGCCACGCTTTGCGATCAATGCCAGTAGCGCGGCAATTGATGCCCCAGGGAAGATTGAAAGCGACCTTGTGATGCTCGCCGAGCAGCGCAAACTGGGCGACGGCCACAACGCTGCGGACCCAGCTTTTCAGCGACTGCAAAAAGAGGTGCTGGAGCAATATGCTGTGGAAAATGTTGAAGATTTGCCGATCAACTGGCGCGGTGTTGTCGCTTCCTTTTCCGAAGCTGAACTGACCGATCTTCTCAACAGCTATGCCGAAAATCGTATGGAGCGGGAGGCGAACCAGTCAGGGCTTTTCAATCTGTTTGGCCTTGCGTCACCTACTATTGCTGTTGGCTCTGTATCGCGCACCCTTGCCGGTACAGATCTCGCAACGCACCATCGTTTTTTGCGCGAAAGCGAAGCTCTTCGCTTTGATTTTGTCCAATCTCTCAATGCAGTCCATGCCAATGAATTATCTTACGCGGATGATCTCAATCGTAGCAGCGATCCGGAGGCCGAACGCCGAACAAGGGTCAATTCCGCCGCCTGGCGCGTGCTCGACGAATTTCGGTTCGCGCCAGATAGCGCTGCAGACAGAGTCAACCGCGCTTCATTTCCCTTTGCGATGCTTATGACGTGGCTCATTCTCGTTAGCGCAATCGCATTTTTTGCAGCACGGAAGGTGCGTGTCTGATGGTTAGAGATATGTTTAGAGAGATACGTTTCCTTGCCAAGGATCGCGGCGCGCTATTCTGGCTTGTTCTGGCGTTTGTCCTGTCCATCATTTCAGTCGCATTTGGCGTTGCGGAAGTCCGCGACCAGCGACAAACTATTGCGGAGCTTGTGGAGGAAGACAGGGCCGACCGGATCAATGCGCTGAAAGGGCAGGAAGATTGGGGCGGTGCTGCCTATTATGCCTTTCATCTCACCTATGTCCCGCCGTCCGAATTTGCCTTTGCAGCCTTGGGTCAACGTGACAGCAGTCCCTGGAAAAACCGTGTGCGCATGCTGGCACTTGAGGGCCAGATTCATGAGGCGGACACCAGAAACGCCGATTTCGGTCTGGTCGGACGGTTTGACTTCGCCTTTCTCGCAGCGTCCGTAGCGCCGCTGCTTCTGATATTGTTACTCTATGACCTACGTTCGGCCGAACGAACAGCAAGGCGTCATGACCTGCTTGTGGCCACAGCAGGGGCTTCCAGAAACCTCTGGTTGCCCAGAGCGCTGGTTCGGGTGGTGGCTTTGTCCCTCCTATTGTTGATACCGCTATGGGCCGCATCGGTAGTGGAAGGTGCATCACTTGGCTTCACAATCCAAGCCAGTGCCATCCTGGTTGGCGCTCTTGTGTTGTGGTGGCTGATCATTGAACTGATCAGCCGGATTAACGCTTCTTCGTCTGTCCTGCTTACTACAATGATCGGATTGTGGCTCGCCCTGGCGATTATAATCCCGGCACTTTCCAAAGCCGCAATTGAAGCCCGTCAGCCATTGCCGAACGGCGGTGAGATTTTGCTGCTTCAGAGAGAAACGGTGAATGATGCCTGGGATCTGCCCAAGGAAGCAACGATGACCGCATTTCTCGAAGAACATCCTGAATGGCGCGAACATGCAACGATTGAACAGCCCTTTGAATGGAAATGGTATTATGCTTTCCAACAGCTTGGTGATTTGAAGTCCAAACCCCTGGTAGATCAATATCGGTTGGCTCGTCTGGCGCGCGATCACGAGGCAGGTCTGCTAGCATTTCTCTCACCAACCTCCCTTGTCGAGCGATCGTTCGAGAAACTGGCGGGCACGGATGCAGCCTCCATGATCACCTATGAGGATTCGGTGCGCGATTTTCATGCGGAACTAAGAAGGTTTCATTATCCGCTGCTCTTCAAGGATGAACCATTTGATCGGGACTTGCTGGAGGACCTTCCGGGTTTCGTCCCACCATCCTAAAGGTGCTCCTGCATGATGACGACGAAATCAATCAGTTCTCGCAACTATTTTGGTGGTTTTCGACGATGTGATTTTGGTTGCATCAGTGTCTGCTATATCCCGAAAGCGGATGCTAATCGGCTGCTGCATGACCAACCAGATTTGCCTGCATTTCACTCTTTCAAGAGAGTATAGATGGATGCTGAAAGACTTTTTCGGCTGAATATTGTTCCGACGGCGCAAACGATGAAACTAATCGCCAATATCAATCCTACTAACCAGAGTGGATCGGGGGCGTAACGCATCGAGAATTGCGATTCATAGATCAGTAATCCCGCGACCCACGTGCCCGCAATTGCGCCAACACCGGCGATCAGCGATACTGTAAGCCAATCATAGAGGTTGAGTTTCAGGCAGGCAGACTTTGTGATGCCAATGCTCGTTAGCAACCCATTTTTCTTTCGATCCTCTGATTCAAAACCTTTCATTGATGCCGCGATGACCAGTGCGGCCATGATCAGTATCATGATCGCGTAACCGACAGTCAGTTTGGTGACAATTGCCAGTGTATCATCGAACCGCTGGGTGAGTTCCTTCAGGGGTACCAGCGATAATGCCGGATTGTTTTTCCATAGCTGACCCAGCTCGTCCCAGGCGGCGGACGGAAGCTCCATACTGCCCATATAGAATATATCTGCCTTTAGTTTTTGAGCGGCCTTTTCAGGGATTTGAAACCAGAATGTAACGGATCCTTTGCCGGGTCGATAAGCGTGACTGGCAACCAGCGTAAAGGTAAACGGCTTGCCATTCACCAAAAAGGTCAGCCTGTCTCCAAACTGCAAATTCAGGTCCGTCATAACTTCGGGTTCAGCTGAAATTTGCTGCCAGTTTTCATCACTGGCGGACCACCATATTCCATCAACAAGCCGGTTGTTGGCAGGCACGGCTTCGGACCAGCTCAGGCGGATATTCTTTTTGACCGTAGCGAGGCTGTCACTGGGGGTAGTGATCGCTTCATCAATAGGCTGTTCATTAATGTGGGACAGTTTCGCGCCGGAATAGGGGCGCATTTGCCTGATCTGGCTTTCGTTTGATTCTGCCCACTGTTCCAGCACCGGAAGGTCCTGGGCCGGCATTTCAGCAACCATCAGATTGCCATCGTTCAACCGTGTATAGCCCTCCAGGGAATCCCCAATATCTTTCATCAGCATCAGCGTGAATAGCAGCAACAGGCTACACAATCCCAGACCGAGGATCTGCGAAGACTTGGTCAAAATCCGTTTTTTCATGATGAAAAAGTTGAAAGACAACAGGCCGGGACGATTGCGTCCCCAATATTCTCCTATGGTCAGGATGACCCATGTTAGAACTATCATCAAAAGCAGCGCTGCACCTAGCGCACCGAGCGTTAAACCGGTGAGCAAAAAATTGTCTGAATAATAGGCGGCAAGCATCGTTAGGCTTGCAAAGATCCAAAACAGTCTGAGCAGCTGTGCGGATGGAAATTCAATGGCGCGGATCAAACTCACAAGAGAAGTGCGGGTTAACTGCCAAAACATTGGAATTTGAAATGCAAGCAAAAGAAGGAAAGTTATGCCTGCCGATTTCAAAAGGCTTTGCAGGTGCCAGCCCCAGCCTATCCCAGGGAATTGCTGCGCCAATTGACCAACCAGATAATATTGCGCGCCATAGGCCAAGAATATCGCTGCAGAAAACGAAATCGCGAAGCCGATCATCCACTGCAGGAAAGACAGCCTAACGCATGATGCCAATGTCTGACCGAAACTTAGATATATGGCCAAGCGATGTTTCTGACGCACCAGATACCGGCGATTGGCCATATCGATGGCAATTGCAGCCATGAAGAACAGGATAACCGAAGCCAGCCCCAAAAAATTCTCGGTCCGTTGCCAGAATGACGATAACGGGTGACCCCCACCAGTTTTAGTCATGATCGTGTGACCGTCCAGTTTTTCCGACACCCACTGTTCGAAAAAGCGCTGTTGCGATGGCGAAGCTTCAACAAGGTAGCGGTGACGTATTTTGGAACTTTTAAAGGCATCTGTTGTGATCGATTCGGTATTGACCAATGCTCGCATGGCGACCGAATGCCCTTCCATAATGCGATCAGGTTCGTGAAACACGGTTGCTGAAAAACGAAGCTGTTCTTCGCCAATCTCCACCATATCCCCGATATCAACACCCAGCTTCCCGCTGGCTCTCGGTCCGAGCCAAATTTCGCCCAACTTCGGACCCGTTTCGACGCTTCTCTGATTTACCGCATCCTTCGCATCACCGATTTTCAAGCTGCCTTGCAATGGATAGTTTTGATCAACTAACTTGATTTGAACGGAGATGGTGTTGTTCCCGCTAGAGATAGCCAGAGGAAGAGTTTGCACTTTGGCAAATTTGGATGCGTTATTTGCGATTATCTGCTCACCATTTCCAGACAGCTGCGTGCTGCCGGATATGGTAAGGTCCGCACCCAGCATATTGTTGAGATTATCATTCAAAAACAACTGCACAGAGGCGCTTGTCAGGGACAGCGTTGCGAGAAAAAATATCAAGACGATTTGTGTTACAAGCACCAACCGGCTGTCACTCATTTTCTGATCGTTTTTGAAACTCTCAAAGGCTAATCCGAGCAAGTTCATTTGATCTGCTCCAATCCTGTATCTGACAGTGCAAAGCATTTCTCGGCTCGCTGGGCCAATTCCTCACTATGGGTTACGATGACCAGCGCGGATCCCGTCTGCTTGGCAAAATCGAACATCAAATCTGAAACGCCTGTCGATGTCTGGGCGTCAAGATTGCCCGTCGGTTCGTCAGCGAAAATAAAGACCGGGTCTGTAACAAACGCGCGGGCGATTGCGACGCGTTGTTGTTCGCCGCCGCTCAATTGATTCGGCTTGTGGTTCGCGCGGTCTGACAGCCCAATTTTATCTAACCAGTTGCGGGCAATCTCATTGGCCTTTCTGTTGCCCTTCAAGCGCAGCGGAAGCGCGATATTTCCTAGCGCATCCAATTCCTCCAAAAGATGAAACTGTTGGAAGATAAAGCCCGACTTCTGACGCAGTTCAACAATCGAAATCTGTTGTCCTTCACAGGTGAATGAAATCTCTCCATCCCGGGGAGGTTCCAGACCCGCCGCCAGCGACAAGAGGCTGGATTTTCCGACTCCCGAAGGCCCGGTGATAGCCAGCGAAGATTGACCGCTAATGTTCAGTGACAGGTCGTCGAACAATGAGATCCGGCCATGCGGCGTCTCAAAATAGTGGCTCACATTATTCAGCGCTATTTGGTTTTTCATGATGACCTCTCAATTCAGTATCGAGGGCCATCTCTAACCCCGGACATGTCAAATGATTGTGAAGTGGTATATTTTCAGATTGCAAAACTGCTGGCGAAGAAATGCGTCGCGCTTGACACTTGGTTGACAGTCGCACTGTTATACAGAAGCTTTAACCTGTAGCGCTACGAAACACGTTGTTTTCGCCGCGTGGAAATGGAGGCACTGGTGAGATGCGCGTTCTGATTGTCGAGGATAATATTGATATTCAGGCCAATATCGCGGAATTTCTCGAGAACGAGTATTTGCTGGATTTCGCTTATAACGGCGATCAAGGTCTAGAGCTCGCGCTGACCAACGATTATGATGTCATTGTCCTTGATCTGATGTTGCCAGGTCGCGACGGTATTGATCTATGCAAAAGCTACAAGGGCGAAGCCAGATTGCAATCGCCAATCCTAATGTTGACTGCGCGTGACACTCTTGAAGACAAGGAAACGGGCTTCGCCGCCGGTGCCGATGATTATCTGGTGAAGCCGTTCGAACTTCGCGAGTTAAAGATGCGCATTGATGCGCTCGCTAAGCGTCCGAAAATCAAGAATAGCGCAGTTCTAAAGCACGGTGATCTATTGCTTGATGTCGCAGACAATAGGATTTGCATTGGTTCAAAGTCGGAAACCGTGAACAAGAAAGAGGCTGTCATCTTTCAACTTCTGATTGAAGCAGCACCAAATGTGGTGACGAGCCAAACGATCATTTACCGTATCTGGGGTGAAGATGCACCGGATTCAGGCGCACTGCGAACCCATATCTACAATGCGCGCAAACTCCTTTCATCCTTGGATTCATCCTGTGTCATCGAGACAGATCGATCACACGGCTACGCACTCAGGAAAAGAAAAATCGATGACTAAACAATCGCAAGAAGTGAACAGCCTGATCCAGAAAAACTATGTCAGCTCGATTGGCATCTGCTTTGCATTTTTTGTGTTATTGGCCGCGATGTTTGTCTTCGACCTTGAGGATAACATATTTGAAAATCAGGTCAGTGTGGAGGCAGATAAGCTATCACAGACAATGGCGCTGGATGGCAAAACGAGTGGCACAGTGCGCAGTCTGGAAATGCAATATTATGTGGGCACTGACACCATGCCACCTTGGTTGAGGAACCAAGTCCAGGCAGATTGGAAAGCAGGAGAATATGAGGTGTTCGGCGGCGACAAGGGCCATTATCACCTGGCAGTCCGGGGAGAAGATCAAACGAGTAGGCTTTATCTGATATTCAATGCCAGGCCTTATATCCGATCGACCCAGCAGGTACGAAACCTCGTTATATTCTTTGTCATATTCACAAGTCTAATGTTGCTGGTTGCGGGATATTTCTTGCGGCGGATGACCAAGAAATTGACAGAGCCGATAGAAAAAATCGCTTCTGCAGCATCGTCCGGTGCAACGCTCGATTCATCGTTGCTTGAAAACCATAACACACCCGTTGAGATTGCAATATTGGCCAAAGCGATTGCAGAGAAAGATGGCCGGATCGAGAGTCTTCTGGAACGCGAACGACAGTTTAATCGGGATGTAAGCCACGAACTCCGGACGCCATTGGCTGTTGCTGTTGGTGCCGCGGAGATTGTCCAAAAGGAAGACAGCAAAAGCGAAGCGCTCCAGCGGCTAGTGAAATCGCTCGGTGATATGCGGTTGCTGACCGAAGGAATTTTATGGCTTGGCAGATCACCAAATGAAGGGGAAAATTGTAGCGCGAAAGAGGCGTGTCACCAGTCCGTTCGCACCAATAAGCATCTATTGGGTGACAGAAATGTTGCGGTCGCAATAACCGGCAAAACCGATACCGACATCCCGGTCCCATCTGCCGTGGCGCAAGTGATTGTCGGAAATCTAATTCGCAATGCTTTTCGGTATACAGAAACCGGATCGATTGAAGTCAACATATTGGATCGCGGTGTCTGTGTGCGTGATACCGGTATCGGTTATGGCAATGCATCTGATACAGAAATCGGCTTTGGCGTTGGTCTGTCGCTTGTCCAAAGGCTTTCCGCCCATTTCGGGCTAGGCTTGACCGTCGCTGCTCGCCCCGAAGGCGGTACAGAGGCGGTGATCAGCTGGTAGTCAATTGTCAGGAAAACCGCAGGCTTCTTAAAGCCGAAGTCAACTTGACAATCTTTTGACGAACTGCCTGTTAGGCCAACTCCAGATGGTCTGGAGATTCATAAAATGAAAAAATATTTATCAAGCTTTATGGCGGCGATTTTGGCTGCTGCTCTTTTAACTGGCGGCGGCAATGCTTTTGCTCAGACCAATGTTCAGCAAATCGCATTGGAAGCAAATGACGGCAACCGGGTTACAGGTTTTATCTATCAAAATCTAAAAACGGAAAAAGACGCACCATTGGCGATACTGATGCATGGAATGACCGGATCAAGCCTGATGTGGCTAGCGAATGATCACGGCGCATATGGAGATATTGTTGTACGTGACTTGATTGCCCGGGGATATCGGGTTGTTGCCTTGGATGCCCGCGCTCACGGGGCACGCAAGGATGATATGAAACCTCTGGAGCGCCTCAAGCTTGCGCGATCGGGCCAAACCGGCCCTTACCTGTCGATGATCAATGGCACGGTAAGCGACTATAAGGTGCTGCTGGCCAAAGTAAGAAAGCAATTTGGTGAGCCACGCCACATCCTGGCCATCGGATATAGCATGGGCGCCCAAATGGCTGTACTGTTCGCTGCAGAACATGAAGAGATAACGCATATAGTGACCATGGTTCCGCCGGCGGCAAAAAGTGTGCCCATCGTCGCTCCGGTCAATCACGCAAAGAAAGTGAAAGCAAATTGGCTGCTGATAACGGCAAGTCAGGACCAGTTTTCAAACAAGGCCGATAACGAAGCCCTGATGGCAGCGGCCGGCGGAAAACTCGACCGGGTGGAATTTGACAGCAAACACCGATTGCCGCGAGCCTACACCGCTGCCGCGATTGATTGGATTGGAAAAATCGAAACGAGAAATCCAGCGAACTAACTGAGCTTTAGCTGTTACCAGGATCGGAGAATTCCAAGGTGTCAGAACCCCAAGCTACAAGAATTGACATCGGCGAAGGCGCATCCCAATTCAGGTTGGGTGCGCTTTTCGATCTGCTAATCGTCATGGCCGTGCTTGTTATCGTGAAACAGTCGATATTGCCATATTCGTTCCTATATGCAGGCCCTGCATCGACATTCAGTGCAATGGCAGTCGCCACAATTCTATTGCGACGTCGCGGCTTCGGCTGGAGAGACATGGGACTGCAATGGCCGGACAACTGGCTCAAGACCGCCGGCCTGACGCTTCTGTCTATGGTTGTGTTTATCATCGCAGTTCTATTGATGAAATTGGTCGCCGGAATATGGTTTGAACATGTTGGAGCGAGCGGCAGGTTTGATCATGTTGAAGGCAATCTGGGAGCCTATATGATCATTATGGCGCTTACCTGGACCCACGCATCATTTTTTGAAGAACTGCTTTTCCGAGCCTTTGTCATCAACCATGCCAGCCGGTTCATGGGCGGCGGCATTAAGGCGGATTGGATCGCCGTCCTCTTCTCATCAGTATTCTTCGGCTATCGACACTATTATTATCAAGGCATGTACGGAGCGCTGGTCACCGGAGCAGGAGGGTTTGCTTTTGGGGCACTCTATCTGTGGTTCGGGCGCAAAAACATAATGCCGCTGATTTTTGCGCATGGAATTTTCAACAGCATTTCACAGACAAGCCGATTTTTCGGATGGGAAGATTAATGGCGAGTTTTGATCCCTAACTAACATATAGCTGCGCACCACTTTCGGGTGGGTAGGCCAAGCGAAATGAATCATACCTATCTCTGAGCCATACTATTCGTTTGAGGCCCAAGAAGTCAGTAACTACATTTCCTGAGGTAAATGGCCAATCCGACCCCACAGCGCGCTACCACATTGATCCTGGCTCCAGTTCCGGTTTTGCAGCCCGCTAACTCACGGAAAAGAGGGCACAACATCCGACCCTATTGAGTGGACCTCGAGACGTCTAAATTATAGAAGAAAAATGGTGCGGGGTGCAGTCCTTCGAGAACGGGTCTCAACTGACAATTCCCTGTTATTGGGCAATTTACAGGGAAATTATCCACTTTTCCGGCAATTTCGCTCAAATCAAGAACCTGCAACCGCCCATTCCTGCGGACTTCAGGCACAAATTCCCTACTCGGCATAACAGGGAACATTAGTGCGGTAACAGGGGGATAAAAATCAGAAACAGGGAGTTTATCTTCCTAAACAGGGAATTTCGATACGCTGATAGTTATTTCGCTCCAGGTCTTCAAATATCCGATTGGAATTATACCTCATCAATCCTAGTTTGTTTTCATCACGAGAGGAAAATGAGATGGATGAAGGCTCACCATTCTTTGTATTTGATCCTGAAAGCAGGGGATCGCTATTCTATAAGTTTGACAATAAAATGTGGATTGAAAAAGCCGACATTGATTTGGTGCTCGAGAAAGATGGTGAAGCAGCTCAAGATCCTCGCATGCTTCCCATTCTCATTGCCTCACATAAAGGACTTTTGAATTCCAAACGGGGGCGACCGAACCACAAAGACAGTTTCTCGTATAAAGGTCGAGTGTTTTGGGCGGCAGAAGATGTGCAAGCACGAGCAAAAGAAATCCACGAAGAGCGCAAAGGCTTAAGCAAACTCGAAACCAGAGCTCTGAAAGATCCGATGGAGCAAGCTGCAGATGAAATCGCTGCGAAATACAGATTTCGCAAAAGCGGACGCAGTCTGCTCAACGATATTTCATCACAGAAAAGCGCCCCGCTTTTTGGTGACGGAAAAGACCGCAAGAAATAGCCACGACAAAACCTCCTTTCACAACGGAGGTTTATATGAACCACTTTACAAGGCGACTTGCCGAAAAAATCATCAGTCAAAAACTGTCTGATCTCAAACCCTATGCTGGCAATGCCCGCAAACATTCCGCTAAACAAATTGACCAGATTGCCAAAAGCATCAAACAATTTGGCTTCACCAATCCGGTCTTGGTCGATGAACATAACAACGTCATCGCTGGCCATGGTAGGATCGCCGCCGCAAAAAAGTTGGACATATCTGACGTTCCGACCGCCTGTATCACCGGCCTTAGTGAAGCAGATCGCAAGGCCTATATCATTGCCGACAACCGCCTCGCAGAATTGGCTGACTGGGATGATGATCTGCTCAAACTGGAGCTTGAAGGCATTTTGGACCTGGAACCGGACTTTGATCCGGACAGCATCGGCTTCAGCGATGCCGAGGTGACCAAAATACTGGAACCGCTCGAAGCCGTTGAACCTGAAGATGCTGTGCCGGATGTTGATCCTACCGTTCCTGCAGTCACCAAGTCGGGCGATATTTGGCAACTTGGAAATCACCGACTGATTTGCGGCGATTCGTTGCTGGAACAAACTTACATCTCACTTATGGCCGGTGATACTGCGCAAATGATCTTCACTGATCCACCGTACAATGTTCCTGTCGGCGGTCATGTGTGTGGTCTTGGCAAGATCAAACATAATGAATTCGCAATGGCTTCTGGCGAGATGACATCCGAAGAATTTACCGGCTTTCTAAAAAACTGTTTCAAGCAGCTGGCAAAACATAGTGATGATGGGTCCATTCATTATATCTGCATGGACTGGCGTCATATGAGCGAAATCCTGGCGGCCGGAGGCTCGCACTACACTGAACTCAAAAACCTCATTGTCTGGAACAAAGATAATGGCGGGATGGGCTCATTCTACCGGTCCAAGCACGAGTTAATCTTCGCGTTCAAGAGCGGTTCGGCCAAGCATATCAACAATTTTGAGCTGGGACAGCACGGGCGCTACCGGACCAATGTCTGGGACTATGCCGGCATAAACTCCCTCAAGGAAGGCCGCGATGAAGAACTGGCGATGCATCCAACCGTCAAACCAACGCAGCTTGTTGCCGATGCAATCCTTGATTGTTCCAAGCGTGGCGGCATCATCCTGGATGCCTTTTCAGGCTCTGGGACGACTATTATCGCCGCAGAACAAACCGGACGTCACTGCCGGGCAATTGAACTGGATCCGCATTACTGCGACGTCGCGATAAAGCGCTGGCAATCCATGACGGGCAAACAGGCCGTTCATGTCGGGCTTGATGCCAAGTTCGATGATCTGCGCAGTTCCCCGCCAAACTAATCATCCCGGGCGACATGGCAGTGCCAATCCTCTCACCATAATGCGTGCTGCTTTGATGTGAGAGTTTCTGGCTGACCCATTCGATAAGGCAATCATTCCCTACAAAAAGGACTAGTTATGAATGATCCATCCAAAGTTGGTTATCGCAAACCTCCTAAAGAACATCAATTTAAGAAAGGACGCAGCGGCAATCCGCGCGGCCGGCCGCGCAAACAAAAACCGGCAAACCCGTCCGAGGCTGAGATTCTCAGAAAGATTTCTGCCGAAACTGTCGTCGTCGACGGCAAAGAAATGACCAAGCTGGAGTTATGGCTCCGGGTACTCGAGAAAAAGGCCCTGCAAGGTGATTTACGAGCCATGAAACTGCTTGAAGAAAAACTTCAGAAGGCTGGGATTGATGGCGGTAAGCCCCAGCGGCAAGGCGTTCTGGTTTTGCCGCCACCAGTGTCGGAGGAAGACTGGATCAAGCAGGCAGAACAAAATCAGGCCAAATATCGTGAGCGCAAGCCTGACGATTGAAACGCTTCTAACCAAACAGTATTTTAACCAGATCGGCCGTGCTGTGCACCTTATTAAACCAGCCCTTCGGAATGTTACGCAAGGCAGGACGGACCGCCTTGATACCTTCAGAATTGGCGCGACTGTGTTTAACAACGCGGTCGCCCAAATCTGGCAGTGGCTCGCCGGGTTCCCCTCCAAACCAAAGGTAGTGATCAATATCGAGACTTGCGGGATCATAGATGATCCAGATGACGCAACCCGATGATTTGTTACCTAGGGTTTGGTGGACGTTGATGCGGGCTCTTGTCCCGCCTTTGCGCATTGCTTTGAGTTGGACATGGCGCATCACACCGTTTGCTTCGATAACGATATCATATCCACTGTTGTCCGATTCTGAATGTAGCACCTCGAAATCATGGATGCCCCTTCCCCAAAGCGTTGTTCCGCAATCGGCCAGGAATTTATGTTCGATGATCGATTCCAACGTATGTGATGAAAGACTGGCTTGGTCGGCTGCTTTATAGCTTTGCGATTGGGTTTTGGGCATCTGTTCTAAACTCGCTGTCGTTTATCAGTGACATCGCATTCGCTTGCGGTACCGCTAACAGTCAAGCATAATGTCACTGATAGTCTGTAGATCAATCGTCTACACCGCACGCATTACAGACGCGTGGATATACAACAGCGCCTCGGCAAAAATCTTCGCAAGCTCCGCAAAGCCAAGGGCTGGTCACAGGAAGAGTTCGCATTTGAGGCCGGTATTCACCGTACTTACATCAGTGATCTTGAGCGAGGCGCGCGCAATCCTACCATCACTGTGGTTGAAAAGCTTGCTCAAGCGTTGGATGTTAAGGCTGGGGAGTTACTCGACTAGCGTCCGCTTCATCCCGAAAGCGGACATGAGACGCCAGTGATAAACATGCAGGGCGATTCGATGCTCCCTGAAATTCCCTGCGATTGATTTTTGGCCATCAAGCGCACTTATCCATATTTATTGACATTCTCATGTAACGACATTATTCATGCCAATATATAATGGCACGAACGATGCTATATTATATGGGAGAGAACAACATGAAATTTACAAAGCAACTCGTTTTGGCGGCACTGTGCAGTACCGCTATGAGTACACCAGCCTTTGCACAGGATGGTGCCGCAGAAGAAACTGATGATAGCGTTATCATCGTGACCGCTCAGCGCCGTGCGCAGGACGTGCAGGATATTCCGCTCGCCGTGACTGCGGTTAGCCCGGTTCAACTGGAACGGCAGGGCGTTGTTAACGTCACACAGATTTCGCAGGTTTCGGCCAGCTTCTCGACCTCAAACGCGCAAAACACAGCGGGCACGAACGTGCTTCGTATCCGCGGTGTTGGTACCACTTCGAATAACATTGGTTTTGAATCTGCTGTGGGCATCTTTATCGACGGCGCATATCAATCACGCCCGGGCGTTGCGCTTTCAGAGTTTGTGGACGTAGAGCGCGTTGAAGTCTTGCGCGGGCCGCAAGGGACTTTATTTGGGCGCAATACATCGGCCGGCGCATTGAATATCACCACCAAACGCCCCGATCTCAATGAGTTTGGCGGCTTTGTAAATGCAAGCTACGGCAATTATGATCTGATCAGTGTTCAAGGTGCTGTGAATGCACCGCTGATTCAAGACACCTTGGCCCTTCGGGTAACCGGCGCTTATCGTCAGCGCGATGGTTTTGTTCGTGTTGTAGACGCAACTGGTACAGTTGGGCGATCTAACGAAATTGATCAGTTTTTGGTTCGCGGCCAGCTTGGCTATGAAAGCGACAGCGGTTTCACAGTTCGCTTGATCGGTGATTATTCCGAGATTAATGGCAATTGCTGTGCTCCAGTTGAATTGCTGAGATCTCCTCTGGAGACAGGCGGTGTATTCGCTGCTTCGGGTCTCGGCGCAACCGGTGGTAATTTCCAACCAAATGGATCCACAAGCCCGTTTGACACTACGGCAGCTGAGACCGCGTTAGATGACCGCATTGCTTCTCAAAGCTTTGTGCCAACCAACGCGATTGACCAGTGGGGTATCACTGGCGAGATCGATTTCCCGATCAGTGACAGTGCCGACATCATCTATATTGGTTCCTATCGCGAGTTTAATGCGAGCAACACTTCTGACTCCGATTTTACGGCTCTTGATTTGTTCAATGTTGGTACGGCGGTAGGCCCTGTACCTAATGGTACCAGTATCGATACAATGACTCACGAGTTACGTATTCAGGGCGAAGCTTTTGACGGTGCTCTCGACTGGCTCGTCGGTGCCTATTATTCTGATGAGGATATCGATCAGGTGGCAACCAGCACCCTCGGTACGCAATGGGATCAGTTTGTTGGTGCTTTGTTGCAAGGTTCGGCGGGCCCGGCGCCAATAGCGTTATTTTCCGGTGGCCTGAATCCTGCGGGCACAAGTTCAACCAATCGCTTTACCCAAAGCAGCCAGAGCTGGTCGATCTTTACGCATAATACACTTGAAGTTGCCGAAGGCTTGAAACTAACGCTTGGTCTTCGCTATTCTGACGAAACCAAAGATGGCGGTTTTGAACAACTGGCTTCTAATCCAGGCGCATGTGGCGGCATTGTCAACAATGTTGCTGGCGGGCCGCTGGCGCCGGGGCAGCCGAGAATTCCGGGTGCATTGGTGCCGACCCTTTTGATCACAGGTTGTTTCCCGTTTGTCGCGCCAGCTGATCTGGCGGCATCGGCGGTGTTGCCGTTGCCACGGACTTTCAACGGTACATTTAAGGACAACGAGCTAATATATACCGGCAAGGTATCTTATGAATTTGCGTCGCCGATCAATGTCTATGCCAGCTTTACCCATGGTTATAAATCAGGCGGTTTCAACCTCGATACCACTGCTGCCATTGGCGGGGCAGACCCGCGCTTTGCCTCAGAGGAAGTTGATGCTTATGAAATTGGTTTCAAAGGCAAGTTTCTTGACAATGCGGTTACTCTCAACGTTGCAGCGTTTATCGAAGAATTCTCGAACTTCCAGGTGCTTGAATTTACCGGTGCCCAATTCCAGACCTTCAACGTACCGAAAGCAGAATCTGTTGGTGTTGAAATTGAAACAGTTATTCGGCCCAGCGATCATTTCACCATCAATGGCGGCCTGACGATTGTCGATGCGAAATATCCGGGTGACTGTGCAACAGCCGCTAATCCTTTGCGGGTGCAAAACCTTTGTAATGCTCCGCTCACCAATGCTCCAAAATATGTCGGTATCATGGGTGCTACGTACAAGAACACCATTGGCGATAGCCTGAACTTCTTCCTGAACGGTCAAATCCGGATGGAAAGCGATCGCCGGACGTCAACCCAGCCATCGACACCGCCAACAACTGCGGCAGCGCTCGGCAACACACCATTGCTGCCGTTTGATGTTCAGGATGGCAATATCAAGGTCAATCTGCGTGCCGGTATTGGTGACGCTGAAGATGCATGGGGCTTGGAATTCTGGGTCACCAACTTGACCAATGAAGTTACCCGCGGTGTTACCTTTAGTACCACATTGCGTTCCGGCTCTCGTTCGGCTTTCCCACAGGAACCAAGGATGTTTGGTGTAACCGCCCGCGGCAAATTCTAAACCGAAGTGGATTTTGATCCTTCTCTCCCGTTGGATCAAACGAGGCGGCCGGTTGGGGAACCGGCCGTCTTTTTTGTCAAGTTATGAAGCCTTTCCTACTCTTCGCTTGTCGCCTCGGACTAAAGATTCTCTCCCAAAGGATGTCGGGGCAGTGAGTTCCATCGGCGCTTGACGCGTTTACTAATATAGCACTATAAGTGCCAATATATTAAATAGAGGCAGAGATGGTTATGAAGCGCTGGCAGAAAATAACGGGCAGCATTGTTCTGGTTCTGGCCATGGTCGCAGGGCTTGCCTATATTTTTCGAACTGATTTGATCCTTTGGGGCGTCAAGAACCGTGACCAGCCAGAGATAAATACCCAAACGCCGAGCATTAACTGGCAGCAAGGGCCGAATATCGCTGCCGTGGCAGCCGATCAAAGGCCTCCCAATGTTGTCCTGATCCTTGCCGATGATCTTGGCATAAATGATATATCTCTTTATGGCGGCGGCGTAGCGGGCGGTCTGGTGCCAACGCCTAATATCGACCGTATTGCCAAGGAAGGTGTGAATTTTACGCAAGGCTATGCTGGTAACGCGACTTGCTCGCCGTCACGCGGGATGTTGATGACCGGGCGGTATCCGACACATACCGGATTTGAATTTACACCTACGCCGGCCAGCATGGGGCGCGTGGTCAATTCGGTTTCCGGTGACATCCGACCGGATATGCCTTCCGGAAGTCTTGATGCCGATGCAGCGGCCCAGCGCCCGTCTTACGAAGAACAGGGGCTGCCATCTGAAGAAATTACCGTCGCAGAAATGCTGAAAAACAAGGGTTATCACAGCATCCATATCGGCAAATGGCATATGGGAAGCAGCGAAAAACTAGATGCTAGATCGCAAGGTTTCGATGAAAGCTTGCTCATGAACGAGGGGCTTTATTTGCCCGAGGATAGCCCTGATGTCGTCAATGCCAAGGTCGAATTTGACCCTATCGATCGCTTCCTTTGGGCCTCGCAGCGTTTTGCAGGTTCATTCAATCGCTCCGAATTGTTCCAGCCTGGAGGGTATCTAACCGATTGGTGGACGCAAGAATCGCTTGAGGCCATTGAGGCAAACCGTAACCGGCCATTCTTTCTCTATATGGGCCACTGGGCCCCGCATACCCCGCTTCAAGCGACGCGTGCCGATTACGAAGCGGTTGGCGATATCAAGCCGCATCGTTTGCGCGTCTATGCGGCGATGATCCGGGCGCTTGACCGCAGTGTAGGGCAAGTGCTCGACAAGCTCGAGGCCGAAGGGTTAGCGGACAATACAATAGTGATTTTTACCAGCGACAATGGCGGAGCAGGCTATATCGGGTTGCCTGAAGTAAACGCGCCCTATCGCGGTTGGAAACTGTCTTTGTTTGAAGGCGGAGTGCGCGTGCCGATGATGATCCGCTGGCCAGCAGGTTTGCCCAGCGGGCGCGAAATATCAAAACCCGTGACACATATTGATCTTTTCACGACCATTGCGGCCGCGACCGGCGTGTCTCTACCGGACCGTGAGATTGACGGCGTAAATTTGCTTCCGATAGCGCGCGGTACCGGCCCTATCGACAGGCCGGATAATGCGATTTTCTGGCAAAGCGGGAAATATCAGGCGGTGCGAGCAGGAGACTGGAAATTCCAGACCGACCAAAGGCAGGGCAAAAAATGGCTGTTCAATCTGGCAGATGATCCCACCGAACAGAAAAATCTGATCAAACAGGAACCGGCTGTGGCCAAGCGCTTACAAGGATTGCTGGTGAAGCATTTGAAAGATCGTAAATTGCTATATCCCGCCGCAACATCGATGCCGGTAATGATCGATAAATCGCTGGCTGAAGAATATCAGGATGGCGACGAAATTATCTACTGGCAGAATTAGGCGCGACGTTACGAGGACGATATGAGCAGAACGATATGAATAGAGCAAAAGGGATCTGGCTGGGCACGCTAGCGCTGCTCTATTGTAGCTTCTGGGTCTGGTATGGCGGCAATGGCGATCCGATCACGCAGGCCGAGGGTGAAAAGATGCTCAATCAAATTGAGCATGTACACGGCGTCAAATTCGAAGACACCCCCGAAGGTAGTATGAGCCGCAATCTAAGGACCATGCTGCCCCATGATGACGGCAAGGAATTTTACGCGGTTAATCTGGAAATCCGCAACAAGGGCGCGAAGGCAAAGGAAGCCGAGGCGCGATATGGTGAGATTGTCATTCCCTTGCTGTTAAAACGCGGTGGTCATCCGGTTTTTGTGAGCGAACGTGCCGGATTGATGCTTGGTAAATATGGTGAACGGATCGATCGGGTTGCCGTGGTGCGATACCGTTCCTTGCGCGATCTGCTTGATATGGTCGGTGACGAGCGGATGGTCGGGGGCAACAAGTATAAAAGCGCATCGCTGGCGCATACAGAGGTGTTTATAACGCGGCCGACAATCACTTTTGTACAGGTGCGTTTGATGCTGGGAATGCTTTTTCTGATCCTGGGTTTTGTCGGTTGGAAGCTGATCGGCTTGCGACAGAACAGGAAACGTGACACCGATGCTGGAGCCTGACAAAAATCCCAATCCCCGTCTGATGGTCGATCCGCCGGGCTGGCTGCGTCACCTGATGCGGCGGCAGTTTGATAGCGTCTCTGACCTCAAGCATGTCAACAAACGCCGCGCGAAAGCGGAAAAGAAGCGGCAGCGTAGCGGTGATCCGCATGTGGTGGAATATTTCCACCAGCTGGATGACCCCTATTCGCATTTGACCGCACAAGTGCTGGCGATCTTTGCGGAGCGCTATGACGTCGTGATCAAGCCGCATCTGATCCGCGCATCTGGCGGCAAGAACCAGCCGGAAGCGGAGAAACTCGCGGCATGGGCACGGCGTGATGCGGAATTGATTGCGCCCTATTATGGATTAGAGTTCCCCCACGAAGCGCCGGTTCAGCCGAATATCGGTAGTCAAATGGCAAGTGCCCTGTCGTTGTCCAACAAATCAGATGAAAAATTTACAGCCGCGCTGTTCGATGAAAGCACAGAGCTGTGGAGTGGAAAGACCAAGATTGGCCTTGGCGGTTCTACAATGGATGAGATTTTGAAGAAGGGTAGTGAGCGCCTCGCTGAACTCGGGCATTATTCCGGTGCGACATTCTATTATGCAGGTGAATGGTATTGGGGCGTGGACCGGTTGTTCCATCTGGAACAACGCCTGCGCGATCTGGGTGTTTGCGAAGCCCCCGATCTGCCTTTCATCTGCCCGCGCCCCGATATTAATGTCAGCGGCGTGGATGCCAGCGGATTGACGCTCGATTTCTATCCCTCGCTCAACTCGCCTTACACCTCGATCATCTATGACTGCACGATAGCGCTCAAAAACGAATGCGGCATCCGGTTCAATCACAAACCCGTCCTGCCGATGATTATGCGCGGTGTACCTGCGACCCGCGCCAAGGGCATGTACATCATGTTTGATACCTGGCGCGAAGGGCAATTTCTGGGGGTGAATTTTGGTCCGGTGATGACACCGATTGGCGAGCCAACCAGGCTTGCTTACTCGCTGTTTCCCTGGGCGATGAAACAGGGCAAGGATGAAGCATTGATGTCATCCCTGCTGCATCATGCCTTTTCACAAGGCCTGCCATTGCACACCACAAAAGGGTTGAAGCAAGCTGTCGAAGCGGCGGGCCTAGATTGGGATCAAGCATCAAAATATCTCGGCAGCGATGAGTGGAAACCAATGGTGGAACGTCATCAGGATGAAATGGTTGATGGCCTGGGGCTTTGGGGTGTGCCGAGTTATAAGTTAAGCGGTCCAGATCGCGAGCCTGATCTGGCCGTATGGGGGCAGGACAGGCTGTGGCTGATCTCCGCCGAAATCCGGAGGCGCGCTGCAGCACTTAGAACTTGATCAGCAATGAGAGCCAATAAATATTTTGGCACAGTGGCTGGCCATTGCTAGAGCCCAATCAAAAGGAAGACTATGGCAAAGCAAACCACATCGAAGAAGATGCAAACAGAGCATGAAAAACCCCATCCCGATGGCCGCCGTCAACGCAGCCAGGCGAGCCGCGCAAAAATCGTCAAAGCTTTCATGGAATTGATTGAGTCTGGCGATCCATCGCCCAGTGCTGCGAGGGTTGCAAAACGTGCGGGTGTTGGATTGCGGTCGGTCTTTCGCCATTTTGACGACATGGACTCACTATATGCAGAGATTGATGGCATTTTGAACGCAAAATGGGGGTCTTTTCTGACCGCGCCTTATAAGTCGGGCGATTGGCAGGAACAATTGATCGAATTGATCGCGCGCCGCGCGAAAGTGAACGAGGCCACTTATACCCACCGGATCATGACCTCAATAGCCCGGTTTCGCTCGGAATTATTAATGTCAAATTACAAGCGATTGCTGAAATTTGAGAAGGATTCTTTAAACAGGATTCTGCCCAAATTTGTTCAGAAAGACAAGCAACGCAGTCACGCGATATTGCTCGCGACTAGCTTTGATAGCTGGCGGCTTTTTCGTCAGGATGAAGGGCTCAGCAACAAGCGGGTTATTGCCACCATGTCGCAAATGGTCAGTGATCTTGCTGCGCAGATTGACGATTGAGTCATGCGTTGCTGGATAGCGGTGGTAACGTTTCTGATTGTCGGTTGCGGTGCCGCGGAAGATGATCAGTCCACGGAAGCGGTCGAAGTCAGCCAATGTCAGGGCCTGATCACTAACAAGATGATCTGGGTTCCTGGCGGCAGTTTTACCATGGGAGAAAATCCGCGTTACCGTGAAGAAGGCCCGCCGCGCGAAATCCGTGTGGATGGCTTCTGGATGGATAGTCACGAAGTCACCAATGCCGAATTCGCGGCCTTTGCGAAGGAAACGGGCTACAAGACGCTAGCTGAACGCGATCCCCCGAAGTTAAAAGGCGCGCCACCGGAAATGCTGGTGCCGGGTTCCGCTGTATTCAATGTGCCAAGCGATGATGATCCGCGCTGGTGGCGCTGGGAAACCGGGGCGCAGTGGCGCAATCCTTCGGGATCAGATAAGAATATCACCGGCAAAGACCAGGTGCCAGTAGTACAGATCGCCTATGACGATGCACAAGCCTATGCCAATTGGGCGGGCAAGAAGCTGCCCAGCGAAGAGCAATGGGAATATGCTGCGCGCGGCGGCGAAGCTGCACGCGCAGAACCCAAAGATGCTAATGGAGCACCGCAGGCGAACTATTATCAGGGTGTTTTTCCGGCCAGGGATCTGGGTGAAGATGGGTTCACAACGCGCGCGCCAGTGGGATGCTTCAAGCCCAATGGCTACGGGCTCTACGATATGCTGGGTAATGTCTGGGAATGGACCAGTGGAGACGGCGTGCGCGCCGATGCCAGTGAAGGTGTGAAAGTAATCAAAGGCGGATCCTTCCTTTGCGCCGCCAATTATTGCGCCCGCTATCGCCCCTCTGCACGGCAGTTTCAGGAGCGAGGGCTAGGCACCAATCATATCGGATTCCGGTTGGTGGACAATGAAAAGCCGGCGCCACAAAGCTGAATAAATTTGACTCGAAAAATATGACATATATAGTGCCAATATAATTGAATAGGAAACTAACCATGAAAGTCTTGCGCACTCCCGATAGCTGTTTTGAAAATCTTGCCGGCTACGATTTTGAACCTCATTATTCTGAAATTACCGCTGCCGATGGCACCACATTGCGGCTGCATTATCTCGACGAAGGGCCGCGAGATGGTGAGATTATCCTGTGCATGCACGGGCAGCCTTCATGGTCCTATCTGTACCGGAAAATGATCCCGATCCTGACCGGTGCTGGTTTCCGGGTAATCGCACCGGACCTGATCGGCTTTGGCAAGTCGGACAAACCATCACATATCGATGATTATGCTTATCAAGGCCATGTTGACTGGATGAACCAGTGGTTCCGGGCGATGGATATTTCGGACGTGACCCTGATGTGTCAAGACTGGGGCGGCCTCATCGGGCTGCGCGTGGTGGCTGATAATGTCGATCGATTTGCCAGGCTGGTCATTGCCAATACCGGATTGCCGTCTTCCGCGATGATCAGCGAAGAAATGTCGGAGATGATGGGCAATCTCTATCAATCTATTCCGGTGCCGGACGCCGCAATGGTACGCGAACAGTTTGAAAGTGGCTCGCCCGGCGCGTTTATGTTCTGGGTCAAATATGCGGCAGAAAGCCCCGAATTTTCAGTTGGCGAGGTATTTAATCTGCTCTCCGGCATAGACGATCAAGCGATCCTAGACGGCTATACCGCGCCGCATCCGGACGAAACCTATAGTGCCGCGGCCCGAAAATTCCCCTCCTGCGTCCCGTTCATGCCGCATCATAAACCCGACCGCGAAGCCAATGACCGGGCGTGGGACGTGCTGGAAAAATTCGAGGGGCCTGTGCTGACAGCTTTCAGCGATGGCGACCCCGTGACCAAGGGCGGTGAAACCCAATTTCAGGAACGGATCCCCGGCGCGAAAGGCGTCGATCATGTTACCATCAAAGGCGGTGGCCATTTTCTTCAGGAAGACCAACCCGAACAGCTTTCCAAAGCCATTATCAACTTTATGAAGTCATAGGAGCACGCCCATGAAAGTTTTCAATCAGGTCAACCCCTCGCCAGAACTTATGCAGGAATTTTTCGGCGGTGAAGAAGATGGTGCGTTCGTCATGGTCAACCTGCTCAAATTCAAGGACAAAGCTGAATATGCCGATGGCCGCGACACCGATCTTAGCGGGGCAGAAGCCTATGCTCTATATGGAGCTGCTGTGGTGGAACGCCTTGCGGCCGTTGGTGCAAAGCCGCGTTATAGCGGACCGGTCACCGGATTGATGCTGGGCGAGGTTGAGGAAAATTGGGATATGGTTGCGCTGGCAGAATATCCGTCGCTGGAAGCTATGAAGACCATGATCATGTCGCCCGAATATCAGAAGATTGCGGTTCACCGCGTAGCGGGCCTTGAAGGTCAGCTGAATATCAAGACTAAGCCAGGATCTCTCTAGCTCTCGGCATTTTTTCCCGGCCAAAGCGCCAAAACCAGCATCATCAACGCGACAAATGGTAGGACAAGATTGCCAATCTGGCCCGGTGCAGTGCCGAGAGTTTCGACTGGTTTGAACTGGCCGATCAATCCGCGCCCAATCCATTCCATAAGCACAATCAGCCACAAGAGTGGCACCATGGATTTATAACGGACAGCCGCCAGCAACATCAGCATGCCCAGCAATAACTGGATCAGGCCCCATTGCGCAAAAATGGCGATGATCGTGGCGGTTGCTCCATCAGAATAATTGTCGAGCGGAATAGTCGCAATACTCTGCGCGCCGCCATCGGCGGCAAGCATATGATGCTGGCTGCGCCACAGGGTGATTGCGGTGAACGGATAGAAAACCCAAAGGGCGATTTTCTGTCCGCGAAAAACATTGTCGAATTGCGCCGGGAAGAGGCGGGCAGTAAAACTGTTACTCATGATAATCGATCCGAACCAATACGTATGATGTTCGTGTCAAGGCGCGAAACTCGACCGGCCTTTGATGCCCCAACGACCATTTTCAAAAACAATGACATAGAGAGACTCATAAGCCTGGATCTTTGAGCCATCCTTACGGAATCGCACAAAGGTGGTGGCAACATGAACCTTGGACTCATCTCCCTGTACAATATCGCGCCTAGTCCACGCGCTGTGATCCCATTCGGGACCAAGAAATTTTAACAGATTTTGCCGTTGCTGTTCCTTCGATAATTTGAGGAATGGCATGGCCTCTTCGGCATTTTCAGAGATATTGATTGTACCACTGGCATAACGGAAATGCGGAAAGTGATAGGTCTCAAAATGCTTCTGAAGGTCAAGTTCGTTCAAGCCATCCATGAACTTGTCCAACACTCGCATGATTACTGCATCGCGTGCGTCATTCGCTATCTGCTCTGCCTTTGCAGTGGCGGTCGTGCCCATGGAAGCGATTGTTAACATCAGGAATGCAAGAAAAATCTTGAGCAGCTGAGTTGATTGAAGCCGCATCATTGCAAGAATTCCAAATAGTTATTTTCATCCAATATCGGATCAACCTTCGCCCGCGCATCGGCGTCCAGCTTGCTGTATCGATAACGCAATTCTCTCAGGCATTTGAGCTGATATTTGAATGTGCCTTGTGAGTAAGGAAGCCCGTCAACCTCCATGCTGAACGTTTCTTCGCCTGCTTCCATCGCTGCCTCATTGGCAAGAAGGAACGGCACATAGACACGGCCAAACTCTGCCAACAGTTTTAAGGCGACGGGTTTGATCGGTGCATTGGCATCATCCCATTCACCCTCGATCCCCGACATATCATCGACATGGAGTAACCAACGAAATGTATAGGGAAAATCGGCGCGCATCATCGCTTGCGCTGTCGGATCGACACCCAATTGGGAAAACTGTCCATAAATGCTGATTTCGGCCAAAGAAGGCCGCGAACCAAACAGGTAATGTTCGTTCACCACATGGTCTTCGAGCGCCTTCATAACCCTGCGGGTGGAGTCTTCGATCAACGGGAAATTTTCGCGCGTACAGCCGACCATTCCCATCCGGCCTACCTGCCGCTCGCGGAAAATCTTTGCCATGCTTTGGCTCGTTTTCAAATTGCCGCCTTTCAAAGCGTCAAAGGATAGCCAGCGGCTCATCTGGATTTGGTCCACTTCCTCTAGCCAGCGATAGCCAAACATCGCTTTGGTCAACCACTCATCGCCAAAATCCTCCAGCAAATGTGCAATAAACGCCTGTGCAGGATCGGGTGGCACAACGCCGCGTTCCTTGTGGCGCTCTTCCAGATCATAAAGCACGGGCGTGCTGTCATTTTTGAAGCTGCCATCGGGATATTCGATAACCGGAATGACCGGTGGGAGCGATTTCTCCGCCGCCAATTGCTGCACGTGACTGCCATGGCTCCAGGCATGCGTGATCCGGCGATAGCGCATCAACGCCCGCATTTTCATCGAATAAGGAGAACCGAGTGCGCCGTGAATTGTGTACATGTCCGTATCCTATTTCAGCTGTGTCTGTTCGATATTGGTTTTGTTTGCTGGCAGGCTGAACAGCATACGATCTTCACCAACGGTAATTTCTCCGTCAAATTTCTCCGGCGCATCTGCCAGAAAGGCGGGATAGAGATAAGCGCTTGGCAGGGGAGGGACCAAATGGCTGAGTACCAGCTGTTTCACGCCCGCCGCCTGCGCTGATTCCGCCGCCTCAGCGGGTGTAGCATGGTAGTCCAATATGTCCTTTGTTATGATTGCAGCATTTTCCAATCCACGCTTTTCCAATGCTCCCGTCATCTGCTTGACCATATGAGACGCCAGCGCTTCATGGACCAACAGATCAACTCCTTTGCAGACGCGTTCCAGATTATCAGATTTGGCTGTGTCCCCGCTGATGCAGACAGAACGATCTTTATAGTCAAACCGATAACCGACGGCGGGTGCGACCGGATCATGATCAACCTTGAAAGCGGTGATTTTGAGACCGCTCTTTTCCAGTATAACCACGGTACTGCCGGTCATCTCAAAAGGACGCGCTTCCACGCCGCCGCCTGTTGATGGAGCAATTTTCTCACCATGATGAGCGGTGCGGTAGCTGTTATCGGTTGTGTAGGCAGCGTTGAAGCCTTCCACAATTGCTTCAACACCCGTCGGGCCATGTACTGGAAGAGGTGCCGTCGATGCACCCTGAACCCAGTAGGCCAGCATCAACGGCCCCATGCCGTCAATATGATCGGAATGGAAATGGGTAAGCAACACGCCCTCCACGTCGGGAGCTGGAATCGCCATCAGATTAAGATTGCGAGCGCCGCCTTCGCCGATATCCACGATAAACATCTGGTCACCCGCAATCACGATATTACAAGGCCCGGCGCGATCCGGATTGGGCAACGGTGACCCGGTACCGCACAGACCGACATGCAGACCATCTTCCAGTCCGGCCAGATTGTCCGTGCCGATACGTGCATCCAGTCCGCGCTGAAACAGGCTCAGCCCGATTTGTTTCTGGAACAGGAAAACAGATGCAACCGCGACGAGCATGAGAATACCGAAAACCAGACTTATCTTTCTAAACATGGAATTTCTCCAACCTCGGACGGCAATGACGGATGAAATTATAATATGACACTATAAATGTCATTAAGAAATTGCCATATGCGGAATTTCGGCTATTATAGCATTAATAGTGTCAATATATGAATAGGCCGCGGACTAACGGAATGACAGACAAAAAGCCAGTACAAATCCGGATGTCAGACTATCCAGCTACCGGGAATGCACGCGATATTTGGCGAGTCACCCATGATTCCCTTCGCCCCGTTGAAGATGGGGAAGTGTTGGTTCGGCTCGACTATATTTCCATTGATCCAGGCATGCGTGGCTGGATCACCAACAAGCGCAGCTATATGCCACCAGTAAAACCGGGCGGCGTCATGCGCGCCTTTGGTGTGGGTGAGATAGTCGAATCTCGGGCGACAGGACTTGCTGTGGGCGATCAGGTTACAGGATTCACCGGTGTACAGACGCATGGTGTTTTCAAACAGGAGAACTTGCGGAAGGTCGGAATTCCCGGCGTTCCTCCGCATACATTTCTCTCTGGTCTCGGCATGACTGGCTACACCGGGTATTTTGGCATGACAGATATCGGTCAACCCAAAGAGGGCGAAACGGTGGTAGTATCTGCGGCATCAGGTGCTGTTGGCAGTATTGCAGCCCAGATAGCCAAGCTGGCCGGTGCACGGGTTGTCGGCATTGCCGGTGGTCCGGACAAATGCAGCTATCTGATTGATGAACTGGGTCTGGACGCTGCAATTGATTACAAAAAGGGGGATATCAGTGCCGCGCTAAACGCAAATTGCCCGGACGGCATCGACCTCTATTTTGACAATGTTGGTGGTGACATTCTGAGTGCTGTATTGAACCAGATGAATTATCAGGGCCGAATTGTCGTGTGCGGCGGCATTTCTCAATATGGCGATTTCGCGAGCGCAGCCGGCCCGGCCAACTTCATGACTGTTGTAACCCACAGCCTCTCCATGCGCGGCTTTACAATGCGTGACTATATGCACCGCGTTCCGGAAGCGCTCGATTGGCTTGTTCCGGCATGGAAAGAGCGTCGGATCAAATTTCGTGAGCATATCGTGGAGGGAATAGAAAACTTTCCGAATGCCTTCGATATGATCTTTGATGGCAAAAACCACGGCAAATTGCTGCTTAAACTAGGGTAACGGATATGGAGTTTCTACGCACACCAGACGAGTGTTTTGAAAATCTGGCAGACTACCCGTTCGCCGCGAACTACGTGGATGTATCGGATTTTGAAGGCAGCACCCTGCGTTTGGCTTATGTCGATGAGGGGCCACGCGATGGGCAGCCAGTTGTGATGATCCATGGCAATCCGACATGGTCCTATATGTGGCGTAAGCTGATCCCGGTGCTCGCCGAGAACGGATACCGCGCCATTGCCATCGATCTGATCGGCATGGGGCGATCGGACAAGCCGGCCAGGATGAGGGACTACACAATCGCTCGTCACGAAGCATGGGTGAAGGAAGCGCTCTTCGAAAAGCTCGACTTGGAGAATGCCCATTTTATCCTGCATGACTGGGGGGGGATTATCGGTCTGCGCGCGATTGCCGATAATCAGGACCGAATTGCCAGCGTTATCATGTCGAACACCGGCTTTCCTGTACGCGACCCGGATGAGGCTATCACACAAATGGCACGTAAGGGCGCAAAGATGCTGCGGGGCTTTCAGCTCTATATTCGGTTCCGGAAGAACTGGGAACATTGGAAAACGCTGCGCAAGCTAGTGCTGTCCGAAATGCCCGATGCAGATGTGGCAGGGTTTGCAGCACCATATCCCGACAAAAGATATCTAACCGGGAACCGCCAGTTCACCCAGATGCTGCCAACTCGCAACGACAATCCCATTTTGACGGAAAACTGGCAGGCATTGCAAAGGCTCAAAAACCTTGAAAAGCCATTCCTCAATCTTTTCTCTGACAAAGACCAGGTTGCCCCACAGGGCTTCAATAGTGTGCGACCAATCATTCCGGGAACCCGGAACCATGAACCAGTCATCCTCAAGGATGGGTCCCATTTCCTGCTTGAGGATGTGCCACAAGAATATACCGCCGAGGCCTTGAATTTCCTCAAATCAGTGGAGACCGGGTGATATGACTAAAGTCACTGAATTATGGGTAACCCGCGACAAATTGCGCGAAACAAGGATTGTCGAAAGCGACCAAAAACCCCTTGAAAACGGCCAGATCCGCGTTGCCATCGACAAGATGGGGCTGACCGCGAATAACGTCAGCTATGCCGTTTCTGGTGACGCGATCGGATATTGGAAATATTTTCCGGCCGAAGGCGCATGGGGCAAAGTCCCCGGCTGGGCGATGGCGGACGTGGTCGAATCACGCAGCGACGCCATTTCTGAAGGCGAACGGCTATATGGTTTCTTCCCGATGGCCAGCGAGGTGATCCTGGAACCCGGTCGCACGGCAGATGATTTCTTCATGGACGAGGCGCCGCACCGCGCCGAGCTTCCTGCGCTCTACAATCAGTATCGCCGGACGCGGAGCGAACCGGAATTTCTGCAATCCCTCGAAAATGAGCGTTGTCTTCTGTTCCCGCTCTTCGTCACATCCTTTGTTCTCTACGATTACCTGATCGACAACGCATTCTTCGGCGCGCAGCAGATCATTATCGGTTCGGTATCATCGAAGACCGGCTTCGGTCTAACCCACCTGCTCAAGAATGATCCAGAGGTGAGCCAGAAAGTTGTGGGTCTAACATCGTCCGGCAATGTGGGCTTTGTCGAAAACCTGGGCTGTTGCGACCAGATTGTGACCTATGGCGAGGCAGACGATATCGACAGGAGCCTTCCATCAGCGTGGATCGATATGTCAGGCGACGGCCCGCTCACCGGTGAACTGCATCGACTGATGGGCGACAACATGGTTGAAAGCTGTATCGTCGGCGCTACTCACTGGGAGGCGGAGCGCAAACGCGACAAGAACTTGCCGGGTGCTTTGCCCACCTTCTTCTTTGCCCCTGGACACATTGCCAAGCGCGATGCCGAATGGGGTGCAGGCGAGATATGGCGACGCGGTTCTGAGGCCGGCGCCGAAATTGCCAAATCGGTGTCGGACCAGATTGCGGTCGAGAGGATATCGGGTGCGAGTGAAGTCGCCGCGATCTGGAGGGAGATGCTTGACAACAATGTTTCACCAAGCCGCGGAATCATGATTGCGATCTAATCATGTCCAACAAAGGAGAGTAGCTATGCGTCTTTCAATTCTAGTGTCAATTTCTACCCTGGCCATGGCAGCTCCGGCTCTCGCCCTAAACGCCGCCGCAGACAGCAAAGCCGCCCAGGAAAATTTCAGTCAGGCCGATGGCGATAAAGACGGCCAGCTGACAAAGTCCGAGTTTCGAAAATTCATCGATGCCAATGCGGCCGACGATATTGGCAGGGCGTCGATGATCAAACGCTTCGGCACCTATGACACAGCCTTTGGAAGAGTAGACGCGAACAAGGATGGCCTTGTAACTCCAAAAGAACTCGCCGCTTCACAAGGGAAATAATATCATGACACTCAAACTGCACTTCGCCCCGAACAGCCGAGCCAGCCGGATCAGCTGGCTGCTTGAAGAGCTGGAACTGCCCTATGAGCTTAACGCCATGGCTTTTCATCCCAAGGATCTGAAATCGGATGAGCATCGCGGTCGCCATCCGCTGGGGCGTATTCCGGTGCTAGAGGATGGCGATGTGTCGATTTATGAGTCCGGTGCGATCGTCGAATATATCCTCGAGCGCCACAAAAACGGAGGTTTGAAACCGGCGGTCGATGATCCGAACTACCCCTATTACCTGCAATGGTTTCACTATTGCGAAGGCATGGTGATGCCGCCGGTCAACACCATCGTGGTTCACACATTATTGCTGCCGCCCGATCGACAGGACGAAACCGTGCGTGAGCAGGCCAAGCGCCTGCTGACCAAGGCTTGGAAACCGGTGGACGAAGCCCTCGAACGAAAGGATTATCTGATCGGTAATTTCTCCGGTGCGGATATCATGCTCGGCCATGCTGCTTTTATGAGCAACCGCCTGGGCTGCGTGACCGATGATATGCCGAACCTGAAGGCCTATGTGCAGCGGATTACTGAAAGACCGGCCTTTGCCAAGGCGATTACAATGGGAACCTAGGCTAGAGACCTAATCACCAAAAAACGAATAGCGCGGGCCTCTTGGCTTGGGAGTTTTATGTTCCTCTGGCAATTTGCAAAGCCGGTTCATTTTTGTCACCGAACCATCGGCATATTCCCACACCAGTTGCTTGCCATCCAGGTAGCGGCGCACAACGACCGGTCCCCATCCGAAGACATTGAAATCCAGCTTGCCATCGCGCCATTTCATGCTGGCAGAGGTGCGGTTGCAATATTCTTTACCACCTAGGGTAAAGAGCACCGAGCCTTCGGTATCGTTGGAATTTAGCCCGCCGGTCTTGTTGGTTCCAGCATCGTGAATGATCCCGGCAGCGGTTATGACCGTCCGGTCGCCGCATTGCTCGACGCGCTCAAGATGGCCGATCTTGGCATTTTCGCCGCCACCTGTACCAATCCACAGTCCGCGCATATCGTCCGCACCCTCGACAAGGGGCTCGGTACATTCGGCCAATATGGGAAGCGGGAAATGATCATAGGCACAGCCCGGTGTATTCCCTTTGGCGATGTCCGCCGCCATTTTCCCGCTGCCATCGAGTTCGGGCATTTCGCAATAGTTGATGGTGCTGCCGTCCCCCGCCAATGTTTCCGGATCAGTTGTAAGCGGTGGCCTCGGTGAGAAAAAAGCAAGCCAGAACAGGAACAGAAAGAGCAGCAGCAAAGTGCCTGAAATGCGGAGCATCCATTTTTTCATATCAAGTTCCCATGTTGTTCATTGTTTGCGTCTTGCGCGTGCGTAAAGGACGAATGGCGATACAAACAGTAACAAGAGAATGCTGATCAGGATCGCAGGCCCCGCCTGTTCGCGCAGTCCGTTGAGAGCGACTTGCTGCTGCGCATTGAAGCCCTTTGGAACAGGAAGCACACCATTTTCTTTCGTGTACCGGACATAGGCATTAAGCATTTTCTGAAAGCGCTTCGGCTCGCTTTTTGACAGATCCCGCGTTTCACCGGGATCGTCCACAATGTTGTAGAGATACCATTGTCCATCGCCTACCGGGCCCCGGTTGAGGACAATCTTGTAATCCCCTTGAAACAGCGCACTGTTTCCGCCCAGTTCATAGCCAATCGGTTCATCCGGCTCGTATATGCGGTCTTGTTCACCGTTGATCAGCGGGACAAGGCTGCGCCCGGTCATGGCCTCCACTTCCCGGCCTCCATAACGCAAGGCACCAAATCTTGGCAGAGGTTTCTCCGCACCGGCCAGCTCGAGGATGGTGGGCGCGATATCGGTGGCAAAAGCGAAGGCACTGGTCATAGCAGATTGCGATGGCAGGACCTCACCGGCAATGATCAGCGGCACGCGCATACCGCCTTCGCCGGAATAGAATTTGTAGTAGGACAAAGGCGAAGCGGCAGCGCTTGCGAAGCTGGGACCGATGCTGTTGAAACTGCCTTTCAGGCCGAGTGTTTCATAGTCATTTTTATAGTCCTGCCGCGTAAGCGCAAATCGAGTCAGCGCCGTATCGGGGTCGGCAGGACCGCTGGGTTCCGCACCGTTGTCTGAGGTGAAAACAAATATCGTATTCTCATATTCACCAATGCTTTTGAGATGCGCGATTAGACGGCCGATGTGAAAATCCATAGCCTCGACCATCGCCGCATAGACCGCCATGCGTTTGGCCTGGTATTTTTTCTGCTTTGGCGTGAGCTTGTCCCAATCCGCAGTGGTTTGCATATCAACCATCGCGCTGTTTTTGGGAACCAAGCCAAGTTCCACCGCCCTCAGATAGCGCTGCCGCCTGAGTTCATCCCAGCCGCCGTCATAAGTATCCATATAACGGTCAATAAACTCCTGCGGCGCCTGCACTGGCAAGTGCACCGCCTGAAATGGGACATAGGCCAGAAACGGTGCGCCATCGCCCGCATTTTCATCGATAAATTCTATGGTCTTGTCGATCAGAAATCGCGAGGAATAGAAATCATCGGGGAGCGTGGTCCGCTTGCCATCGGCGAACCAGTTGGCCTGCTTATAAATTGGCAGATAGGGTTTCTGCTCCCAATTATCCGCGCCGGAATCGGCCATGATGAAGCTGCGCTCAAAGCCGCGCGCGCTGGGCAGCAAATCGGGCGTCATCCCGAGATGCCATTTGCCGGCGATATAGGTGTGATAGCCCTGATCCTGCAAAAGCGTCGCGATGGTCACGACATTGCGGCCCAAAACGCCGCGATAATGGGAGTATTGTGTCTGCTCGGGCGGGAGCATTTCAGGGATATTCGGAACCCCCGCCCGATGACTATCCACACCGGTCAGCAGCATCGCACGCGAGGGCGCGCAGCTGCCTGCGGTGTGATAGTTGGAAAAGCGCAAGCCCTTGGCCGCCAGCGCAGATATGGTCGGCGTGTTGATCTCGCTGCCATAGGGCGCGGTATCGGTAAAACCCAAATCATCGGCGAGGATGAAAACAATATTGGGCCGGGAAGATTGGGCGCTGGCTGCATTGCTAAAAGCAATCAAAAGCACACTGGCGAGAGCGGTGCGGAATAGAATGAAAGTGCGCTTTTTCATTCTGGCTTTTGCGATTGATCAGCGGTCAGTTTTTTGGATGCAATCAAAAGTAAGGTGCCGATGACAATTTCCGGCACGATCAACGGTATCACCAGAGACGCGCCATGAAACAGCCAGGCCAATATGCGGAAGATCGCGATCGCATAGACCAGCAACGATGTGGCGAGGAACCACTCGCGCTTTTTCGTGACCATGCCAAACAAGACAAATAGTCCCATACAAAGAAACAAACCACCGACATCGCCAATCTGGCTGCTAAGCGCCGCGCCGTTGAACAGGGACATGTTCAGGGCTTCCGCCGCACCAGATGGCGCAACTGCCCACCGCAGGCCCATGACGAGAAAATTGAGGGCAATCAGTCCGGTCAGCACCCAAAGTACGGTACGCAGCGCCTTTTTCATTCTGTAGTTTCCTCATCTTTCGATGCCGGGGCGGCAGGCAGTTTGGAAATAATCTCCATCATCTTATGGGCTGTGACATGGCCGCTATTCTGGTTTTGCCCAGTCACAAAACGTTTCTCGTCATCGATCACAACATGGGTTGCAAACATGTCGCGAAAGGCGGTGCTGCTTTCATAGAGCGCACCCGCTTTGCGAAGCTCCGTTTCCGGATGCATCGGGGTCATGCTTACGCCCAGTTCTTTGATCTGTTTATCACTGACACCCGTAGCTTTTCTGCCAGCGATGATTGGTTTTCCATCCTCATCCTTGGCGTTGATTAAGCCTAATGCGCCGTGACATACCGAACCGATAATTGGCCTCTTGGCAAAATAGGCATCGCTGATTTTCTCTCCCAGCTTTTCAGAATAGCCGAGATCATAAGCAGCGCCCCAGCCGCCCGATATGAAGATTGCGTCATATTGCGTGAAATCGAGGTCATCAATCTTGATACTGTTCTTGATCTTGCCCCGTAGAACCGGGTCTTCGAGATAGCGTTTATCCTCCGGCGTGATGGCCATCCGGCTGAGGGTCTGCGGATCAACGGGAATCACACCACCCTTGATACTGGCAATATCGACATCCATCCCGGCGTCAAGAAATCCATAATAGGGATGGGTAAACTCCGATGCCATGACTCCGGTTGGATCGCCCGTTGTCTCACCCGGCTTGTTGAGCACGCCGTGATTGGTTGCGATGATCAGCGCCTTTTTCCCAGGCAACTTGTAACTCGGTCCATCATAGTCGGGATGTAAGCCCAGCGCGTGGACGATCGATGGAGCAGCCATTGCCAATATGACGATGGTCAGGGCTAACAAGCCGAAGATAGTGAGCAGTTTCTTTTTCATGGCGAGCCTTGTGGTTGGGATTCTCTTGACCCTTCTAATCCAATATGACACACATAGTGTCAATATAATATTTCCTCTCATAATTCCCACAGATGACGCTAAACAGTTTCTTCTATGAAAATTCTGGAGATCGAAAAATGCTGAAAACCCTCAAGAGAAACTTTGCATTTGCGAGACGCATTTCCAGTGTTCTACGCAGCATAAAGGATTTGCAACCGGACTCGCCTGTAACAATGGCCGATGAGTTTGAAGCCACCGTCGATCGATCCCCCGATTCCGCCGTTTTCGTCTTTGAAGGACAAACTCTAACTTATCGCGCTTTTGATGGGCGCGCTAACCAGATTGCTAACTGGGCCATCGAGCAAGGTTTTAAATCTGGCGACACCGTTGCGCTAATCATGGAAAATTGTCCCGACTTTGTGGCGATCTGGTTCGGTCTTTCAAAAATTGGTGTGATTACCGCACTGATCAATACCAATCTGGAAGGCGCCGGGCTCAAACATTGCATCGATATTGTGAACAGCAATGCAATCATTGCAGCCGGCGTTCAGGCCCAGCGAGCTGAAGCCATAAGGGATACGCTTGCTGATGACATAGTGATCTGGAACTTTGACGGCAAAACAGGAGAGGACCTGCAAGCCCAGCTTGCAAAACATAGCCAAGATCGCCCCGATCCTGCAATTCGTTCGCATATTCGCGGATCAGACACTTGTCTCTATATCTATACATCGGGCACCACCGGTCTGCCGAAAGCGGCCAAAATCACGCAAATGCGCATCCGCGGGACATCGCGTACAGCGATTGCGTTAAGCGGAGTTAAAGCCGGAGACCGCGTCTATAATGTTCTCCCGCTCTATCATATTACCGGCGGAGGCATGGGCATTACCGGCCCGCTTTACGTGGGCGCGACTGTTATATTGCGGCGTAAATTTTCCGCCTCCGCTTTTTGGGATGACGCGACTGACAATGAAGCGAGTTTGTTCGTCTATATTGGTGAGCTCTGCCGCTATTTGATCAATGCTGACCCGCATCCCAAAGAGACCAGTCACCAAATGCGTGCCGGTTTTGGCAACGGTTTGCGTGGTGACGTATGGCGATCCTTCATTGATCGGTTCGAGATTCCAACCATGCACGAGATTTATGGCTCAACGGAAGGTAATGTCGCGTTCGTCAATTTTGATGGAAAAATTGGGGCTGTTGGCCAGATGCCCAAATGGATTGAAAAGAAGATGGGCGTTGCTCTTGTGAAATTTGATGTCGTCGAGGAACAGCCTATCCGCGATGGAAACGGATTTTGCATCAAGGCAGGTGTTGACGAACCCGGAGAAGCGCTCGGGCGAATTGGAACCAGCGGGCGCGAGTCATTTTCCGGCTATCATGAAAAGAAGGCCACCGAGTCCAAAATTCTCACTGACGTGTTTGAACCAGGCGACCGCTGGTTTCGGACTGGCGACCTGATGCGCCGCGATGCTGAAGGTTACGTCTATTTTGTTGACCGCATTGGCGACACATTTCGCTGGAAAGGCGAGAATGTTGCAACAAATGAAGTATGCGACGCGCTTTCCAAATATCCAGCAATTGATCTCGCCAATGTTTACGGCGTGGAGGTTCCTGAAACAGAAGGACGTGCGGGCATGGCTGCCATTACCGTAGGCGATGGATTTGATATTGGCGGGCTGCGCGAACATTTGGCGGCGCATCTTCCCGTCTACGCAGTACCGCTGTTCATTCGTATTCAGCCGGAAGCAGAGACCACTGGCACGTTCAAATTCCGCAAGGTCGAGCTGGTGAAGGAAGGCTTTGATATTGAGGCGGTTGACGATCAGATTTGGTTCCTTGAGCCAGGACAACAGAACTTCATCAAACTCGGCGCCGACCAGCATGACCGTATCAACAATGGTGATTATCGCTTCTAATCTCACTCAATCGAAAGAATTGCATCAATGACCACACCCCATATTCTCTATGGCATGGCCGGTTCACTCTACACCGGTAAGGTGCGCGCCTATATGCGGCAGAATCATATCCCGTTTGTAGAGCACAAGGCAGGCAGCAGGCGGTTTACCGAGCAGATTGTGCCCAAAGTTGGTCGCTGGATCATTCCGGTTGTCGAAACACCGGAAGGAGAATTGATTCAGGATGGCACGGTCATTCTCGATCATTTTGAAGCCAATGGCGCGAGTGTAAAATCCATCTATCCGCAAACGCCGGTCATGCGCGCAGTGGCACATCTGTTCGAGCTGTTTGGCGGTGAGGGCTTGTTGCGCCCCGCGATGCACTATCGCTGGAATTTTGATGATGTGAACTTGCCGTTTATCCGCGATGTATTTCGCGATGTCCTGCCCAATGGCCTTGATCCCGAAGCGCAAAAAGCTGTCTTTGATCATGCCAGTGGACGTATGCGCAAAGCGGCGGTGGCCTTTGGCGTGACGCCAGAAACCTTCACGACGGTGGAAGAAAGCTATGCCGATTTTCTCGGTCGCTATAACGCACATTTGCAGCAGACACCCTTTCTGCTTGGTGGTCATGCAACCATCGGCGATTTTGGGTTGTTCGGACCGCTCTATCCACACCTGGCACGCGATCCCAAGCCGCTCCACCTGATGCAAACGACCGCTCCAAGGGTGTTCCGCTGGACAGAACGGATGAACATGCCGGAGATATTTATCGACGAAGAGGCGGAGCGGGTTGGCGACAAGCTGTTCGCTGATGACGAGATTTCCGACACGCTGAAATCACTGATGTATTTTGTCGCAGAGGAATATCTTGGCGAAATTACGGCCCATGTTGAGTTCGCCAATGATTGGCTGGAGAAAAATTCGGAAGTCGATCCCAGCAAAATGCGACTTGGCCGGGGAATCGGCATGACCAGTTTTAACTGGCGCGGACATGAGATCACGACAGCGGTAATGCCCTATCGTTTCTTCCTGCTCCAGCGCCTGACTGACTGGATCGAGGGCCTGGACGGGCCAGATCAACAGTCCGTTCGTGCGCTTTTTGCCGAAACCGGCCTCGAACCAATTCTCGACCTGAAAACCAGCCGCAGAGTTGAACGGAAGAACCACCTGGAAGTCTGGGCGGATTGATCAACAGACCTACGCTTTCGGGACATAGCGGGCGTCAGGGCGGCGATAGTCTTATTTTTGTTAAGTCTGGAACTGGGCCGGCAGCGGACTGTCCGCTGCCGGCTGCTTTGGGCGAAAAAAGCGGACGTTGGAAATCTAGGTTGCCAACTCTCGCTATTTCTACTCGTCCTTGCGTCCCAAACACAGGCATATTTTATCGATCGATTGTTTCGCATATTCTGCGATATCATGGTTTCTCAGGGATGCGATTGTCGCGCCTTTCAATTCCGCAAAACTGCTGAGTGAAGCGACCTTATTGGCTTTGGCTCCAACACCGAACCGCTCGTTATCGAGGCTCATATCATAGTCGAGATGAAGCGCGGCATCACAATAGTCTGGAAGGCTTTTTGAGTTTCTGAAATCATCATCGTCAACTATATGGAGCGATACGGTATACCCATGACGTTGGGCATTTTCCCGTAACGCTTCCAAAACGCGGAATATGCGGTTTGCCGATGTATTTCTTATACCCGTCAACTTGTCGCCGGCGATAATTGCAATATTCTTGAACGCGCTTTTTCGCAGGCTCGATGCTGCTGTATTGGGATGATAATTCATCTCTTCGGAGATACGGATTATCTTGTCCCGCAGAAAATCACTGACCTGAGAGCTGCCACGCAAAGCACGCGAAACCGTCGTAGGGGCACATCCGACTTTCTTCGCTACGTCAATCGAAGTCACCGCCTTTTTGGGAGCGCTGTTCAAGACCGGGGCCGATCCCTCGTTCACAGCCTTTTGATTACGCGCCCGCTTTTTTTCGATGGGACGCACATTGGTTGCTGATGCGATCTTATGGACAGTTGCCATGAATTTATCCTCCTGCACTCCTGAGAAAGTCGAACTGGGTCATTTCAATCCAACAATGCCGGACACGGTGTTGGTTCGTCGGCTTCATCGATCGTCGCGCTCAATAAAGTCACCGCCAAACCCGCTTCTCCTTCCAACCGGAAGGCGTTCCCGACGCTTTCAAAATCACTTTCAGCTGTTCCAAGGCATCGTAGCGGGATTTGGAGGCTCCGAACTTTGCCGATTTCGGCTTGTCGAAACCATCGCGTCAGCGACATTCGGCTGTTATGAAAAGCCAGCACAGCGCCGCCTACGCCCTTTGCATCCACCCGCATGTCTATCGCGAGGGCCAAAGACTTTTGATATTGGTCGGTCATGTTAGCCATTGGTCCTTCGATGCTGACCGAGCCTGCCCCCGTCCAAACGAACGCCTTGCCATCTTCTTGAGCCGCAACGTCGATGGATCGGACAGAAAGCAAGCCAGATGGGCTTTCGGCCGAACCGCTTGCAACCGGTCGTTTTCCGCCCAAATCAGAGATGTAAAGCGTCCAAGGTTTCTGAGCGCGCCCATTCGAAAAGAAATCAGCTGCGTTCATTGCCTTTTCAAGGTCGATGCCCGGATCTTCTGACAAAGGGGATAGAGTGGCAGAACTTCCATAACTCAGGCCATAGCCGCGCTTGAAAAGCGGTTTTTCAATCGGCGAGTTGGCATCAACCGGCCAATGGAATGGCAGTTTTCCGTTAAAGTCACGTGATGATTTACCGTTTTGCTGCGCGACCATGACATCGGCCAGACCGTCACCCTGGGTCCCGGGAAGCCAAGCGGCTACGAATGCGTCCGAAGCATTAATCTCTGGGCTAGTGAACATGGCCCGGCCGGAAAGAAAAACAGAAACCACAGGGATGCCCTGACTTTTTAGCTTCTTTAGGAGCGCCAAATCCTTGGCTCCGGAAGGTTGGTAATCAAGGGTTGTGACGTCTCCCTGGAACTCTGCATAAGGTTGTTCACCAAACACGACGATCGCGACGTCTGGTTTGCTTACATAATCCCCATCGGCTGATAATTCAGCGCTTCCACCAGCTGCACGGATGGCATCAGAAAGCCCTTGCCAGATCGTTCGTCCATTGGGAAAATCGGATCGCGTAACATCTGCGCCTTGCCAGCTTATCGTCCAGCCACCGGATTGCATCGCGAGACTATCTGCGCCGGGTCCAGCCACCAACACATTCGTCCCTGGCCGTATAGGTAAAATCGACCCGTTATTCTTGAGCAATACAAGCGATTTTGCGACGGCTTCACGGGCCAAGGCCAGATGGTCTGACGCGCCAATGTCGGAATAGCTGCTGCGATCCCGCATCGGATCATCAAGCAGACCCAGCTTTATTTTCACACGCAAAATGCGGCGCACAGCGTCATCGATCCGTTCCATTGGGATAGTCCCATCTTGCGCATCTTGAAGCGTGTTTTTGTAAAGCTCTTTCCAGCTATCGGGGGCCATGAACATGTCGAGCCCAGCATTGATAGCCTGCGGGCAATTCGTCACCGTACAACCGTCCACTTGACCGTGGCCATTCCAATCCCCGACGACAAATCCTTCAAATCCCATTCGGTCTTTCAAAGCATCGGTTAGAAGCGATTTATTGCCGTGGTTTTTGACGCCGTTCCAGCTAGAAAAACTGGCCATTGCGGTCAACGCGCCCGCTTCTATGGCCGGCGGATATCCGGCAGCATGAATTTCGACCAGTTCGGCCTCATCAATAACCGCATCGCCTTGATCCTTACCATTCAGGGTACCGCCATCGGCCAGAAAATGCTTTGCTGTTGACGCGACTTTTCCCGCTTGCAAAGGCTGGCCATTCGCCAGCTGGCCTTGCAATCCATAGACCATCGCGCTTGCATATTCGGCGACGATGGCCGGATCGGACGAATAGCCTTCATATGTCCGGCCCCACCGCTGGTCCTGCGGAACGGCCAATGTGGGAGCGAAGGTCCATTCTATGCCGCTAGCGGCAATTTCTTTTGCAGTCACAGCTCCGATGCGACGGATGAGGTCCACATCGCGCGCGGCTCCCAGTCCAATATTATGTGGAAATATTGTCGCGCCCGGGACGTTGTTGTGCCCATGAACCGCATCAACACCGAAAATAATCGGGATGGCCACATCGCCCTTGCCATATTGCAACGACGCGGCTCGAAATTCCCGCACCATCCGATCCCAATCTTCGGCCGACCCGCGTTCGTTCCCATAAGGACCGCTATTTCCCCCGGCCAGCAAAGACCCCAGCGGATAGGTAAGCAAGTCCTCCGGTTCAATCGTGCCGATATCAGCCTGGATAAGTTGACCGACTTTTTGCTCGATCGTCATTTGTGCGAGCAAGCCATCAATCCGCTTTTCCGTTTCAGCATCGCTGAGTGCTTCGGGGCTCTTGGCTTTCGGCCAGTTTTCCGCTGCCGCAACCGATCCCGAAACGGCGTCTTCAGATTGATTTTGAACGCATGCAGCCAGCATAACGATGCTCGCCATTGTGATTATTTGCTTGCGCACTTCCAAGCCTCCCCCGAATCTCTGTGAACGTTCACAATTGTTATCTAGTCCGGGGACTAAATGCAAGGGATTATCTAGCCTCGGGAAGGGTCGCCAATAGAATACAAGAAAGAAGTGCGAGGCCGGCAAATAGTAGCAACATTGCTGGGAATCCAAAGACTGGAACCATGGCCAATACGATCCATGGCATGATGAGCGATGGCGCCGTGTTGGTCAGGTTAAAAATCCCCAAATCGCGGCCGCGTCGCTCTGGCTTTGGCAGCACGCGCAGGGTCTGACTGGTATGGAGTGCGAGAAATACCGCTGTGGCGAGACCGAAGATAACATAACTGCCGACCGCCGCAGCCAAAGACGATGAGAGCGCCATACCCACCAGCCCGGCAGCGGCAAAACCGGCGCACAAAACCAAAGGAAATATGGGACGGCTCTTCAAGTCCGTCCATCGGCCCATGACCATCGCGACCGGGATGGATATTATCAGAACAAAGCTCAATACCTGCGCGGTACTGCTCTCGCCCATGTCCGAGTCAATCGAACGAAACCAGTAGAGTAAGTATGAAAACAGAGCCGCCTGCGAAATTTGCAGCAGCAACCGCGCAGACCACATACGCATAAGCACACGGGTTTGGACACCATCAGACCCAATGTTTCTGTCCTCATCCTCCGGCTTGCGATGGAGTTCGGCAAAATGCACAGGTTTCGCAAAGAACAGAACCGGCAATACGCAGACACAGACCAATCCTGCCAAAAGCCACAGTCGCGCTTCGTCACTTGCCAATCCCGGGATGGTTACGATGGCCCCAGACATGGCGCCCAATGCTGGTGAGAAAGCGAGCAGTCCTCCGAGCAATCCTTTCTGATGGTCTGGCACACAATCACCCGCCCAAGCACCAAGTGGAGCCAGCATCATGTTAAGCGCGAGTTGCCATAGTAGCATCAGTCCGATCAGCGCTTCCAGCTGCTCGGTCCAATTGAACAAAACGAGCAATATACAGGATGAAAACAGACCGCAAAACGTCCAACCACGACGGTTCTTCGTTATATCGCTCAACCAACCGAAAACGATATTTCCAATGCTAGCTGAAATAGCGCCAGCAAAGCTGATATAGGCCAGCCATTCCACATCATTATAACCTGCAAATACTGTGACACGCGCAGGCAGAACGATCGTCAAAAATGGCACATAAGCTATTGCTCCTCCGGCTGCAGCCAGAGCATAGAGCAACATAAAGCGATAGCTTTGCAGCTTTGGAGAATGTGCGTCAGCCACCTTTTGGCGGCGGTGCAGTGGACTCGCGTTCGACAAATCCAGCCTCAACAATCGTTGGACCCGCAGCGGATTTTTCACCCCGTTTCGCGGCGACAATCATTTCAACGGCCCGCGATGCTGTTTCGGCGACAGGCTGATCGATCGCCGTCAGCGCCGGGCGTGTAAATCGCGTCATTGGGCTGTTATCGAAACTCACTATTGAGAGATCTTCTGGCACCGAAAGGCCAATTTCATGGGCATGTTCCATGGCGGCAATGGCCATATGGTCATTGCTGGCCAAGATGGCTGTTGGCCTGGGCTCTAGCGATAGCAATGTACGCGCTGCCGATACCCCGGACGCATAGCTAAAATCGCCTTCGGCACAAAGGCCTTCGATCGACAATCCGGCCTTCGCCATTTCATTTTTCCAACCGTTTTTGCGCCAGCTGCTTAATTTGTAACTGCCAGGGCCAGTGACAAAGCCAATCTGCTTGTGCCCTAGATTGATCAAAAATCGTGTCGCCATTTCCGCAGCGCCTTCATCACCCATTTTGAGTGGAATGCCGCCGCCACGTTCGGCCGAGCCGATTTGGGCAAAGGGAATATTATGCGTGCTGAGCAGCTCGGTAATGAGCGGATTGTCAGAATGGGGAGGCGTTAAAATTACACCATCCGGCTGCAAGGCGGCAATGGCGGCCTTGAGTTCGCGCTCGACATGTTCGTTGCGGGTGTCCACCAGTTCCAGAATGAGCCGATAGCCAAGTTCTGCGCATTTAAGCATTCCGCCGAGCAACATCTGGTCAACCCAGTCGCTTCCCTGCCGGGCTTGCCAATCAGCGATAGTCCGTTCCCGGTCATTCAGGGCCAGTATCAGATACGATCTGGACCCGCTCATCCTTTGGGCAGCAATGGATGGAACATAACCAAGTTTGTCTATCGACGCCTGGACCTTGTTCTTCATTGCCGGGCGCACATTCGGTTCATCATTTATGACCCGACTAACGGTCTGCAGGGATACCCCCGCATCAGCCGCGACATGCTTGATTGTAACCGCCTGACGTAGCCGTGCCATTCCTGATTATTCCCCTGAATCGATACAGTTATGTGGGTTAACAGGTCGTTCGGTACATTGCCAGACCCGGACGAAGTCCACTTCAAATCGCTTGGGAAAACCATCTTCAGAAACACCGCCAGCTCCCCGATCTTCGGACAGTCTGCCACCTATGGCAAGATTGAGGATCAAGTGAAAAGGCTTGTCAAACGGGGCATGGGGATCGTCAGAGGCGGTGGTAAACCAGTCTTCTGCTGTCTTGGTGGCAATATGGCGACCGTTGACGAGCCAGTCGAACCTGCCTTCGCTCCAGACAATAGTATAGGTGTGGAAATCATCCAGTGAGCCGGGCAAAGGCACTTCCGTATCCGCCTTTTTGTTGTCGGGCCAGAGCCCGCCAAAATGCAATGCTGCCATAATCGTATTTTCAAGCCCGCCCGGGCATTCTTTACAGGCTATGCCCAAATTGACGGCTTCCATGATATCGATTTCGCCCGATGCGGCCCAGCTGCCATAGTCATTATCTTCCGGCAGCATCCAAATGGCTGGCCACGTTCCTTGACCTTGCGGCAGTTTCGCTCGCACATCTATCCGGCCATAGCGCCATGAAGCCTTGTCTTTGGTTGTGAGCCGCGCCGACGTAAATGGTTTCGTGTTTATCGCCTTCCGGTCTTCGGCAGTTTTTCGAAGATGGGTTGGCAAAGCCGGGCCGGCCGATTCCTCTTTATGCGCGGTAATGACCAATTTACCGTCTTCAAGCGATGCATTTTTGATATTGTCAGTATAGCATTGCCGTTCATTGTTACCGCCGCCCCAGCAATCGATGTCGAACCCCCATATGGAGCCATCAATCGATGATCCGTCAAATTCGTCTGACCAAATCAGGTCCCAACCCTCCATATCGCTCGGGCTAGTGAATGCATCAACAGCATCATCGGCCGCACAACCAGCGGTGAGGAGAGCCAGTGGGACAAATTTAAGACAGAATCGCATCATTTGAATCTCTGCATATCGGTAACAAGAAAACGGGCCCCTGCCAAAAAAGCAAGAGCCCGCTTTACACTAAGCACGTTCGCTTTCCCCCTAGAAGTCGAAGCGCGCCAGAAAAGTAAATCGACGGTCATTTCTGAATGCCGATCGCGGAACTCTAAGCCCGTCGAAATTGACGACCTGGGATGTCCGGGTCACCTCATCCAGCAAGTTCACGGCCTGAACGCCCAACTTGATTTGATCGGTTAAGCTGTAGAAAATTGACGCGTCCAGCTGACCCGTTGATTCCTGCCAAATTGGCGAGAATGGGAAAATGTCATCGCGCGGCGTGACCAGGAATGAAGAGCGCCAGTTATAGGCCGCCCGCATCGCCAAAGGTCCTTTTTCATAGAATATCGTCGCGTTGACGGTATGCTTCGAAAGCCCTGCCAGCGGTTGCAGGAAAGCGAATGAACCGCCGCCCAACTCATCGCCACCCGTGGTTACCGATGCTTCACCCGGATTGGCCAGATTCGGGTTCGAGAAGTCATTGCCATCCACATAGGTGTACGTGACCTGTGTTCCTAACCCGCTCAACAATCCCGGCAGGAAGTCATAGGTCTGTTGGTGAGTGACCTCGAAACCTTTCAGGGTTCCGCCTTGGTCGTTTACCGGACCCTTGACCTGCACGTCCGTCGAAACACCGCTGTCGCCGGTGTAATTGACGGTCTCGAAACCGGTGTTCACAATTCCCTTAATGTCCTTCAGGAATACCGAGAATGTGAGTGACCCAACATCATCGAAATACCATTCCGCCGATAGATCATAATTCCAAGACGTGACCGGGCGCAAATTGCGGTTACCAGTGGAAAGCGCAAATAACGGACCTGATTCAAGAGTGCCCGCTTGTAAAAGCGCATTGGTATTGTCCGCAATACCTCCGCCTGCGCGGAACAACTGCAAGTCCGGCCTTGATAGACCTTTTGAAACCGCGACACGGAACAATAGTCCGTCGCCGACGTCTAGCTTCGCGTTAAAACTCGGCAGCCAATTGTCGAAACGGATTTTGCGATTGTCGACCAGAATTTCACCTGTATGGACCGCTGCAAATTCTGATTTGCGCGCATCGGACAGGTCGCAATATCCTCGATCAATGCCTGGGATCGGTGGTCCCGCGCAATTGGCGTTGATTTCAGCCACCTGCACAACACCATCGCCATTCCCGAAACCGTTGGCTGGGTCATCGAAGCGAGCAGCATCCGGGAAGCCGACCCGACCACCGCTGGTCACCTCGGTTTCAACATATCTCAAGCCAATATTGCCCTCAATACTTACACCACCATCAAACTCATGGCCGAAATCAACACGGGCATAAGCTGCCTTCGTGACCTCTGAAACAGTTGACACCTCACCGGGGCAAAAGACGCCTTCGATATCGCATGCGATTAGATCACCGGTCAGTGGATCAGGGCGAGAGCGGCCATTTACGCCGTAGTTGAAACGCTCTGGCGATTGGCCAAATTCCTGAATTTCCGCAAATTGTTCGTCAGTGATTCCGTCGAGATATTCTGCGAGGAAGTCATCACCACCGAAAAACCAAGCCGAACCATTTTCAATTGGCGTTTGCGCATTACCGCGTTGGAAACCATTGGCAAATGGATTGCGATATTGTGAGTAGTCCGGGAATTCGTCGGTAAAGGCACCACCAGCAATGGCAAATTCCTGACCTGGCAGCCCGGTATAAAAGCGGCCCGGGATGAACCCGTTGCCGAAAGGCCCTGGACCGCTTGCGCCGCATCCGGGACCTTCACCCCACGGGGCACAGCCCGCACGACCGGCCCAAGGCGCCGACAGGTTGCCCCAGGTGCTGAAATCCGTATTGCGCGTGGTACGATCGCGATCAGCCCAGCGCGCGCCGAAGCGGGCACTCTTGAAAAAGCCCTCGTCGCTGATGTCATATTCAGCATCGAAACGCAGGCTGTCCAGATTGCCCTCGTTCTTCTCGCGGCTGTCGAGGCCAAACCAATAATAGGTATTCAAGCCGGATGAAAAATAGTCAGCAGGTGATCCCGGTGGTGCTAGAAATGCAACTTGCGGCGTTTTGCCTGTCAGGTCGAGATCCAAATTCGCGAAGGTACTCAGCGCACCGAATACTGAGTTTCGCTCAAGGTCCGAACTGATATGCTGCGCTTCAAAATTGAACCGCAAGCGATCAGTGGCCTCAAATTTCAGATCCAGCGAAATATCTTCGGTGGTCGAATCAAGGCCCCGCAGGAAGCGGAGAGAGTCCACCGGAATACCGCCGCGACCAAATGGCGTCGCATAAGCGTCGCCCGGACGCTGCGTCAGGACACCACTTTCGAACACCCCGTTATGATCAAACTGCCATGTGCTACCAGCGGCTGGCACCGGGAACAATCCATCATCATCAACGCGGGCAATCAGAGCATATTCCTCGGTCTCGAAACTCGTTTCAGAGCGCAGCCATTCCACTGTCGCAACAAAACGACCATCGACGCTTTCATATTGACCAACCGCCGAAAATGCTTCGCGGGAGCGGTCCAGGTCCGTCGTGCGAACCCCTGCACCTTTGGGCACGACCAAGGTATTTGCCGGCGGGAAATTTGCGGCATCAAAATTTGGATCACCAACGAAACCGCCCGACCCGACAGTAACTGCGCGCAAGCAGGGCTGGTCGAACGTGTCGAGGCGATAGCATGGATCCGCAACCTGAGAAGCATCGGTCCGGCTCTTCAGTTCCGAATAGGCATAGCCGAGCTGGATACCAAAACTACCCGCGTCTGTGTTCCAGCTGTTGGAAACCAAACCCGAAAATTCGGGTGACCATTTTTCACGAAGATCACCATAGTTGGCGCCAATGGTTCCTGCGATTTTGAAGCCATTGGTATCCAGAGGTTTGCGGGTGACCAGATTGACGGTACCGGCGATTGCGCCCTCGACCATATCCGATGTGACGTTTTTGAAAACCTCGACACGACCGAGCAACTCAGGAGAGACATCATTAAAGCTTAGCACGCGTCCGCCTGTTGCCGAGAAAATTTCCCGACCATTCAGTTCGGAGCGAACATAAGGAAGGCCGCGAATGATAACGCCGGTTCCTTCGACCGAGAAGCGATCGGGATCAGAGGCTTTTTCAAAGCGCCCGATATTGACGCCAGGTACACGTTGCAAAGACTCGGCTACAGATCGATCCGGAAGAGCACCGATATCTTCTGCCGATATAACATCAACAAACGTATCAGATTTACGCTTGATCTCCTGGGCATCGTTTAATGCCGCTCTAAATCCGGTAACGACGATGGTATTTTCATCATCTACCACCTCGGCTTCTGAGGACTCCTCGGCAGGCACAAGTTGTTCACTTGTTTGTGCATAGGCAACATTACTCATTGCCATACCCATTGCCATCGACGACGCCGCGCCAAGCATTTTCATGCGATTGGCCCGGAATATACCCCAAATATCGTTTTCGTTGGTCAAGCGACCCTCCCCTTTTTCAACAAATCTACCCGAATTCCGTGATTCGCGCTTATTATGTTGCACGCTCTATATGAAATTGTGAGCGTTCACAATCATAAAAATGAACGTTCACAATTGATATTCATTGTGATAGACCTGCGCATGCTAGTGAAGCAATCACTATCCATCGAGTTCAAGTTGCGATAGCTCGAATAAAAGATAATAAATGCGCAGGGGAGCGGTGGAATGCCAATTAACAAGATCGTGATCGTCGGTGGCGGTACTGCCGGCTGGATGGCAGCGGCTGCATTATCGAAATTAAACCAGGCCAACAAGGTTTCCATCACATTGGTGGAATCAGAACAAATCGGAACAGTGGGCGTTGGCGAGGCGACAATCCCGCCGATCGTCGAATTTAACCGGCTCCTCGAAATCGACGAACGCGAAATGCTCAGCGCTATCCAGGGCACGTTCAAACTCGGCATCCAATTTGTGAACTGGGGACAAGTAGGCGACAGCTATATCCACCCTTTCGGCAATTATGGCTATCAGATCGAAGGCTTGAACTTCCACCATATCTGGCACCGGATCCGCGAAGCAGGTGACAAACGACCAATACAGGTTTTCAATCCGGAAACCATGGCTGCCTATTTCGGACGCTTTGCCCGCACCCCCGAGCAACAGCGTGAAGATCTGCCGCCCATCAACTATGCCTATCACATTGACGCTGGCCGCTACGCTCAGTTCCTTCGTGGCTATGCTGAAAAGCGCGGGGTCACACGGCTAGAGGGCAAGGTTTCCGATGTTGCTCTGGATGGCAATAGCGGGTTTGTGGAATCCGTCACCATGGACAATGGCGAAACCATATCCGGTGACCTTTTCATCGATTGTTCGGGCTTTCGCGGCCTGTTGATCGAGCAGGCACTCGAAACCGGATATGAGGACTGGACCCACTGGCTGCCGTGCAACCGGGCCGTCGCACTCCCCTGTAATCGCGATGACGGCAGCCCGCCGCTACCCTACACTCGCGCGACGGCCCATTCGGCGGGATGGCAGTGGCAGGTTCCGTTGCAACATCGGAACGGAAACGGACATGTCTATTGCAATGAATATATGGATGATGACGAGGCCCATGATATTCTGGTCAACAATCTCGCCGGCAAGCCATCAGCAGACCCAAATTTCTTGCGCTTCGTAACAGGCAGACGAAAAAAATTCTGGAACAAAAATGTGGTCGCGATCGGTCTCTCCGCCGGTTTTATGGAACCACTCGAATCCACGTCGATCCATCTCATCAACTCCGGTATCAACAAGCTGATTGCACTATTATCTCTGAACGATATCACTGAGGTTCAGCAAAATGCGTATAATCGGCTGACCGGCAAGGAGTATGAACGCATTCGCGATTTTCTAATCCTGCACTATTGTCAGACTAGCCGGGATGACAGCGAGTTCTGGAACTATTGCAGAACCATGAGCATCCCCGACAGCCTGACAGAAAAGATCGAACTTTTCCGCGCCAACGGCCAGATTTTTCGAGAAGATGACGAGCTCTTCACGGAAACCAGCTGGGCGGCGGTCATGATGGGGCAGGGCCTGGAAATGCAGGGTCACAACGCGATGGCAGATGCGATCGATCTTGCAACCTTGAAACCCGAAGTCGATGAAATCGAAAAATCAATTTCCTTCCTCGTCAAGCATATGCCGACACACAAGGAATTCCTTGATCAATATTGCCCTGCTGCGTCGCAAGCGTAACTAGGCGAAACAGAACAGATAGCCTTGTCGGAGCAATTTTTCGGGGCATTTTGTTGGTGCTCTAGTGTCCGCTTTAAGGATATTGCGGACTCGATCGGAACGTCCGAAACTGGGGCGCAAAGCAGTCATTCTCGAATAGTTCCGATTGCCATCAACAAGATTTCAATCTGGTTTGTTTGATCAACCAAGTCATCTAACATCTTCATGGCCTCAGATTGATCAATCTCGCTACGTTGTCCATGAACCGCCAATTCATGAGCATCTTCTATGCGCGCGGTGAGAAGAGCAAACAGCCCTGATCGCGCTTTTCGGGGATCGATTTCATCCAAATTGATCATGCGCCAAACAACGCTCATCTCGCTCAAGAAATCCACATGCAGCTTTTGAATTTACTCAGATAAACGACTGGACTTCGCTGCTTGTTCGAGCAATGCTGTTGTTGTCGCACATCACAGCCGCGACATGCCGCAAGCCTCATCGAGCGATCTGCGGCTTGGATCAGTGGAAGCGCTGGATTATCCAGCGTCAAGCTGGAGACCCAGAATGGCAAAATCAAATCCTCAAACCAAATCAGCGAAAGTGATCGCACTGCTTGAACGCGGCAAAGGCGCGAGCATCGATGAGATATGCAAAGCGACAAACTGGAAACCGCATAGCGTTCGAGCGTTCCTGACCGGTCTTCGCAAAAAGGGCTTTGTGTTCGCGCGTGAACAACGCGGTGATGAAGGAACGGCCTACCGCATCACCGAAGGGCCTTCCAAAGATGATAAGGCATCGGCATCATGACATCGCTGAATCAACAGCTCGCCGAGCTAAAGGCGATGTCCCCTGCCCGGCTTCGTTCACTGTGGCGTGATACATTCAAGACACGCGCTCCTGATATTGCACCTGACCTCCTTCGGCGCGGCATTGCAAACCGGCTGCAGGAACGTGTCCACGGTAGCCTCACCGGCGCGACCAAACGTGAAATTGACCGGCTACGCAAACGGGTCGAACGAACCGGTAAGGCTGGTCATATGCATGCCATCTCACTCAAGACTGGAACACGGCTGGTTCGATCATGGAAGAACAAAACCTATCACGTGCTGGTGTGTGATGCTGGATTTGAGTTTGAGGGTCGCCAATATGCCAGTCTCAGTCATATCGCACGCGAGATAACCGGTGCCCATTGGTCGGGACCTCGTTTCTTTGGTTTGAGAAAGCGGAGCGAGTATAAACCCAGAATTCCAGCCAATGCCTGATAACAAACCGAAGCGAAAACGCTGCGCCATCTACACACGCAAATCTACCGAAGATGGTCTTGAGCAGGATTTTAACAGTCTTGATGCGCAGCGAGAGGCATGTTCCGCCTATATCCTCAGCCAGGCAAGCGAAGGCTGGGAGGCAGTTCCGGAGCTATACGATGACGGCGGCTGGTCTGGCGGCACCATGAAGCGTCCTGCCCTCAAACAGCTGTTGGACGATGTTACGGCCAATAAAGTCGATGTCATTGTGGTTTACAAGGTGGACCGGCTAACCCGCAGTCTCGCAGATTTTGCAAAGATTGTTGAGATACTGGACGAGCAGGAAGCTTCATTCGTCAGCGTCACGCAAAGCTTCAACACCACCAACAGCATGGGTCGATTGACGCTGAACGTTCTTCTCTCCTTCGCTCAGTTCGAGCGCGAGGTCACTGGCGAGCGCATCCGCGACAAGATCGCTGCGTCCAAGAAAAAGGGCATGTGGATGGGTGGTGCTATTCCGCATGGGTACAAGGTAGAAGATCGGCAGCTGCTAGTGCGAGACGATGAAGCGAAAGAAGTTCAATACATCTTCGATCGTTACGCACAGCTCAAATCTGTTCCCAAACTTGTTGATGATCTGGCGGCCCGAGATTTCAGGACGCGTAAACGTGTCCTGTCCAATGGAAAGATACTGGGTGATGAGCACATCAGAACAGGTGCCGTAACCCTGATGCTTCATAATCCCATCTACATTGGCAAAATCCGTCATAAAGAGAATGTTTATGATGGTGAACATGAGCCAATCATTGACAGGGAACTGTTCGAGAACGTGCAAGCAATCTTCGCTGCCAACCGTCGCGATATTAAGCTCGGCAAAAGAACCCGCAATCCTAGTTTGCTAACCGGTATTGTCACCGATCCCGATGGAAGGCCCATGTCTCCTACGCAGGCAAACAAAGAATCCAAATGCTATCGCTATTACTCAACGCGCCTCGAACCATTGGAGGATAAAGCATCGGCATGGCATCTACCTGCGGGTGACCTGGAAACCACGGTCATCGACGCAATCGCTAGCAATCTTGAAACTGAACTGATCAAAACGGCGAATGAAGACACGATTGCGCGATATCGAAAGTTGGTGAAGGAGCTTCCGTCACTGAATATTGTGGGACGACGAAAGTTCCTGCTCGGACATAAGGCGGCAATCCAAGTGAATGCCGATACCGTTGAGATCAGATTGCATCTAACGGAGCTACTGGATTACTTCACCATATCGGTGGAAACTACGCTGGTTCGCAAAGGATCAGAGCTACGACTGGCCATCGCGCCCGACAATGGGCTGGCAAAACACAAACCAGATCCGGTACTTCTGCGATTAATCGCGCAAGCTTTTGCGGCCAGAGATTTATTGGTCGATGGACAACAGTCATCCATTGTATCAGATTATTCCAAGCGGCACTTAAACAGACTTGCCAAACTAAGCTACCTTGCACCAGACATCATCAAGACCATTGTTCAGGGTTCACAACCAGTCAGTCTAACTGGACGAAAGCTATTGCGGGCAGGAACTGTTCCGCTTGCGTGGGACGAACAACGAGCCATGTTCGGGCTCCAATAACGCCAAAATATCCGAAATCTCAAATATGCATCTGGGATCCACGTTTCGGGCCATCGAGACACTTCGCCAGTTTGGGCTCATATCGCCGCTGCCAAATGGTCTCTGCGGCTCGCTTCGTTCGGACCGGGTTAGCTAAGCCACGGAAACTTAGGGAGTAATTCTGCACACAACCCGCAGCGCCAGAGACTCACAAAATCGGGAAGGAAAATGGTGCTGCTAGGGAGAATTGAACTCCCGACCTCGTCATTACCAATGACGCGCTCTACCACTGAGCTACAGCAGCACTGTTTTGATTGCGAGGAGCCATCTGCTCCAAGCCCCGCGCCTATGGCGAAAGGGTTAAGGACTTGTCAAGCGGAGTTGCATTTTTGATTGCAGGCTGGCAAATATTATCCATGCCCAAACCGCAACCAAAGTCCGAGAAACAACGCAAGGAAGCCGAAAAGGCTGAGCGCCTTGCTGAACAGTTGCGCGCCAATTTGCGGCGCCGCAAGTCGCAGGCCAAGGATTTGCAGGGCGATAACGTGGATTAAAAGCTGGCTAGACGGCGACCACAGCTCTTTCCGGCTCAATAATCTCAAAATCGGTAACCGCATCAATGAAGCTCTGCGCTACCGGTGTTACTTCTTCCGTCGCCGGGTCAAACCAGACATAGGTCAGCTTCACGACGTTCAGCAACGTATCTTCGCGTATTATATGCGCAATGGCGGAATAGCTGGTCCGACCGAATCGGGTGATGCGCAGACAGACGTCAATCAGATCATCGGCCTTGGCCGGTGCACGGAAATCGACCTCGGCATGGCGCACCCAGTTGTCGCCGCCAAATAGTTCCATGAACTTGCCGGGAGAATCTTCATTACCTTGCGCGCCCACCAGTTGGCGAAAATATTCGGTCACACCGATATCGGCAAAGGCAAGATAGTTTGCGTTGAACACGATGCCTTGCATATCCGCTTCGGCATAGCGCACCCGCAACGGCGTGATCAGGCGAAAGCCGGCGCGAGGGTCATTGGTTTCATTTGTCATTCTAGGGGTCGTAATCCTTGGTAAATGGGCGCTCATCATCCTGAATTAATTTCAGGACGCCGAGACAGTCGGTGTTGATCAGATTCTCTATAGAGGCGCGCATTGCTCCTTAAGCCAATGCAGTGCGTCGCCCTCCAATTGGGGCGCAACCGTTTCAAGCACCTGTATATGATAATCATCCACCCATTGGCGCTGTGCATCAGACAGGATTCCGATATCAATCAAGCACCGTTCGAGCGGAGCAAAGGTCAGCGTTTCAAAACCCAGCATATCCTGCTCCGCCCCAGGAACCGCGCGCTCTTCGACCAGAATAAGGTTTTCGATGCGGATCCCGAAGGCATCGGTCTTGTAATAGCCCGGCTCGTTCGAGCAGATCATCCCGGCAACCAGCGGCTCGTTGAAGCCACCAAAAGCGGCAATTCTCTGAGGGCCTTCATGAACGGAAAGATAGGCACCGACACCGTGGCCTGTGCCATGCGCATAATCGACACCGTCCGCCCAAAGATATTGCCGCGCCAATATGTCGAGCTGCCCGCCTGTAGTCCCTTTGGGAAACAAAGCTGTGGCGAGTGCGATATGACCTTGTAGAACCTGGGTATAGCGCTTGATCATTTCCGCAGAGGGCTCGCCAACCGCCATGGTCCGGGTCACGTCGGTGGTGCCATCACGATATTGCCCGCCGCTATCGACAAGATAGAGCGTACCGGTTTCAATCTTGCGATTGGTTTCCTCGTTCACGCTATAATGACATAACGCGCCGTTTGGACCGGCACCCGAAATGGTGCGGAAGGACAGATCCATCAGCTTGTCGGATTGCCCGCGAAACTCGAAAAGTTTGGCTGCGACGGACAGTTCATCATGACCGCCCTTGGGGGCCTCTTGTGCAAACCAGTGCAGAAACTGGCTTAGCGCAGCACCATCGCGCGCCTGCGCAGCTTTGTGGCCGTTGATTTCGGTTTCATTCTTGATTGCTTTGGCGAGTATGGTGGGATCGCGCCGCTTCAATATTGTGGCGCCAGCCCCTTCGAGCTGCCCAAATATTGCGGCTACAGAACGTTCCGGATCAACACCGATCTTCTGGCCATCATATTCGGACAGCGCATCGGGAAATTCGCTATAGTCCCGCAATGCAACCGCGTTGCCGAGATGCACACGGACATCGTCTGTCAATTTTTCTGGTGCAACAAACAGTTCTGCATTGCCATCCGCTTTGATGATCGCATAGCCACGCGGAACCGGAGTATTGCTAATATCCTTGCCGCGAATGTTAAATGCCCAGGCGACCGAGTCGAGCGCTGCAATCACGGTTGCATCGAGTCCTTCTTCCTTCAACCATCCGGCAATGTCTGCACGCTTGTCCGCCGCACTTTTTCCGGCAAACTCATCCGGTTGCACATCCAATTTGGCCAATGATGGCTCTGGCTGATCTTCCCAAACCGAATCAATCGGATTGGCCGTTACCGCGATCAGTTTAGCCTTTTGTTTCGTGAGTTTCTTTTCTGCTGATTTGACCCAATCCTGCGTGTGCAACCACGCATCATAGCCAATAGTAGAACCCTCGGGTGCGTTGGCTCCGAGCCAGTCAATAACACTCTGATCCGCCGTGCCGACATATTCATAGAGATTGCCGTCAACCTGATCGCGCACCTGAATCGTATAGCGCCCGTCTATGAAAATCGCGGCCTTGTCCTTGAGCACAACGGCAGAACCAGCGGAGCCACCAAAGCCTGTAAGCCAGGCTAAGCGCTGGGCATAGTCGCCGACATATTCGCTCATATGTTCATCACAGATCGGAACGACAAAACCATCAAGACCGTCTTTTGCCATTTGCTCGCGCAGGGCAGCGAGCCTTGCTTCATAAGTGGACATCAACATCGGCCGTAAAACTCCTTGAATTAGCTGCTTAGCAAACACATAGGTGTTTCAGACGATTTCCGCCACCAATTTCCCTGATAAGAGGCGTTATGAAACAGATAATTTGTCCCCTGATATTGGCCATCAGCCTGGCCGCCACATCCACTTTTGCCGCATCTGAAACAACAGAAGAGACTATGACAAAAAAACTCGAAAAACCGCCTGTCGCAGAACAGCGGCCCTATAGTTATGAGCGCCATGGCTATACCGTCAGCGACCCCTATCACTGGCTGAAGGATCAAAGTTATCCCAAGGTCGATGATGAGGATGTGCTTGATTATCTGAAGGCCGAGAATCGTTGGTTTGAACAGAATATGGCTGGGCAGAAGACGCTCACCGACGAGCTGTTCAAAGAGATGAAGGCGCGGATCAAAGAGGATGAAAGCTCGGTCCCGCAAAAAGATGGCGACTGGGTCTATTGGGCGAAGTTTGAAGAGGGCATGCAATATAAGCAGCATTACCGGAAATCTGTTTCCGGTGGCGCAGATCAGCTGATCCTTGATGAAAATGCGCTGGCCAAGGATAAGGAATATTTCCGGCTAGGCGCCATGGCGGTCAGTCCTGACGGCAAGCTGCTGGCCTTTTCTGTCGATGATACCGGTGCCGAGCGATTTGAGGCGCGTGTCAAGAATCTTGAAACCGGCGAAATGCTGACGGACGTCATTCCCGGTACCCTCTCTAGTCTAGTCTGGTCAGCGGATTCCAAAAACCTTCTCTATGGCCTCGCCAATGAAAACTGGCGCACCGACAATGCCCGTCTGCATGTGATCGGCAGCGACCCCAAAGACGATATCGAGCTGTATAAGGAAAATCAGGACGGCTTTACCGTTGGCATTGGCCTCACCCAATCGGAAAAATACATCGTCATCGCAACCGGCGACAATGAGACCAGTGAAGTACGTTTGGTCCCAACCGACAATCCGACAGCTGAGCAGCTGTTGATTTCCCCGCGAAAAAAGGGCCGCGAATATTCGGTCGAGGAACATGATGGCTCGCTCTATATTCTCACCAATGATGATCATGTGAATTTCCGGCTAGCGACGGCATCGCTGGATAAGCCCGGCGAGTGGGTAACGCTTATCGCCGGTTCAGACGAATTTTATCTGACCGACATGACGGCATTCAAGGATTTCTTTGTCACCGAAGGCCGCGACAATGGTCTCGATCAAGTCGAGATCCGCTCCTATGCCGATCCGACGAAGATAGAGCGCATCGCTTTTCCCGAGGCTAGCTATAATGCCGGACTCGACGATAATCCGGAATATGATGTCAGCAAGCTAAGGCTCAGTTATGAGTCGATGGTCACGCCGGATACGGTCTATGACTACACGCTGGCCGACAAAAGTCTCGAAACGCTGAAGGTTCAGGAAATTCCCTCGGGCTATGATGCAAGCCAGTACACCACTGAACGCCTGAGCATAAAGGCACGGGACGGGGCGATGGTTCCGGTTTCGCTGGTCTATAAAAATGGCACAAAACTGGATGGCAGTGCGCCGCTGCATCTCTATGCTTATGGCGCTTATGGCTATGCGGTCCCGCCTAGCTTTTCGACCACAAGGCTATCGCTCGTCGATCGCGGCTTCGTGTACGCTATCGCCCATATCCGTGGCGGCGATGATCTCGGCCGTGACTGGTATCTGCAGGGCAAGCTGATGCAGCGAACCAATACGTTCAACGATTTTGTCGACGTCGCCAAAGGTCTCGCCGGCAAAGGCTATACCGCCAAGGGCCGCATAAGTGCCTCTGGCGGGTCTGCTGGCGGAGAGTTGATGGGTGCAATTGTCAATAGCGATCCCGATCTATGGGGCGCTATTGTCGCACATGTGCCTTTTGTCGACGTCCTCAATACGATGCAGGACGAAAGCCTGCCGCTCACGCCCGGCGAATGGCCGGAATGGGGCAATCCGATCACCGACAAAGCGGCCTTTGAATATATCCGCAGCTATTCCCCCTATGATCAGGTGAGCGCGCAGAACTATCCGCCGATGTTGATCACGGGCGGCCTCAACGATCCGCGCGTAACCTATTGGGAGCCCGCCAAATGGGCCGCAAAACTGCGCGCAACCAAGACGGATGACAATATTCTGCTGCTCAAAACCAATATGGGCGCGGGCCATGGCGGCAAGTCGGGACGCTGGAACCGGATTGAGGAGGTCGCAGAAGAATTTGCATTTATTCTGTGGCAAATGAGTGGGACTGATTCTGTGAAATGAATGAACATTTCCTCGAAATTACTGCTCAGGCAGAAGATATTGACGAGCTAGGTCACGTCAACAATGCGGTGTGGGTGCGCTGGATACAGGACATGGCCACAGCCCATTGGCAGGCGACCGCGCCACAGGAATATATTGACCGCTATATCTGGGTCGTGACCCGGCACGAAATTGACTATCGCGGGAACGTCAATGCTGGCGAAACCGTCACCGGACGAACGTGGATCTCAGAGCCGCCCAAGGGCGCCCGGTTCTGGCGCAATGTCAGTTTCGCAGGCGATGACGGTAAATTGAAAGTATCCGCCAAGACCAATTGGGCGATTATCGACCAGACCAGCGGCCGGCCTGTCCGCGTGCCCGCGGAATTGGCAGAACTGTTTTTGCCCGAAGGCTGAAAATCAGGGAGCAGGGATCGGCGTCACTGGGGCCAGTGGCGAGGGTTGATCAACCCGCTCGCCTTCCGCTGTTCGTAACTGTTGCGGCTCCAGTATCGCGGCCGTTTCAATGACATCCAATGCACGGCGCGCTTCGTTGTAACGTCGGGCTTTCTCAACCCATTGGCCGGTCAATTCATCGCCATTTGTGCTGCCGGGCATTTTATCAATCTCTGCAATCGCAGCATCGACATTGCCATTTTCCACATAGCGCTTGGCGCGTATCAACCGCTGCTGAGGGATTGGCGATGGGGTTCCATCCCGCCGGATAACAAATAGCTCGGACATTTCGCGTTTGAAATCGGTCCAGAAACCTTCACCGCTTGAGCCGCTGGTCAAGGCAGGACCGATATCATCAAGTCCGGTTGCCAATTCTTCCAGCGTGACCGGTTCGCGCGATGCGTTGACGATTGTCGTCACAGCCTTGGGTTGTGCATCGCCGAAACGCAGTCTCAGCTGCGATTCTATATATCCCAGCGGTGATCCTCGATCGAGAGCCCGACGTGCTGCAAAGGCAATGAGCAGGCCTTCTGCCCTTGCGGCATTGCCTGATGCCGCTTGGGCCTGGACATTGATGCGGGATAACCTGTCTTCAAGATCGGCAACGCGGACAGCCAGCGCCCGTTCCTTGTCTGGTGTGATCAATGGAATTTCGGTTGGTACCGGCTCGACTGGCGGCGGAAGCACCGTGCCATCCGAATCGATCCGCTTTGCCAACGCAGCAGCTGGATCGGCCGGAACCGCCGTTTGTTCTTTCGCCGCCCCTTCAACAGTCGTGCTTTCCGCCTCAGCACTTTCAAATGGATTATAACGTGAGAAAACCCAGCCGGTCAGTATTGCGCCGCCAACAAAAGCGACAACCATCAGGACGAGAACATTGCGCGTCAAATTGCTCTTACCGCCTGACGACGCAATTTTTTCATAGTCCCGGTTCATTCCAGTTCCTTAGATGCTATTTGTGGGCGCTTCGCCCTTCCCGATCTCTTTATCTAGACATAGTCGCCCCGCCAGAGACAGTAAAGCGTCGTCGGTTGGCTCTTCCGCTGTCTGGATGCTTTTCCATCCCTCCCCGGCGGCGGCCGCGATATTGGCCGACAGAGCGACGATGTGGTTGACCGAGCGATCAAGGCCGACACGTTCCATCTCATCGCTCAGTATTCTGGCTGCCCGCACCGAATAAAGCAGAACAACATGTCCTTTCCTCAAGGCGGCCTGCGCCGTGTCACCCAAGGTCAATGCACGCGCCTGATAAACTTGTTGCAGCGCTATCCTTCGACCTGATGGTGCAAGCCTCACATGGTCTTTGCCGGTAAGCCTTAAAATGCGAGAATATTGGTCGTCGGCTAACGACCGTAACAGATCATCCGCACCGCGATCCCCGGTTACGGCGACATTAAAACCCGCTTGCTCCGCCGCGGCTGCCGTTGCCGAACCGACCGCAAGCACAGGCAAGGTTTTATAGGCATCAAGCGCTTTGCCACCAAAGGTCACTGCATTGGCGCTTGTCAGCATCAAGGCATCAAATTCTTGTGCCGGCGGCGCTGACCATTTCAGTGGTTCAACAACGAACAGTGGATCAATAATGCTCGTCAAACCAAGTAGTGCAGCGCGCTGAGCCGTTTCGCGAGCGCTATCATTCGGCCGCAGAATGAGAATCGAAGGTGTCATCGGCCAAAAACAGCACGTAATGCGGGACTCGCCCTTCCCAGCATCTTCTTGGCGAGACGGGCAGGCGCTCGCACATCACCATTTTCAAAACTGGAAGAATCGCGGACACTCTCACTGCCGTCGGGTAGCAGGATTTCCGCCTGTAATTGGGTCTCAAGTCCTTCTACCGAGGCGAGCGCAGCAACGGGGCTGTGACAATCCGCGGTCAGTTCTTTGAGAAACAAGCGTTCTGCGGTCACCGCCCGAGAGGTGTTCGAACACGAGATTTCCCGGACCAGGCGGCGTACATGATTATCATCAGCCAGCGTCTCGATGCCGACCGCACCTTGTGCCGGGGCAGGAAGCATAACATCTTCGGAAATCTTGTGTCCGATATCGCCCATTTCCAAGCGGTCCAGTCCGGCGGCGGCCAGCATGGTCGCTGCAAATTCACCATCCTCTATTTTCTGCAAACGGGTCTGAACATTCCCGCGAATAAGCCGGATATCAAGGTCAGCACGCTGTCGCAACAATTGCGCTTTGCGCCGCGGCGAGGCCGTACCCACCACCGCACCGATCGGCAGCGCGGCAATCGATTCCGTGCCCACGATACGATCGTGAACGTCCGCTCGTTCCATTATGGCTGCGATTGTAAACACGTCCGGTCGCACCGTTTCAACATCCTTCATGCTGTGAACAGCGCAGTCGATTTCTCCTCTATGTAGCGCTCTGTCGAGCTCCTTTGTCCATAAGGCCTTTCCGCCAACCTCTGCCAGGGCTCGATCCTGAATTTTATCGCCTGTTGCCACCATCGGCACCAACTCAACCCGATCGGGGTGCCACCCATGTGCAGCCAATATTGCCGAAGCTGCCAATTCCGTTTGCACCATGGCCAGCGGAGATTGCCGCGTGCCAATTCGCAACGGCCGATCAATACCGGCCAATAATTTCTGTTTCGGATCAATATTCGCTGTCATGCCACTTGTCCTAATCCCGCCATGGCTTAAGTAAAAGGAATATGAGTATAATTTTGGGCATTGAATCGAGCTGCGACGAGACAGCCGCTGCGCTGGTTACGTCGGATCGCGAGATTTTGGCCCATAAACTTGCGGGCCAAGAGGAAGAGCATGCCCCTTACGGCGGCGTGGTCCCGGAAATCGCCGCCCGTGCCCATGCCGAGATAATCACGCCGCTCATCGAAGCGGCGCTTGCCGAAGCTGATCTGACATTGGATAATGTGGACGCGATTGCCGCAACGGCCGGGCCAGGATTGATTGGCGGTGTTATGGTCGGGCTAGTGACCGGCAAGGCACTGGCCATGGCTGCGAATAAACCGCTGGTTGCGGTCAATCATTTAGAAGGCCACGCACTGTCCCCACGGCTTGCCAATCCGGATCTGGATTTTCCTTACCTGCTTCTGCTGGCCTCGGGCGGACATTGCCAGATTTTGCGCGTTGACGGTGTTGGGCAATATCGCCGCCTCGCCACAACAATTGATGATGCTGCTGGCGAAGCGTTTGATAAAACAGCGAAAATATTGGGTCTTGGCTATCCTGGCGGCCCCAAGGTGGAAGCCCTGGCAAAAACCGGTGATGCCGATGCGGTTCCACTGCCGCGTCCGCTCAAAGGATCAAAAGAGCCGCATTTTTCTTTCGCCGGGCTCAAAAGTGCGGTTGTTCGTGCACATCAAGGTGGTGCTTATCGGCCCGAAGACATTGCGGCATCCTTTCAGCAAGCGACCGTTGATTGCCTGGAAGATCGCCTCTTAAAAGCGTTAAGCGACCATGGAACCGTGCCTCACCTGGTTGTTGCCGGCGGTGTTGCCGCGAATGGCTCAATACGCGCAATGCTCGAAAAGCTCGCTAGCGATCATGATATGCAGTTTACTGCGCCGCCGCAGTGGCTTTGCACGGACAATGCCGCAATGATCGCTTGGGCCGGTGCGGAGCGTTTTGCCGATGGATTGACCGATCCGCTGGATTTCGCGGCTCGCCCGCGCTGGCCACTGGACCCCTCGGCAGAAAAGGCGCGCGGCGCTGGAGTTAAGGCATGAGCGAAAAGCAGAGAAAAATCGGCGTGGTTGGGGCCGGTGCATGGGGCACCGCTCTGGCGCATGTACTTTCTGAAGGGCACGAAGAATTGCTGCTTTGGGCGCGCGAGACCGAGGTTATCGAGCAAATTAACAGCAATCACGAGAACCGGGCCTTTCTGCCCGGCTACCCGCTGCGGCACAATATCCGTGCGATTGCGGATATGGACGCGTTGGAGACATGCGAAGGCATTTTGATCGTCACGCCAGCACAGCATCTGCGCGCAACGATTAACAACCTCCCCAAGAACGATGCTGCACTGATCCTCTGCAGCAAGGGCATTGAGGAAGCTACGCAGCAGCTGATGAGCGAAATTGTGACAGAGCTGCGACCGGATAGCCCGCTGGCGGTACTCTCTGGCCCCACATTTGCGCATGAAGTCGTGCAAGGGCTCCCGACGGCGCTGACGCTGGCCTGCGACAGTGAGGAGCTTTGGCACAAGCTCAATCCGCTCATTTCGAAACCATCGTTCAGACCCTATTATTCTGACGACATTGCCGGAGCCGAAATTGGTGGTGCAGTGAAAAATGTCCTCGCCATTGGCTGCGGTGTGGTTGAAGGCGCTGGCCTTGGACAAAATGCGCGTGCGTCGATAATCAGCCGCGGCTTTGCCGAAATGCTGCGCTATGGCGCTGCGCGGGGAGCACGCAGGGAAACATTGTCAGGTCTTTGCGGTTTGGGTGACCTGGTGCTGACATGTTCTTCCACCAGCTCGCGTAACTTTTCTTTGGGCAAGGGACTAGGTGAAGGCCAATCGGCGGACAAACTGTTGTCCAATCGCGCCACGGTTGCGGAGGGGGCATCGACCGCAGCCGTGCTCCAGCGTGACGCCAAAGCGCGCGGTATCGACATGCCGATTGTGGATGCAGTCTGCGCGCTACTGGCCGGGCAGACAGACTCTCGATCCGTCGTCGCACAGCTAATGGGGCGGCCTTTGGTCGCAGAGCAACGCTAGCACAAAAGATGACAAGCTGGATGGAGTGCGGTAAGAGCGGACTTTGAAATTTTGACCCTTTTTTGTGAATAGCTTCACCAGCCGGAGATATGTTTTTTGACCAGCCCGGAATCTTCAGGCACATCTTCAGGTCTCGCGTCAGAACCGCCGACCAACGAGACAGAGGCGGGTCAAGATGGTAGCAAAGAAGACATTGCCGCATTGGCCAAAGGTGGTCGTACCAATATATTCGGTTTTTTGCTGCGTTTGGCCGCACGCTTACCATTCTTGTTCATTGCTGGGCGTATCTATGGCGCTGAAGCTCTAGGACGTTTTGCTTACGCCATATTGATCGTAGAATTTGCTGCACAGCTGGCGACGCTGGGATTAAAACGCGGATTGGCCGAACAGCTCAGCCGGACCAAGCGGCCACATGTCCATGTCGTATGGGACGGTCTGTTGGTCAGCCTGTTTGCTTCGACAATTGCTGCCATATTGCTGATATTAGTGCCCCAAATCATGTTCCCAAATAGCGAGATAAACGGTCTCGATCGCTTCTTGCCGTTGGTGATTTTCACCATCGCGGGCGCGGATATCGCGCTGGCAGCGCTTGCTTATCGCTATGATATTGCTTCCACCGTACGCGCGCGTTCGATCGTCGAACCATGGACAATCAGTATCGCCGCCTTTTTGTTTTCCTATTATTCGCTGCGTGACGGGCTGATCCTGTCTTATGTCGTATCCATGATTGCGGCCTTGCTCGCATCATTATGGCCATTGTTTAAAAGCTATGGCCTGCCCTGGGGTTGGCGACCCAAGCCGCTGGCCATAGCCAAGCTCGCCCGACACAATATGCCGCTCGCGGCTGCCGATGCCGCCGAATGGGGTTCGCGAAGGCTGGATCTTGCAATCCTCGGTCTATTCGCGTCGCCGGCCATTGTCGGAATTTACTATATCGCCCAGCAGGTCGCCAGCCTGCCGCAAAAACTCAAGACCAGCTTTGATCCTATTTTGGGTCCGGTGATCACCCGCAATCTGGAAGCGGGTAATATGAAAGCGATTGCCAGCCAGGTCAGCCAGGTCGGCTTCTGGATCATAGCCGCTCAGGCCGGCATAGCGTTAGCATTGGCGATTCCGGGTGAAGCGGTCATGGGACTGGTCGGGCCCAATTTTGTCGGCGGGACCGGCGCGCTGGCCTTCCTGTTGGCAGCCGAGGCGATCGCCGCCACGGCCGTGGTCAGCGAAGCGGCCCTGGTCTATATTGCCCGGCATCGTAATCTGTTGATATCGCTGTCCATGCTGCTTCTGCAAGCCGCATTGAGCGTTGCCTTCATCCAGATTTGCATGCGTATGGGCTGGCCGCCATTGTTTCAGGCAGCATCCGTTGCCGCTGCGCTGATGGTAGCGCTAGCCTATGCTTCTGTGGTCAAGGCGATCTTCCTGTCGAAACTCCTTCAAGCCCCGGTCAACGGCTGGCGCTGGTCATTGATACTGGCTGTCATAGCGGCAACAGCTGTGGGTTATCTCGCCACCTATCTACCGGAATGGGCAGAACTGATCATTGGCATCCCGATGATTTTAGGCAGCTATGCCTTGGTCATCTGGAAATGGGGCTTTGGGCCGGAAGACCGCAAATTATTCAAGATGAAGAGTTAAGCAGGCAAACGTTCTGCCGATTTACCCAAGGCGTTGCTTTACCAATTCCCGCAAATCGGTTTCTGGCCGTGCGCCATAGTGGGAAATGACTTCTGCCGCGGCAATCGCGCCAATGGTCAGGCAGTCTTCCAAAGACCGGTCTTCGATGTAACCGCTCAGGAAACCAGATGCGAACAAATCACCTGCGCCAGTCGTATCGATGATTTTCTCAACCGGTTCTGCATCCACCGCGTAGGTTTTGCCATCTTGCACCGCAATTGCGCCTTGTTCGCTGCGGGTCACGACGAGGGTTTCCACTTGAGCAGCGGTTTGCGCTACCGCGGCATCAAAATCATCGGTTTCGCATAGCGATTTGATTTCGGCCTCATTCGCGAACAATATGTCGATCATCCCGTCCTTGATCAAACGGCTAAAATCATTCCGATGCCGTTCAATGCAAAATCCGTCCGACAAGGTGAAAGCAACCTTGCGGTCATTTTCGCGCGCAATATCTATCGCTAAGGCCATCGCCGCCTTGGGCTCTTCGGCGTCCCACAAGTAACCCTCGAGATAAAGGATGGCACCGCTGGCAATCAAATCGGCATCGACAGATGCGGGCGGTAAAAACTGCGACGCGCCGAGGAAAGTGTTCATCGTGCGCTGTGCATCGGGTGTCACAAGGATCAGGCAGCGCGCTGTTGGCGGTTCCTTGCCCAGCGGAGGCACATCGAAATCAATTCCGGTGGCGCGAATATCATGGGTAAACACTTCACCAAGCTGATCATCGGCAACCTGTGCGATCAACGCGCACTGACGGCCAAGCGTGGATGCGCCTGCCAATGTATTGGAACCAGAACCCCCGCTAATCTCCCGTGCCACGCCCATATCACGATAGAGCTGCGTGGCGCGTTCCGCGTCGATCAATGTCATCGATCCCTTGTTCAGTTGCTCCTCTTCCAGAAATGCGTCGTCGGCCTGGGCAATCACATCAACAATGGCATTGCCAACAGCAACAATATCGTAACGGGCTTCGGTAGTCATAAAGATGTCCTTATATGGAAGCGGATAACCGCCGTGCGTTAGGGGCAAGCGCTGTATGGTTCAAGTGGAATTGACCCGATGCGTGATTTCATGACATGGACCGAACATGATCGATGCACTATTTCTCTCACTCGGCCAGCTATCAGACCGGCGCATAATATCTCTGCTTCTGAAGGTATTCTTGATCTCACTGATGCTTCTGGTCTTTTTTGGGGTCGGCGCCTATTTTCTTCTGGTGTGGCTAATCTCGTTTTCAGGCTTGGACAATGACGGTTTTGCCGCAGCCGCAGCAGCGGCCATTATAACCGCTTTGACCGCCATCTTCCTGTTCCGGGTAATCGCAATATTCGTCCTCAACATCTTCTCTGACGATATTGTCGATGCGGTGGAAGCACGCCATTATCCCGCTCGTGCTGAACTGGCCAAGCCGCCGGGCTATATTCTCGGCGTAAAAATGGGACTGGCCTCTGTGGGCCGTGCCATTGGCTATAATCTGTTGGCGATGCCGGTCTATATTGTGCTTCTTGTAACGGGGGTGGGCGCACCGATGGCCTTTTTTGCAATCAATGCGATCCTGATCGGCCGCGATCTGCAGGACATGGTAGCGGCACGGCATGTCGATGATCTCGCGCAGGCCGGTGACGACTGGCGGCTGGACAAACTGACCCGTTTTGGGCTCGGCTTGACCATTGCGCTATTGCTTGCAGTGCCGATCGTCAATTTTCTTGCGCCCATAGTGGGAGCCGCTATGGCTACCCATCTGGTTCATAAGGCACGTGAAAACAGTCCCGTTGAAAGCAAATGACATGATCCGCAAGCTATTGATCCTATCCACGCTGCCTGCGCTTGCCGCCTGTGCATCAACCGGGGTGGTCAATACGCCTGCACTGCCCACTGCTGCAGCTTCGCCGCTGAGCAAAGTGCAGGGCCTGGAACTGGTCATGGGCAAGACGGCCGGTCAGTTGAAACGCTTGTTCGGCAATCCGCAGGCTGATGTGGCCGAACCGCCCGCCAGGAAGCTGCAATTTTCCAGCGGCGCCTGCATATTGGATGCCTATCTCTACCCTGGGAAGAGCGGGGGCGAAGGCCGTGTCACTCATATTGACACGCGGCGCAGCGATGGCGCTGAGGTGGACAGAGTGTCTTGCGTCAATGCTCTACGGGTGCGTTAGACTAGACTGATTGCCATTCCAGGCGGACATCCGCATCTGTTTCTCTCGGCAGACGGCTTCCCTTTTCCCGGTCAAAACAAACCGAATCAAGTTGCGACAGCGCCCAGACTGCTGACCCGCGCACGACGCTGTCTTCATCATCCAGCAGCGCTGTAACGGACGAAACCAGCGACCTATCACCGCTGTTACCAGCCGCTATCAAACTGTTGCGAACCATCCTGTTGCGACCGGACCGCTTGATTGGCGAGCCGGAAAATATCTTCCTGAAACCGGTGTCGTCCATCGCCAAAAGATCCGCCAGGGCCGGGGCTGCCAATTCGGCGCGCGGAAGAAAAGCCTTGTGCGCCGCTGCGGTTTCAGCAAATTTGTTCCACGGACATACTGCCAAACAGTCATCGCAACCATAGATATGATTGCCTATCGCGTTGCGATATTGCCTTGGGATGGGGCCTTTGGACTCAATTGTCAGATAGGAAATACAAGCCCCAGCATCCAGCCGATAGGGCTCCGGAAATGCATTGGTCGGACAAATATCCTGGCAGGCAGAACAGCTGCCACAGCGGTCTTTGCCGCCGACCGATGATTCCAACTCTAAAGTCGTGTAAATCGCGCCCAGAAATAACCAGCTACCATGATCCCGGCTGACCAGATTGGTGTGTTTTCCCTGCCAGCCGAGACCAGCGGCTTCGGCCAGCGGTTTTTCCATAACCGGCGCGGTATCAACGAAAACCTTTACCTGACAGCCGGCATTTTCAACGAGCCAGCGCGCGGTGTGCTTTAGTGCCCGTTTGACCACATCGTGATAATCCTTACCCTGCGCATAGACCGAGATCCGGCCATGATCAGATACGTCTTCCAGTGCAAACGGGTCACGAGCGGGCGTATAGCTCATACCCAGCATGATGACCGAGCGCACATCCGGCCACAGACTTTGTGGACTCGCCCGCTCATCGGCCCGGCTTTCCATCCAGATCATATCGCCATGCTGGCCATCCGCCAGCCAGTCCTGCAGACGTTGGGCTGTGACAGGCGCGAGCACCGCAGGCGCGACACCAAAGGCAGCGAAACCTTGCTCCCGTGCCATTTTTTCCAGCCTTTGGGTTAATCTTAACTTGTCATCAGCCATAAGAGGCCACTATCAATCACCGCGTCCCATTAGGAAAGCCGTAAATGACTTCCCACGCACAAGCCAATGCCCCCGTCAACGCTATTGAGGCCCACCATATCGTCAAAAGATTTGATGGCGAAACCGCCGTTGATGGCATCGACCTGACGATCAAAAAGGGCAGTATCTTCGGAATATTGGGACCTAACGGCGCTGGCAAGACCACAACCTTGCGCATGTTGCTGGGAATTATCGACCCCGACGAAGGTGAACGATTCTTGCTCGGCTCCCCCGATCCGATCAGCAAAGCGCATCAGGTCGGCTATCTCCCGGAGGAACGCGGCCTTTATCAATCGATGAAGGCCTATGATGCGATCGCCTTCATGGGCGCCTTGCGCGGTCTGCCGCTGGCTGAAGGCCGAAAGCGCGGACGGCAAATGATGGAAGATCATGGCCTCGGCGAGGCCGTCGACAAGCAGATCAGGCAATTATCCAAGGGCATGGCACAGACCGTGCAATTGCTGGGAACGATCGTGCATCAACCCGATCTGATCATCCTCGATGAACCTTTTTCCGGCCTCGACGCGCTTAATCAAGGTAAGCTGGAACGTCTGATCCGTGGACAGGCCGACCGGGGTGTGACGGTTATTTTTTCTACGCACGTGATTGCCCATGCCGAGCGGCTTTGTGAGGAAATCGCGATTGTCGCTAATGGGAAAATACCCTTCACCGGCAAGGTTTCCACCGCGCGTGATCGGCTGCGCCCACAAGTACATTTGGAAACCCGCAACCTCGATGGCGCCTGGCGGTCCGCTATTCCTGCAGATTGCGAACCGTTGGGACATAACTGGCATTTCACTTTGCCGGAAAGCGGTGTGGAGCCACTGCTCCGCGCGCTTATTGAGGGTGATGCCGGAATCCAGTCCTTGTCCATAGAGCGTCCCGGCCTCCACGATGCTTTCGTCCATATCGCAGGTGAAGCGGTTGCAAAGAAAATGGATGAAGATCTAGCAGCGGATGCCGGATTGCAGGGAGAAGCCGCATGATAGAAACCATCCGCGCTGCTTTCGTGATTGCTCGCCGTGATTTCGCCGCGATCATCTTCTCAAAATCTTTCTTCTTCTTTTTGTTGGGGCCCCTTTTCCCTTTGATCATCGGCATTGCTGCGGGCGGATTGGGCCAACAGGTTAGACAGGATATAGACCGACCGGTTATTGGCGTCGCACTGGACGAGCGCCAGTCGGCAAAACTGGTCGACGCACGCGCCGCACTCGTCAAAAATCTTGGTAACAATGCCATTCCCGAACTGTTGCTGTTAACCGATGTAAATCCGACGGCCCCCGATATCGGAACTAGGCTCGACACGGAGGCGAAGCCGCTCACTGCGATTGTTTCAGGGTCTTTGGAGGCGCCGGTGCTGACCGGATCGGAACGGGACGTCAAACGGTGGAGAGGCAAAATTGCTCTCTTGTCCGAGACAGCCTTGTCAGGGTCAGATCCTGTTGCAGTCAAAACCGACTTTGTCGCAGCGACCGGCAGCTCGAAAAAACGGACGCAAATTGCCACGGCACAGGGTGGTCAGATCATATTGATCCTGCTCACCATGATCCTGGCAGGGATGGTCCTGTCCAATCTGGTGGAAGAGAAAACCAACAAGATTATCGAAATTCTTGCGGCGGCTATTCCGATGGATGCGATTTTTCTGGGTAAACTCTTTGCGATGCTTGGCATGGCTTTGGTCGGGATCACGGTATGGTCATCACTCGGCTTCATCGGTGTTTCGGTGATTAGCGCAGGTATGCCGAATCTGCCGGCACCGGCAATTGGCTGGCCCATATTTTGTGTATTGATGGTGCTCTATTTTTCCATGGCCTATTTGCTTTTGGGATCCTTGTTCCTTGGCATTGGTGCCATGGCTACTACGGTACGGGAGGTGCAAACATTATCCATGCCCGTCACCATGGGACAGCTTCTGGTGTTTTTTCTCGCGGCCTTAACCGTAACCAAATTGGGTGAGCCCCTCGAGTGGTTCGCAGTCGTGTTTCCGTTTAGCTCACCCTTCGCGATGATCGCACGCGCGGCGCAGATGGATAATATCTGGCAGCATGGCTTGGCCCTTATCTGGCAAGCTGTCTTCACTCTGATCATCATCCGATTTAGCGTGATGCTGTTTCGCCGGAATGTCATGAAGTCCGGTAATAGTGCGCGGAAAAAGAGCTTCTTGGCCCGGATTCGCGGCTAAGGTACCGGCCAGAAATATCCGGCGATTCCCGCTATTTGGCGGAATCCCGTTGACATTGCTGTCAATAAAGGCAGATTAAACGGGTTTTGAAACGCAACCGATTGCCCAAAAGACAACGGCAGGAGAGAAAAATGGCCACCAGTCCCGTCTTAAACGCATCAAACCTAACCACCTCACCAACGGCTTCGGAGGCGCTAGAAGCTTGGTATGAAGCGAATCCGCCGGTTGCTGATGCCAATGCCAATCCGCGCGATGTCAGCAAGGCCAGTCTCTACAGCAAAGATTTATGGCGCGCGCCTTTTGCCGAGATGCGAGCCAATGCGCCGATCAACAAGGTCGAAGATTCGGATTATGGACCCTATTGGAATATCTGCAATCACAAGGCGATCCAGCATATCGAGGCCCTGCCCGAGCTTTACTCCTCCGATGTCAACAATGGTGGCATTACAATCGCCGAGGAACGCGACAATTCTGATTTCCAGTTACCGATGTTTATCGCAATGGACCGCCCCAAACATACCGGGCAGCGCCGCACGGTAGCCCCCGCTTTCACACCCACCGAAATGAAACGGATGGAGGATGAAATTCGTCATCGCACGGCCGAGGTTCTTGACGGCCTGCCGTGGGACAAGGAATTTGACTGGGTCGACAAGGTTTCGATCGAACTGACCACGGGCATGCTCGCCATTCTCTTTGGTTTCCCATGGGACGACAGACGCTTGCTGACCTATTGGTCGGACTGGGCCGGTGACGTGGAACTGTCTCTCGCGCCTGAACTGGATGATCAGCGCCAAAAGATCCTTTATGAGATGGGTGCCTATTTCCAGAACCTCTGGAACCAGCGCGTCAATGCAGAGCCGACACCTGACCTGATCTCCATGATGATCCATAGCGAAGCCATGAAAGATATGGATCAAATGGAGTTTATGGGCAATCTGGTCTTGCTGATCGTCGGCGGCAACGACACCACCCGCAACACCATGTCCGGTCTGGCTTACGGGCTCGATCAATTCCCTGATCAGCGCAAGAAGCTGCAGGACAATCCTGACCTGATTCCCAACACTGTTCAGGAGATTATCCGCTGGCAAACACCGCTTGCTCATATGAGACGCACCGCCACCGAAGATGCCGATCTGTTCGGTCACGAGATCAAAAAGGGCGAAAAGCTAATCATGTGGTATATCTCGGCCAATCGCGACGAGAGTGTATTTGAAAATGCCGACCAGATTGATATCGAGCGCGAGAATGCCCGCCGTCATCTTGCGTTTGGCTATGGTATTCACCGCTGTGTGGGCGCACGCCTGGCCGAATTGCAGATCCGAATATTGCTCGAAGAAATGGCTGCACGACGCATGCAGGTCAACGTCACCGGCGATATCAAGCGGGTTCACGCCTGTTTCGTGCACGGATTCCGCAAGATGCAGGTTAAGCTATCCAAATATTGATCAGTTTCTATTCAGGCGGCGTGATGTAACTATCTGGCAAGACACACCGAATAAGGTGTGAATAGCACAGGAAGACGCGCCATGAAGAGTTTCAGCCGACGCAAAATAGTTACCACCAGCTTGATCGGTGCAGGCCTCTATGGCGCGGCAAGCGTTAGCGGTTTTTTCGGCGGCAGTGCGAGTGCAAAGTCCGGTCAGAAATTCAAGATCAACCGCACACCGGAAGAGTGGAAAAAGCGGTTGGGCCCTGCGCGCTACCGCATTTTGCGTCAAGCGGGAACAGAACGCGCTTATTCCAGCCCGCTGGACCAAGAAAAGCGCCAAGGTGTATTTGCTTGTGCGGGCTGTAACCTCGGCTTGTATTCATCCAAGACCAAATTTGACAGTCGCACCGGCTGGCCGAGTTTTTGGGCGCCGATCAAGGACCGCGTTGGCACGTCCACCGACTATAAAATCGGTTATCCACGGACTGAAGTCCATTGCATCAGATGCGGTGGGCATCTGGGTCACATATTCAGCGATGGCCCTAAACCAACTGGAAAACGTCACTGTATCAACGGCTTGGCGCTGAAGTTCATTCCAGCCTAGATTGATCAGCCGCCAGCTTCCGGTGCTTCCATCTGTTGCCAGAACTCCAGCTTGATCCCGTCGCAATCGAGTATCCAAGCAAATTTACCGTAGCCTTCGTCGACTTGGCCGAGGATCTCAAGCCCCTTGGCCTTCAACTCCGCTACATAGCCGTCCAGATCATCAACCCGCAGATTGATCATGAATTTTGCCGCACTCGGTTCCAGATATTCTGTATCCTCAGAGAAATGGCTGATCAGGCTATAGGGACTATCACCTTTTTCATCGGACCAGTTAAGCATGGGACCATATTCACCATCCAATCCGAGAAAATCCTTGTACCATTTTCGCGTTGCCGCTGGATCTTTTACGATGTGGAACACACCACCTAGTCCGGTTATCCCCGCCATTTTTTTCTCCTGGTCCCGATTTATGATCGCCTAGATACGGCTATCATATTTTACATTCCTTTACGTAGCTCTTTCGGCACAACTCGCCAAATTGACAGGCCACTGTCCCGTAAATGGACAGAATGCAACCAGTCCACTTTTTGTCCCTTGGATAATTTTGCCCACAGACCATCAGGATGTTTGACCGCATACATATTCAGTTCTGACTCGCCGGGACATATCGCAACATAACGGACATTTCTGGCCTCCAGAATATCACGTGCTTTTTCCGGGCTTGAGGTAAAAATACGAATGTGGTCAGCCATGGCCGCGTCGTTGCGATGGTGACTGGTCGCGAGAACATTGTGCGGTGTCTGCACCAGTATCTCGGGACCGAAATCAAAAGGAGCAAGGATGGTAGACTGTGGCAGCGCATTAAGCTTGGCCAGTGACGGTGATGAGTCGCAAGCCGGCACGTCGGTCGAAGATGCGACCTGTTCGGCTTCAATATCCTGATCACCGCTGTCGATGGCGTTGACCAACCCCAGAAATAGTGGGCCGGGCAAGATAAGAAAAACGACCGCTGCAGTCGCGAATATCCGGATGGCTGGACTCTTGAGTTCCCGTGCACCCAAAAATGCATGATGCACAGCCCAACCCATGAGTGGCAAAGCATAGACAGCCGCTACAGACGCGGCACGCTGAACCATCAGCGATACGATAAATGCCCACAGAAAGGCATAAGCCAACAGAAACAGTTTATCCTTGGCCATAACATCTGACCGACGCCATTTAATGTAAGTCAGACAACCGAGACCAACGATGATCGACCCACCAAATAGAGAGATAATCTCCCTACCTGGCTGATCCCAGATAGGTAAACCTTCCCGGACATGAACCAACCAATAGTCGTGCACCAACGGGTCCAGTTGCCCAAAGGCTCCACCAACACATTGCGGTGCGCTGAAGTAAAAAGTGCCGAGTGCTGCAGCTCCTGCCAACGCGAGTGCGATGAGGCGCACCAGCCAGGAAGCCGGTGCAAATTTTATCGCTGGCAAAATTACAAGGGCGCCAGCAACACAGGCGAATAGATGTGCTGGCGTTATTGCATCACAATAAGCGAGGGCCGTATCAATACCGCCATGATTGACCAGATAAAGGCCCCAACTGCTTCCCAGAAAGCCTGCAAGGGTCCAAAGAAGCCGAACGCCTTCGTCCAGAGAAATAATCCAGCGCCAGGCCAATAGAGCGATGAAAGCAACCGATAGCGGCAAGCCCTCCAGCGAGATGGTTAGCCACAAGGCCAAGGCGGCGCCCATGATCAGACCAGCTTTGCGCTTGTCCGGCCAGAACATTGTCCACAACGCAACCAATGCGAGTATAATCTGCCAGCCATGATGGTCGATCCGCATCGGTCTGAGTTGCGCAACAACGGGCACAGCGGTCGCCGTCAACGCAGCTGACAATATTGCAATTTTCCGTTCGAAAAGCTGTTCCGTTATCTTGCCCACCAGCCACATTGCGATGCCAAGTGCAACCAGTGGAACCAGTGTCATTGCGGCGGTTTCTGCAGCACTGGGCCCAATTATCGGCCCAAGCGCCAGAACCACTATCGCCAATGGTAACTCGATCAGTCGCGGCCAATGCATTGGCTGGCTATCAGGCGTACCAATCCGATATTGTGTTGTGTCGAACCAGCTTTGCCCGGCTAACCAATCCCGCAGTTGAACCTGTCGCAACTGGTCATCCGGACCCCAGCCAATACCAGAAGCGATCTGCTCGAACGACACTGCAATCAGTACCGCGCAAATCGCTACCCAGATGAAAAGCAGCGGTCCCGATTTCCGCAGATATTCAGTGATATTCATGACTCTGGCGTAGCAGCCCCTTTGTGCTTCAGATATAGCCAAGGCACGCGCTCGGGATCAAATTGAGAGCGATGGTGCCGGTCATAATAAGGCGGCATATGGTCGCCAACGATCAGAATATCAGCCTCCGGAAAATCACTTGCGGTAATTTCTGCGATAAGGGCTCTGTCGATATCGTCGAATATTGCAATCTGCCGACAGATCATTGGAAAATCCTTGGCCAGTACAGGTGAAACCTTCTGACAATCATCCACATTCAGGTTCAAACCCGTCGGAACCGGCAAATGCGCATTAAGTGTCAGCCAGTATAGGAAGGTTGGCTGCTTCGTCTGCTTGAGGTTTTCGGCCAATAGTTTCGGTATCTGCCGATCACAAGCTCCAGCAAAGACGCCGCCGCACCATTCCGCACCTCTTTTTTGCAAGTCGGGCCAGAATTCCTGCTGTTGGAAGCCAATATTGGGATACCATTCATTGCGTTTGAAAAATCCGCCCTGGAAACTGTGCATTGCCTGGGTCGCATAGCCTTTCGCCGCCAATTGCGCTGGCATGCAGCTGTCATCCTTGGCTTCGACAAGTTCGTAATAATCCCCCCAGCGGCCGCACATTTCTCGCACTTCGCCCGCGGTCGTGCTGTTATAGTAGAGGCTGGTGCCTTTGCTCACGTCATAACGTTGCTGAATCGCGCTGTTCTCATAATATGCGAATAGCTTGTCCGACATCGCCTGATTGTCTTGCGGCACACCAAGGGACTCGACCATGATCAACACCAGATGGCGCTTCCCGTCGGCCCGTGCGGCAAATTCGGTTTGTCCGGTTGCGGATTCAAAAAATGCGCCTGCAGGTGCTGACCGTTTATAGTGACCCCGCATGCCTTGTCCCATCGCAAAGTCGGCGGTAGCGAGACCCATGATCAGGCCACCCGAAAGGATGATCAACCAAGGGTTAGAAAAATTACCTGGCCGTCGGAGCAGCCAGAATGCCACCACCATTGTGACGACCGCCAAAATCGATACGATTATGTATTCAATCGAACTGTCCGGCTTGAGTTCTGCAAAAAACTGCAGCGAGTAAATCAATGACGAAATATTGAGGTTAAACAGACCGCCAACAAAACTGAGCATTGAATAGCTCATCACGGCGACAAAGGCGATCCACTGAACCCAGGGCGCAAAACGCTTCACGATCAACCCGGTAAAACCGATAATTCCAATTTCAAGATAACGAGGAGGTGCGCCGACAAACCACATCGCGATGAAACCGGCATTGGCGAGTAATATCCAGACGAAGGCCCAATTTAGAAAACGGTTCAATTCTGCTTTGGGGAAAACAGGATTACGATCAACTGATATAGCTGTAGTTGTTGCTGTCACCGGAATACTCCAAACTTGCGGGTCAGGTAGACCGCAAAGAAACTAACAAAGACCGCTACGCCTTTGGCAACGACCGGCAGAGTACCCATATCGGTTAACCAACTGACGATGCTGACGGTAATTCCAAGGCCTAAGACTGCAGTGGCCACAAAGCCGATACGTTGTAGTTGCAGCGCAGCACCCTGTCTGGTCTTGCCAGGAAAAACAAAACTCGATGAGATAAGCCAGTGTACCAGGATACCGGCAGTATAGCCCGCCGCCGATGCCCAACCTGGGTCGCTTGCGAACGCAACTAGGACCATGAACAAAGCGACATCAAAGGCAAGGCTGACAACACTTGCCAGCAAATAGCGCGTGATCGAGAAGCGGTTCAGCAGGGCCAACGGTCCGGGCAGGTTTCCTACCCAGATTCCGACGGTAGACCGTCTGTCATGACCGCTGCGCTCCATGTTGCTTAAGCCGCTTTGGAAGGCTTGGCTTCTGGTGCGTCGTCGTCAATCCGTGTCGGAACATCGCGCATGCTTTCCAGCGCAGCTGCCCGGTCTTCGGAAATCACGGTTTCTGCGCCTTCGTCACCGGCTTCGTGATATTCAGCGTCTTCGTTGACGTTCCACACATTCCATTTGCGTGATCCGGCTTCGATATTCTCGACTGTGAGCATCGCGGTCATCATCGCGTGATCCTGGTTGTTGTACCGGTGCATACCGTTGCGACCGACCATATGGAGCGTCGGGAAACGCTCTTCGAGATCGCTGCGCATGGTTTCGACATTGGCTTCATAGCTGTCGTCATAAACCGGATAAGCTTTTTCCTGTCGGACGACCGCGCCGCCAACAACATCTTCCGGTTTGCACAGACCCAGGATCGCCATTTCTTTTTTGGCCAGTTCTACAAGATCCTCATCGGTCGAAGACCACAGGCCATCATTTTCAAAACAGAAATATTCGAGTCCGACACAGGCAATTGATTCATCCGGCACCATTTCGGGTGACCAGCTGCGGAAATTCTGCACGCGACCAACCTGAACCCGGTCATCATGAATATAGATCCAGTTGTCTGGAAACAGATCTTCGGATTTGACCATTAGCGCCACAGTCAAGAAGTCACGATAGTGAAGATCCTGCGCTTCTGGCAGAGATTGAGGCAGCGGGTGAATACGGGTAGCCAGTTCGCGCATCGGCGCAGAGCTGATCACATGTTTTGCATTGATAACAGTCTCGCCGTCTTCGGTTGAAGCCGAAACGCGCCAATTGCCATCAGCATCCTGCGCCAGTTGCTTCAAACTGTGACCCATCAGCACTTCATTGCCCTTGGACCGGACGAAATCGCGAGCCGCGTCCCACATCATGCCAGGGCCGAGGCGGGGATAGCGAAAGGTCTCCAGCAAAGTCTTGGTTTCCATGCCGTCATTGGGTTTTTTGTTGAGACCCAGAGAGCGTTTCAGACCGTCAACGACGGCACCCCAGAGGCTCAGGCCCTTGATCCGTTGTGCTGCCCAGTCAGCAGACATTTCATCACAGGGCATGCCCCAGACTTTCTCGGTATAGGTCTTGAAAAAGATCGAATAGAGCTTCCAGCCAAATTGGTTGACCGTCCAGTCTTCAAAGCTTTTCACATTTTTGTTCGGAAAGACCTTCGCCTTGGCATAGCTGACCATGCACAAGGTTGAACGCCAGATACCCAAATTCCAAAGAGCCTCGAAAGCGCGCAATGGATAGCTGTAGAATTTACCTTCATAATAGATGCGGCTCATCCGCGGCCGCTGAATAAAATCGTCGGGAAGGATTTCATTCCACAGATCAACGACTTCCTTAGATTTGGAGAAGAACCGATGGCCACCAATGTCGAAACGAAAGCCTTCATATTCGACCGTCCGGCTGATACCGCCAACATAGGTTGGATCTTTTTCGATCACCTTGACGGTATAGCCTTTTTTGCTGAGCAGATACGCGGCGGTAAGGCCCGCTGGTCCTGCACCAATAATGGCCACATCTACGGGGTTGGTCGCTTCAGTCATATATTTGATCCCTGTTCAAAAACACGGCACTCGACAGCGCCAGTTCATGTTTCAGAAACCGGAGTGAACGAAATTGGTTAGCGATAAGTTAACAGAGGCGTAAAATTGGCCACAAGTGACGGAAAAATGTTGAACTTCTGGGGAAGCTCGACTAATTTTTGATTCGCAAAGGCAAATTGCATTTGCGCAAACTCGGAGCTTTTTTGTTAGAGAATGTAACAACCAACTGATTTGAAACCCGTTTAGCGGTTCAAATCACAGCAACGACGAAACCGGTGTGCCTGGCACACAGGCTTTTTCGTCATATCCTATGGTTTATTCTCCGAGTAAAGATAATGAATATTTCAAAAGCCGAACAGCGGGTGCTTCACGTACTCGCTCAAGGCGGTCATATCCGCCATAAACGTAACAAAAACAGCAAGATCGACGAAGTGATGTGCATGACCCGGGATGGCTATGTGCTGTCCGATTGCACGTTAGACATATTCGCACGCCTCAAACGCAGGCGGCTGATCATGTCCCGCAAAGGCAGTCCCTATCGCATCTCGCAATTGGGCAGAGTGTCGGTGCGTCCTCAGCTCGACAACAGATAAAGGAAGAACAATGAACTCACCCGAACAGAAATCCATCAGAGCGGTGGAACCCGATGACATCCCGGCTTTAAAGCGAATAATCGACGCAACCGATATGTTCCCGTCAGAAATGCTGGACGATATGATCGCCGGTTATTTCAGTACTGGCGGCAGCGAGGAAATTTGGCTGACCTATAATGATAACGGTGCAAAAGCTGTCGCCTATTGCAGACCAGAAGAAATGACCGACAGGACATGGAATCTGCTTCTCATCGCAGTCGATCCGGACCGTCAGGGTGAAGGCATCGGGGCCGCCCTGATGAGCCATATCGAAGATCATCTGGCCGCACATGGTCAACGTGTTTTGATTGTAGAAACATCGGGAACGGACGCCTTGGCCCGAACCCGTGAATTCTACCGGCTATGTCAATATGATCAAGAATCACGCATCCGCGACTTCTACGCGGATGGTGATGACAAAATCACGTTCTGGAAAGCTCTACAGGCTTAATATATGCTTTGATCAAAACGTCCAACCTGTCTCGCGATGGGTTGGACTTTTTGCCAATCACTCCATCAGATCATCTGGCAGTATCGGCTCGCTCAACAATTTTTCCATCGCCTTCCAGCGCCAGACCGGGGCGTCGCCTTGTCGTTCGATCCAGGCTTTCACCATATCCTGACCCAAACCATAATTGATCACATAGCTGCGATACTGATCGTTAAACGACAGGGATTGCTCGGCCCGTTCGCGGCTGACGAGTTGATATTTCTGGATGAGTGCAATCGCCTGCTCTCGCGCCAAGGTCTTGTCGAGATAACCTTGGGCAATGACAAACCGCGCGCCCTTGAGTTCGCTCAACGCCTGTTGCAACTTGAAATAGTCGGCCGCAGTAGCCGGATCCAGCCCCGCCAGCGGATACAACACATCGCGCTCGAAAGTCAGACGCTCTTCGCCTGGAAATGCGAGATCGATGCCATAGTTGGCAGATCCCTCGGCGATAAGCGATTGTGGTGAATAAAGCGGATAGATCGAAAATTCCTGCCAGCCACGTTCACGGGTCAGACGCTGTTCGAGCAACAAGTTATACACATGATGCCCAGGATAGCCTTCATGGCAACCCAGGTCGACAGCACGGCTGATGCGGATCGGTAGATCGGTGTTGATCTGAATCAGACTCTGATAGTTGCCCTGATAATAGTTATAGCCGCTCCAACTTTTGCCAGTGACAAATTCCATTCTGAAATTTTCGTCCGGTGGAAGTGTGATATGCTGTGCTGTCCGTCTTTTGCATTCTGCAATCGCAGCGTCAAAAACCGGTTTCAGGCGATGGGTGGGGATTGTGAAACGGTCTTGATAGGCCTCGACCCTTTCGTGCAATGGCGCCGTGCCTGGAACCAGTGACTCAATTGTTGCCAGCGCCGCGTCATAGCTGTTCAGCGGAGCAAATTCAGGCGTTACGCCGAACAGACCCTTGGCTTCTTTTGCAAAAGGAAAAACCTCGTCCTGCATCATCGCATGCCGGGTCAGGGCGGCTTCCAGCTGCGCCGATAAAAAGCGCTTCCGGGCCTCTATCAAAGCATCATCGCTCGGCGGCAGCGCATCAAGGCGCAGCATCAGATCCACTATACTATTGCCCAGTTCGCGCATATCGCGTGGCTTTGCCTTGGCTGCGGTCGCCCATTCGGCCGGGCCATAATAAGCATCAACATAGCCGGCCTCTTGTTCCCCAAGCTCTAAGGTAAGTTTGACATAATCGCGGCTGATCAAATCCATGGCCGAATCTGGTGCCAAAGTCGGCGCAGCTTGTGACGACGGTGGCACGTAGCTGCAGGCGCTCAGCAATATCGCCATGAGCCCGGCGGCTATACAGCCGATCCGCATCACGCCGCTTTGGCTGGTTCAGCCACTGCCAATTCGTCCTCGTCCTCATTCGGCTGAGGCGCAAAACGCAGGATAGTGAACCCGACGATTGCAGACAGGAATGAGCCCATCAACACGCCAATTTTTGCTTCTTCTATCAACAGCGCTTCGCCCGGGAAGGCCAGTGCACCAATGAAAAGGCTCATGGTGAATCCAATACCGCAGAGCATAGAAACCCCATAGACTTGTAACCAGGTTGCCCCGCCAAGGCGCTGGGCAAAGCCCGTCTTTACAGCAATCCAGACACTAGCAAAAATGCCGACTTGCTTGCCAAGGAACAGTCCTGCGGCAATGCCCAGTGGCAGGGGCGCAAAAATTTGCTCCACGCCAAGGCCCTCAAGCGACACACCGGCATTGGCAAAGCCAAATATCGGGACAATCAGGAACGCGCTCCATGGCGCTATTCCATGTTCCAACCTGTGCAGCGGCGAATCCACTGCATCTGGTGACCCCGGAGTCACAACGATCGGTATCACCATGGCCGCAAGCACGCCGGCAATCGTGGCATGTACTCCCGACAGCAAAACCGCAAACCAGAGCAACAAGGCCAGGAACAGATAAGCGATCAGTGACTTCACGCCTGCCTTGTTCATCGTGTACATAATGCCCAGTATCACCGCCGAGGCGAGCAAGGCCGCACCGTTAATTTCCGCCGTGTAGACCAATGCGATAATGGCCACGGCACCCATATCATCTACAATTGCAACGGTAACGAGGAACAGCTTCAATGACGTCGGTGCTCGCGGCCCAAGCAGCGCCAGCACGCCAATGGCAAATGCAATATCCGTTGCTGCCGGAATCGCCCAGCCATTGTAGAGTTCCGACATATCGCGGACAATGGCGAGGTAAATCAAGGCAGGCACTACCATACCAGCGGCTGCGGCCAAGACCGGCAAACGCCGTCGCTCCCATGTATTCAGGCGGCCGTCGACAAATTCGCGTTTGATTTCAAGACCAACCAGCAGAAAGAATATCGCCATCAGGCCATCATTTATCCATAAATGCGGGGTCATCGGACCGAGTTTTTTCGACAGTACCGGTCCCTTCAACTCATGAAGGAAGTGATGGTACATGTCATAAAGCGGGCTGTTCGCAACGATCATCGCCAACGCGGCAGCGAACATCAGCAATATACCGCCTGCTGCTTCGCTTTCCAAAAAATTACGCAGCGCAGAATCTGTTCCGGTTCGCGCTTGTTTCTCAGAGGACATAAAAGGCCTTTTGTTGATCCGTGGTTTCGGTCAACCCATGCGCAGACGCGCTCCCAAAATCAAGGGGAACTATTGGTTTAATGTCCGGACAATATGTTGACTCGACCCGTTGGCTTGCACCAGCAAGCGGCGGGTGAGCCCATTGACGAACATGCCGCCGTCACTCTTGACAGCGGCATGTCTAAATCATCTTCATGCACGGCGCGCAGATTTGAGCTTCATCTAGCCAGATCAAATTGCCCTATGCGCTATGCGGCTTCTTGGCTGACCAGCGGTAACCGATTGAGATAGATATCGGCGATTTCCTTTGGGGTGAATACCGGTGGTTGTTTCAGGTTGGCCTCTGCCTTGCCGTCATCGCCGACACAGGCGTTGATCGCGGACAAAAGCGATTCTGCCAAAGGTTCAGGATCCGTATTTTCAATATCGCCCTTAAGCATGAGACTGAGCAAAAAATGCTCAATCTTCAGGCGCAACGGTTCGTCGATCCGGTGCGCATATTGCTCTTCAATCCACCGAAAGGCACGCCGGTCGCGTGCGCGAGAGGCTCTAAGCTCAAAGCTTTCTGGGGACAATAAGATTGCGATCCCAGCCTTGCAAAACCGGTGCAGCATTTTTTCGACGGGTTGATCAGTATCGAATTTGATCGACACCATAGCCAAATCTATTTTTTCAAATAATTCCAGCCGGGAAGCGCAATAGAGCTCTTCGCGATTGGCAAATTGATTATAGACGGTACGACGGGAAACACCGGCTTCGGAAGCAACAGCCTCCATCGCAAACTCGTTAAAGCTCTGTTGGCGCAGCTTTCGCCGCGCGGCATCCAGGATCAACCGACGAGAGGATGCTGGACGCCATGCTGATCCCTCAGCACTCACATCTACTTTCGGATCCATTGATTTCATTTTGGTTGCCATTATTTACGCTCCTGTATCACTATCAGCCGGGGGGTCGGCCTTTAAACTGCACGAATAAGGTTACGTAAAATGATGTAAAATTTCTCGTGCTATTCTACGAAAAGCGGCCAAGAACCGACAAAAATCACAAAGTAGCAACAAACGACCTGCTGAACCAAATGAACGACCCGCGAAGATGGTTTCGCTCGGTTTCGTCCGCATGCATAACGATGGCCATGGGCAGAGTGAATAGATATTGGAGCGGCAGAATTGATTTTCTGAGCCCTGTTCTTTCTTCTGCGGCCAATGGGGTAGCCAGAACATACTCTGTCATTGCACGGATGATCGAACCGCGGGCAATATCCAGCCATCCTACCGAAATCTATCATGATTTACCCACCGTTGTTCAGCCAAGTGTAATCCCCGCGAACTTATCCTCTGTCTTTCCGTGGACCATCAATTCCCTCAGGCTCAGGCAATGACCCCGATCACTGTGCTGATTAGCGATGACGAGCCGCTGGCCGTCTCCCGTTTGGCGGAACTTGTAAACAGGATGGATGCGGTGTCTCTGATTGGGGAAGCCGCCGATGGCAGGGAAACCTTGGCGCTCATTGAAAAACTAAATCCAAATGTGATTTTGCTTGATATTGAAATGCCGCTTCTGGATGGATTTGATGTCATTGAACATCTTACATCCTCCCTCAACGATCACGCCAGCCGCATTCCGCTTATCATCTTCATAACCGCATATCCCCAATTTGCGGTCCGTGCGTTCGAAACTGGGGCACTTGATTTTATTCCAAAGCCCGTGCGCTATGCCCGCTTAGTCGAAGCCATCGACCGGGCCCGGGTTGCTTATGCCGATCGCGAAGCACGCAACCGGCTTGCGCTTCTGGGAAAGACGCTCAACGAACTGAGGCAGGAGCGCTCCAAAGCACTGGATGATGACCATTACTTATGGGTCCCACGGCACGGTGAAACGGTGCGCGTGGATTGTGATCGGATAGACTGGATAAAAGCGGAGGGCGAATATGTGCGCCTCCATGCTGAAGAAAAAACCTATCTGTATCGCCAGATGATCGGAGACTTCGTTTCCCGCAACGCCGCCATTGGCTTTCTGCGCGTACACCGTTCCGCAGCGGTAAATGTCTCTCGTATCGTCGCCATAAAACGCAACAGCAATGGTGCTCGAATAGTGCGGTTAAGCACCGGCGATGAAGTCCCGGTAGGTCGAAAATATGCCAAAGAGGTGATGGCGATTATCTCTCCGAATATCGAATAATAATAACTTCATTATCAGTGGTGTAAGATATTATTCTCCATAATTACTGATATATATTCACGCGATTGTGCACCCACCGTTGCATCAATTCGCCATCTGTTATTCAATATTCAAATTACCGTCATATTTGATTGCTGAACCGCTCTTTCTATTTATTTGGTTGCCCCTGTATTTAACCAAGGGAGCCAGCAATGCGGCCGAATTTGAAAACTCAAACCTTACGCAAATGCCTTACTTCAGCGGCGATGGTCGCTGTTGCTATCTCTGCTACGGCAGCCAAAGCGCAGGATCAGGAAGGCGCAGAAAGCGATGATTCCGCAGATGTGATTGTCGTTACAGGGTCTAGGATCACGGATCCCAATCTGGAGCTGTCCAGTCCAGTGACCGTGTTGGGTCGCGATCAAATTGACCTTGCCCCCTCATTGACAGCGGAAGAGTTGATCAGGGATTTACCCGGAGTTGTTGCTGGCATTGGCTCATCAGTCAATAATGGCAATGACGGTTCGTCGGAGGTCAACCTTCGCGGACTGGGAAGCAATCGTAACCTTGTCCTGATTGACAATAGCCGAGTGGTACCAGCCGGGCTAACCGGTGTTACCGATACCAATGTTATCCCGCTGGCCTTGGTAGAGCGGGTTGATATCGTGACCGGAGGTGCCGGAACGGTTTATGGTGCGGATGCGATATCCGGTGTGGTCAATTTCGTGTTGAAACGGGATTTTGAAGGCGCTGAAATCTCAGCCAGCTATGGCCTCACAGAAAGCAGTGATGCCGGTGTATTCCGGACCGATTTGACCATCGGCGGCAATTTTGCGGACGATCGCGGCAATGCTGTCCTGAACATCGGATATCACAGTTCCGATCCCCTGTTCCAGGCTGATCGCAGCTTTGGTGTCGACTCGATCAGTTCGGTCTCCGGCAATGCTCTCGGATCCGGAACATCGGTACCAACTGCCATCAACGGGATGCAATATGATCCAGATACCGACTCTTTGGTCGCACCGTTCAACACGTTTAACTTCAATCCGTTCAATCTCTATCAAACGCCGCTGGAACGGATCAACATATTCGGTGCCGCTCATTTTGAAGTTGCTGATGGCATTGAAGTTTACGGCAAAGGACTGTTTTCCAACAATAAGGTTGATATTCGGGCAGCGCCATCAGGACTCTTTGGTACGACCTATAATCTCCCGCTCAGCAATCCATTCCTGACCGACAATCTGCGAAACCAGATATGTGCCCAACAGGGTGTAGGAATCTCGCAGGCAGACTGTGATGCGGCGGCGGGTGTTACCGACCCCAGCGATCCTGCCTTTCGCGCTCCGGCGGTGACAATCAATCGTCGGCTGGTTGAACAGGGCAATCGCGAGGAGACAATCGAATCCAATGTATTCCAGATTGAAGCCGGTGTTCGCGGTACGATAGTCGATAATATCGAATGGGATGTCCACGCCACGCATGGCCAGTCCGAACGTGTCCGCAGTCAGCGAAATAATGGCTTGCAATCCCGTGTTCAGCAGTCGCTTTTCGCTATTGATGCAGATAATTGTGTGGATCCATCCAATGGCTGTGTACCGATCAATCTATTCGGTCCAACCGGTCAGGATATCTCCCCGGATTTCGCCGCTTTCTCGGCACCGCCAGTATCTCTGACGACAAAAACCGAATTGACCGTGGTTACCGGTTCGGTTTCCGGTGATGCAGGCTTTGCCTTACCTTGGGCAGGCACACCACTCAATTTTGCCGTTGGCGTTGAGTATCGCGAGAATATTGCGTCGATTAACCCCGATATTGCAACTGGGACGCTTGATGAGGTGCTCGGTAATGGCGAGGCCTTTTTGGCCCAATCCGGTCGCTATAGTGTGAAGGAAGTATTTGGTGAAATCGTTGCTCCCATTGTCGAGGATCAACCATTTTTCAAAAGCCTGACGCTTGAGCTTGGCGGTCGCTATTCCGATTATTCCAATACGGGCGGGAATTTCACCTGGAAAGCCGGTGGCAGCTGGGAACCCGTGGATGGTCTGAAACTGCGGGGTATCTATCAACGCGCCGTGCGGTCTCCCAATATCGAAGAGCTTTTCGAGCCTCCGGTGACTGGACTGGACAATCTCGCTGTTGATCCGTGTGCTGGTGCCAATCCCGTCGGGAATGCTGAGCTCACCGCTATCTGTATTGCGCAAGGCGCCCCCGCCGGCACTATTGGCTCCATTCCGGCCCCGTCCGCGAGTCAAATCAACTTTACCGGCGGCGGCAACCCTGATCTGGATGTTGAAAAAGCAACGACCATTACTTTTGGTGCGATTATCCAGCCCGCCATTATTCCGGGTCTGACGGTGTCGGTGGATTATTACGATATTGAGATCAAGGACGCCATTTCGCGGACAACAGTCGGGGATGTTATCCAGCCCTGTTTCAATCCGCCTGATGCCAGCGATCCCGCCTGCGCACTGATCATCCGCAACCCCCTGAACGGCAGTCTGAACGGCGGGGCAAGCGATACACCTGGCCTTCTGCTAGAACTAACCAATCTTGGACGATTGGAAACGTCGGGAATTGATTTCAACATTAGCTATAGTCGGGACCTCGATTTCGCGACCCTCGGACTGCAAGTGAACGGAAACTATACGTTCGATAGAAAGTTCCAGGCCACACCGGACAGTGTAAATCGCGAATGTGCAGGCTTCTACAGCGTCAATTGCGAAAGTATCCAGCCAGAATTCCAGACGAACAGCCGGATTTCATTATCGCGCGAGGAAGGATCCATCTCCCTGGGTTGGAAATATATTTCCAGCCAGGAAGTCGAGACGTCTTTGCAAGGCAGCTTTCTTCCCGAGTTCGAAAGCATCGGCTCCTATAATATCTTCGATCTGGTGCTGCAGACGACGCTCATGGATACGCTGGATCTGACATTCGTGGTCGACAATCTGTTCGACAAGAAACCGCCGCTGGTTGGCAATACAATTGGTGCGACGGAATTTAACAGCGGCAACACATATCCATCAACATATGATGCCCTGGGACGACGCTATACAATTGGCGCGAAGCTTACTTTCTAAGCGCGCTTGGAAGTGAAAAAAGGCGGCCGTACGGAACGGCCGCCTTTTTATGTTCAGTATGTTATAGCAACAATCGAAATCTAAGGGCGTGAGATCATCCCGCCATCCAGTGCAATTGTTTGCCCGACCAACCATGATGATGCTCTGGAGCACAGATAAAGCGCGGTGCCAGCAATATCTTCCGGCGCACCCATGCGTCCCCTAGGAATCTGGGAAATTGCCATTTTGGTCATCCCGTCATTCTCAACTATCTGTTTGGTCATATTGCTCGGGAAGAAGCCCGGTGCAATGGCGTTTACATTGATGTTGTAGGACGCAAGATCGGTCGCGAGATGCTCGGTCAAATGAATCACTCCGGATTTACTCGCGGAATAGGCATAAGTCGGCATGCCGGAATTTCGGATGCCATTGATCGACGCGATATTGATTACCCGCGCAGGATCATCCGGATTACCCGAAGCTTTGAGAAGTGGCAGGAATTTTTGGGTTGCGAAGAATATCGCCTTGATGTTGATATCCATGACTTTATCCCAGCCTTTTTCGGGAAAGTCCTCAACCGGTGCAGCCCAGTTGGCGCCGGCATTGTTGATCAGGATGTCGACCCTAGTTTCCCGCTCGCTCACAGCCGCTACGAAGCTTTCAATACCCTCGACATTGGATAAGTCAGCTGGAATGGCGATACACTCTCCCAGTTTGGAAAGCTCTTCGGCCATCGCCATCAGCCGCTCTTCCTTGCGTGCGGTGATATAGACTTTGGCGCCGTTCTCAACCAGACCACGTGCCATCATAGCGCCGATACCGCTTGATCCTCCCGAGACAACCGCCACTTTTCCGCTCACGTCAAATAGGTTCTTCATATGCTCTCCTGTATCCTGAACTCACTTGAAGCTTCCTTTCCACAGCCGGACAAGCTTGTCACCTAATGATGAGCGTTTGGGATGCATATGAAGCGGATCGCACCTACTGGAGCTATGTCGAGACCTAGTGGCGCCTGATGGGCCCGTTTTCGGCAATGGAACGGAGTTTTTCCGCTAAAAATTTGGCATATCGGCCAAGAGACGTTTCTGCTGTTTGGAAGACGTTTTTACTTAGTCAGACCGCCCTTGCCGACGCTGATAGCGCAGATCGAAACTGCTCAGCAAAAATGGTGGACAGGATAGGATTCGAACCTATGTACGCTTGCGCGGGCAGATTTACAGTCTGCTGCCTTTAACCACTCGGCCACCTGTCCATTTGGTTGCCTGTCTTGACCGTTTTTTGGCAAGATGCGGCTCAATGACGAAAGCATCGCCCAGTGTCAATGCCTGCCCTCTCAAAATCACATATTTGCCGTGCAAAAAAAAGGATGTGCCATCGCAGCCGAGCCGTTAAAGAGCGATATGGCACGTAAAAACAGATCTGTGAAGAAAACCGGCGGTGGTTTGAAATTCTGGGGTCGGCATGCGGTGGAAGCTGCACTCGCCAACCCGCACCGGTTCGTAAAAAAAATATCAGGAACACGAGAGGCCCTTGCCTCACTTGACCTTCCGCAGGATCTTGCGGTCGTATATAGCGACGTGGCTGATCTGGGCCGCGCCATACCGCGCGATGCACCGCATCAAGGGATGGTACTTGATGTCGATCCTCTGCCCGAAATCTGGCTTGGCGACATGCTCGACAAAGCAACCGAAAAAGGTCGCCCGATCTTGGTGTTGGATCAAGTGACCGATCCTCATAACGTCGGGGCAATTTTGCGCTCGGCCGCAGCCTTCGACGCCGCAGCCATAGTGACCCAGGATCGCCATGCGCCGCCCGAGTCCGGGACGCTGGCAAAATCAGCTTCAGGCGCTCTGGAAATTGTTCCTTGGATACGGGTGGTCAATCTGGCCCGAGCGCTGGATGAAATTGCCGAGGCGGGATATTGGCGCATTGGTATGGACGGTGATGCGAAGGAAACACTGGGCGACATCATGGGGCAAAGCAAGTTGGCACTGGTGATGGGCGCAGAAGGAGAAGGTCTGCGTCAGAATGTTGCCGCCCATTGTGACGCTCTCGCGCGGTTGCCTATGGCTCCGCAGATGGAAAGCCTCAACGTATCAAACGCCGCAGCCATAGCTCTTTACGCAGAATATACACGAAACCGGGAGAATTAAATGAAACAGATGTTCAAATTTGTTGCAGCGCTGTCTGCACCCCTGTTGCTATCGGGTTGCTTCCTATTGCCCGGCAAATTCAATGCAAATCTCAAGATCCTTGACGGTGATCGCTATGAATTCAGCTATACTGGGCAAATTCAGATGACGATGCCAGACGACGGCAAGCTGAAAAAACCAAGCAACGAGCCGTTTGATTCAGCGAAGCTGATCTGCCGGGACCGCGTTTACAAGAGCAATGGTGAGGTCAATCCTGTCAGGCCGGTCTATGGGGATGACTATGATGCCTATGGAAAAGACGCCAATCCTGATGTCGATACCAGCATTCGCACCTATGACGTGGTCGATCGTGACTGCACGGACGAAGAAATCACCAAAAGAAAAGACGAATATGTCCGCAGTCAGGAGCGCAGGAAAAAGCGCTATGACGAAGAAAAGGCCATGGCAGGCGCATTTTTCGGTGGTCCTATTCCTGGCGATGACGCGAGCATGATCGCCTTTGCGAATACAATGAGCAAATATCGCGGCTGGAAAAAAATCGAGCATGCGGGCGGGAATATTTTCGATGTTGAGTATAGCGAAACCGGCACTATCGGAAATTATTTCAGCTTTCCGGTGCTTCCAGATTCACAGATGCAATATCCGTTCTTCCAGCTTATCCAGCGCAGCGATGGTGCAGTGGAGCTGTTATCGCCTAGCATTGCCGGACAGGGCAGCTTCTTTAACATGATGATGATGAAAGAAAGTGGCGGTAAAGCACCAAAAATTTCTGAAATTGACGGTGTCCTGACGATCGAGACCAATGGCACGGTTGCGACCAACAACAGCGTTGATGGCTTTGTTGAGAAGAACGGTCTGAAAGTGATGACCTGGAAAATCGGCAAGAATGCTGCAGAGACGGCAGAGGGACCACGCGCTCTTATCAGGTTCTGACTACTGTGTGACCGGCATAAAAAAGGGGAGCTTCGCGGCTCCCCTTTTTTGTGTAATATTTCGTCCGACTTAATCTTCTTCGGCGATTTTCACTTTCAGACCGTCAAGATCATCATTCAGCTCGATCTGGCAGCTCAGGCGGGAAAACTCATCCCGGTGGTCGCTGCTTTCCAAAAGATCATCTTCGTCCTCGCTCATCGCAGGCAGCTTGTCTTTCCAATCCGCATCAACATGGACATGGCAGGTTGCGCATGAACAGCATCCACCGCAAAGCGCCAGCAATTCATCAAATCCGTTGTCGCGGATCGCTTCCATGACGTTCATACCGCTATCGACGGTAACCGCTTTTTCTTCTCCGGTACGACCGGTGACGTGGATGGTTGGCATATAAATCCCTTAAGCTGTTTTCATTCAAAATCCGGCACGCTATGTCCGCTCGATTAAAAAGAATCAAGAGGCCACAAGGCCAGTAACCTAAGGCGAAGCCGCAATGGGCCTATCAAAAGAGACGATAAAGACCAGCCTCGATGCGATTAGCAAAGTCGAGCCGTCATTGAGCAAGGCTATCAAGGCGGCCGGTTACCCCGAACCGCGGATCAATCCCAAAGGTTATCAGACCTTGCTCCGCACGATTGTCGGTCAGCAAGTCAGTGTGGCGTCTGCCGCTTCAGTTTGGAACAAGCTGGAGGCGCGCTTGGGCGCAGGTTGCCCGGCCGAGGCGCTGATCGCAACCGACTTTGACGAATTGCGTGCTTGCGGCCTTTCGCGTCAGAAACAAGGCTATGCCCGCAGTCTGGCAGAGTTGATTTTGTCTGGCGGATTGGACCTCGACAACTTACCGGATGAAGATGAGGAAGCCATTGCCCGGCTCACTCAGGTAAAGGGTATTGGCCGCTGGTCGGCGGAAATCTATCTGCTCTTTGCCTTGGGCCGCCCTGATATCTGGCCAGCCGGTGATCTAGCAATTCAGGCTGGCGTCGGCGACATTTTCGGCCATGACACGCGGCCATCGGAACAGGATTTGCGAGAAATTGCGCTGCCGTGGTCACCGCATCGCGGATCGGTGGCGATTTTTATCTGGCATCACTATAATAGGATGGTGATGTAAGCTTTCGCGCGACCGGTCGCTATTTCTTCAGCAAGGGATTCAGCGCCATCACTTCTTCCATGAAGGATCGCGGTTTTTTCCAGAATTTTGTCTTCGCATTGAACTGATAACCCAATATCGCAATCGCCTCGCTAGTAAAATGGACACAATTGCGCTTGTTGAGGCTGTAGCTTTTCTGAGGCTTGTTGCGCCACTTAGTAACCAGCGCCATTAATTCACGATATTTTTTGTCGCCAACGGTGACTGTGAAATGCGGATTACTGTTGGTAATATATTTAGGCTTGGGCGTTTCAACCTTGCCCTTGACCGAACCCCACAGGATCCCCGGCGAGATATTGACCGCGGTGAACCCGAAGCTGGTATCTACAGTCTCGCCGCTCTCCAGTTCCCCCTTCATCACAAAAAAGGCATGCGGAAAATTCTTGCCAAAATCATGGGAGTAGAATGTCACCGCCACTTGCGCATGCGCTGGCACGGTGGCCATGAAGAGGGGAATTAAAACGGCCAGAAGACGCAGCCGGAACATCACAAAAAACTGTCTTGTCACTTATTGATCTTTCCCATTTCTGATCTGCTCATCCAGCCAGCGCGCCGCCTGTCTGGGCGATTGCTTGTCCGCCTCGCGGTCGACTTTATAATTGGCCTCTCGCATATTTTCCACAGTAATTGCACCAACCAGAGGTTTGATTGCGTTCATGAAATTATCATCACCACTGCGTCCGGGGGCAACCAATATCATCGCTTCATAAGACGGCACCGCGCCCTTTCCATCTTCCAGTACAACAAAGCCATTGGCGGCGATCCGTCCGTCAGAAGAAAAGGCCGAGATAACATCCACATCTCCGCTCGATAAAGCGGGGTACATGAAGGTTGGATTAAACGATCGGGATTCCTTAAATCGGATCGGATATGCTGCCTGGACCATATCCCATTCCGGCCGTTCGAGAAATTCAAGGTCGGTGCCAAAAGTAAACCCTGGTGAAACGCGCGCCAAGTCATCGAGCGTGCTGAGCCGCTTGCTTTCCGCATCTTCCGGGCGAACGGCAAAAGCGTAGGTATTTTCAAATCCCAACGCGCCAAACATGGTCACACCGTGATCGGATAGACTCCACTTGGCTATCTCTTGCACCATATCTTCAGCCGAAACCGGGTCGGTGCGCTTCATCTGATTGGTCCAAATCGTACCGGAATAGTCTACATAAATATCGATATCGTCTGACGCTACCGCCTGAAACACGACCGCTGAGCCAAGACCATCCTGATACCGAATCTCATAGCCCGCCTCGACCAGCCGCGAACCGATCAGACGCGCCAAGATAAACTGCTCCGAGAAGCCTTTCGCACCAATGACGACGACATCATCGCTCCGATTGAGTGTAGGCAACACCGCGATGACCAGTCCGATGCCAAGTGTAACGGCGGCACCCCAAGCGATGATTTTGCGTCGCTCACGAATGGCGCGCTCAATTACGCCCAGAAGCAAATCGACGATGATGGCTAACCCAGCCGATGCCAGACAACCGGTTAAAACCAATGCCCAGTTTTGAGTCTGCAGACCGGCAAAGATCAAATCACCCAAACTGGCTTGTCCCACCGTAGTGGATAGCGTAGCCGCCCCGATGGTCCACACAGCAGCTGTTCGGATGCCCGCCATAATCGTTGGCGCAGCCAAAGGCGCTTCAACCAAACGTAGTTTTTGGACTGTGGTCATACCCAATCCATCGGCCGCCTGTTTCGCCGCGGGTGACACACCGGTCAGTCCAGTGACCGCGTTGCGCAGTATCGGTAACAAGGCATAAAGAGTAAGCGCGAGTAGGGCCGGCAGAAACCCCAATGCCGATATTCCACCACCAAGCAAGGCGGACAGCCCCAGCAGAACCGGATAGAAAAGCGCAAGCAAGGCCAGCGCCGGAATAGTCTGAACCAAACTGGCAAAGCCAAGAATGACCGCAGCTACTTTCGGTGCGCGCGCCGCCCAGATCGCGAGCGGCAGACATAAAGCCATAGCAAGCAACAATGCCGAAAAACTAAGCTGTACGTGGGCTGCCAGCAATTCGGGCACCCGCGAGAAGGCCTGTTGCCATGCCTCCGTCACGCCTTTTTCGCTCCATCTGTTTCACCAAGCGCGATGAGATGGGCTGCCTGCGCGCGCGGAATGGCAACCAGGGCCTCGGCTTCGTCGCCGACTCCGCCGGATAAAAGCTCTGCAGGCGTGGCATCCGCTTTGATCTGCCCGGCCTCCATTACCAATATCCGATCCGCGAGATAGAGCGCTTCAGCCATATCATGGGTGACGATGATCGTTGTAAGGCCCAGCTTTTCGTGTAGCGCTTTATACTGGCCGGCAAGGCTGTCTCTCGTCACCGGATCCAGCGCACCAAAGGGTTCATCCATCAACATCAGACCGGGGCGCGTTGCCAGCGCTCGGGCAACACCAACCCTTTGCTGTTGCCCACCACTAAGTTGATGCGGCAACCGGTTCGCCATTTCTTGTGGAAGCTCCACCAGATCGAGCAACTCGGCCACGCGATCACTCAGCCCTTCTTTCTCGCCAGCCAATTCCAGCCCGATTGCAATATTGCGCGATATCGTCATGTGCGGGAAGAGACCAATATTCTGAAACACATAACCGATCCGGCGGCGCAATATATGCGGATCAATCGCTTTGACATTATCATCAGCGATCAAAACCTCGCCCTTCGTCGGGTCTATCAGCCGATTGATCATCTTTAACAAAGTAGATTTGCCGGATCCGGAGAGACCGACGAGCGCTACAAAGCTGCCCGCTGCAATCTCAAGCGAAACATCGTCGACTGCCGTGACAGTCCCATAGATGCGCCTGACATTTTGCAGGCTGATCGCTGGACCAGAGGCAGAAGGGGTTGAAATCATTGTGACTACTATTGGCCAGCTTTACCCAATATGTCCAATCGCTCTTGACCTGATGCGGAAAAACCGCTCGAATGAACATCAATGTCAATAAGACAATGATGAGAGGGCGAGCACAAGAAAATGGCATATCAAACCGGACAGAAGTCCATATTCATCACCGGCGGAGCGTCGGGACTGGGCCGCGAAGTCGCCCGTTATTTTGCCGGCAAGGGTTGGTTTATCGGTATTGCCGATATCAACGATGCCGGGATGGCTGAGACCGCATCAATGCTTCCGGAAGGCCAAAGCTCCGTCCACAGGCTTGATGTCACTAGCCGCGCCAACTGGAAATCTGCGGTTGCCGATTTTGCTACAATTACCGGCGGCACAATGAACGTCCTGTTCAACAATGCAGGCATTGGTGAAGGCGGTCCGATTGAGGAGATGACCGACGAAGATATCGACTTGATGATCGCCATTAATTTTACCGGATGCATCAGTGGAACGCGGGCCTGTTTCGAAATGCTGAAAAATACGCCTGACAGCTGTGTACTCTACACTGCGTCAGCGGCCGGTATATACGGCGTGGCTGATCTTAGTGTTTATAGCGCGACGAAGTTTGCGGTGCGCGGTCTTGCAGAATCACACGATCTGGAATTCAACAAATATGGTATCAAGTCTCGCTCGTTAATGCCCGGCTTTGTTGACACTAATATCATCTCTGATGTGGTAGAGGGCACCAATCAGACTGGCAAAGAACGTCTTGAAGAAAGCGGTGTGTTGGTAAGTCCTGTGTCGATAATCGGCCCAGCTGCATGGGAAGCCGTACACGGCAAAAAGGTGCATACACCCGTCAACAAAATGGCCAAACAGCTGGCTTTCGCTGCGCGCTGGATGCCGGGCCGATTGCGCAAACAAGCTGTTGAACTGGCCGATCTTGGCAATGTTCTCGCCGGAGCAGAGCCTAAAAACTAGAGAATGCCCTCAATTGTCCTCGCCAAATCGATGTCGCGCTGAGATAATCCGCCATTCTCACCGGCATCATGGGTGGTCAGCGTAATATCGACATTGTTGTAGACGTTAAACCATTCGGGATGGTGATCCGCTTTTTCGGCATGTATCGCCACGCGGGTCATGAAGGCATAAGCTTCAGTGAAATCGGCAAATTTAAACTTGCGGCTAATCGCATCGCGTTTGCCGTCATATTCCCAGTCGGGCAGGGCCGCGAGAGCCGCTTGCCGCTCAGCATCATTCAGTTGAGCAACCATATTTCGATACTCCTTGCTTGGCTTTACCGCCATTTCATGGCTTAAGTCTTCCCCATGAACCGAGGGGCGTCAACCAAAATGCGGGAAGAAGGGAGCGAAAATCTGCGCGCCGAAGCCCTTGCGTGTGTGCGCGGCGAAAAATTACTCTTCCGCGATCTCAATTTCACGTTGACACCAGGGCAAGCGGGATTGGTCACTGGCCCTAATGGCGTTGGTAAGTCCAGCCTGTTGCGATTAATTGCTGGATTGCTCCAGCCGTTTTCCGGCACGATCCATGTTCCGACATCGGTTGCATTATGTGATGACCGCATGGCTCTCGATGAAAATTTGTCGTTGCGAGATGCTCTCCGTTTTTGGACTAGACTCGATGGTCAGACACAGGATGATTCCGCGGAAGCCATGGACGCAGCTGGTATGAGCCATCTAGCCGAAGTGCCCGTCCGCTATTTCTCCACCGGCCAGCGGCAGCGTGCACGGCTGGCCCGTACCTTTCTCACCAGATCCAATCTATGGTTGCTCGATGAGCCCGCCAATGGCCTAGATACGGCATCGGTGGATTTATTGGGCCGCACTCTACAAACCCATCTTGACGGCGGCGGCATGATATTGGCCGCAAGCCATATCGCACTGCCGATTGCCTTTGACTTATCGCTCGAACTGGATGCGCTGGAAGAGATGGAGACGCCGCTGTGATTGGGGCGCTCAAAGCAATGATCTGGCGTGATGTCCGGCAAAGCTATGCCAGCGGCGGGACCTGGCTACCAGTGATTTTCTATCTCTCGGCGGCGACTCTGTTTCCTTTTGCGGTTGGCCCGGATCGTGATTTGCTGCTCCAAACCGGCGGCGGCATATTGTGGATCGCGGCGTTGCTTGCGACCCTGTTGCCGCTCGACCGATTGGTGCAGCCTGACCTGGACAATGGCCTCTACGATCAATTGTTGGTGCGCGGCATTACCGACGAATTGATCGCCTTTGCCCGGCTGATCTCGCATTGGTTGGCTTTTGGGCCGCCGTTGCTGTTTGCCGCTTTGCTCGCCAGCGGCCTGATGGGCTTGGAGGGGCCGCCGCTCGTCACCTTGCTTGCCAGCCTTGCGATCGCGACACCGGCGCTTGCCGGACTAGCAGTGATGATCGCGGCCTTGACTGCCGGCCTGAAAGGCGCAGGGGCTTTGGGTGGATTGCTATTGGTACCGTTAGCGATTCCGTTGCTGATTTTCGGAGCAGGTAGCTTGGCGGATCAAAGCGGCAGTGCGCTGTTGTTCCTGAGTGCCGTATCGCTGCTGATCGTCGCGATTACACCTTTTGCAGCCGGAGCCGCGTTACGGGCGATACGGGAATAGTCCTAAATCCCGCCTTCGGTAACCTCATAACCGGCCTCTTCCAACCCGGATTTCAGTGCCGCCTTACAGGTCGCCAGTTCATCTGCATCAGTTGAACGCACGACGAAATTCGCGCCGACTGTGCCATTGCGGAAAAACGGGTAGCTGCCAATCTGGCAGCCTTCATGCGCTTTCTCCGCAACTCTCAAAACATCTGCAATCTCGCTTTCCGGCGCCCACGCACCCAGCGTTTCGGACAAGAGCGGCACGCCGCCCTCCAGCGTCCCCGTCAATGCATCAAGCATCCCCGCAGTAATATGTGGAACACCTGCCATCAGGTACAGATTGTCGATTTTTATTCCCGGCGCGCCGGACATACGATTTTCAATCAGCTCGGCGCCATCAGGCACCCGTGCCATGCGCAGACGGCCTTCGTTAATGCCGCCCTTGTCCGCATAATATTTCTCCAATATCGCCCGTGCGGTCGGGTGGATCACCACATCGACACCCAGCGCCTTGGAAATGGCATCCACCGTAATATCATCATGAGTCGGACCAATGCCGCCAGTGGTGAAGAGATAATCATTGCGCGCCCGCAAGATATTCACTGCCTCGGCAATCGCGTCCATGTCATCGGCAATCACGCGCACTTCGCCAAGCCTGATACCCTGCACGTTCAGCCATTTGGCGATTTGCGCGATATTCTTGTCCTGCGTGCGACCAGAGAGGATTTCATCTCCAATGACAATCAGGGCGGCGGTGTAAATGCGGGATTTGCTCATGTCCTTGGGATATAGAGCAGTTCCGGAAATCATCAACGGCCATTTGTAATTTGGTAAGGTCCTGCAACTAAGTTGAAATGGGGCGCATTTTTATCATCTCCAACAGGAGAATATTATGGACATGCAATTTGGTTTTCAGACGGCGTTGCATGACACCGCTGCGAGCCTGGCTATCTCACAAGACGGCCCGTGCCTGATCATCGAAGAAGTCGATGCACCGCCAAGCACCGTATCATTTATCGCCGGTGTTGCTTTTGCCCTGTCTTTTGTTGCTTTCGGCCTTTTTGTCGCCAGTTGGGAACTGGAGCCAGCCAGCCAGCCCTTGCGTTTTCCGATTGCTGGTTTGTTCACCCTGGTCGGCGCCGGATTATTATGGCTGGCGGTTAGCCGAAAGAAATCAATCAGGCGGCTAATTGCAAATTGCGACACTCAAACCGTTGAATATGGACATATGGTCGCTGGTAAAAAAGACAGTTGGCAGTATCGAAAAAAGGGTGTTTTTGACTATCATCAAACAGACAGGTTCAATACCGGCTATGTTGATCATACCGAAATCGGAGCCGAACTGACCTATACGGGTCTGTATGTGAGAGCGCCCGACGGACCGCGCGGCGGCCTGCTGGTAATGGGTGCGTTATATGAAGTCGAAATCGCAGTCGATTATATCTACCGCCATATGAACGAAACCGCACGACGCGAGAGCAATTTTGGCGATGATGCCAACAGTCTGCCGCGCAGTTTTGTTCCGCTAAACAGGGACAGGAGCTGATTCCCCCTCGTCAAACCCGGTTATTGATCATATATATTGCCTATGACTGATTATCTGACCGTAGAAGATGCCACTCCGCAAAGCCGGACCGGCGCGATCAAACTGCACGGCCCTGAAGGCTTTGAGGGTATGCGCAAAGCTGGGCGGCTAGCTGCCGAAATACTCGACGCTTTGGTACCACACGTGGTGCCGGGCGTGACTACAGGCGCACTGGACGATATGGTTCGTGCACATGCCTTGCGGGAGGGCGCTGTACCCGCAACGCTTGGCTATCGCGGCTTTACCCATAGTTGCTGCACTTCGATCAACCATGTCGTGTGTCACGGAATTCCTGGAGACAAGAAGCTCAAGGAAGGCGATATCGTCAATATTGATGTGACCGTTATCGTCGATGGTTGGCACGGCGACACCAGCCGCATGTTCCTGATCGGCAAGGCGCCGGTCAAAGCTGCGAGACTGGTACAGACCACATATGAGTGCTTGATGCTGGGTATTGAACAAGCCAGGCCGGGCAACCGAATGGGCGATGTCGCTCACGCTATCCAGGCTCATGCAGAAGGGAATCGCTATAGCGTGGTTCGCGATTTTTGTGGCCACGGTCTTGGCCAGATGTTCCATGATGCGCCTGAAGTTGTTCACGCCGGACGCCCCGGTACCGGCCCCGAATTACGGCCAGGTATGTTTTTCACCATCGAACCGATGATCAACATCGGCAAATATGCCGTGAAGATGCTTGAAGATGGCTGGACCGCCGTCACCCGGGACCGCTCGTTATCCGCCCAGTTCGAGCACAGTATCGGAATCACGGAAACCGGCTGTGAGATTTTCACCAAAAGCCCTGCTGGTCTGGACTGCCCGCCTTACGCGTAAACATGCATCAGCCTTGACCGTAACGCCTAAATTTAGCTAGTCAGTTAAAACAGGTTCAACCCATGAAGGTTCAGCCGGGTCGGGAGAAGTAACGATGCGTCGTTTTGGATTATTTTTGGCAACATGTCTGCTGGCCGCCTGCCAGAACCAGACTGCGGATGACGGCGGCACATCAGCTGCCAGCGATGGCTCTGAATGGAGCAATATCGGCTTTAGTGCGAAAGAACAGCGTCACAGCCCCCTCGATCAGATTAATGAAAGCAATGTCGCCGAACTTGGCATAGCCTGGTTCAAGGATCTACCAGATGCTCGCGGACAAGAGGCAACTCCGGTGGTTGTCGGCGACAAGCTTTATATCTCCACAGCTTGGTCAAAGGTTTTTGCCTATGACGCGAAAACCGGTGAGGAATTGTGGTCCTATGACCCAGAAGTTCCCGGCGAGAAAGCAGTGGATGCCTGTTGTGACGTCGTCAATCGCGGCATTGCAATTTCTCGCGGCAAACTATTTTTCGGAACGATTGACGGTCGCCTGATCGCTCTGGATGCCAACACAGGCGCACGGTTGTGGGAGACCCAGACCACCGACAATTCAAAACCCTATACGATCACCGGCGCTCCGCGCGTGGTCAAAAATATGGTCATCATCGGCAATGGCGGCGCTGAATTTGGTGTGCGCGGTTATGTCACAGCCTATAGCGTTTCCGATGGCTCTCAGAAATGGCGTTTCTACACGGTGCCCAATCCTGAGGGCAAAGCCGACGGCGCGGCCAGTGATGAGATTTTTGCCAAGGCGGCAAACAAGACCTGGGGTGAAGGTGAGTGGAAGGAATCCGGAGGCGGCGGCACTGTCTGGGATAGCATCGTCTATGACGAAGACCTTGACCAACTTTATTTCGGTGTCGGCAACGGCAATCCTTGGAATCACGGGCTGCGTTCGGGAGGGGAAGGGGATAATCTCTTCCTTTCCTCAATCGTCGCGGTCAATCCGGATACGGGAAAATATCTCTGGCATTATCAGGAAACACCTGCCGAGACGTGGGACTATACAGCCACGCAGCATATCATCATTGCCGAAATTGACTGGCCGAAAGAAACCGAAGAAGGCGAAACCACTGCCGTGACAGAAAAGCGCAAGGTGCTGTTCCACGCGCCGAAAAATGGTTTTTTCTTTGTCATCGACCGGACCAATGGCCGTTTGATGAGTGCAGAGCCATTTGTCGAGAATATCAATTGGGCTGAGGGTTATGACTTGAAAACCGGACGCCCAATCGAAAATCCGGAGGCGCGTTTTTACAAGACGGGCAAGCCATTTGTTTCGATCCCTGGCGCTCTGGGCGCACATAACTGGCATCCGATGAGCTATAATCCGAAAAGCGGTCTGGTCTATATTCCGGCCCAGCAAATTCCACAGGGCTATGAAGTGCCCACTTCTGATCTTGACCGGAAGCGTGAGCGGCTCGGCTTTAACGTCGGTATCGGTTGGGCTATCGGTCAGCTGCCCGATGACAAGGATGTATATAAAGCCGCCATCGCTGCGACGACAGGCAAGCTTGTGGCTTTTGATCCCAAGGCAGGGAAAGTTGCCTGGACCGTTGATCATCCTGCCGCTTGGAACGGCGGCACCATGACGACCGCGGGCAACCTTGTGTTTCAGGGCACCAGTGTTGGGCTGTTCAAAGCTTTTGCGGCGGATAGCGGCGAAGAGCTTTTGAGCGTGGATATGCAATCGGGAATTGTCGCTGCGCCCTCCACTTACATGATAGATGACGAGCAATATGTCGCGTTCCTAACCAGCAAGGGCGGCGCCTTTCCATTGGTTGCCGGCGTGGCGGGTGGCGCATCGCGGACGGTTCCGAATATTCCGCGGCTGGTTGTAATGAAATTGGGCGGCAGGACCAGCTTGCCAGCACTGCCAGAGAAAAGTGAAGTTGTCTGGAACCCGCCCGAACCAACCGGCACGCCGGCACAGATTGCCGATGGCAAAGCGCTTTACGGCCGTTTTTGTCTCGTCTGTCACGGTGACAGCGCTGTCGGCAATGGCTTCACGCCCGATCTGCGTATCTCCGGTACCTTGGCAAGCGAAGAAGCATGGGCTTCGATTATCACCGGCGGTGCGCTCAAACAGCATGGCATGGTCAGCTTTTCCTCGCAGTTAAAGGAAAGCCAGGTCGAAGCACTGCGTCATTATGTTATTGACCGATCCAATTGGACCAAGGCCAATGTCGCAGATGTAACTGCCCCGATTGGACGTTAGCTGAAGCGGCTTAGCGCTGCCTAATTTTTAGGCGGCAGCGTTGAAAAATGCCTGTTTTTTGGGCGGCATTGAAACTGTCACCGTTTGGCTTTAGCAGTTTACCGGCGATTCTTTTCACGATTCCAATCTGGCATGGTAATTGAATTGTACCGGGCAAGTGCGCCCGATTTTGGTGCTGCATAAGCGCGCCAGCACGTGAGTAAACGGGACAGGAACGAACAAAAATGAAAAAGATTGAAGCGATCATCAAGCCTTTCAAACTCGACGAAGTCAAAGAGGCGCTTCATGAGGTGGGAGTATCCGGCATAACTGTCACCGAAGCAAAAGGCTTCGGCCGTCAGAAAGGTCACACGGAACTTTATCGGGGTGCCGAATATGTCGTTGACTTCCTGCCCAAGGTGAAGCTCGAAGTTGTTGTCGATGATAATCTTGCGGAACGGGTTGTGGAGGCCATTTCTACAGCAGCGCAAACAGGCCGTATTGGCGATGGCAAGATTTTTGTCATTCCAGTCGAATCCGCTCTTCGTATTCGCACCGGCGAACGTGATAGCGATGCGATCTAAGGCAGTGTTTCAGCCAGCAGACATTCTTTAATTTTCAAATTCTAAAACCAAACTTCAAAACAAACCAAGGGACGAAATAATGGGCAATACTACCGCAGACATCATGAAGATGATCAAAGAGCACGAGATCGAGTGGGTCGATGTGCGTTTCACTGATCCGCGCGGGAAATGGCAGCATCTGTCCATGTGCGCTGAAGTGGTGGACGAAGATATACTGGAAGAAGGCTTCATGTTCGACGGGTCATCCATCGAAGGTTGGAAAGTGATCAACGAATCCGACATGATCCTGCGTCCCGATCTCGACGCCGTCTATATGGATCCGTTTTCAGCCACGCCGATGATGGTTCTCGTCTGTAATATTGTCGAACCAGGTGATGGTTCGCTTTATGGCCGCGATCCGCGCTCGACCGCCGTGCGCGCCGAGGCTTATTTGAAGTCAACCGGCATTGGCGACACCGTCTATGTTGGCCCAGAGCCAGAGTTTTTCATGTTTGATGACGTGAAATTTGAAGATGGCTATGACCGTAGCGGCTTCAAAATTGATGATGTCGAACTGCCGACCAATACCGGACGTGACTATGACATTGGCAATATGGGTCATCGTCCACGCGCCAAAGGTGGTTACTTCCCCGTCGCGCCAGTGGACAGCGCCATGGATATTCGCGGTGAAATGGTTGCCACAATGATGGAAATGGGCTTGCCCATGGACAAGCATCACCACGAGGTAGCCGCTGCGCAGCATGAGCTTGGCATTACCTTTGGCACGCTGGTTGAAACCGCCGATCGCACACAAGTTTATAAATATGTGGTGCAGCAAGTCGCTCATGCTTATGGCAAAACGGCGACCTTCATGCCGAAACCTATCAAGGATGATAACGGTTCAGGCATGCATACCCATATGTCGATCTGGAAAGGTGGCAAGCCACTATTTGCAGGCAATGAATACGCCGGTTTGTCCGAAACCTGCCTTCACTATATTGGCGGTGTGATCAAACATGCCAAGGCGTGTAACGCGTTTACCAACGCCACAACCAACAGTTATAAGCGCCTGGTTCCTGGATTTGAAGCACCAGTGCTGCTCGCTTATTCGAGCCGCAATCGTTCTGCTTCCTGCCGTATTCCTTATGGTGCGGGTGACAAGGCGAAGCGTGTAGAATTCCGTTTCCCCGATGCACTGGCCAACCCATATCTGTCTGCTGCGGCACTGCTGATGGCAGGTCTCGACGGCATTGAGAACAAAATCCACCCCGGTGAGGCAATGGATAAAAACCTATATGACCTACCGCCTGCGGAACTGGCCGAAGTGCCCACCGTATGTGGTTCGCTACGTGAAGCTCTCGAGGCATTGGAAGCCGATCACGAATTCCTGCTCAAAGGCGATGTGTTCACCAAGGATCAGATCGACGCTTATGCCGAATTGAAATGGGAAGAAGTCAGCCGTCTGGAAACTACACCAAGCCCGGTTGAGTTCGACATGTATTATTCGGCCTAAAACCAACAGTCATGATTTTGAAACCCGGGGCAAGCAATTGCTCCGGGTTTTTGTTTCATTCATTGTCCAAAACAGAAGGGTCAATAGTCGCGCGAAACTCGTACATTGACATTCTGCCGACCAATGGTTGAGATGCTGGACAATATCGACAACCAACGGGTGATCTGAAACTCCAGTCGCGTTGCGCTATATCCCTGACCATCGGTAATCAGCTCTACATAGGCTCTGCGTGTGATATATTTGCCCGCTGCAATAGAAGTGCTTTGACCGGTTGTAACGTCTGCTGGCAAAATGCGCAGCCGATCCAGTCCCACCGCTTTGCGCAACTGGTTGATCGGATCCAGTCCGCCACCGCTATTGAGCGATGCGACCGCAGCGGCCAGCTGCACAGCTTCCGGAGCCGAGAGATCAGAAATCGATGCTCCGAACAGAACCCGGGACAATAGCTCGTCCTCTGGCAAGGCTGGTACGCTATTAAAGGCGATCTCCGGACTATTGCCACGTCCGGTAACATTGATCGTGGCGTTAAGGCCGCTCAGGTCTGCTTCCGCCTCAATATCCAATATTGGATTGGGTGGCTGGCTACCGACAAAACGGATCCTTCCCCGCTCAAGCTGAAACCGGCGGCCGGAAAAAGTGTAGTTCCCGCGGACAAGATCAGCGCTTCCCGTCATCGCAAAATTATCGACGGGGCCAGAAACTTTCAAATTTGCGCGCCATTCGCTGTCGAGGCCCAGACCCTCGACCTGCAAGCGATTGGGAGCATTGGCGTTGAGCGCGAAACGCCACGGGCGACTGCGCACATCCGGCGGGCGCTCGTCGGCTCGGCGATTAATCTCTCGCACTTTAACCTGCGGCAAGACAACGGTCTCGCTGGCATTGCCAAACTGAAAGAAACTGCGATTCAATGTGACATCGCCAGAGATCAAACCGCCTTCGGCCGAACTGCGAATCTGGATTGGCCCGCTGACGGTTGCGGCAAAATCATCGCGGGCAATCAATCGTGCATTTTCAGCCGTGAGGTCGAGCATGATTCCAATGCCTTCCCCCGGCGCAACCGCAAAGTTGAAATTACCTGACCCACTGACTGAACCACCACCTCTTGTCACGCCAGTGATGTTGGGGAGCACCAGACGCGAACCGTCAAAGTCACCCTTTGCCTTAATCCCGGAAATAACCGTGCCGGTCAGAGCGCTTTCCAAACGGGCATTGCTGGTCCGCAGTTGGCCAGTTATTTGCGGATTGGCGAGCGTACCACCAACATCAGCATTCATCACCAATGGCCCTGTGAGATCAAATGTCTCAACCCCGGTCAGTCGCCACAAGGCATCGGCAGCGCCGTTGAACCGAGCCTGTGCGAACAGGGGACTACGCAGCAATTCATCACGCCAGTTCCCGTCCCCGAAACCGGTTACGCGTCCCTGAAACCGCCCAATTGTCTTGGACTGCGACTGGATGATTCCGCGCGCTGCAGCATTTCGCTCTGATACCGCGATATTCAAACCCATATCTATCGGCGTAGAGGTCAGGATCAATCCGGAACGGGTGAGTCCCTTAACGTTTAGTTTCGCCTCGCCGGTTGGCATTTGCGATCCGGTCTGCGTCAGCTTGATCGTGCCATTGGCCTCTCCGCCCAGTCCGAGATCATGGGCGGCAATATCCACCAGTACCAACGGCATTCTAGACAGGGTCAAATCGAGCCGAGACGTGCCGCTGCTCCACTGGCCAGAGAAACGAGCGGAGCCCGAGCCGTAGCGCAAAGTGGTCGGTAAAACTGACCAACCGTCAGTGATCCGTCGCAATTCAAGCGGGCGCGCGAACCGCAACGTTCGCCCTTCGAACAAACCATTGCCGGTCATCACATAGCGATCTGGCGTGATTTCGGCTTTGGCCTGAAAATTAAATGTACTTCCGCGTGTACCTGCGATCGAGAAGACTGCTTCTCCGGTCCCGTTGGTTAGGGTCGCATTGCCAGCTACCCGGCCGATCATCAGATCGCCCCGACTGATGCCCTGTGCTTGCACGGTCGCGGTGATATCAGACTGGCCTTCGATTAGGACAATATCGGCATCCAGGGCACCAGTACGAATGAAAATCGGTGGTACGCCCTCAAAGCGGGCATTATTTGCAGTCAGTTTCGCCTGGATAAGCTGTCGACCTGGGTCAGGTTTAAACGAGACATTGCCATTTACTCCGCCGCCACTGATCGCCAACCTTCCGGCCAGCCCCTCGCTCGTTGGACGGATGATGCCTGTTGCCATTGTTTCGGACACCAACAGCCTGTCCACACGCACTCTTGTCTCTTCACCCGGCACCGTGACAATGGCGCCATTGCCAGTAAACGGCCCGAGGGTTGATCCTCCTGAAGCGGTAAAGACGAATCCATTTTCCGCAGGATTCAGATCTAGTTGCACAGACGACAAGCCGGCCGCTGGCAACGGACTATCAAGCAAGGCGGTAATTTGCGGCCTTGCGAGCGGCCCTTCGAGTGCCAGATCAAAGCTGCCATATTGGTCATGCTCGCCGCTTCCAGTAAACTCGAATATGGTCGCGGTTTGCTGGACCCCGCTGCCGCTGAAACTGAGCTTCGGGGCCCTTATGTTCAAACCGGGAAAGCGCAGCTTCTTGTCATCGCCTAGCAACAACCCGGTCTTGATTTCTGGCAATCCGCCGCCCAGTTCCCGCAGGAACTCATTGTCGAACCGTCGCAAATTTGCTGTGACATCACCCGTGATAGCGAGCCCGCCAGCACCTGGGCCTAGTACCACCGTTGCGATAACATCAGCGACACCAACGCCGTTAATGCCAAAGCCGGGTGCCTGTCCATCAATGGCAATCCGATATTCGCCAGTCGCCAGTCGCGCCTCTATATCAGCGGTCGCGCGAATCGCATCAGTTGTGATCGCAGCGCTCTCGGCAAATAGCCGCCCGTCTTCCAGGCGCAAAAAAGCTTTGCCGTCAAATCCAGATAAAAGCTGTTTGAGCAGATCGCCATTTCCGATCAAAGACGCCACTGCAAGGTCCATAGGAATATCAAATCCACCGGCATCCCGTTTGCCCTCACCCGATGCTCTGACATTGCTCAACAGGGTTTTGCCAAAGGCCAATTGCGGTGCAGTTAGCAGATATTGGTAGCGCAGTTCGGAAAACTTTCCGTTGAGCAGCGCATTAAGTTGCAGATCCTGCGCCTTCATATTGGTGATCAACGCGCCAGGGTTGCGCAGATAAAATTCCACACGCAACGCATCAAGCGCATTGCGCGCCAGATCAATACCACCATTCGCCGTCATTGCCGCCGCATTGGATCGCGCTGTCAGATCAAGAGCGATCAGCCGATCCTCCAACGACGCAGTGCCAGCTATGCCCAGGCGTGGTGCTGCCAATTTTCGTGCAAGCCCGCTCGGAAAAAGGATAGATGAAATGTTGCCGTCATAGCCGAATAGCCCTTCGCGCGCCTCCAGGGTCAGTTCTGCAATCTGTTGATCAGCGCTATTTGCCAACAGCTCGCCATCCCATTTGGCCCAATCACCATCACCGGAAAGAGTGATTGCATAATCTTGCTGAAAACCCAGAAAACCGGCTATTAAACCGCCTTTGGGAGCCGTGATCTCGGCGTTCAGATCAAGCTTTTGCCGCTCTGGCTCCGCATTCAACATGATATTGATCTTGTCACCGCTGCGCGTGGTCGCCGCGTCCAGAGAAACCATTGCCCGGCCAGATCGAATATCGACGGCCCCGGTCACATCGGCGCGCTGTTCTTCGCCGGTAATGGGGGCGCCGAGAACAAGGCTATCTGCCCGGAAAGCACCAAGGTAGATATCGAAATCCGGTAAGAGCGGGCTCTCCGTCTGTGTGTCGATAAGTTCGGGCAGGCGATGAAGACGGGCTTTGGCAACCACCGCCTCGGAAATGTTCAGCTCGTTGAAAATCCAGGCGAGCGGATTCCAGTCCAAGGCAACCCGGTCAGCTTCAAAAAATATACCCTTCGGGTCCGATAGCCGCAGATCGACAATTTCCATCTCGCTGTAGATCGATCCGTCAATTCCGCCGATCGCAACGCGCAATCCATCTTCCGGCTCCAGCGCCTCAACCTGACCAATGATAAAGTCGTGACCACTGTCACTGTCCAGCCAAAAGGCAGCGCCGGCCAAAGCGATAGCAATCACCAGCAACACTGTTCCCAATACGGCCCATATCGCCCGGGGTATCAAGCGGCGAGACTTCACAGGTTCGGCATCAGGCACGGGTGCATTGTCAACCATCAGAACGCCTGGCCCAGTGAAACGTAAACCGCGATCCGGGAATCGCCTTGCTGTGGGTTAATCGGCGTACCGACATCCACGCGGATCGGACCGAAGTCGCTATAGTAACGCAGTCCCAAGCCTGTTCCGAACCGCAACCCACTGAAATCGGGCAGGGAATCAGTATAGACATTGCCTGCGTCGATAAATGGCACGACCCCGAGATTACCGCCGAACACATCAAGCCGCACGCGCGCCTCCAGCGAAAACTCGACAAGAGAACGCCCTCCCGCCGGGTCGTTATTTACATCGCGCGGACCAATACGTTGAAAACCGAAACCGCGGACTGAACCACCACCACCAGCATAGAGACGGCGGGAAGGAGCGATGCGATTGCTTCCTGCGCCGACAATGGAACCAAACCGGGTCCGTCCTGCAAGGACGATCTTCTCGGACACCGGATAATAGCCGCTGGCATCAAATTGACTGCGGGCATAGAAGAAGCTCCCGGATTGCAGCGAAGCTTCGGGCGATATGCGAGCGCTGAGTCTAAAACCGGTAGTTGGGTCGAGTAAATTATCACTCCCATCATAGGCAAGATTCACCGGCAGCGCGCCGATAAAAAAAGTGTCGCGCGAAGTTGTCTGATTCTCACCGTCAATATCACGCTCTTGCGAAGCGAGCAGTTCGATTCCTGCAGACCAATTCCATTTCTTTTGAAAAATCAGATTGCTTTGCCGCTCGATATTGGCGGAAACGGAAAATGTCCGTGCTTCAAAAGCCGAGTTGTCGATATTGCTCAGGGCGACTTGACCATTAAGTACATTATCGCGGCGGCGGAAGTTATTGCGGCGATAGGTAATGCTGCCCGACTGCTCCTGAGTTGCCAGCACCCCGGTCAGCCGGATCAACCCTTCTGGCGGGAACAGGTTGCGATGTTCCCAACTGACTTCTGAACGGAGGCCCTCGCCTGTGCCATAGCCAATCGCACCGGATATTGTGCGCAGCGGTGCCGGTGTCACATTGGCGGCGAGATTGACAACACCTGCTTCGTCATCAGACGCGACAGGTTCCAGAGTGACAGTCGATACCAGACCAGTTGCGATCAAGGCTCTGCGAAGATCCTCGACGTCTGATTGCCTGTAGAGATCACCCTCTTCAAACCGCGCAATTAACTCAGCATGCTCCGGGCTAAAAAGCTCGGTACTTTGCATAATGATTGAACCAAACACATATTTCCCGCCGGGAGTGACAATGATATCAAGATCACCTTCTTGTTCGGCATGATCGATAGTCAGTTCCGGCTCGCCGGTCTCTGCGAACGCATATCCATTCTCGGTCATGTTCGAAGCAAGGCTTGTCGTAGCCTCCACAATTGCGTCGCTATTGACCACATCACCAGACTGCAAACCGAAAGCTTCGCGGAAATTTTTAGGGTCGTCGCCTTGCGCTTGCTCGACGCCGGCAATACTGATTTCATCCAGTCTATATTGTGGTCCGGCGGTCACCGCGATCGTTACGGTAATGTCTCCATCCGCCTGCTCGGCAAAACGATTACCCACAATTGCATCATAATATCCATCAATCCGCAACAACCGTTCCACGAGCTCCCGATCAGTCTCTGCTCGCCGTTTAATTTGTGCGAAGTTGGCTTCCTCGCTCTGATATTCCTTCAAGGCAGAAAGAATTTTGAAACGAATGTCAAAGCTGTCATCAAGCCCATCAGGCAAGCCGGTAAATGCTATAGTATAGTCGCGCTCGGTCATGGCATCGGTGGGACGAAAATTGGCGGCGAGACCGTCTTCAAGTTCGGCCTCGGCCTCCTGTCGGATCGAATCATCCTCTATTTCGGCAATCTCTTCTTCAGCAAAACGCCGATCCATTTCCAGATCTTCCAGTGTCTTTGTATCTGGCCTCGATGGATTGCCTTTGTCAGAATTGGGAGAGTCAACTTCTGGCCATTCAACCCCAAAGTCTGGAAATTCAGTGAGCGGTTCGTCCGGATCCAGCGGTTGCTGATCGGCGATACTGTCTTCAGCTATCGCGTCGTCCAATCGTTCGGCAGCACTTCGGCTGTCTTGAGTTTGCGCAAGGAGGGGTGAAGGTACATCTAACAGTGCAGCCACAAGGACTAGGCCAACCTGCAACATCAACAGGCGGCAACGATACGCGATCAGGTCCATGACCGATTCTTTAGACCGTCCGAATGGCGGAAGCCAATGAAATTGGCGGCGATTCGGGCGGATGTTTTAATTATCCCGACCATTTGCAGAGAATCGGAGGCTGGAGCAGCCTCCAGAACAGTTTTTCGACCGACCGTCGCTGTTACTTTTAACCAGTTGTTAACCAAGTTAGCCCATATTTTGCCTGATGATATGAATGCCCCTGCGTATCCGGGGCCAAAACAATGTGGGAATGTAAAATCATGTCGAGTAAACGGACCATAATGATCGAAGCCGCGATTGTCGTAGGCATGTTGTCGACCGGCATGGTCGTGGCACAATCTGCGCACGCTTCTCCTCTCCAAGCATCTATCCAGGCCGCTGATCCTCGCGCCAATGTGAAAATCGAAAGTAAAGTTCTGGTTGAACGCAACGAACAGGACGCGACCGGACAGACAGCAACCAAATTATATCAGCCAGGCGACGTGAAAGTCATTCCAGGTGATAAACTGGTTTTCATCAACAGCTATCACAATACCGGCAGCACAGCCGTCACCGGATTTGTCGTCAACAATCCGGTGCATTCAGCGGTCGCCTTTACAGGCGTCAATGAGAACTGGGCCATGCTCTCTGTGGATGGCGGTAAAAATTTTGGTGAACTGATCGGACTGACGATTACCGAGACGACCATAGACGGCGCAGAATCGGAAAGTGTAAACATTACTCGAGCCGCGCAGCCGAGCGATGTAACTCACATTCGCTGGTCCTTCGATAAAGCCATCGCTGCAGGTGCATCAGGCGAGTTGCGTTTTAGCGGCATTGTAAAATAGCATTGCTTAGCCCTTGACGGGGTCGCATTGCCACTCGATCGTTTCGGCACCGATCAAACGGGCCAGACGCGCCAGTTCTGCATCAAGCTTGTTGGCGCGGGCGCCGGTCCACCTCACGCCTTGTTCGAGCCATATCTGAATCACCTTCAAAACCCCAGCCTTGCGATCGGCCTTGAGCTCGATCCGACCCACAAACCTGTCGCGTTCCAATAGTGGGTAGACATAATAGCCCCAGCGCCGCTGGGCAGCAGGCACAAATATCTCGATGCGATAGTCAAAGCCAAAAAGCCGTGCAAGCCGTGTCCGATCCCGAACCGCAGGGTCAAATGGACTTAATATCCGTAGCCGGGATGTTGGCGCACAAGTTTCTTCTAATAGAGTCTCGATCTCGGGCGCTGCGACCATGTTGATCCAATCGCCGTTCACTGTTTCTAGCTCGACCGGAACCAAATGACCGGCAGTTTGGTCAGCCCAAATTTTCACTTCCCTAGCATCAAGGGCCGCCCAAAACCTCTGTATCTCGCCCAGCGTTCCAAAGCCCAGCCGATCAAGTGCGGCCTTGCATAGCCAATCCATCTGATACTCATCACTATGTTCGACTTCCCGATGAGCAGCAGGTACAACCCGTTCCGTGAGGTCATAATATTTAATAAACTTCTCGCGATGGGACGTCGACAACTGCCCGGCATACCACAGTTGATCCAAGACTCGCTTATGCGGCGGCCGCGCCCACATTTCCTTCTTGCCCTCAATTTTCGTATCGAACGCATGAGTAGATAGCGGACCTTCTGCTGCGATGCGTGCCTTGATTGCCGCTATGTCTTTGTCATCCATCACCTTGTGTTTACCAACGCGCTGGCCAAGGCGACGAAACTGACGCTGCCAAAGCGGATAAAATTCCATCGGCAACACGGATGCATCATGGGTGAAATGCTCAAATACAGACCGGTCTTTGGCCAGCAATGTGTTCAGCATCGGCTCACGATAATTTTGATTGCGGCTCCACAAGATATGATGATGCGCACGCGTCACATTACGGATCGTATCGAGCTGCACAAATCCCAGATCTGTTATGATCTGGAGCAAGTCTAGCGTCCCGGTTGGCGTCCGCGCCAGACCCTGGCGATCCAGCCACAAGCGACGCGCATCCCGGTTTTTGATCCGAAGCGCCATACTAAAGAGCCGTGGTTTCTACATGAGCGACGGGCCGATCGCGGCGGGTCGCCATGATGCAACCGGCGACGATCAACACCGTTCCAAACACAGTAGAGGCAGTAACCGGTTCATCAAAATACACCCAACCAAATAGAGCGGCCCAGATGAAGGCGCTATATTCCAGATTAACCAGCAACTGTGCTTCGGCACGCGCATAACCCCACATGATCAACAGGATCGAGATGATTGCCAATGTCGCGGCCAATGTTATCATAGGCCACGCCGAGGCTTCAGGCACAATTGCAAACCATGGTGCAACCGCCAGATAGGCCAGAAAGACAATCAGGTTTTGGAAGAAACTGACTTCTATCGGGCCAACACGCAAGGCCTGATAACGCTGGATCACCAAGTTTCCGGCGTATAATATCGCCGAGAATAATATGGCAGCAAAGCCCCAGAGCGTTTCTGTCGGATAGTCACCGGTTAGTTTTTCATAAGCTATGACGGCAACGCCCGCGAGGCCAAAGAGCGATGCCCAGATCGCCTTGGGGTGGATCGATTCCTTAAGGAAAATTGCAGCGAGGTAGAGCGCGATCAGCGGCGCTATAAAGCTTAGCGCTATACCTTCCGCAAGCGGTACGCGAGTCAGCCCCCAAAAGAAAAGATAGGCCATGAAAACGATCAAGACGCTACGCAAAACATGGATCTTCATGATCTGGCGATCTGGCCAACTCGGCCGTTGCCATAAATAGAGGACGCCGATGATCACAAAACCCACAGCATAGCGCCACAGAATCGCGTTATACGGGCCCAAGCTCAGGCTGAGACTCTTCATAACGGCATCCATGGCAGAGAAAGACGCAAGCCCCAGCAAGACCGATCCTGTCGGCAGCAAAGGCGCATTATTTGGCTTGGTGATTTCCGGTTGTTCAGTCACCGACATTCTATCGACTTATGATGAAGCCATGTCCAGACAGGAATATTCCCGCCCCGATCAAAGCCCCATTTGCCGCACGGCGAGATCGCGCATAATTTCTTCGGATCCGCCACCAATGGCCATGACTTTAACTTCGCGATAAAAACGCTCCACGACATTGCCGCGCAAATAGCCTGCGCCGCCCCAGATCTGCATCGCTTCACTCGCACAATATTCAAGATTCTTGGTACTGAAAAACTTGGCTTTGCAAATCTGATCCACCGGCATCTGGTCATTCTCGGCGAGGAAGCAGATCTGGTTCACCCAAGCCTCGGTTGCATCGACTCGGGCCGACATTTCCGCAATTTTGTGGCGGATCACTTGATGCTGGCTAAGCGGCTTGCCAAAAGTTTCGCGCTGCTGCGCATAGCCGATGGATTCTTCCAGCAAGACACGCATCATACCCAGGCATTGAGCGACCATGCCGAGCCGTTCATAATTGAAATTATGCATGATCTGGATGAAACCGCGCCCTTCATCACCAAGCATGTTGCCAGCTGGAACGCGGACATCATCGAAGTAAAGTGTCGCCTGATCCGATGCCCACCAGCCCATTTTCTTGTCCAGCGCAGTACGGGAAAAGCCGTCCATATCTTTCTCGACCAGAAACAGCGAAATCCCATTCAGCCCCTCGCCGCCGGTCCGCGCACCGACAACAAAATAGTCCGATGTCATTCCGCCGGTAATGAAAGTCTTTGAGCCGTTGATAACCCAATGATTGCCATCCTGCCGCGCAGTTGTTTTCATATTGGCCACATCAGATCCGCCACCCGGTTCGGTCACGCCGAGACTCGAACCGACACGCCCCTGGACAATATCTTTGAGAATGCGGTCCTTGATATCCTGAGACGCCAGCTTCTCGATCGGGCCGATGGAAATACTGCGCCCGCCGAGCGCCGCCAATGTGCCGCCATTATGCGCCCGCGCTGCTTCCTCTCCCCAGATGCAGCGCATATACATATCGTCGAAACCAAGCCCGCCATATTGCTCGGCGACGCCAAAACCCCAAGTGCCGAGGGCACCCACTTTTTGATGCACTTCCCATGGGATTTCTCCAGCTTCGTCCCATTCATCGGCATGAGGCTGCAACTCGGTTTCGATAAAACGGCGGGTCATGTCCCGAAATTGCTGGCGTTCCTCGGTATCGGCGGCGTGGCGCATAGTCTTGGTCCTTTAACTGCTCAGTTAAAGGGTTATCAATTCCAGCGCAGAACGCAAGGGTGCGGGCAGCGGGGTTGGCCGCCGGTTGTCCCGATCGACATAGACATGGGTAAAGCTGCCTGCCGCCGAAGCGGTTTTTTCCTCTCCACGAAACAGACCGACGCCATAGGTCACACTCGTCCGACCGAGCTTCTCGACACGGATGCGTGCCTCAACAAGATCGGGAAACGCAATCGGCGCGAAATATTCGCATGATGTCTGGACGACCAGTCCAATGACATCGCTCTTTCCAATGTCGAGCGCACCTTGCTCGATCAGATAGCGATTCACCGCGGAATCGAACCAGAAATAATAGACCGCGTTGTTGACATGGCCATAGGGATCATTGTCATTCCAGCGCGTAGTGATCGACGAACCGTCGCGGTAGTCATCCCATGCTGGTGGCGCCGTGCGCTCTTTACCAGGCATCGGCATAAATCCGCTTGGCGTCGGCAAGATCGAGTTCTTTGGGATTGTTTACCAGTAATCTGGTTTGCAACATCGCTGCCTCAGCCAGTTCGTCGACCGCATCTTCCGCAATGCCGACCTCCCGTAATCGCCGAGGTGCTTTGACCTTCACCGCCAGACCTTCAAGATAGTCGATCAACTCCTGCGCCCGTGCCTCCGCACTGTTTGGACCGGTTTTCGGTATGCTCAGTGCATCGGCCAGCTCCGCATAGAACGCCGCTGCTGCCTCCAGGTTAAACTGCATGATATGTGGCATGACCAGCGCATTGGAAAGGCCATGCGGGACATGGTAGATGCCGCCAAGCGGATAGGCGAGTGCATGGATGGCGCCGACAGGAGAATTGGCAAAGGCCTGCCCTGCCAGCATCGACCCACGCAGCATGGCTTCGCGTGCAGCCATGTTAGTGCCATCCGAACATGCCGTTTCAATATTTGCTGTCAGTAATTTCAACGCCTCGATGGCCAGCATATCCGACACCGGATTTTTGGCATTGCGACCGGTAAAGGCCTCAATCGCGTGGACCATTGCATCAATACCGGTTGCTGCGGTCACGTTTGCGGGAAGGCCGAGCGTCAGACAAGGGTCCAGGATTGCAGCGTCAGCGAACAGATGCGGCGAAACAATTCCGGCTTTGGTCGTTTCACCGGTAGTAAGAATGGAAATGGCGGTAACCTCCGAACCCGTGCCGGACGTCGTCGGGATCAAAATGGTGGGCAGGCCTTTGCGATCCAATTGGGCTACACCATAGATATCAGAAAGGCTTTGCGCGCCTTCAATGGCCAGTGCTGCAACCACCTTGGCTGTATCCAAAGAGCTGCCGCCGCCAAGGCCGATGACAATATCAACATCCGCGTTCTTCGCCAACTTTATGGCTTGCTCGACAATTGCCTCAGGTGGATCGGCGACCACCGTATCATATATCTGAGCTGTCAGACCAGCCTCGGCCAGCGCTTGCTCCACCGGGGCGACGAGGCCTGCACCGACAATACCTTTGTCAGTTACGATCAGCGGACGGGAGCCGCCTAGGGCCGCGACTTGATCGGCCAATAAAGAAAGACAGCCCTCGCCAAAATGAAGGACCGGAACGGTTTGAAAACTATAGTTGCTCATGAGAGAAGTTTTGCACCGATCGGACAACTGCGCAACCGGCATATGCACAGCAACAAAAAAGGGGCCGGAATAACCGGCCCCTCCTTGTGGTGACGAAATGCCCCCAAACTGTTTAAATCTTAGAATGCACCGCGAAGGGTCAGACCAAATGTCCGTGGCTCTTGCGGGAAAGCAGAGCGTGATCCGCCGCGCAGCACGGTGTTAAAGGTAACACCACGTGTTGTTTCATTGGTCAGGTTCTGAACCCAGGCTTCAATGCCCCAGCTATCATCCTGGCTACCGATACCGGCGCGCAGGTTGATTTTGACATTGCCGTCCTGAACATCAAATGGAACCGGTGTCCGCGTCGTCAGATCTGATGGATCAAACGCTTGTGTGGATGTCCGACGGTCGCTTTCGAAGCGCACCTGACCGTTTAGGAAGAAATCAAGACTGTCGCCAAGATCACGCTCATAGGTTGCGCCGGTAATGGCAACAATCTGAGGCGCGTTGGTCAAAGAGTTTCCGCACAGCGAAAGCACATTGTTTGACGTTTGCGTTCCCGCACAGTCGCTCGGATAGTTTGCATCCGTGTAGGTTACGCCGGCATTGACCGTGAGATGATCGTCAGGACGGATGACCGCTTCGATTTCCACACCTTGCGTTTCTGCTTTTGGTACGTTGAAAGTTTGGAACTGAGCACCAGTAAATTCCAGAACCTGGAAGTTCGAGAATTCTTGATAAAAAGCTGCCACATTCAAGGTGATAGCATTGTCAAGGAACTTGCTTTTCAGACCAATTTCATAAGCGTCAACTTCTTCGGACAGGAAGCTCGGATCAGCGCCGTTAACGGCTGCGGTAGAATCGAGGTTGAAGCCACCTGACTTATAACCATGCGTAAAGCTGGCATAAATGTTGATCGGAGCAGCAAACTCGTAAGATGCCTTGATCGTGTAAATCAACTCACTGTCACTGAAATCTTCCGAGTAGGTTCGCGGTAGAGGAAGACCGTTGCCTGGTGCGGTTGCCGATCCTGGCAAATCAGCTGGAGCAACAAAGGCGAAGCAGCCCAGTCCGAACAAACCACCACGCAATGCAGCGGTAGCCGGTGATGCAGGCGGTATTGGAGCAGCACCCGCAGGTGTTACACCACCAAGATTGCTGACAATCGCTGGGCAAACGCCATTATTGGAAGCAGGCTGACTGAAGCTACCGGTCTTGCTTTCATCAGAATAGCGCAGACCAACGGTGAAATCCAAGCTGTCGGTAATCTCAAGCGTATTATGCGTGAAGAAAGAAAAGCTCTCACTATCTTGGGCATAAGCATTCGTCGCCGTCACCGTGGCTGGGCTTACACCAGAAAATAGTGTCAGTGGAGCTGGTCCTACCGCGCCGCCGAATATTGCACCAACCAGCGCATCATAATCAGCGCCCAACGAGAAATCCGTCTGTTGCCGGATTTCTTCGTCGGAATAATAGGCGCCGACCAACCAATTCAAACGACCATCGAACAATTCACCCTGGAACCGCAATTCATGTGTCATTGTGGTGATTTCTGTGTTCAGACGATCTACGTCGAATACACTCAAACCGGAAAAGTCAGAATCATAGGATTCGACGGATTCAAAATCACGATAAGAACCAATGTAGATTACGTCTGCATTATCGCCGAGTGGGAATTCCACTTCAGCACTGATGCCCCATTGATCTACGTCCGCTTCTGGCAAGAAGCTTTGGGTTGAGATCCGATCATCCAGTGCCTGTTCGGCCGCAGTCTGATCAAAGGGAGTCGTAGCAACATTGGGCGCAGCCATTCCGCCAATCGCAAGCGGAGATGCCAATAGCTCAACTGCACCACAACAGCTGGACGTGCTCTTGGAATAGTCACCGATCAGGCGAACGGTCAAACCGCTATCGCCTTCATAGCCAATCTGGCCACGGATGAGATATTGGTCGATGTCATTGGTATCGCCAATGTCATTGCCCGCGCCATCGACAACATCAATATAGCCGTCACGCTGGCGATAAGCACCGGTTAGACGAACAGCCAATGTATCTTCGACAATTGGCGCGTTAACCGCACCTTGCACGCTGATCAGATCATAGTTGCCGTAGCTTGCGTTAACAAACCCACCAAATTCAGAAACGTCAGGACGCTTGTTGGTGATGTTCAAAGCACCGGCAGAGGTATTCCGTCCAAACAACGTACCTTGTGGTCCGCGCAGAACTTCAACCCGCTCAACATCGACAAATTCAGAAAGCGCGACGCCGGGACGTGACTGATAAACACCGTCGACGAAAATACCGACAGCAGACTCAAAGCCAATATTGTTGGAGGTAGTACCAACACCGCGGATCCGCAAAACCACCGACCCGGATGCGATCTGCGCATTGGAGGTCGAGAAGCTGGGAGAGACACTGCCGATATTCTGAACGTTGACAACGCCCTGTTGCTCCAGTTGGACCGGGCTAACCGCGGTCACTGCAAGCGGAATATCTTGTACATCTTCTGCACGGCGGGTGGCCGTCACGATGATGACATTGTCATCAAACTCTTCAGCACCGGTATCCTGTGCGTAGGCAGGAACTGTCATGGCGCTTGTACACAAGGCTGCCATAAGGACGCGATTCAAACTTTTCATAATCATTCTCTCCCGTTGAACTTCACCGCCACTTGTCATTTGTCCCATTATTTTGGGGAAGGACAATGATCTTATCATGGCGGTTTCGAACCTATAGGTCGTGTAGTTAGGCCGCTAAATCAAGCGGATATACACATGTTTGTGTAGAATATGGCCAGCCGTGGTAAAAATGATACAATGGAAACCACACGGATTTTAGCGATAATCGATAGTCCAAATCACAATCTGTTGTATATTTGATGCTATCAGCATACCACCCAGCGAGCGTTAACCTACAGGCAGCACAAAAAGGGGCCGGAAAACCGGCCCCGATTCATGCTGACGAAATCCCCCCCCTAAAGTCCCGTGAATATTAGAATTTTCCGCGGAGCGTTACACCAAATGTTCTTGGTTCTTGTAGGTAAGCCGAGCGTGAGCCTGATCGCAATACGGTGTTAAAGGTGACGCCCCGGGTTACCTCGTTGGTCAGGTTATTGACCCATGCTTCGATACCCCAGCTATCATCCTGACTACCAATCCCTGCGCGCAGGTTGATCTTGGCATTTCCATCCTGAATATCAAAGGGGAGCGGCGTCTGGTCCGTAAGATCGGTCGAGTCTGACGGCTGGGTCGAAGTCCGGCGGTCACTTTCCATACGGATTTGACCGTTGAGAAAGAAGTCAAGATTATTGCCGAGATCATTCTCATAAGTCGCCCCCGCAATGGCCACAATGTCCGGTGCGTTGGTGAGGGAGGCACCGCAGAGGTTTAGCACCTGCAGATCGGCGAGATCGCCTGCGCAGTCACTGGGATATCTCGCATCAGTATAAGTCAAACCCGCATTCAAAGTGAAATTATCATCCGGACGAATGACCGTCTCGATTTCCACCCCGGTGGTTTTCGCCTTTGGCACGTTGAATGTCTGGAACTGCGCACCGGTAAACTCAAGAATTTGGAAGTTCGTGAATTCTTCATGGAAAGCAGCAATGTTCAAAGTGACCCGATTATCGAGAAGCTTGGCCTTCAGACCGACTTCATACGCATCCACCTCTTCCGAATCAAAACGGGGATCTGCACCGCCAGCCGCAGCGGTCGAGTCGAGATTAAACCCACCTGATTTATAGCCATGGGTGAAGCTAGCATAGATATTGACCGGAGCGGCAAACTCATAGGCTATCTTGCCGGTATAGATAAGCTCGCTGTCGTTAAATTCGCCAACAAATGGTCGCGGCAGAAAGGCGAAAGGAATTTCTGTATCCGTGACGTCCGATCCGGTAGCTGGCGCAAGAAATGCAAAGCAACCTAGCGAAACAGCCGCGGGCGGAATGAGCGCTGGATTGGCTTGAAAAGCGGCCCTGATATTTGTGCAAAGCGGATTGTTGCTTGCGGTTTGTTCAAACCCTCCGTCCTTGCTTTCGTCGGAATAGCGCAGACCTACTGTCAGTTTCAAACCATCAACAACTTCCAGTGTATTGTGCGTAAACAGGGACCAGCTTTTGCTGCTTTGCGAATAACTATTGGTTGCGGTGACCACCGAAGGGTCGATCCCACCTGACAATTGTTCCAACGGATTAGCACCCAAGGCTCCGCCCAGAAGAGCACCAACAAGAGCGTCATAGTCCGTGCCTAACGAGAAATCGACATCCTGCTGGATATCTTCATCAGAGTAATAACCGCCCACCAGCCAGCTCAACGCACCGTCAAATGCTTCACCTTGCACTCTTAGCTCATGAGTCATCGTGTCGATATTGGCCCGGGCGCGATCCACGTCGAATATATCGAGCGCAGTAAAGTCGGAATCATAAGATTCGCGGCTATCAAACTGGCGATAGGAGCCGATATAAATAATGTCGGCACTGTCGCTGATAGGAAATTCAATCTCTCCCGTTACGCCCCATTGCTCGATGTTTCCACGGGGTGCGAAATTGGCCGAGGCTATGCGATCATCAGCGGCTTCCTGTCCGGTATTGGGCTGGAACTGACCACCTCGCGGACCGAGTCCAACAGCCTCAAACACACCACCCGTCTCAAGCGGCGAAGCCAGTAATTCCACCGCCGAACAACAATTGGCCGTGCTTTTCGAAAAATCGGCAATCAGCCTTACAGTCAGGCCGCTATCGCCTTCATAGCCAAGCTGACCGCGAACGAGATATTGGTCAAGCTCATTGGATTCACCAATCTTGCCAGTTTCATCAACCACATCGATAAAGCCATCCCGCTTCCGATAGGCGCCAGTTAGTCGCAGCGCCAATGTATCCTGAACGATCGGGACATTAATCGCCCCTTGCACGTTCATCAGATCATAATTCCCGTAGGTCGCATTTACAAAACCGCCAAATTCGCTGACATCCGGACGCACATTGGTGATCGTCAGCGCACCGGCAGAAGTATTGCGACCGAATAATGTTCCTTGCGGACCACGCAGAACTTCGACGCGTTCCACGTCGACAAATTCGGAAAGGGCGACCCCGGGGCGGGACTGATAGACGCCATCGACGAAAATACCGACCGCGCTTTCAAATCCAATATTATTGGACGTCGTACCGACACCCCTGATCTGCAACACGACTGTGCCCGATGCCGCCTGTGCATTCGAGGTCGAGAAACTCGGCGAGACCTGGGTGATATCCTGTACATTTACGACGCCCTGTCGATCCAGCTGTACCGGGCTGACCGCGGTCACAGCCAAGGGAATATCCTGCACATCCTGTGCCCGGCGGGTAGCGGTCACAATGATAATATTGTCATCTGCTATTTCTTCAGCGCTTTGATCCTGTGCGTAAACGGGAGTGGCAATGGCCGTGCTGCAAAGGGCCGCCAAGAGGACGCGATTTAAGCTCTTCATAGTGATTCTCTCCAGTTGATCGTAACCGCGGCATAGCCATCATCGTGGGGTGGAGTGGGGGATGGACTTAATCTGCCGCGGTTACGCTTGCATAAGTCATTTAATCAGGTCATTAAATCAACCGAAGAAGAACGATCTGGAGTCGAATAAACTGTCTTGTGATAATAGGGAAACAGGCGTTTCCCGTGGCTGTAAAGCGGTATGGCAGGACGCTGTAAAATAGGATATAAAAGCGATGCGCCCAATCAATGAGGCGCGCAGGAGGGGGAACATGAAACGCAACTTTTTAGGTCTGGCGGCAATTGGCGCGCTGGTGGCAGGTTGCTCTGGTGGGGACAAGACGGACAGCCAGACCGATATAGCATTGGCACCTGGCGAGACGACAGAACAACCCAATCCCGATCGCAATGTCTATTTTGGTGACTTGCATATCCATACCCGCAACAGCTTTGATGCCTATATTTTCAACGTCCGTACGACGCCAGAAGATGCCTATAAGTTCGGCATGGGTGAAGGTATCACTCATCCGTCTGGTTATGACCTGAAACTGGAAGGACCCGCGCTGGATTTCATGGCGGTCACCGATCATGCGGCCTATCTCGGTCACCTGCCGGCGATGGACACCGAGGGCACCGAAATTTCCAAGCTCGATATGGCGAAGGACATGTTCAGCGCTGATCCGGACAAGATTATCGCAGCATTCCAGCTGATCGGCGGCGCTGTGCGCGACGGTCGCAAGATGGATGGGGTCTATGATCCGAAAATTGTTGGAGATGTCTGGAAAGCAACGGTTGCTGCGGCTGATAAATATTACAGACCGGGGAAGTTCACCACCTTCTCCGCCTATGAATATACCGCCACGCGAGTGACACAGGGCGAAGGCGGCGGATTTGCGGGCGGCAATCTGCATCGCAATGTCGTGTTTCGTGGATCGGCCCCCGACATGCCCTTTGGCACGTTGGATTCCAGCAATCCCGAAGATTTGTGGACGTGGATGGATGAACAGCGTGCAGCCGGTATCGACGGACTTTCAATTCCGCATAACAGCAACGTGTCGGACGGCGAGATGTTCAAGCTGGAAACCTATAATGGCCAACCGCTGACCAAGGCCTATGCCGATCAGCGGATACGCAACGAACCCATTGTCGAGATTACACAGGTCAAAGGCACTTCGGAAACCCATCCTTCCCTATCGCCTAATGATGAATGGGCAGATTTCGGCATTTACGAATATCTTCTGTCCTCACAGATCAAGTCCAAGACAAGCAGCGGCGATTATGTTCGGCAAGCTTATGCCAATGGTCTGATGCTGGAAGATAAAATCGGCAGCAATCCGTTTCAATTTGGTTTGATCGGTTCTACCGACAGTCATGTTGCGGGTGGATCATTTGACGAAAAGAATTTTTGGTCCAAAGTCGGTGTCGTCGATGGCACGCCAGAGGCACGCGGTTCGATCCCACCAGGCGGCAAGAAAAGCTGGGATGGTGTAACGGTTGATCCGCGCGCCGCCAGCTGGTTCTCGCGCTGGGGGGCGTCAGGCTATGCTGCGGTATGGGCCGAGGAGAATACCCGCGAAGCAATATTCGATGCAATGCGGCGCAAGGAAACCTACGCAACCACCGGAACACGGATCAAATTGCGCTTCTTCGGCGGCTTTGGATTTGATGCAGCGATGCTGGATGATCCCGAAATGGTGTCCAAAGCCTATAAGGATGGTGTCTCCATGGGTGGCGACCTGGTTGGTGAGGGCAAGGCTCCCGGTTTCATTGTCTGGGCCATGCGCGACGCGATGAGCGCGCCTTTGCAACGCATCCAGATCGTCAAAGTCTGGACTGATGGCGGCAAGACCAGTGAAAAGCTGTTCGATGTCGCCTGTTCCGATGGCGGCACAGTGGATCCGGCCACCGCCCGCTGTCCGGATAATGGTGCAAAGGTCAACCTGTCTGATTGCTCGATCTCAACGGACAAGGGTGCACCGGAGCTTAAGACATTCTGGCGTGACCCGGAACATCAGGCGGGACAACGTGCCTCCTATTATGTCAGGGTACTGGAAAATCCGGTTTGCCGCTGGTCAACATGGGATGCAATTCGCGCAGGTGTGCCGCCAAATCCAGCCTTGCAAAAAACGATACAGGAACGCGCCTGGTCTTCGCCCATCTGGTATGTACCAACCAAGGCCTGATAGCAGTTTGGGATTTGCAATAGCGCTCAAGCTGAGCCCCGTCGAAGCTGGTCTCAAGACTCTTCGACAAACTCAGGCTGAGCGCAATTCTGAAATGTCGTTATATCTATGACCATGTTGAAAAAAGCTCTGCGCGATCCGATCAACCATTTCATTCTAATCGGGCTGATACTGGTGTTCATCAATCATCACTGGTCAAGCTATCAGGGTGAGCAAGGCCGCACGATAACCCTCAGCACCGCTGAGCTTGATCGGCTCAGCGCGCTATGGGCGAATACTGCCGGCCGCCTTCCCACCGGTGAGGATAAACAACAAATTATCGATCAATTCGTGCAACAGGAGGTTCTGGTTCGCGAGGCCGAGCGGCTTGGGCTTGGCGATGACGACACCATCATCAAACGCCGCCTGGCACAGAAAATGGACTTTCTGGTCAGCGGCGAAAGCAAAGCAACCAATCCAACAGATGCAGAGTTGAAGCAATGGTTTGAAGCAAACCGCGATAAGTTTGCCGCGCCTGAACGGCGGAGTTTTGTCCATATCTATCTTAGCCCGGAAAAACATGGTGTTGCGATTGACAGGATAGCGGACGACAATTTGCTGAACGTGCAATCGGGAGCGGACTGGAAAGGTCTGGGCGACCCTTTCATTCAGAAACGTAGCTATGCCGCGATACCTGAAAGCGAGGTTACCCGATTGTTCGGTTCGGAATTTGCCAGCGCGATCTTTAAGCTGAAGTCCGGATCATGGAGCTCGCCCATCGGCTCTGCCTTTGGGTTGCATCTGGTCCGGATAGAAACCATTGACGGCGCTGCTGAAGCGAGTTTTGAACCGATCAAGGCGGAAGTCACCGAAGCTTGGCAGGAAAATCAGAGCGCCAAGGCCAAGCAGGCGGCCTTGAGAAAACTCGTGCGCGACTATGATGTCGTGATTGAAGGCTCTGACAAGTGACGGTCATAAGGTTCAGCGTTTCCTGGGCCATCCTTATGTGGATGTGCGGCATAGTTGCCAGCGCCCATGAAATCCGGCCCGCTGCCCTCGAACTGACCGAGCAATCCGGCGGCACCGTCGCGGTCGTCTGGAAACAGCCGATCCTGTCTGGTCGCAAGCTAAAGATGCGACCCATCTTGCCCGATCAATGCCCGGAACCGGAGACGATAGATCAGGTTGTATCGGGCGATGCGATTGTCGAAAGCTGGCAGATACCCTGTCGTCTGGATAAAGGCCGTGTTTCCATTGCGGGACTGGACCGCACGCTCACTGATGTCTTTGTCCGCTTGCGCACGAAAGATGGGACAGAAAGCACCTATGTCTTGCGCCCTGCCAGCGCTTCTTTTGCGCTAGGCGATCCGGCTGGCTCCCCGACCGGTGCTTATCTACGCATCGGAGCGGAACATATGCTGTTCGGCTGGGATCATTTGCTGTTCGTGCTCGGCCTATTGCTGCTCACTGCCCCGCGTCAGCTTTTGTGGGTGATCACCGCCTTTACCCTTGGTCACAGCATCACTCTCGCCATCACCGCCCTGGGTTTGTTTACGCTACCCAGCGAACCGGTTGAATTACTGATCGCTGTGTCGATATTCTTCCTCGCCATCGAAGTGGTGCGCAAATGGGCGGGAAAGACAAGCATCACAATCCGCAGACCATGGTTAATCGCACTCGGATTTGGGTTGCTTCATGGACTTGGTTTTGCCGGCGCGCTGGCGGATATTGGCCTTCCCAAGGGCGAAGAAATATGGGCATTGCTGTTGTTCAATCTTGGCGTCGAAGTCGGACAGATTTTGTTTGTTTGCCTGGCTCTTGCGGTCTTGTGGTTGGCAGGCAAAATATCTCTGGACAAGCGCAAATGGATTGAGGCTCCGGCTCTCTACCTGGTTGGTGGACTAGGCGCATTCTACACCCTCAGCCGAATATTCTAGTGTTGGTGGCCGCACGCAAAACAAATATGCAGCTTGGCGTGAAACACCTTCGCCGCTAAGGATGCGGCAACACATCAAATAAGGACATTAAATGCCTCAGCTCATTCTGCTTCGTCACGGCCAGTCGCAATGGAATCTGGAAAACCGCTTCACCGGGTGGTGGGATGTAGATGTCACCGAAAAAGGAATTGAAGAAGCCAAGGAAGCTGGCCGCATGATGAAGGAAAAAGGCATTGAGTCAGACTTGTGCTTCACCAGCTTACAAAGCCGCGCGATAAAGACACTTAATCTCGCGCTGGAAGAAATGGATCGGCTTTGGTTGCCGGTCGAGAAAAACTACCGGCTGAACGAACGCCATTATGGCGGGCTAACCGGTCTCAACAAACAAGAAACCCGCGACAAACATGGTGACGAACAGGTGCATATCTGGCGTCGCAGTTTCGATACGCCGCCGCCGCCAATGGCTGCCGATAGCGAATATCAAATGTCATCCGATCCGCGCTATGCAGGAATTGAAGTGCCCGCGACCGAGAGCTTGAAAGACACAATCGCCCGCGTGCTGCCTTATTGGAAAAGCCGGATCGCGCCGGAATTGCAATCCGGTAAGCGCGTGCTGATCTCCGCCCATGGCAATAGCCTGCGCGCATTGGTCAAGCATCTCTCGGGAATTTCGGACGATGAGATTACCGGGCTGGAAATCCCGACGGGTCAGCCGATCATCTACGATCTTGATGACGATCTAAAGGAACAGGAACGCTATTATCTGTCTGAACGGTGAAGACCTTATAGTTCTCGGCCAGATAATTCTCAGCCAGTCAGTTATCATCGCCTTTTGAATTGTACATGGCCTCGTCCGCCCGGGACATCAGAGCCGAAACCGTATCTGTGGGTCCAACAAAACTATATCCAATGGCGGCACCGAATTGCAGGGCCTGGCCCTCATGCTCCAATTTGGCCGACTTGAATCGATCCATCAGCCCCAATATCTTGTTTTCAACCTGGTCGGCATCAAGATTGTCGAGCAACAATGCAAATTCATCTCCGCCAATCCGCGCTACCATGTCACAGGCCCGGATATTGCCTTTCAATATCTTTCCAAGACGCACCAGCAACAGGTCACCGGCAGCATGACCATGACTATCGTTGACCCTCTTGAGATCGTCCACATCGAGGAAAAGCAAAGCAGTATTGTCACCATAGCGCTGACAACGCATGATCCTTTTGTCTAAACTCTCAATGAAAAAGCGGCGATTGGGCAAGCCCGTCAAAACGTCATGATTGGCACGCTTCTCCATTTCAGCAAGTTCTTTGCCTAGTCGCAAATTCTCTAGCTGAAGAGCTGCACAATGATTGCATCTTTCTTTATCTTCATTTCTATTGATGACTTCGTCTAACAATGCCCTGTCCCCCACCGCGATACTGTTATTTACCAGTATTTACGCAATACGGCCCTGTAGTTTGCAATAGCCTTGTTAGTCAATAGTGATAGCAAAAAATGCGTTCCGCAGTCCGTTATTGTAAACTACAAACACAAAAGAACGCACATCGCCATTGCCGCATTGCGCGTGCGGCATTTCATGGCTAAACGAATTTGCTTCCGCGACACTATTCAGGTGCAAGCATGACCGAAGCCACTCCGCCAACTGAACCGCAAGTTGGGATTATCATGGGCAGTCAGTCCGATTGGGCAACCATGTCCCTTGCTGCCGATATTCTAGAGCAGCTCGATATCGCCCATGAGGTTAAAATTGTTTCGGCTCATCGGACGCCTGACCGACTCTATGACTATGCCAAAGGCGCTACTGAACGGAAATTGAAAGTGATTATCGCGGGCGCTGGCGGCGCTGCGCATCTGCCCGGTATGGCCGCCGCGATGACGCGGGTACCTGTTCTTGGTGTGCCCATTCAATCGCGAACCCTGAACGGGGTCGACAGCCTGCTTTCCATAGCTCAGATGCCCGCTGGCATTCCGGTTGGAACCTTGGCTATCGGAGACGCCGGTGCGAAAAATAGCGCACTACTCGCGGCTGCGATCCTCGCCAACGAAGATGATGCTTTAGCTGAGCGACTGGATGCCTGGCGTGCGGCACAAAGCAATGCCGTCGCAGAGCAACCGGAATAATTGACTGCGATGACTCCGCTTCCTCCCGGTTCAACCATTGGCATATTGGGTGGCGGCCAACTTGGCCGGATGTTAGCGGTCGCTGCCGCACAGCTTGGTTATCGCTGCCATATCTACGCGCCAGATGAAGCCAGCATTGCCGCCGATGTCGCAGCCGAATTTACCTGCGCTCAAGATGACGATATTGAGGCGTTGGGCAAATTTGCCGATAGCTGCGATGTCATCACATTTGAGTTTGAGAATGTCCCGGTCGCGCCGCTTGCCGCGATAGCAGACCGCGCACCGCTATATCCGCCTGTAGCAGCGCTTGATGTTGCGCAGAACCGGGTCACGGAAAAGACATTCGCTCGCACCCATGGCGGTACGACCGCCCCTTTTGCCGAAGTGACGGATCGTGAGTCTCTGGATGGAGCGATTGAGGAAATCGGCGCAACCGCCATTTTGAAAACCATTCGCATGGGCTATGATGGCAAAGGACAAGCCAGAATAAAGCCGGGTGATGATCTTGCGGTCCATTGGGATTCCGTGGGACATCAGCCCTGCGTGGCCGAAGGCTTTGTCACTTTCTCCCACGAATTTTCGGTCATCCTGGTGCGCGGACAGGATGGTGCCATCGGTTACTGGGATACGCCGCATAATATTCATGAAGACGGGATTTTGGCCCAATCGCTGGTTCCCGCACCGGCCGAGATTGTCGCGCAGGAACAAGCCGCTCGTGCGCTGGCAGCAAAAATGGCAGAGGCGATGGATTATGTTGGCGTGCTGACTTGCGAATTTTTCGCTACTGCTGACGGCCCGGTTTTCAATGAAATGGCCCCGCGCGTGCATAATAGCGGGCACTGGACAATCGAGGGCGCGATCACCAGCCAGTTTGAAAATCATATCCGGGCCATCTGCGGATTGCCTCTCGGCGATACCGGATTGGCCGCTAGTAAAGTTGAGATGACGAATCTGATTAGCGGCAATGCCGACCAGTGGCAGGCGTTGCTATCGGACCCCGCCAACCACCTCCATCTCTATGGCAAAGGCGAAAGCCGCCCCGGACGAAAAATGGGTCATGTCACGAAATTATTTTTCTGATTTGCACAGGATTTGATCTGAGCTAGGCGAATCCCATGAACCATCCGGAAATCATCCTGATCCTCGCGCGCTCCGACAATGGGGTCATCGGTAAAGACGGTACGATGCCCTGGCATTTACCAGCCGACTTGCGGCATTTCAAATCGCTGACCCAAGGCAAACCGATGATTATGGGACGCAAGACTTTTGACAGCCTGCCCGGCCTTTTACCCGGTCGCCGGCATATCGTTCTCACCCGTGATACAGAATGGGAAGCCGAGGGTGCGGAGGTGGTTCATGATATTCAGAACGCACTGAGAATTGCCAATGCGCCGCATATCGTCGTCATCGGCGGCGCAGAAATTTACCGGCTCTTTCTGCCGCAAGCCGATCGTATTGCGCTCACTGAAGTGCATATGGATGTGGATGGGGACACCGTCATGGATGGCTTTGATCCTGCCGTCTGGCAAGAAAGCGAACGGGAAAGCCATGATGCCGAGAATGGCAGACCGGCCTTTTCCTTTGTCACGTTGAAACGGAAACAGGCATGAAAAAAATTGGCCTTGGAATACTGCTTGTCCTGATTGTTGGTGCGACCGCCTTTTTCATTTTTGCGCCGGCCATATTTGAAAAACAGACAAACAGGGTTGTAGCAGGTTATTTGCCAGAAATGAGCCGTGATTCGAGCGCCATCGAAGCGCAAATCAACCAAACAGACAACAAGGCATTACCTCCAATACGACCAGAAGCGCAGAAATTGCATGACAGCCTTATGATTGTTGATCTGCACGCCGATACCTTGTTGTGGAAACGCCGGATTACTGATGCGGTCGACTATGGCCATGTTGATCTCAAACGGATGCAGAAGGGCAATGTTGGCCTGCAAATCTTTTCCAGCGTCACCAAGACGCCAAAGGATCAGAATTATGACCGTAACAGCGCTGATACGGATAATATCACCCTCCTGACGATCGCGCAGTTGCAGCCTATTCGGACGTGGTTTTCCTTGCTGGAACGACAACTCTACCATGCCCAAAAGCTCGATCAGGCAGTCATCATCTCTGATCGCGCTCTGGTCGCGATCAGCACATCTCAACAACTCGATGGTCTGACATTGGCGCGTTCGCAGAATGAAAAAATTATTGGTGCATTATTCTCAGCCGAAGGTCTTCAAACGCTGGAAGGCAAGCGTGAAAATCTCGACAAGCTCTATGATTCCGGCATGCGTATGGCGGGCCTCGTGCATTTTTTCGATAATGAACTGGCCGGCTCCATGCATGGTGAGGAGAAAGGTGGGCTCACCACATTTGGCCGGCAGATTGTCCGCGACATGGAAGATAAAGGCATGATCGTGGATATTGCGCATTCGAGTCGTGAGGCGGTTGCCGACATTCTGAAGATGGCCCGGCGCCCTGTGGTTTCCAGTCATGGTGGTGTGCAGGCAGTATGCGGCGTCAATCGCAATCTCACCGACGAAGAAATCAAGGGGGTGGCGGCCACTGGCGGCATTGTAGGACTGGGCTATTGGGACGGAGCCATGTGTGACACCGATCCGAAAACCGTCGCCAAAGCCGTCAAACATGTCCGCGATCTGGTCGGAATTGAACATGCCGCCCTGGGCAGCGATTTTGATGGTGCTGTAACAACCCGCTTCGATACCAGCGGCATCGTCCACATCACCCAAGCATTGATGGACGCAGGCTTCACCGAAGATGAAATTCGCGCTGTAATGGGCGGGAACGCCATGCGGGTGATCAAGCAGGGTCTTATCCCTTTCAAAGATTTACCCAAACAAGCGGTTGAACAAACCACCGAAACTGGCCAATAGCGCAAATCATGCGGTTGAGTGGGCAAAACAGGATTTCGGATGAACTGCGCGGTGCGATTATCGCGCTGGGCAATTTTGATGGTTTTCACAAAGGCCATCAGGCGGTTGCACAAACCGCGATCGACTGGGCCAAGGCCGAAGGCCGCCCGGCGATCATCGCGACCTTTGACCCGCACCCCGTCCGCCATTTCCAGCCCGATGCGCCGCCATTTCGCCTGACCACTCTCGACCAGCGCGAACGGCTGTTCACCGCCGCCGGCGCGGACGCGATGCTGGTGTTTGAATTTGGCGGCGAACTGGCCGGAACCACCGCAGAGGATTTCGTGACGAAATTGCTCGTCGAGCGTTTTGGTGCAGCAGGCATCGTCACGGGCGAAGACTTTACCTTTGGCAAGGGCCGCGCAGGCAATGTCAGCGTCATGAAGCAGCTCGGCGCACCTTTGGGCCTATCGACCAAGGCGGTTGGCCCGGTCAGCGACGCCGATGAAGTCATCTCCTCCAGCCGTATCCGCGATGCGCTAAAGGCAGGCGATTGCGAGACGGCGACCGAACTGCTGACGCGGCCCTTCGCTATTGAAGGCCCTGTCATTCACGGCGATAAAAATGGCCGCAAGCTCGGCTATCCGACAGCCAATATCGACATTGATCATTATCTGCGGCCAAAATATGGAATCTATGCCGTCAAGGGTCGCTTACCTGATGGCCGCGTAATCAACGGTGCAGCCAACCTGGGTATTCGACCGACATTTGACCCGCCCAAGGAATTGCTTGAACCCTATTTCTTTGATTTTGCGGAAGACCTTTATGGCCAGATGATCGAAGTCGAATTGCATCACTTCTTGCGCGGCGAAGCGAAATTTGATGATCTCGATGCGCTGATGGCGCAAATGGCAATAGACTGCGACGAGGCCCGAGAAATACTCACATGAAGCGGAAAATTCTATGGTCATTCGGGATCATCTGGATGACTCTTCTAACCGTGATATTGCTCAATTCGTCTCGTTGGGCATCGGCGCCTGAAGGCCAGTTCAAAATGATCGCCCATCGCGGTGTCCACCATATTTATGATCCGACGGGTGTGGGCAGAGATGACTGCACCGCCATTCGGATGCTCCCGGGCCAGGAAGATCTGGAAATTTTTGAAAATACGATTCACTCCATTCGCGCGGCCGTCAACATGCAGGCGGATATGGTGGAGATTGATGTAGCGCCGACCAAGGATGGGAAAATGGTGTTGTTTCATGACTGGACGGTCGATTGCCGGACCGATGGGACAGGCAATACGCGCGACCTGACATTGGCGGAACTGCAATCGCTCGACATTGGCTATGGCTATTCATCCGATGACGGCCAGACATTTCCCCTGCGCGGCAAAGGCATTGGTAAGATCCCGACCGTCGAACAGGCAGTGGCCTCGGAAACCTTCAAGCCGTTTCTGTTCAACTTCAAAAGCAAAAACCCGGACGAGGCTGATCAACTCTATGCGATCTTGAAAGCAGCAGGCCGCGACCCTTTGCAGGAAGGGGACGGGTTTTACGGCGGCGAAGCCCCGGTCAAGCGCATGAAGCAACTGGTGCCCGGGATCTGGGCCTGGTCCAAACCAGGTGTCAAAGCCTGCACCAAGGATTATCTGTGGATGGGCTGGTTCGGCATCACTCCGGATAGCTGCAAAGACGGCACTTTGGTAATCCCGCTCGACTATCAATGGGCTTTTGCCGGATGGCCGAACCGCACCACGGCCCGGATGGAAGCGGTCGGTGCACGCACGCTGATAATCGGCCCGATGAACGACCGCGAATCGACGCGCGGCCTGACCTATGGCAACCAGCTGGCCAAAATCCCGGCGAGCTTCAACGGCTATGTGATGGTTGAGGATATCAGGAAGGTCGGACCAGCGCTCGTTCGCTAGCGGATCGGGGCGAATGAGCGGCCGTGAAATCCCGCTTGCACCCGCGCGTCGCCTCGCCTAATCCCCGCAAATCATGACTGACCCAAAAGCATCTGAAGCACCAGATTATAAAGATACGGTTTTCCTGCCGAAAACCGATTTTCCCATGAAAGCCGGCCTTGCGAACAAGGAACCGGGCATATTGGAGCGCTGGCAGAATATTGGGCTGTATGAAAAGCTGCGGGAAGCACGCGACGGCCGAGAAAAGTTTATTTTTCATGATGGCCCGCCTTATGCCAATGGCAATATCCATATGGGCCATAGCCTCAACAAGACGCTGAAAGACCTTGTTGTAAGGTCACAGAGTCTGCTCGGAAAGGATGCACCTTTTGTTCCGGGTTGGGACTGTCATGGCCTGCCGATTGAGTGGAAAATCGAGGAGCAATATCGCAAGAAAAAGCGCAACAAGGACGAAGTCCCGGCCAGCGAGTTTCGCGCCGAATGCCGCGAATATGCGGACAAATGGGTCAATGTCCAGCGCGAGGAATTCAAGCGGCTCGGCATCCTGGCGCAGTGGGACAAGCCCTATCTGACGATGGATTTTGACGCCGAAGCGGCGATTGTCGCGGAGCTGCTGAAGTTTGCGGAAGCGGGACAACTCTATCGCGGCGCCAAGCCCGTCATGTGGTCGCCGGTCGAGAAAACCGCGCTGGCCGAAGCCGAAGTGGAATATGAAGATATCACATCGACGCAGATTGATGTGGCGTTTGAGATTGTTGAGGCGCCGAATGCACCGGAGCTGGTCGGCGCGCATGCTGTGATCTGGACGACCACGCCTTGGACCATTCCGGTGAATCAGGCGCTCGCCTATGGGGCGGATATTGAGTACGTTGTTCTCGATCTTCATAAACTCGCGCTTATCCCTACGAGTGAAATAGGAGAACGTCCTCCTGAGATGGACACATCTCAAGACAAGAAGGTCTTGATTGCAAAATCACTCGTTCCCGCGTTTTTGCATCGATTGAATCCCCCTCAAATTATGGCGAAATGGTCTGTTAGTGAGTTACAAGGTTCTTTTAGGGGCTCCCAACTCGCCGGTGCCATCGCCAAACACCCGATGGCCGACAAATTCCCGGACAGCGATTTCTACACCAAGCCGCGCCCGTTTCTCGACGGCTCCCACTTTGTCACCACCGAAGCAGGCACCGGCCTTGTCCATATGTCTCCCGACCATGGCGAGGATGATTTCGCGCTGTGCAAGGAAAACGGGATAAACCCGGTTTTCGCTGTCGATGCCGATGGCGTTTACCGCGAGGATTGGGACTGGCTGCCACGCGGGGACGAGCGTGCAGGCGGCGTGATCAACAAGAAATTTGTCAGCAGCGCTGGTCCGATCTGTGAAGATTTGCGCGCTGCCGGTGCCCTGCTGTCGGCCAGTGATGATTTTCAGCATAGCTATCCGCATAGCTGGCGCTCCAAGGCGAAGATTATCTATCGCTGCACGCCGCAATGGTTTGTGCCGATGGATACCCCCCTCCCGTTTACGGGAGGGGCCGGGGGTGGGCCTGACAAGCCTATCGAACTTTCCCACCCCAACCCCTCCCGCGAGCGGGAGGGGCTTGAAGTCGGCCACGGCGAAGGCATTAATGCCACCCTGCGCGAAGTCGCTCTCGATGAAATTCGCAACAAAGTCCGCTTTGTCCCAGAACGCGGCCGCCGCCGTCTCGAATCCATGGTCGAAGGCCGCCCGGACTGGGTGCTGAGCCGTCAGCGCGCCTGGGGCGTGCCGATTGCGCTTTATGTTGATCGGAAGACAGGTGACTATCTCAACGATCCCGCAGTCAATGAACGCATCATCGAAGCCTTTAAGACCGGCGGTGCCGATGCGTGGTTCAATGCGGACCATCAGGAATTTCTCGGCAATACATATGTGCTCGATGATTATGAGGTGATTACCGACATTCTCGACGTGTGGTTTGACAGCGGCTGCACCCATGCCTTTGTACTGGAAAGCGGCAAATGGCCGGATCACCAGACCCCGGCCGATCTCTATCTGGAAGGCAGCGACCAGCATCGCGGCTGGTTCCAGTCGAGCCTGCTCGAATCCTGCGGCACGCGCGGGCGGGCACCGTATAAAGCCGTACTGACCCACGGCATGACGCTCGACAAGAATGGCAAAAAAATGTCGAAGTCGCTCGGCAATACGCTCGACCCGCAGAAAGTTATCAACGTCAATGGCGCTGATATCCTGCGCCTGTGGGCCGCCAGTGTCGATTTCACCGAGGATCACCGGATTGGTGATGAGATCCTGAAAGGCGTCACCGACAGCTATCGCAAATTGCGCAATACCTTCCGCTATATGCTCGGCGGTCTCAGCGATTTTCAGGATAGCGAGCGGGTCGCCGTGGCGGATATGCCGGAGCTGGAACGCTACGTGCTCCATCGGCTGGCCGAAGTCGATGCGAAGCTCAAACAACATGTGAATGATTTTGCGTTCGGGCCCTATATGCGCGAGCTGACTGCCTTTGCGCAGGATGATCTCAGTGCTTTCTTTTTTGATATCCGCAAGGACTGTCTCTATTGCGACGCGCCGGATGATCCGAAACGCATGGCATACCGGACGGTCATGGATATCCTTTTCCATGCGCTGACCCGCTATATCGCGCCGGTGCTGGTCTTTACATCGGAAGAGATTTGGCAAAGCCGTTTCCCCGACGAGAATGACAGTATTCATTTGAAAGAGTGGCCGGAAGTTGATGGAAATTGGTCGGATGAAGCTCTTGCTGGCAAATGGGAAAATATCCGCACCGCCAGAATGAGTGTCACCGAAGCGATTGAACCGCTACGGCGCGAGAAAACCATCCGCTCCAGTCTGGAAGCAGAAGTCACCTATCCGATGGCTGGCTTGCCGATTGATGCAGCCGAATTCGCCGAATTGTGCATTGTTGCCGATGTGCAGGATAGCAATGAAGTCACGGTGACCAAAACAGGGCACAACAAATGTGGCCGCTGCTGGCGCCTGCTGCCGGATGTAGAAGAAGACGGTGCGCTGTGCGGCCGCTGTGAAGGGGTTCTGGGCGCATGAACGACGCAATTTCGAAATACCGGATTACCGGCCTTGTTGTCGCGTTCCTGATCTTCATCATCGACCAGTTCACCAAATATATGGTGATGTTTCCACTCGACTTGCGCGCCAAGGGTCAGATTGAATTGCTACCCTTTTTCAACCTGACCTGGGCGGAAAATTATGGCGTCTCCATGGGCTTTCTGACCGCCTCAACCGATTTCCAGCGCTGGGCGCTAGTAGCGCTTACGGGCCTGATCGGTGTGGCCGTGCTGATCTGGATGTGGCGAGAGAAAGCGAAATGGGACATTATCGCGCTCTCGTTCGTCCTCGGCGGCGCGATGGGCAATATACTGGATCGGGCCCGGCTCGGTTATGTTGCCGATTTTGCAGATTTGCATATCGGTGGTTTCCGCCCGTTTCTTATTTTCAACGTCGCCGACGCCTGCATTTCGATCGGAGTCGTAATCCTGCTTGCACGCGCGCTGTTATTGCGCGAGAAGCCGGATGAAGATAAAAATGTTCAGCTTGGCGACAGTTGACCCATGGCAAAGGGCCTCGCAAAGCCAACAGGCGTGCAGGGCAAGTTATTTTGAGGGAAGTGAATATGCGTAAATCTATCATCGGCATCAGCCTGGTATCGCTGGTCGGACTGTCCGCTTGCGGATCGAGCGGTCTGTTTGACCGTGACCGTCCTGACGAATTTGCTGTTTCGCGCCAGCCACCTCTGGTGATTCCACCCGATTTTGGTCTTAATCCACCTCAGCCCGGCCAACCGCGCCCGCAAACCGGTGGTGTCCAGCAACAGACTTTGGAAGCCATGTTCGGCGGCGCGCAAGCGCGCAGCGTGACCGAGTCAGCCATTGTCGGCCAAGCCGGTGACGCAGATCCCGGCATTCGTTCCTCCGTCGGCGACAAGGAAACCTTCACCGTCGACAAGGGCAGCGTAACCCGCGACATTATCGCCGCACCGGAAGGTGATGGACAGGCTGCGCAAGCCGCTACGCCGGAATAAGCGCAGAACAGAGAGGGTCTGTTTGGGTGGAGTTGGCTTTATCCCGAAAGCGGACCTAAAGATCAAACCAGTTTGATGACAGTCCGCCTTGTTAAGGGAGTGAACAAAAAGTTTTAACCTGGACGATCTGCATCATAGTCAGGAGAAATGGGCCGATCATTGCCTATTGTGAGACAGTTAGTATGATCGTATCATTTTGGTTATGGATATACTCAATGACATATTGGACACGCTTGACTTAAAGGGCGCGCTTTATTTTCGTACTGATTTTTCGGGACCGTGGTCGGTCACTGTACCTGTGCTGGAGCACGCGGCGCGCTTTCATCTGGTTATTCAAGGTCAATGCCATGTAAAACTTCCGGGCGAAGAAGCCGTTATACTTGGTCCCGGCGATTTGGTCCTGATACCAAAGGGACAAACCCATATATTATCGGACAGTCCAGTCGAAGACGCGCCGCCACTGGAGCATGTGTTGGAAGCAGTTCAATATGATGGTGATGGCGTGTTGGTTGTGGGGGAAGGCAATGATACCGCTTCGACACAACTTATCTGCGGCCATTTCACATTCCGGAAAAATGCAGATCATCCGATTTTAAGATCGCTCCCCGATTATCTGCTAACCACAGCATCGATGCGCGCTCAAAACCCATGGCTCGACGAAATATTGCGATTGATAAATCGTCAGATGTTCTCGGAAAATGTTGGATCAGATGCTTCGGTACGTCGATTGTCGGAAATCATGTTCATTGAATTGCTGCGCGCTGGGATTGAAGATCAGGATGAGATTGGCGCTTTGCTAAAAGGTTTTCAGGATCCACAAATTGGACATGCTTTAGAACTGATGCACCGGGAACCGACCGGATCATGGACAGTGGAATCTCTCGCTCGGCAAGTGGGCATGTCGAGAAGCCGCTTTGCCGAACGGTTTGGTGATCTGGTTGGACAAGGCCCGATGTCTTATCTGTCGGATTGGCGGCTGCAAAAGGCGCTCTCCATATTGGATCATAGCAACTGCTCTGTACAGCAAGTGGCCGTACAAACCGGCTATCAATCACCGGCAGCATTCACCCGCGCCTTCGCCGGAAAATTTGGTGTTGCACCAACAATATATCGTCAAATGCTATAGTATTTTGCATATCGTCCCAGTGATTTGATAATTAGTCGCTAACTATTCCGCAGATATTGCCTCATCGTCCTTTTCCAGAGAAAGACGCTCCAACGACATTGAAGGAGCGAATCATCAAACGGGACATGTGACAAACATTATCGGAGACTTTCAGCACCCTCTGCTGGACATATCTTCTTTCCCCCACCGTCACACAATTTCGTCTGAGGCAAATTCCTTGTCGTCAACTCACGTGACCATTTTGGTTGCAAAATAACCGGGGCAAATTCCCCCAGAACATGACTAGATGAAAAGGAAATATCTATGTTTAAAAAAGTAACTCTCGCCACCGCAATCGCATTGGCAACCTTCGTCGTAGCGCCTGCAATGGCGGCTGACGAATATAATGTATCATCCGGCCTAACCGCAGCAGCAGCTCCTCTTGCGCTGCATGGTGTTGATACAGTCGCATTCATCAACACCGGCAACCGGATCGAAGGGTCAGCAAATTTTGCAGCTGTCCATGACGGCGTTGCATATTATTTCGCTAGCCAGGCTAATCTTGATACGTTCAAATCAAATCCAGGTCGCTTCCTACCTCAAAATGGCGGCTTCTGTACCTTTGGTGTTTCGGTCGGCAAAAAGTTTGATGGCGATCCACGCTGGGCTGATGTTCGTGATGGCAAACTCTATGTTTTCCTGAGTGAAGACATTTTCAAAGCTTACCAGAAAGATCCAGAAGGCGCGATCGCCAAAGCTGAAGCCAACTGGAAAACCATCCGTCACACAGCGGCAACCGACCTTTAAAAATTACGACGGGGTGAGCAGGCAATCTGCTCATCCCGCCTGGCATTAGGAGTATCATCATGGAAATTGCATTTACCTATCTTGCCCTAAGCGGCATCCTCACCGTCCTTTTGTGGACACCCTATATCGTTGGCCGCCTATTCGTTTGGGGCCTACCCACATTCTTGACCGGCTATCCCGAGAACTTCCCAAAGGAAGAACCGGAAACACCATTGTGGATGGACCGCGCAAAACGGGCGCATTTGAACATGGTAGAGACTATGCCAGCATTTGTAGCAGTCGTTGCGGCGGCAGGCTTACTCGGTGATGCGTCTATTGCTGAATCCGTTGGCACTTGGGCAAAGGTATTTTTCTTCGCTCGCGTCGCCCACGCCATTGTTTACACACTTGGCATTCCGGGCCTTAGAACGCCCGTATATCTGATTTCATGGGCAGCAATCTTGATGATCGGCGCTCAAGTCGTTCTATAACAAGTCTTCAACTGGAATCTTGGCAGACCTGCAGTGCGAACCCACGGCGTTGCAGGTCTCGTCCATAATAGCTCGTTGTAATCTAGTGTCCGCTTTTGCCCCCGAAAGCGGACATTAACCAGCCGCTCGAATACCGCCTTCAAGACCGCAACAAAATCATTTCGACGGATCTGGTCCGAAGTCTCGATTAGCGATCATCCATGAACCGACAACCAGTGCACATAGTTTCCCGGTCTGCTGGTTGATGAACTGCGTCTCCACAACGCCAAGGCGGCGTGAGCGGTTCACGAGCTGACTCTTTACGTCGATAATTTCACCAGCCTTCATTGGGCGGAAAAAGCGCGTCGCAAAATCCGCGGTTGAAAAGGTCTCCGGTTCCTGGCTCGTTGTCGAATAGGCAAAGGACTGACCGGTATCGGCGATCACATTGACGATGCCGCCCTGAACCATTCCGTCATAATGGGTGAGATGCTGTCCAACGGTCCATTCCATGTCAAACTCTCCCTGAGACACACGTGTGAACTTCAGGCCGCTCAAATCCATGCCTCTGACAAAAGGGGGAGCCATGGACATATCTGGCTCCTGGCCGTCAGCTTCAGCTGTGGCGTCGATCATCATCTGAATATTTGCGATCGGATCAAATTTGCGTTCATTCATCGAAAGGCCCTCCCGGGATCAACCTAGGCGATCCTGGCTACTGCGCACAAGGGTGTCGCCGTCGCTGGCAAGTCCACCACCGGCCGCCTCTTTCATCCATGGCGCAATCCATTTGGTTTTAAACGCAGTCTAACGGCCCATGCCCGACAGTCTGTTCGCAAGGAAATCAAAGACCCTTCTGACACGGGGATTTGTTTTCAGCTCTGAATGCGCAGCGAGCCAAACGGGCACCGGATTGGGCTCAACCGATACATTGATCCGAGAAACCTTTGGTTCCCTTTCACCAATTTCCAGCTGATTGAACCCGATCCCGTAACCCTGCAAAACCATATTCCAGCAGACCACCTGATCATCACATCGGAATGCGAAAAACTCGCGATCGACATCCAGGCCAAACCGTTTGAGAGCCTCGATGATAAGGTCGTTTTTGTCGAATCCGATAAAATCATGATTCAGAAGATCGTCTGGAGCCGTAACGGTCGCGTTCCGCTCCAAATAAGAATTGGCAGCAAACAGACCAAACCCTGTTTCACCGACTTTGCGGGCGAATAGATCCGCTTGCGTGGGCTGGTACATTCGGACCGCTATATCGGCTTCTCTCCTGAGGAGATTATCGGTTTTGTTCGAAGCTATCAGTTCAACATCAATTTCAGGCTCTTCACGCCTGAGTTCGGCAAGTATCGACGGCAAGATGAATGTCGATGTGACCGTGGTAGCCGTAATGCGCACAGTGCCTGAAAGGTTGGTTTCATGGCCCTCTATGTCCAGAGACAACCTGCCGGCGGCATCTGCCATGGCCAGCGCATGTTGCAAGACTTCCATCCCACGGGAGGTCAGTTCCGTTCCACCAACGGCGCGATCAAATAGATGGGTATCGAGCTGGCCTTCGAGCAACGAGATATGCCGGCTCAGCGTCGCCTGGCTCCCATGGGTTGCGCGCGCGGCTTCCGAAAACGAACCATGCTCACTTACCGCAATAAAGGATTGCAGGAGATTCCAATCAAGCGCTTTGATCATGCGACCTATCCATAAATGAATAAGCTTAGTCAAATTTTTGGAATTATCAAATCAAATATGGTTAGATATATGGGACCCATCAACACAGAATGAAAGGAACCAAATTATGTCTGATCACAATATCCAAGCCAACACCCTATCCGCATTTGCCGCAATTTTTTCTGCGATTCTGGTCATTAGCGCCAGCATAGTCCCTGCTATCAACTCCGCCGCACCGATGATTTAACTGATAATTCACATGTGAAAGGAACTTCGATTATGTCCTATCTGAAAATCCGCACCAAAATTATGAATGCAACGGCAGCTGTTTCGTCGGCGCTGATCCTGGCCAGTCTCAGCCTTGGTCCCGCAATCAATGCAGCTTCGATTGCGGCATAGAAGTCCAAGAATATGCGTCTCCCGAACTGACCATATAGCTATTTCAGTAATACCATTCTAACGTTTCACTTTCGCGCCCAAAGCGGACCCTCGTCAAACCGCGAATCTATCTCTCATCAATGCCGGAAATGGCGCATCCCGGTAAACAGCATCGCCAATCCGGCTTCGTCCGCCGCCGCAATAACCTCATCATCGCGGATCGAACCGCCGGGTTGAATCACCGCCGTTGCGCCCGCTTCAACCGCTGCCATCAAACCATCGGCAAAGGGGAAGAAGGCGTCAGATGCCACGGCCGACCCGATGGTCTGCGCTTCACTCCAACCCGCTTTCTCCGCCGCGTCTTTCGCCTTCCAGGCCGCAATGCGCGCGGATTCGAGCCGGTTCATCTGCCCCGCACCGACACCGGCAGTGGAGCCGCCTTTGGCATAGACAATCGCATTGGACTTCACATGTTTCGCGACGGTCCAGGCAAACAGGCAATCCGCCTTTTCCTGGGCGCTTGGTTCACGCTTGGTCACACATTTGAGGTCGCTTTCCGCAATCTGGCCATTGTCGCGCGATTGCAGCAGATAGCCGCCCGCGATCGTCTTCAGACCGATGCCGCCGCGGGCCGGATCCGGCAGGTCTCCGGTCAACAGCAAGCGTAGGTTTTTCTTCTTCGCAAAAATCGCGCGGGCATCCGCATCGGCATCAGGCGCGCAAACGACTTCGGTGAAGATCCCGGTCATGGCTTCGGCCGCCGCACCATCCAGGGGCCGGTTAACCGCGATGATCCCGCCAAAGGCCGAGACGCTGTCGCAGGCCAAAGCGGCTTTATAGGCCTCCAGGATGCTGTCACCGCTCGCCACGCCGCAAGGATTGGCATGTTTGACGATCACCACCGTCGGTGGGCCATCGCGAAATTCGCTGACCAGTTCCAGCGCGGCATCGGCGTCATTATAATTGTTATAGCTCAGCGCCTTGCCCTGCAATTGTTCAGCCTGCGCAATGCCTTTCGCGGACGGACCGTCAGGCAGATAGAGCGCCGCCATCTGGTGCGGATTTTCGCCATAGCGCAGTTCGGTTGGCTGGCTCATGGTCAGCGGCAGGGTCGGCGGGAACATCTGTTGCTGATCGGCAAAGCCAAACCATTGTGCGATCATGCCGTCATAGCTGGCGGTGGCAGCAAAGGCTTTGGCGGCCATTTTCTTGCGGAAGTTGAGGCTCGTTGCACCATCGCTTTCTTTGAGTTCTGCAAGCAACATATCATAATCCGACGGGTCGGTGACAATCGTCACGAAATCATGATTTTTCGCGGCACTGCGCACCATGCTCGGTCCACCAATGTCGATATTCTCGATAATCTCGTCGCGCTCGGCGCCTTTGGCGACGGTCTGGGCAAAGGGATAGAGATTGACGATCACCAGATCGATTCCGGCAATGTCATGCTCCTCCATCGACGCAACATGGCCTGCATCATCGCGCCGTGCGAGCAGGCCGCCATGGACTTTGGGATGCAGCGTCTTCACGCGGCCATCCATCATTTCGGGAAATTGGGTGACATCGGAAATGTCGGAAACCTCAAGCCCGGCATCGCGCAAGGCCTTTGCCGTGCCGCCGGTAGAGATCAAAGCCACATCCATGGCAGCGAGTTGCTGGCCCAGCTCTGCCAAGCCGCTTTTGTCGGAAACCGAAAGCAGCGCCCGTTTGATTTTAATATTCTCGGTCATGATTGGTCTATCCCATATGTTTGAGCAGCCAGCCGGTCGCACCGCCACCGCTACCCACTTGATCCGTTATCACCATCTGCATGACGCTATGGGGGATGCCCATGCCGTCGACCCAGACGCTATCTTCAAGCATGATCTTTCCACCAGTCGAGCGGAATTGCCACAGATTACCGTCTTTGAGACGCAGCAAAACCCCCTTGCCGTCCGATATCAGATCGCTCTCAATATCAGGGCCGAGGTGGAAACGCAGCGCATATTCGATGTCTTTTTTCTTGCGACGGCGTTTGCGACCATCGGGGATCAGCATATCCTCACCGCGCAATTCCAGCCCGTCAGAACGCAGCAACAAGAGTCGCTTGTGGACCAGCCCGAAACGCTTGGCATAGCCATCATGACTGGCCTCCAGCCGGGTTGCGTTTTCAACATCCCGGCGGAACAGCTCCACCTCATTGACCCCGCGGCCAAGCTTGCCATCGGGCAGGATCGAGGTGCTGTTGCTATTGTCGATGCACAAGGTGCTATGCGCCGCCGTGGTTCGCAATCCGCGTGCCAGTGACGCAGGAATGGTCGCGCCGACCAGACCAGCGCCGCCGCAATTGGCAATGATCCGGCTGTCACCGTTGGAAAACTCAAACGCCAGCGTGGATGCGCAACCAGCCACCGCCATCCGCGCAATCGGCGGAGGGGCCGCATCAAGAATCAGCACGGAACGGCCAGAGGACACACGCTGGTAGCCCCAGTCACGCGCCTGGCGTAGCGGGCGAGCCCGGACACCACTGGCTTCGATGACTTGCTCTACCTGATCTCCCGGCGTTGCGCCGCCGCCTTGCCAATTGCCCATGCTACCATCGAAATGGGTGAGGCCGGTCAGTGGCGGGACCGCCTGTGCCAGTGCGTTTTCAAGGAATTCAGGAGCATCTTCATCGCGTGCAAGATAGACCTGCTTGAGCATCGACAGCAGGATGACAGCGTCCATCTGATTAAGCGGAGATCGGGATACAGATCCACCATCGGCATAGAAAAACTCGCCCATTGCCTTTTCCAGCCCCGCTTCGCCAACGATCCGGCGTACCCGGCCCTCAGGGATCAGCAGCGAGGCCGCGACGACACCGCTCCACGCGACCAACCGGCCAAGGCTCGAGGTGGCTTTGTCGGCCGTGCGGTCGAGATGGCGTGCAGTCCGAGCGATGTTATTGAGTACCTTCGAACGGTAGATCAGATCACTCGACGACAGGATCAACGGCGCATGGCTGGCCCAGATTAGCAGCCGCCAGCCGCAGTTATCAGGCCGCCAGGCCGGCTGCCTGATTTTCTTGCCGTTGGCATCGAGCCACTCTTCCATGAGCTTTTCGGCCACCGGCAGAGCCTGATCCCGTGACGCCGCCGTATCGAGATCGCGCAACCAGACGAAACGGTGGATATAATCCTCAAAAGCAGGTGGCAGTTTCAACTCGGCAAAGTCGACCCCTTCGAGCTTTTTCTTCAAACCGCGAAACAGAAAATGACCGGCCCGCACGGCCATGCCCTGCACCCGGCTGCCTTCAACCGGATCGACTGGAACGGCAAGCAGTCGCAGCGGCAACTTGCCCGACAGGCGCAAACGGTGCAGCGGCATCCGCCAGGTCATACGATAGTAAAGCAGCGCGGTTTGCTCGGCGAGCGACTGCCCGCGATCGCCGGCCGCGCGTAAGGTCAGACTGCGGCCTTCCGGTGCCTCGCTTTCCTCGCCGCTATAGCGCTCTACGCCGCTGCCCGGATCACTGGCTGGATCATCAGTCTCGGGACGGTTTGCGCTCATTCACCCCTCAAAGCGCTGATATTCGCGGCATAGTGATCAGGCCCGCCCTTGAAAGTTGCCGTGCCGGCGACCAGCGTATCGGCGCCGGCCGCTATTGCCTTGGGGGCAGTGGCACGATCAATACCGCCATCCACTTCCAGACGGATATCCTTGCCAGTCGCATCGATACGCTGGCGGATAGCCTCAATCTTGCGCAATTGCGTATCGATAAAGCTCTGGCCTCCAAATCCGGGATTGACGCTCATCACCAATATGAGGTCCAGGTCATCGATCAGATAATCGAGCACATCCAATGGCGTAGCGGGATTCAGTACCACTCCGGCCTTTTTGCCCAGCGAATGGATAGTTTGCACCGTGCGGTGAGGATGGGCGCCAGCTTCGGGATGGAAGGAGATGATATCCGCACCAGCCGCCGCAAAATCCTCAAGATATTGATCAACCGGTGAAATCATCAAATGCACATCAAAGGGCTTTTCACTGTGCGGGCGGAGCGCTTTGACGACAGCCGGGCCAATGGTGATATTCGGAACAAAATGACCATCCATCACATCAACATGAACCCAGTCGCATCCCGCTTCGTCAATCGCCCGCACTTCCTCGCCCAGACGTGCAAAATCGGCGGAAAGGATAGAGGGAGCGATACGGATCGGGCTGGTCATGACGGTTCCTTTAACATCCTGCGTCTAGGATTTTTATTTTGCACCTGCAAGGCGCGAATCAGCGGATTTTCGAATGGCCTGTGGACAATTTGGGGACAGGCTGAATTTTCTCGTCCGGTCAGGCTTTCCGCCGCAGTCGCGCAATGAAAAAGCCGTCGAGATACCCTTTCTCGGCAAGCATATTGGGCAGCGTCCGGACGCTGCCATTTTCGGTCGGTTCAATGCCCTCGGGAAGCTCATCGGGTTTCACCGCGGCCAGCGCGAAATCGCCATGGCTTTCCAGAAACTGCTCGATCTGGTCTTCGCCCTCTTCCGGTTCCAGCGAACAAACTGCATAGACTAACATACCGCCCGGTTTGACCCAGGGCGCTATCCGATCAAGCAAAGCTTTCTGCATTTCCGCACGCTCGGTTATCTGACGTGAACCAATACAATGGAGAACATCGGGATGACGCCGGAAGATCCCGGTTGCACTACACGGTGCATCCAGCAGGATCGCATCCGCTGGCCCGGATGGTTGCCACTTCATCAAGTCGGCAATGACAATATCCGCATCGAGCTTTGTTCGATCGAGATTATCCTTGAACCGCTCCATCCGCCTTTCGCTATTGTCAACGGATAGGGTTTTCCAACCTGCAGCAGCAAGCTGCATGGTTTTCCCACCGGGTGCAGCGCAAAGATCGAGCACGGTTTTGCCGCCACCTTCGCCCAGCAATCGGGCCGGCAAAGAGGCGGCCAAATCCTGAACCCAAAGGGCGCCATCGGCAAAGCCCTCCAGTTCAGTGACGGAGACACCCGGCTGCAAACGAACATGTCTGGGTGCCAGCTTGTCGCCCCCCAATTCGCCGACGTCATCGGTCTTGAAGCTGAGATCCAGCGGAGGACTTTGCGCCCAGGCTTGTCCTGCGGCAGCCGCGATATCCTCGCCCCAAATATGGGTCCAGCGATCCAGCGTTTCACCTGGAATTTCAGGATAGTCCGGAAGCGCGAGCTTTCCCGATTCCAGACCGCGCATCACGGTCGAGAAGACACCGTGCACAAGCCGACGCGGCCCGCCGTGGACCAGCGGCAAAGCAGTGGCGATGGCCGCATGCTGAGGTGTTTCCAGTATCAGCACCTGCACCAGCGCGATCCGCAGCGCCATCCGTGCCTTGGCATCATCAGGCAGGCGTTTCTTGGTCGCACTATCGATCATTGCATCAAGCGCGGTCATCCAGCGCAGCGCATTGGCTGCAATATTATGAGCCAGCGACCGATCGGATGGATTGCCCAGTTTTGCAGTGGCTGCTGCCATGGCCTGATCCAGTGTTTCGCCACGCCGACAAACCGCATCGAGCAAACGCAATGCTGCCACACGGGCGGGAAGACCAGGAATTTTAGAAGGGCTTTGGGTGTTCATATATCTTACATTCCGCACGTGATGCGGAAACACCAGTTCGACCGTAAAGTTGGTCCAGGGTGGCTCTCGCAAAGCTCCCCCATAGACGCCTACGCCCCCGGATCAAGTCCGGAGCCCGTAGCGGATTATTTCACCGGGTCGGATCGAGCGCGCTGCGCTTGGGTTTGAGTCTGCCCATATCGCCAATCTCATCGGCATTATTCGACCATCCGTCGGACCCGCCGCCACTGGCCATATCCTGTAGCGCCGCGATACGATCTTCGGTCGCGGGATGAGTCGAGAACATCTGTTTAACGCCAGAGGGTACGATATAAAGTTGCGCTGCCGCTGGATTGCGCTGGGCCACCGGATTGGCAATGCGCTGCGCCTGTCCGGAAATCTTGTGCAGAGCGGATGCGAGCGCCAATGGCTTTCCGCTAATCTCAGCTGCCGATCGGTCAGCGCCATATTCGCGGGTTCGACTGATCGCCATTTGTACGATCATCGCCGCAAAGGGTGCAATAAACACCGCCAATATACCGGCCAGCCCACGGTTATCGCGAAAGAACAGTCCGAAATTGGCGAGCATCGACACGGCACCAGCAATGGTCGCAACCATTGTCATGATTAACGTATCGCGGTTTTTCACATGACCAAGCTCATGCGCCATCACGCCTTCAATTTCGTCATAGCTCAGCATGTTAAGCAGGCCTGTCGTCGCCGCGACTGCCGAATGTTCGGGATCGCGGCCGGTTGCAAAGGCATTTGGCTGTGGTTGATCGACAATATAGACTTTCGGCATGGGCAACTGCGCGCGCTGCGCCAATTGCTGTACCATGGTATAGAATTCCGGATGGCTGCTGCCATCCACCTCTACCGCCTTGTGCATTTTCAGCACGATTTTATCGGCATTCCAGTAAGTGAACAGGTTCATCCCTGCTGCTACCAGCAATGCCAAAATCGCGCCGCGCGGTCCGCCCAGCGAGAAACCCATAACCATGAACAAGGCGGTCAGCGCCGCCAGCAACATAGTCGTCTTTAGAAAATTCATCCGTCTACTCGCTTGATTATCGTCATTTCTCCTTCAATATAGGGATTGAGGCGGGCTTTTTCAAACGTGCAGGAAATAGAAAATATGGCCAAACAAGATAGAAAATCCGGCGTGCGAAAACCCGGCGTGCGTCCTGATCATGTAAAACCGCCAGCCCATCTGTCCAAAAGCCCACCGATACCGGAACCTGATTCGCTCGACAAAGCCGACGCGATTTTGGAAAAAGACGGCCCCACGCGCTATGGAGATTGGGAGCATAAAGGGCTTGCAATCGATTTTTGACGCACGTCATTTCGAGGGGACAAGATGAAATATTTCCTTGGCGTCTTGGCGCTTGTCGCCATTGCTGGCGGTATATTCTACAGCTTCTGGATGCCCTTGCCTGATTCCCCAGCCCGCGAAGCCGTGGGTCAGCAGAAATCGATAGATCATGAACTGAACGCAGGCCATGCCTTGCTGCCCGAGCAACCCGATCAAATAGCCGGCGCGATCATCGCGTTTTTGCAGGAACAGCAATGACCCGTTTTACTGATCATTTCGATTTGACGCTCCCCTTGGCCCTCGCGCCGATGGCACTGGCATCTGGCGGCGATCTGGCATCGGCTTGCGCACAGGCCGGAACTCTGGGACTGGTCGGCGGCGGCTATGGCGATCTGGACTGGACAAGCCGGGAATATCTGATTGCTGTAGAAGCCATCGGAGATGACGCTGCGGCAATGAAGCGCCTTGGCTGCGGGTTTATAAGCTGGAAGCTGGCAGAAGATTCTAACGCCCTCAATTGGCTGATCGACAATCATCAGCCTGCTGCGATCATGCTATCCTTTGGCGATCCGCGGCCCTTTTCCAAACAGATTATAGAATCTGGTGCCACGCTGATATGCCAAATCCATTCGCTGAAAGATCTGCCACCGGCAATCGAAGCGGGCGCAAAAATAATCGTCGCTCAGGGCACCGAAGCGGGCGGACATGGCGCCACCCAAAATCTCGGCCGGGGGACATTTTCGTTCATTTCGGAAACGGCAGATTGGCTTGCCACCCATGCGCCTGAAACCTGTTTGCTCGGTGCCGGAGGCATTGCTGATGGCCGCGGTCTGGCCGCTGCGTTGGTGCTGGGCGCAGACGGCGTGATGATGGGATCACGCTTTTGGGCCACCAAGGAATGTCTCGCCAACCCCCAAGCCAAGGTAATTGCGACCCAGACAGACGGCGATAATACGGCGCGCAGTTCGGTCTTTGATATTTTGCGGCGCAAAAACTGGCCTGAGTCTTTTGACTTTCGAGCCATCCGGAATGATCTGTACCGGCAATGGGAAGATCGCATAGATGTGTTGAGAAATAATCCGCAGGAAGGCCGCGCCGCCTATGATGACGGCGTGCGTCAGGCGGATTTTAACAGAGCACATATTGGTATCGGCGAATCTGCTGGCATGATATCCAACGTACCGGATGCGGCAACCTTGATTGGTGACATTGAATCAGAAATGAAAAGCGCTCTGAAACAGCTTAATCCTTGATCGAAACTTGGAGGAACCGGAATGACCGTTAGTGCAGAAATCGCCGTTCTAATCGGCGCTGTGGTCGGTGCGACAGCGTCGCTTGCAACCGTGTTTCTTACCCATTGGCTGGCCAAACGGCGCGAATATCGACTGGATGACAAGCGTAAAGAGCGGTTGATATTATTGCTGCGCGGCGAAAAATATAAGTGGCGCAATATTGAGACATTATCCTCTGCTGTCGGTGCGGATATCATCAAGACCAAGGAATTGTTGATCGAGATTGATGCACGCCAAAGCCTGTCGAACAATAGCTCATGGGGTCTGATTTCGCGCAATCCCTATCCGGAAGATATTCAGCCGAAGGATTGAAACGCTCTCTGGCAGGTTAGCCTTTAGGCACCGCATAAAAGTCGCGGTATGAAATCAACTGGCCATCCGCGACCTTATATAGTCCGACCCCCTCTATATCGCCTTCGGGCCTTTTCCAGAGCCAGCGCGACCAGGCGACATGGTCATCGCCTGCGATCTCCAGCACTTCGAAATGCATTCTCTTGTCGGCCAGCTCCTTGGTCAATCCAGCCAGCAATTTTTCGATAGCCGGCTTGCCCTCGACACGACCGATGGCTGGATCTTCAAATACGGCATTGTTGGCAAATAGGGGACTGAGCTTAGTATAATCATGCCCGCTCTGGATTTCCCAGAATTTCTCGATGACCTGTTTGGCGGTTGTCATATCCTGCTCCTTTGATCGGCTAATCCCGAAGGAATAGGCACGAAGTCCGTTCGGCAGCAAGTCCTCTTTTGACTAGCCTAGGGCGCTGATTTGGTTGATTGTTTTTGGAGCGCATCCTTGAACCAACCTTCCACCCGGGCAATGAATTTTCCAAAATGCTGATCATCGACAAAGGCGAGAGCATCTCCTGCCTGTTGCCGTTCGCGTTTTTTTGCCATGCTGAAAAATCCAGGATGATTGGCAAGAAACACATCGGGTGTCCACTCGCGCGTCTTGTCAAACGTGCTTCGATAATCCTCGACAATGCCTTCATATTGTGGCGGATCCACCAGCCGGTTCGCAGCCACTGTAGCCGAGCAGAAGACCAATACTTCATAGGCTTTCCCGCCCTGCTCGACATCCATTGTCCAGGATGTACAACCGCGCGAATGACCAGGCGTGATATGGGCTGTCAGCGTAACACCGCCATGACTTACCGTCTCTCTGTCGGCAATGATGCGATCAACCTTCACTGGCGGTGCAAACAGGAAGTCCTCATCTTCCGACCCAAGATAAAAGCCGCCTTCCAATGCGGAGCGATCGCCTTCGCTGGCAATCATCTCGGCACCACTCATCGCTTTCAGGTCGGCCAGTCCGCCCGAATGATCGAGATGTGCGTGGCTGTTAAGCAAGATTTTGATATCCTTGGGATCATAGCCGAGTTTGGTAATGGCCTCGGCGACCATCGGACCCTGATCGGGCATACCGCCGTCAATGACTATATGACCATCGCTGGTCGGTATGAGAAACATGCCAAGGCCTTCGGTACCAACATAGTAGATTCCCGCACCGTCCTCACCGATCACCCGGTACGGTTCAACAGCGGCATACCAGCTTGGATTATCTTTGCGCCATTTGGCCAGATTTTCCTTTGTGACCCGGCTTGCGGCTAAGAGGTCGGATTGGGCCTTATCGCTCTCTACACTAGTCGTGTCTGCGATTTCAGAACCCGGCGCACAAGCGGCAAGCAATAGAAAAGACAGGATCGAAAAACGCAATGCACTCATATTTATAGCTCCACTCCCAGACAAACTCTGAACGCGCTGATGGCAGAGGCTAGCTTTCAAAAAACTGAACCGTTTCATCGTCCATCGGGAACATCAATTCAATCCGAGTTTCGCCCGCCTGGGTATCCTGTACGGATCCGAATTGTGCGATAGTAGAGAATAAGGACAGACGGTTTTCACCAACGCGCAAGATCGTCGGAATCACCGCTTGATTGAGATTGATCGCCGTAAGATCGGCATTCTTGACTTGCTCCAGATCAGACAGGCGTCGCATCAGGGCGGACAGCTTTTCATCGCCGCCCAACTCCAATATCTCGGTGCGCAACCGGGTCAGGGACAGCATCGCGACTTCGTCCCAGTTTTCGATGAGACCCAGGCCGGCGCTATTGATCAATATGTCCATCATGTTCACCCCGTCACCGGGATTGGCGACCGCCAACAACATCTCGGCACCCTTGTTGGAGCGGACCACATTCCAGTACCGGTCAACCGCAATGCCGGGATAGGGGTCATGGTGGTCGAGCATCGTTGCAATGGCCTGATGCACTGGCGCCAGTTCGGGTGCATCGTCCGGCAAGCTAGGGTAGACGGCGGCAAAACCGGCCGCATGCAGGGCCTGATTGGCCATCGGCCGCGGGAGCTGCAAAGCATCTGACAAGCGCAATACCATCGCGCGACTTGGTTTGGAGCGTCCGGATTCAAGAAAGCTGAGATGCCGTGCCGACATGTCAGCCTCAAGCGAAAGGTCCAATTGGCTGAACCGGCGAACCTTGCGCCATTCCTTCAAAATGCTGCCAAATTCCGTGTGTACCGTTTCCCGTGCCAATTCCGATGCCATCAGCTGCTCCCTTTTTCTGGATTATGGCATCATGCCAGCACAGCACAAGCCGCGCACTTACCTATCAGGTAATTGTTTTCCCTATCGGGATCGGCTTTCATTCTCCCCAACTGAAAAAGGAGATTGACTATGTCACCTAAAGCCGCAGCTAATTTCATGCGCTTCGTTGCGATCATATCCTTGCTATCCGCCGTTATATTTGCACTGGGCGCTATTGGCGATCCAACCGGCAGTTTAAGCCGGTTTCTTGCGATCATCATTCCGGGATCAGAGGGTGTTGGCGGCATTGCTACCCCGGAAGCCAAGGTCGGCTTAGCAATCGCGGGCGGGGTTTTTGCCGGCTTCATGGTCATGGTTCTGCTGATCACTGTGCCGGCAATTGAACAAGGCAATGCGGCCATTAAGCGTGCGAGCATTTATGCCTTTTTAGCATGGTTCATTGTCGATAGCGCTGCATCAATCGCAGGCGGCGTCGCCTTAAATGCCCTATCGAACAGCATCCTTCTGATATTATATTTGCTGCCGCTGGTCTGGGTCAAATCACCCGAAGCCGTTGCAGCATAAAGGGAGACCAACATGTCTAAAGGTTATTTCTTCGCCTTCGCTCTGATTGGTGCGATATTGTGGTTTATCGCCGCGATGATCATCCAGTTCTTCCCGGATATGTTTCTGGGCGGCACTACGGGAATGATTTTGTTCCTGATTTCTATTCCGGGAACCTGGATTACCGTTTATCTGATGATGAAAGTGACGGGCCTGCAGCGCGAGCATATCTTTTCGGCAACTTGTGTCGGCGCAGTAACGGCGATGTTTCTTGATGGCGTGGCGATCACCTGGCTACCGCAGCTCTATGGCGGAACCGGCGATCATCTTGCCAACGGTGCGGCATGGCTGTTGTTCGGCGTTGCGTTATTCATGACCTGCGCCGCAATAATCGGACGCCAAAAGGCCAGCTAATGCCTTTTGGTTAGCGTTCGTGGACGTCTTTGATCCAGGGGCCAAAAGGCGAATTGCCGAGCATGGCAACCTGAGTCTTGGCGCTGACCTCGTTAATCGCCGTCTGCGGTTTGCGCCCCGGATGGACAGGAACGCGCAGTGGCCGTTTGCCCTGCCCCATGGCGATCAAGCCCGCAATCGCGCGCGGCACATCCATCGGATCGGTTGACCCACCACCATCGCGCAGCGCGCCTGCGACCAACTCAGGATAGGCTTCCTTGCGTTCATCCGTCGCCCGCTCCAGCATCGGCGCGGTGAGTTTGTTGCCATTCTCCCAGATCTTGGTCGGATAGCCACCCGGCTGCACCACGGTCACGTCAACGCCGTGCGGGACCAACTCATAAGCCATCTGCTCACTCATCGATTCCAGCGCAAATTTGGTCGATGAGTAGAGCCCCATGCCCGGCACCATCACCCGCCCCAGCTGAGACGAAACATTGATGATCAGCCCGGCTTTTTTGGCCCGCATCTTTGGCAATGCAGCACGTGCCACCCGGTGCGGCCCAACGGTATTGGTATCGAACAACAGCCGTGTTGCCTCGACATCCTGCAGCTCAACCGGCGCGCCCGTGCCAACGCCGGCATTATTTACGACAACATCCAGAGCACCGCCATTGAGTCGTTCAGCTTCGGCCACCGCACTGGCAACGGATTCGTCCGACAACACGTCGAGTTCCAGCACCGTCAGATCAGCGCCGTCTTTTGCCGCGGCTTTCAGCTTGTCGGCTTCCGCACGAGGCATGTTGCGCATGGTAGCAAAGACTTTTGCGCCCAGCTCAGCATAGTGCAGCGCACCCAGATAGCCGAAGCCGGAAGAACAACCGGTGATCAGCACGGATTTGCCAGTCAGGTCAGCGTCCCCCTGTGCCGCGACTGACTGGCAAGCAGTGAGCGCGATTCCTGTTGCAGCCCCTGCGGCGAGCATTTGGCGGCGATTAAGCTTTGTGTCGGTCATCGAGGTTGGCTCCTTATTTGAATTGCGCATACTAATATCATAATAATGGGCTATACAGCTATCGCATAATGATAATTAGGGGAGCATGATGCAAATATCGAAAGCAAGCGAAGCGGTCGGTGCGATTGTCGAAAATATCGATCTCACCGAGCTGAGCGACGACCAATTTGCCGAAATGCGCAGGGCATTTTTCGACCATGGCGCGCTATTTTTCCGTGATCAACAGTTAACTCCGGAAGACCATATCGCCTTTGCCGAGCGCTGGAACGACATCGACATCAATCGCTTTTTCACCCCCGTGGAAGGCTACCCCCAAATCGCCAAGGTCCTGAAAGAACCGGATCAGGAAGTGAATATTGGCGGCGGCTGGCACACCGATCACAGCTATGACGAAATACCCGCCATGGGCTCTATTCTCTATGCGCTGGAAATCCCTCCGAGTGGCGGTGATACCCTGTTCGCCGGGATGCATGCGGCGTACGAAGCGCTTGATGACGATATGAAAGCACGGCTCGAAGGGCTAAAGGCCCGGCATGGCAATGCCCATATATTCGGTAAAGAAAGCGATTATCAAAAGAAATTTGGTGGCCGTTTCGGCAACACCGAATCCGCCGTGCAAGAGGCAGTCCACCCGGTCGTGCTCAGCCATCCTGAGACAGGCGCGAAAGGACTCTACGTCAATCCGGGCTTCACGTTGAATATTGTCGATATGCCTGAGGAAGAGAGCAAGGCCCTATTGATCGAGCTTTATGCGCATATCTCCCAACCAGAATTTCATTTCCGTCTGCAATGGGAAGAAGGCATGCTGGCAATGTGGGACAATCGCTCGACCTGGCACTATGCCCTCAACGACTATCAAGGTCACCGGCGATATTTAAACCGCATCACCGTGACAGGGGTACCGCTTAACTGAAACTAGCCCTAGCCCCACGATGCTTTGGGAGCGGGGTTTTCATAAGCATGTTTATACTCTAGCCAACGGCGCTTAACTTGTGACGGAGCGATGAATGAAGTTTGATGAAGTTGTCCTGGGACGCCGCAGCATACGCGGTTATAAGCCCGATCCGGTTCCACGAAAGTTGATCGAGGAAATTATCAGATTGGCGATGCGCGCGCCATCATCAATGAATACACAACCGTGGAATTTCTACGTCATCACTGGCGAGCCGTTGGAAAAGATTCGCAACGGCAACACCGAACGAATGCTGGCCGGCGTTCCGCAATCCCGCGAGTTCCGGACGGGCGAGGCCTTTGCTGGCCACCATCGCGACCGGCAAATCGGCGTTGCCAAGCAACTCTTTTCGGCCATGAAAATTGAACGCGATGACAAGGACGCAAGGCAGGACTGGGTGATGCGGGGCTTCCGCCAATTTGACGCGCCGGTTTGTGTGATCATTACCTATGACCGCGTTCTCGATGGAAGCGACGATACACCTTTTGACTGCGGCGCAGTGGCGACTGCGCTCGTCAATGCGGCTTGGTCACGCGGGCTTGGTACTGTCATTAACAGCCAAGGCATTATGCAATCACCAGTGGTGCGAGAGCATGCCGGTATCGCGGATGATCAAGTGATAATGAAGAGCATCGCGCTCGGCTGGCCGGATGAAAGTTTCCCAGCAAATGAAGTGGTTTCGACACGCAAGTCGATTGACGACGCTGCTACATTTGTCGGCTTTGAAACTTAGTCAAGCCTGACCGGTTTTTTGCATTTACTGACTTGCGGTGAATCTCGGCCAATAGTCCGAAACTATGATCACTTCAAACGCGCAAACGCGTCTTTGGTCGCTGCATTCGCGCCTGGCCCAAGGCGAAATGCAAGGCTGCGCGGTTCTCGGCTCTCATCTTTGACCGAGACTTTAAGCGGGTCAACGGGAGTACCGTTTTCCTTATCACAGACCAGGATCGGAGCCCCCGTCTTTTCATGGATCCAGGCATCGCCCCACTGCATCAACCCTATAATGACCGGAAACAAGCTCATTCCTTTTTCGGTCAATCGGTAGTCTTCTCGCGTTGCGCCCTCTTCAATAGGCTCCTTGGTAAGCATATCATAGTCTACAAGATGAGCGAGGCGCGCTGACAGCACGGCCTGCGTAATCCCGAGCCGTTCCTTGAACTGGGAAAAACGGCGTACGCCGTAGAACGCGTCTCTCAATATCATCAAAGTCCATCGGTCTCCGATAATATCTACTGTTCGTGCAAAACTACAATTGTGGTGATCAAGGGAAGTGCGGGTCATGAAATCAATATAATCCATGTTTGGTATGTTGACAATACTAAACGAATCAGTATTTTAAACATACCAAACATGGAGAACCCCTATGCCGATGATTACCGTTCAACACCCGCCCGAAGCTTTGACCCAGAAGCAAAAAGATACTCTTGCGGAGGATCTAACCCAAGTGATCCTGGAGATTGAAGGAGGAGCCGATACGCCGGCCGGCCGCTCGATAGCCTGGGTCAGATTTCAGCCCATCGAAAAATGGGATTGGTATCTGGGTGGCCGTAATGACAGCGTATTTGAGGCAGCTGCTGGACGATGGTTGGTTGAGCTGAACGTACCCGAAGGGTCTATGGACCAGGTGCGCAAGTCAGGCTGCCACAAGGCCATTACTGACGCGATCTTGAAGATGACTGACAAGCAAGGCGTCGAAGGGGCCTCGCGCTCGATCTGGATACAACTTGTTGAATGGCCCGAAGGTCATCTTGCCACGAGCGGTCGTACTTCTAGCCTGTTGGGCATAGCGCAGATTGCTGGGATTGCGCCCGACGATCCTTTGCTTGAATTTCCGCGCGCCTATTTTGATGCCAAAGATCGGCTGTATGATCAGGCACAATTCCCTGACAAAACGGCCGGTCGCGCCTTGGTGCGGTACTGATGGAGCAGACGATGAGAAAGCCAATCTGCTTTTACTATGATTTCGTCAGTCCCTATTCGTATTTCGCGTTTTCACAGCGTGATCAAATTCGCGAACGAACAGGACGGGAACTACAGCTTCTGCCTGTTACTGTTGGAAAAATCATGGAGATGGTTGGCAACGTTCCGACCTCCATTACGTGCAAAACTAAACGTGCTTATCAAGGGCAGGATGTGATGCGCTGGGTTGAAAAGTTGCAGATACCATTTGCAATCCATCCACAATTTGGCACATTTTCTACTGAACCGCTGGTTCAGGCAGCACTTCGTGCTGGGGAGGATGTAGAAGCCTTTTCGGAAGCCGCCTTTCAAGCGGTTTGGGCGGAGCAAGCGCCGGTGACAGATAACAGCGCTATGCATGCATATTTTGCTGGGAAGGAAGAACGTTTTGCTGCCTATTGGGCTGAAAATGATCTGATGAAGGATGCTTTGGAAAAGAACAATAACATGGCGGTTGATGATGGTGTCTTCGGTGTTCCCTATTTTCACACGGATTCTGGTGATTTCTTCGGCAACGACCGGCTTGATTTCCTATACGAAGCGATTGCTTCATGAATTCTCGTAAACCCATCTGCTTCATAACCGGTGTCGGCCCTGGAACGGGAACTGCCATCGCTCGCCGATTCGCCAAAGCCGGCTATCGCCTCGCGCTTAATGCCCGCGACGCAGATAGATTGACAAAGCTAGCACAGGAATTTGATGACAGCATCGTGCTTGCTGCTGATATCTCGGAACCAAAGGCCCGGCAGGACATGCTTGATGACCTGTTTCAATATGGCGTGCCGGAGGTTGTTGTTAACAATGCCGTAGGGGGGACGTTCGGCACATATCTTGAAATTGATCCTGATGATCTTGCGCGTAACTTTTCCGTTAACGTAGAAGCAATGCTGGCTCTAGCTCGGGGTATCATTCCGCATATGGTGGACCGGGGCAAAGGTGCGTTCCTGGCTACTGGGAATAGTTCTGCCTATCGCGGAAAGCCGAACTTTGCCGGTTTTGCGCCGACGAAAGCTGCACAGCGCATATTGTTGGAAAGCATTGCCCGTACGGTGGGGCCGCAGGGGGTCCATTGCGCATATGTTGCGATTGATGCCGTGATTGATCTGGAATGGACGCGCAAAATGGCACCTGACAAGCCAGATGAATTTTTTTGCCTGCCCGATGATATTGCAGAGGAGGTATTTCGTATTGCCTCACAAAAGCGTTCGGCATGGTCTTTCGATACCATTATCCGCCCATTTGGAGAAGGGTGGTGAAGCAATGAGAAGATAGTATCGGTAGATATTTCTGACGCCCGCTTCCGGAATGAAGCAGGCAACAGGCGGGGGAGTGCCCATTTCCCCACAAACACCCTTCGACAAATGCGCGGCCGGCGGTTTATAGAGCCGCAAGACATATTGTATTTCGAGGAACAAAGATGGATTTGGTCGGCCCCGCGGCACATAGTTATTTTTCTCAGCGGCTGCGGCTGCATTATGCCGATTGGGGCAATGCGGAAAAACCGCCCCTAATCCTGCTCCACGGCGGCAAGGATCATTGCCGCAACTGGGACTGGGTGGCGCAGGAGCTGCGCGACGACTGGCATATCATCGCCCCCGATGTCCGCGGCCATGGCGACAGCCAGTGGAGTACAGACGGCAATTACACGACCATGGCGATGGTCACCGATCTGGCGCAGCTGATCCATCAGCTCGATCTGTCCCCAGTAACGATTGTCGCGCATAGCATGGGCGGGAATATAGCGCTGCGCTACACGGGGCTATATCCCGATACCGTCCGCAAGCTGGTCGCTATCGAAGGGCTTGGTCCTGGGCCGGAAATGCTCGCCGAGCGGGAAAAAATTGGCCAACTGCAACGGGTGCGAAGCAGCATCGAGGAAAAGCGCAAAGCAGCCGGACGGCAAGTGAAGCGCTATCCGACATTCGAAGATGCGCTCAAACGGATGCAGGATGCCAATGGCCATCTTTCCGATGAGCAGGCCCGCCATCTGACAACCCATGCGGTCATCCGCAACGAGGATGGCAGCTACAGCTGGAAGTTTGATCCTTATGTGCAACATTGGGATTCGATTGATCTGTCGCAGGATAATATTCACGAGCTATGGCGCAATATCAGCTGCCCTACACAATTGCATTATGGCGCGGACAGCTGGGCGAGCAATCCCGAGAAAGACGGACGTATCCAGTATTTCGGCGACAATGTATCGGTGAAGGAATTTGCCGATGCCGGCCACTGGCTGCATCATGACCAGTTTGACCAGTTTGTTGGCGAGTTGAGGGCATTTTTATAGGACGTAATCGAGGACCAGATATGCCTTCACGGCACTCATCCTGAGTGCTGTTCATTGATTCCGGAAAGGCAAATCCCATCCTATCACATTTGATGTGATATAACTCTGGACTCGTCACATTACAGTGTGATAGAGCGCTCTTATGTTTAGCAGATAAGGGCCCGGATATGAGCAAAATATTGATAGAGCAACTGATCGAACTGATCGATTCGGGCAAGGAAACACGGGCTGGTCTGGCGCGTGCGGCTGGTCTTCACGCGAACAGCCTGCGTGCTTTGGGACAGCCAGATTGGAACCCGACAGCTGAAACGCTCGGCAAGCTTGAAACCTATCTTGCGCGCGGCGGTAGCGGTGTGATGGCGACCGCAGAAGAGATTATCAACGAGGCACGCAATGGCCGCATGTATATCCTGGTCGATGACGAGGATCGCGAAAATGAGGGAGACCTCATCATTCCGGCGCAAATGGCGACACCGGACGCGATCAACTTTATGGCGAAATATGGCCGCGGACTGATCTGTCTGGCGATGGCGAAGGACCGGGTTGAGGAACTCGGCCTCGACATGATGAGTCAAAATAACCGAACCGCGCACGAGACGGCTTTCACCATCTCTATCGAGGCACGGGATGGTGTGACGACGGGCATATCGGCGGCAGACCGGGCTCGCACCGTGGCCGTGGCGATTGACCGGTCCAAGGGCAAGGAAGAGATTGTGACACCCGGCCATGTCTTCCCGTTGCAAGCGCGCAATGGCGGCGTGCTGGTGCGCGCTGGTCATACCGAGGCGGCGGTCGATGTGTCCCGTCTTGCCGGCCTCAACCCCTCCGGTGTTATCTGCGAGATCATGAAGGATGATGGCGAGATGGCACGGCTTGATGATCTCATTGAATTTGCCCAGCATCACAGTTTGAAGATTGGAACCATACGCGATCTGATTGCCTATCGCCTCCGCCATGATCATCTCGCCCAGAAACGGGCAGAAGCAACATTTGAAAGCCGTTGGGGTGGGGAATGGAAAGCGATTACTTTCTTCAACACAGCAACCGAGTCGGAGCAGATTGTCCTGCAAAAAGGCCATGTCGATCCCGAAAGTCCAACTTTGGTCCGCATGCATGCCACCGCCATTTTTAGCGACGTATTTGGCAAGACCGGGGCCCATAGCGGCACGCTCGCCGAATCCATGAAGATTATCGGCGAAGCGGGCTCCGGCATTATCGTGTTCATCAGTCCGCGGATACCGGATTTCTATTCCCGCCAGGTGGCCCGGCTGAAAGGCGAGAAGCCGGCCGATATGGATCAGCTGCGCGACTATGGCGTCGGCGCACAGATCCTGACCGAGCTGGGCGTAAGTGATATGGAGCTATTGTCCAATACCAGCCATGACCTGGTTGGGCTGGATGCCTATGGCCTGCGCATTGTCGGACAACGAGCGATACCCACCGCTGATGCGGCCAAAGAACTGGAGACCGTCTGATGGCAAAATTTCTCATCGTCGAAGCGCGTTTTTACGACCATCTGAATGACATGCTTCTGGATGGCGCAAAGGCGGCTCTGAAAGCGGCTGGTCATGACCAAGAGACCCTGACAGTCCCCGGCGCACTCGAAATACCCGGAGCCATTTCCCTAGCGATTGACAGTGGAGAATATGATGGCTTTGTCGCGCTCGGTGTCGTGCTGCGCGGCGAGACCTATCATTTCGAAATTGTCTCCAATGAAAGCGCGCGCGGCATCATGGCGCTGACTTTGGATGGCGCTGCGATTGGAAACGGGATCATTACGGTCGAGAATGAAGCGCAAGCCCTTGCCCGTGCAGACAAAGGTCAGAAGGACAAAGGCGGAGAAGCGGCAAAGGCGGCTGTTGCCATGTATGAGCTTGGACAGAAATTTGCTTGAGATCCCAAGGATCAAGCCAAAGCGACCTCAAATATATCAGCGAATTTTTTCTTCTTACCCATCGCGTCGGATAGGGTGAACTGATCAAGATGGCTGAGAAACGCTTCCACTGCGTCGGCCAGCATATGGGAAAGACCGCAAACGGGCGTCACAATACAATTATTGGTCGAGCCGGTGCTGCATTCAACAAACTGGCTGACCTCTTCAAGCGCGCGAACGACGGCGCCAATATTAATCTCCGCGGGATCACGGGCTAGCGTTAACCCGCCACCACGCCCGCGCTGGCTGATGATGAACCCGGCACTGACCAAACGCTGCACCACTTTCATCAGGTGGTTTTTTGAAATGTCGTAGGCGGAGGCAATATCGTCAATTGTCTGGCTACCTTCTTGTGATGCCAAAAACATCAATGTCCGCAACGCATAGTCGGTTTGTGTGGTCAATCTCATTAAACATGTATATTATATATTGCTTTTAAACTCAAGGGCGATATAAGAGGCATATAATATACCTCTTTAAACGAGTCGCATGATGCCGCACGCTCACACTATTGCTGCCAGAGAAGAAAAAGCCGCTCACGCGGAAGCTCTTGGAATTACCGAAGAACGGATTTCGGACCTTGTCGAAGGCTTCTATGGAAAGATCCGCAGCGATGCTTTGCTGGGGCCGATTTTCGACAAACACATAACCAACTGGCCACCCCATCTTGCACGCATGAAAGATTTCTGGACGTCCATCGCAATTGAATCAGGCCGGTTTCGAGGCAATCCCATGGTCAAGCATCTGGCGATCCCGAATATCGAACGCACCCATTTTGACCACTGGCTTGCGCTGTTTGACCAGACATTGCCTGAGGTAATGCCCAACGCCGCTGCCTGCCAATTTCTGTCCGAACGTGCGGCTCGAATTGCCGACAGCCTGATGACCGGCATTTCCATCCACCGCGATGGCTTTCCCAAAATATCTCAGAAAAAGGAGATTAATGATGTTGCTTGATGAGAATGAATTGGCCGTCTTAAGTGAGGACTATTACCATGAGCCTGCGCCTTATAAGCGGGCTGCGCTCACCGCTCTTGTTCAACCCGAAGCCCGCACCTTCGGCATTCCTGCGATTATCTGGGGCAGCATGGTCGCAAGTTATGCGTTGTTCTTTTTCGGTTTGATCCTCGGCACGGGTCATGATGGACGCGCTATGTTCATGATCGCTATCAGCATGCTCTATACCCTTATGTTTTTTGGGACCGCTTTTGCTCTGAACAGTTTGAGCGGGTCAGGGCGGAACGAGAAAAGCCAGTGGATCAAAGGCAAGTTTGATACTTTTACCGGCCAAATGAGCTTTGGCGCTGTTTATGGACAGATGCTGGTGGTACCCATGATGTTCGCTTTCTTTGGAATCAGTATTGCTATCATTCGCTCGGTGGTGATGTGACCGAAATGACGGAACCGGCGCCCTATCGCTCAACACCCGTCTTCGATGAAACCAGCTTGCCTGCGGCCCTGCAAGCTGCCCACAGCACCAAGGCGGGTACCTGGGGCATATTGGAGATAGTAAGCGGTAGCCTTCACTATGTGATTGAGGAGAGTCAGGAAACACGCCCGATGGCAACCGGCGATCGACAATTGATCGAGCCAGAGCAATTGCATCATGTCACCTTGGTTGGTCCTATGCAGATGCAGGTGCATTTCTATCGCGAGAAGCCGGATATCGACCCAGACCTCAACGCCGGTTGATCAGACGCTTTTGTCACTGCGCAATGCTGCGACTTCCTGCCGCAAGCCGCGAATCTCATCCAATATGATATCACGCTGTGCGCTTTGTTCTTCATCCGCTTCCTCATGCATTGCATTGACGATGATAGCGATGAAGAGGTTGAGCACAACAAAGGAGGTCACCAGCACAAAGGGTACGAAAAATGCCCAGGCCCAGGGATAGACTTCCATGATCGGGCGGACGATGCCCATGGACCAGCTTTCCAGCGTCATGATCTGGAATAAGGAATATAGCGACGCGCCGACCGAACCGAACCATTGCGGAAAGGAGCCACCGAACAATTTGGTCGCCATCACGGCAGCCACGTAGAAAATCAGGCTCAGCAGCAAGATAACCGATCCCATAGACGGAATGGCAGAAAGCAATCCCTGCACCACTTGGCGCATCTTGGGCATAGCGGAAACCAATCGAAAAGCCCGGACAATGCGCAGCGCACGGAGGATTGCGAAATTTCCACCTAGTGGCAACAGAGCAGCGGAGACTATGACAAAGTCGAAATTGTTCCAGCCGCTGCGGAAAAACTGCAATCGATAAACCAGCAGCTTGAGAAGAATCTCAATCACAAAAATAGTGATGGCAATCTGGTCCAAGGCAATCAGAACTTGTCCAAAAGAAGCCATCATTCCAGCAGATGTTTCTAGCCCAATAACGATGGCATTGATGACAATCACCGCCATGATCGCATTTTGAAACAGGGAGGATTCGATCAAGACTTTGATCTTCTGGATCACTACTCGTACCTTTTTTGACTTTGATTTCTGCCATTTGGCGATTTACCATCGGCGGATCAAGTAACGATTGACCGCTTTGCCGCTCTTGCCTTCTGCCGGCGGCTCCGCTATAGTTTCATTTGTAACTATATTGCTCTTATTTGTAAGGAATGCATCCATGGCTGATCTTTTTGAAAACCCGGCTGGCCTTGATGGCTTTGAGTTTGTGGAATTTTGTGCGCCGGAAAAAGGCGTGCTCGAACCTGTTTTTGAAGTCATGGGCTTTACCCGCATTGCACAGCATCGTTCCAAGGATGTGCATTTGTGGCGGCAGGGCCAGATCAACCTGATTATCAACTATGAGCCAAAATCGGCAGCCTGGTATTTCGCCCGCGAACATGGTCCTTCAGCCTGCGGAATGGCCTTCCGGGTCCGGGATGCGCGAGAAGCTTATGCCCACCTGCTGGAAAAAGGCGCCGAACCAGTGGCCGTCGAAACCGGTCCAATGGAACTGCATATCCCAGCCATCCGCGGCATTGGCGGGGCCATCCTCTACTTGGTCGATCGCTATGCCGATGAAGAGCGGGGCGATGCGCTTTCCATCTATGACATCGACTTTGAATATCTGCCCGATGTTGACCGCAACCCGGTTGGTGCAGGGTTCGACATTATCGATCACCTGACCCACAATGTTTATGGCGGGCGGATGGCTTATTGGGCGGATTATTACGAGACGCTGTTCAATTTTCGTGAGATCCGTTTCTTTGACATCAAAGGCGAATATACCGGCCTGACGTCGAAAGCACTGACCGCTCCCGATGGCAAAATTCGCATTCCACTCAATGAAGAGGGTGAAGGCGGCAAAGGCCAGATTGAGGAATTCCTGCGCGAGTTTAATGGCGAAGGCATTCAGCATATCGCCCTCATCTGTGACGATTTGATCGCCTGTTGGGACCGGCTTAAAAAGCTCGGCGTTCCGTTCATGACCGCCCCTCCCAATACCTATTACGAGATGCTCGGTGAGCGCTTGCCAGGCCATGGCGAGGATGCCAGTGCGCTACAAAGTCGTGGGATATTGCTCGATGGTACAACCGAAGGTGGCCAGCCTCGACTTCTGCTACAGATATTTGCAGAGCCGCAAGTCGGCCCGGTATTTTTCGAGTTTATTCAGCGCAAAGGCGATGACGGCTTTGGCGAAGGCAATTTCAAGGCGCTGTTCGAAAGCATCGAACGTGATCAGGTTGCGCGCGGCGTGCTTAATGTGGAAGAACCCGCAGAATGACATCCCCACCCAATCTCTCCGGCATTCATCATGTCGCCTATCGCTGCAAGGATGCGAAGGAGACCACCGAATTTTATCAGCGCGTCATGGGCATGGACTTTGACCTTGCTTTTGCGGAGAACGAAGTTCCGTCGACCGGTGAATATGATCCTTATATGCATATTTTTCTGGATGCCGGGGGCGGGAATATACTGGCATTCTTCGAGCTGCCGGAGCAGCCGGATATGGGCAAGGACCCGAACACACCGACATGGGTGCAGCATATTGCGTTCAAGGTGAATACGCTTGATGAACTGCTGGCTGCCAAGACGAATGCGGAGGCCGAGGGGCTCGAGGTTCTGGGCCCCACCCATCATGGTATTTTCAAGTCCATCTATTTCTTCGATCCCAATGGTCATCGGCTGGAAATTGCCTGCGATATCGGCACAGACGAAGAGATGAAGGAGCTACGCCGCGTAGCACCTGAGATGCTCGAAGAATGGAGCCGCACCAAAAAGGCACCGCAACATGCCGCATGGCTGCACGAAAAAGCGCGCGACGAACATTAAACGCGCATGTTGATTGTTGAGGCGTTCCGGCGCACTATCCGTTTTCAACAAAAGATGGGAACCCTATGAAACTCGCGACGCTGAAAAATGACACACGCGATGGCCGACTGGTCGTTGTCTCGAAAGATCTGACCCGTTGCTGCGAAGCGAATAACATAGCCCCGACCTTACAAGCAGCCCTTGATAATTGGGAAGACTGCGCGCCCAAGCTGGAAGCCTTGTACCGCGATGTCGAGCATCAGGTTGTCCCATGTGAGCGCTTCCATGAGAATGACGCCCATTCGCCTTTGCCGCGCGCCTATCAATGGGCCGATGGCAGCGCCTATATCAACCATGTCGAACTGGTCCGCAAAGCGCGCGGTGCCGAAGTGCCAGAGAGTTTTTACAGCGACCCGCTCATGTATCAGGGCGGCTCCGATGCGTTTCTTGGGCCGCGTGATGATATCCCGTTAGGCGATCCTAAATGGGGATGCGACATGGAAGGCGAAGTTGCCGTAATCACCGACGACGTCCCGGTGGGCGTTAGTGCAGAAGCGGCTGCGGATCACATCAAACTGGTCATGCTGTGCAATGACGTGTCCCTGCGCGGCCTGATTCCTGGAGAGCTTGCCAAGGGCTTCGGGTTTTTCCAGTCCAAGCCGCCAAGTGCTTTCTCGCCAGTCTGTGTTACACCCGATGAATTGGGGGAAGCGTGGAAGGGATCGGTGATCCACCTGCCTTTGCAGGTCGATTATAATCGCGAGCCATTTGGCCGTGCCAACGCCGGTGTCGATGCGACATTCAGCCTGGCACAACTGGTTGCCCATGCGGCGAAAACACGACCCCTATGTGCTGGGACGATTATCGGCTCGGGCACTGTTTCCAATCAGGATGGCGATGGCGGCGCGGGCAAGCCGGTGTCAGAAGGCGGTCTCGGCTATAGCTGCATTGCCGAGATCCGGATGATCGAAACAATTGCTGATGGCGAGGCTAAAACACCGTTCATGAGCGCCGGTGATACGGTCAAAGTCCAGATGCTGGACGAGGATGGGCATTCCATCTTTGGCGCGATCCGTCAGGATGTGGTTGAGGTTTAGTTATAACGGCACCGCAGTCTCATATTTTATCCGCTCCATAGCAAAGGTCGCCGATACGTCTGATAAGGGCACGGCCTTGATCAGTTTCTTGTACACCCGGTCATAATCCGCGACATCGCGCACGAGCAGCTTCAGCAGATAATCGACTTCCCCGGCCATACGGTAGAACTCCACCACCTCTTCTATCGAAGACGCGGCTGCAGCGAATTTCTCCAGCCATTTGTCACTATGATCATTGGTACGCACGGCCACAAAAGCGGTCATACTCAGACCGACGGCCTCCGGCTCCACAATGGCAACGCGCCGCGCAATAATGCCCTCGGCTTCCAACCGCTTGACCCGCCGCCAGCAAGCATTGGTCGACAGACTAAGCTTCGCCGCCAGGCTTTCCAGAGAAAGGCTGGCATCCTGCTGTAGTGCCTTCAGGATATTGCGATCATTCTCATCAATTTTTTTAAAATTTGTACTCATGGTAAAAACATTACCGCATTTTTTGTCCATTCCAAGAAAATTATCATCGCACGGAAAGATGATATTGAAATGGGATCCCACATAGGGATTGAGGGCCTTTTTCTGGAAGCTAACCTACGTGAAAGTCGAATAAATATTGGGCATGCATGAGTTTGCGTCCAAGTTGACAAAGCCATGCAGAATAATGGTTTATAAACCTCTTCCTGCCAAATACAGGCGATGAAGAAGCTCGCCGATCAAAAGAACAACCTGCGCTATCTGGAGCAATCGGACCGCGATCTCGTTTCACGGGAGCAACTGGGCGAACATGGTAAGTCCATAAAGGTCGCGATTTTGTCTAATGCGGTCACGGCTCTTGTTGTATCTGCATTGTTTTTTAACCAGCTCCATATAGCGGTACTGATATGTTGGAACCTGGTTTTGGCAGGCGCGTCAATCCATCGGTTGCAATTGGGAAAACAGACACAAAAACCGACCATTTCACGTGGCAAAGCGCTTCGTCTAAAAAAGCGGTTGACGTTCAACGCCGCAGTTTATGCTTCGATATGGGGCATTGCTATTGCCTGTCTGCTGACACTAGCTGGCGGCACTCAATTTGGATTGTTGGCGGTCATTGGCGCGGGTCAATTGAGCGCTGGCACTCTCACCTATCGTCACCTTTCGGAAGCATCACGAGCTTGGATTTTGATCATCTGCACCTGCCTTGCCGTAGGCTTGATCGCCCGCGGTGGGATAGACAGCTATGCAGCACTGGTCTTGCTGACAATGTTTGCCATTGTCCTCTACAAGAACAGCGTCGATATCTTTAACGCCTTCGTCAATCAGTTGCTGACGCGCCAGGAAAGCAGCCAATCGGCAGAGACTGTGAAACTGCTGTTAAATGACTTTGAAGAACAATCAGCCGACTGGCTGTTTTCACTGGATCAAGAGGGCTTCCTGATCGATGTGTGCGATCGCTTTACGCAAGCTGCTGGCCGGCCAAGGGAAGAACTTGAAGGTCATCAATTGATCAATCTTCTAGACGATAAAGAAGACCGTTGGCATCTTACCAACCAGATTACCAAAACACGTTCATTCCGGGACATATCGGTTGCGGTCAATGTCCGCGGAGAAAGACGCTGGTGGACAATCAGTGCGCGCGCCACCAACTCCACGCCGCTTGGTAAAAATATAGCCATGCGCGGGGTTATAGCGGATATCACAGCCCAAAAAGCTGCCGAGGAAAAAGTCAGCTACATGGCGCATTTTGATGGCCTGACCGACCTCCCGAACCGGCGGCTTTTCAATGACACACTCAATCGGACAATTCACCGAGCGAAAGAAGGTGATAATATTGCCTTGGCCTTTTTCGACCTCGACCACTTTAAAGCTATTAATGACACTTTGGGTCATCCCATCGGAGATAAACTGCTCCAGAAAATATCAAGAAGGCTGGAAACGCTGGCGCAATCGGGAGACCTGCTGGCCCGGATGGGTGGCGACGAGTTTGCATTTCTATTGACCGGCGAGCAAGCCGTCAAAGCTGAGGAAATTGCGAATGTAGTCGTAGAGGAAGTGGGCGTGCCATTTGTTATTGATGGCCATAATATTGTCACCGGGGTCAGCATAGGCGTTGCCCAATGGAAGCCGGAGATTGATGATCCTGACAAGCTCCTGAAATATGCTGACCTTGCCCTTTACTCGGCCAAACGCGCTGGCCGTAACCGGGTAACTATATTCGAGGAAGGCATGGACATAGCGGCTGAAAAGCGCCGCGCTTTGGAACTGGACCTGCGCGCTTCATTGGGTCTCCATGAAATGCATCTGCATTATCAACCACTGGTAGACATTAATACACTGAACAAAACAGGTTATGAGGCTTTGTTGCGGTGGGAACATCCTGAACGCGGTACGGTGATGCCAGATGATTTCATTTCGGTGGCAGAAGAGACCGGAATGATCATACAATTGGGGGAATGGATAATCCGCAAAGCCATAGAAGATGCGGCTTCGTGGAAGGATGACCTCACTGTTGCGGTCAATCTGTCACCGTCACAAATGCGGAGCCCCAGTCTTATATCAACAATTGTCAATGCTCTGGCCCAAACGGGTCTGAATCCAGGCCGGTTGGAACTTGAAATCACCGAGAGCGTATTGATGCAGGATAGCGAAGACAATATCCGGTTGCTGCATCAATTGCGTGACCTTGGCATTAAAATATCACTGGATGACTTTGGCACCGGATATAGTTCCCTAAATTATCTCCGCAGCTTTCCTTTCGACAAAATCAAAATCGATCGGTGCTTTGTGAATGAAATCGATTCTCGTGAAGATTGCCGAGCGATTATCCGTTCGATCATAGGACTGGCAAAAAATCTGGGCATGACAACTACAGCGGAAGGTGTTGAACGCCAGGATCAGGTGGAGCAACTGCGTCTGGAAGGTTGCGATCAAGTACAGGGATTTCTCTACGGTAAGGCAGAAAATCTCAATTGGTACACTGACTTACGATCCACTGACACCGTGCTTCCAATTGGGGACACCAGTCTCCCGAAGCCCGTCAATTTACATAATGACAAAGACAAAGAACGCAAACGCGCATAAATATATATTGCGGGTTGAAATTAAAAAATGATCGCCACCTTTCGGTCGTGATCACATACGAAGCGCAACTCTCGTCTGGTTTATCCCAGCACCACATGATTGCGTTTGCCATCAGTGGTGATGGTGACCGCCTCGCCAATCAAATCCGTGCCTTCCGGCGGATTTTCAAGCAGTCCGATACACGGCACACCATTTTCATCTGCGAGCCAAAGCGTAGCCGCCCCGGGGACACCCTTCACATAGGGCAAGGCATAGCTTCTGATCACGCCTTTACCAGACGCGAAATGGTCAGGCTTCGTCCCTTCATCCGCTGGTAATGCATTAGGCTTTGCAATACGATCCGGCGTCCAACCGCCTTCCAAGGGCTGTGCAGCGTAAATTCCAACTGATTCCTTGTTGATCGCGCCACCATTGGCGGAAATCATGCCGGGCTTGCTGCCGTCCTGGCGTAGCGCCTGTACCAAAGCGACAATCGCGTGAGTGCTGTAACTGTTGCCCGGACCGCCAAAGAAACTCAGCCCACCAGTCAGGGTATAGCTCGACAGCGTTCGATGTGGCTGGTTCAATGCCTCCATCACCAGAGAGACCGCGACCGGAAAACAGCTGTAAATATCTATCGGACCGATATCGCTTGCTTGTTGCTCTGCAAGATCGAGCGCTTTGCCAACAGCCCATTCGACGGCGGGCGATCGCGACAGGTCCATTTGCTGGCTTATGATGGGTACGCTCGCATCCGCACCGCTGTGCAGATAGATCATCTTGTCTTCGGCAATACCGAGATCCTCGGCATGGCCAGCTGTCGTCATCACGACAGCCCCGCCCAGAGCAACCGCATCCTGTGCCACCATCCAGCGGCGATAGGGATCATTAAGCTGATAGTTGCCGCCGCCATCCTGCAGCAATTCTTCCACGCTCCAGTCTTTGGCAAATTGCGCATGTTCACGCGAAGCCGCAACCGAGGAGAATGCCGACCACAATTCCGCCATGTCCACTGCATAGCTGTCGCGGTCCATATTGAGCCGGCTGCGCCGGGCATTTTCAAGCAACCCATAAGCCATCGGCATGGATATGATTCCGTGCCGAAATTCATACATGGTAAGGACCGGAAATTCGGTGCGCTTGTCGACAAAGTCGCGATCAGACGACTGGTTCCAGTCCATCTCATGGCCAGCCTTCTTGGCCCGCTTGACCGTTCCTATGGATTCTGCGCCACATAGGAGAGCGGCCTTGATTGTGCCTTGATGGAGCTGGATCGCCAGCTCGTTAATATGCTTTTGCGGGCTTTGACCACCAACATCGCCATAAATGAGTTGCGCCGGTTTGAGGCCCGCGGCCTGCGCGATTGCATCCGGGAAATTGTCAGGAGATCCATAGGCATGCTGCACACCGCTATCATGGAACAGGCGGGTCGCGAGCAGACAGTCAATCGATGCACTGAGCTTTTCCGCCACACCGCTGTCGGCCAGCGCTGCTTTCGCAGCAGCCGAGGCAAGATCAACCGGAGACGGCCATTCCAATCCCAGTGCCTGCTTCAGGGAATGCCCGCTTGCTTCCCCTACACCAATTAATACCGGTGCTTGGCGGTCCGAAATTGTCATGTGTGAAAGTCCCTCAAAATAAACAGTTCATCGATCGATTAAAGCTGATAACAGACGGGCATATTCATGCACCTAATAATTTAAGGATAGACAGATGAGCGGATGGCCGGAACTGAAATGGGATGTCGAACCAACCGGGCCTCTAAAGGGTCTAAAAATAGTCGACATGTCCACGGTTGTTCTTGGCCCGTTTGCCACCGTGAATTTCGCCGACATGGGGGCCGATGTCATCAAGGTTGAAAATGATCAGGGCAAGTTTCCGGGCGACATGATGCGCCATGCCGGGGACAGCCCCACCGGCGACCTGGGCCCGATCTTTGCTTCCCTGAACCGCAATAAGAAGTCGATCACAATCAATGCAAAAGAGGAAGCCGACAAGGCGGTGATTGTCGAATTGCTCAAACATGCTGATGTATTTTTCCATAATGTCCGGATGGCCGGAATGGAGCGGCTGGGACTGGATTATGAGGCGGTGAAGGCAATTAACCCCGGCATTGTCTATGTCCATTGCGCGGGTTTTGGCCAAGGCGGCGACTATTCGCATCGCCAGGCTTATGATGACCTGATCCAGTGCTCGTCCGGCTTTGCCTCGCTGTTTGAAATGCGCGGTGACAGCGGGCGGCCGCTCTATATGCCGTCGCTGGTGGCCGACAAGACCATCGGGCTGTTCGCAGTCAATGCGACGCTCGCAGCCATGTATCACAAGGAAAAAACCGGCGAAGGGCAATTTGTTCAAGTGCCGATGTTCGAGGCGTTTACCTGGTTCAACATGGTTGAAAACCTGTGGGGCGAGACCTTCATCCCCGGCAATGGCCGCCTCGCCTACACCCGCTCCGTTAACCCCAACCGCAAGCCTTATCCGACCAAGGACGGCTATATCGGCCTGGTCCCCTATAGCGACGGGCAATGGGAAAAGTTTTTTGAGCTTGGCGGCAAGCCCGGGGTGTTCGAGGAACCGCGCTTTGCAACCTATTCCGAGCGCACCAAAAATATAACTGCGCTCTATGCATTGATCGAGGAAATCGCCTCGACCAAGACCACCGATGAATGGCTGGAGCTGCTTGACGAGAATAATATTCCGGCGATGCGCTACAACCAGATTGCCGATGTTCTCGAAGATCCGCATCTCCAGCAAGTCGGTTTCTGGAACGAGCGCGAAGGTGAGAAAATGGGAAAATACCGATCCATCAAGCATCCTGTCCACTATTCGGCCAGCCCCGCCAATGTCTATGCTGACCCGCCAACCTTGGGCGCGGACAATGATGAAGTCCGGGAAGCGATCGGATTGCCGAAAGCGGAGGACGCATCATGAGCGACACAGCACCAGTTCACGTCATGGCCAATTTCACCGTACATGATGCGGAAAAATATCGCGTATACGAAAAAGGCTTTTTCCCGATCCTGAAGAAGCATGGCGGAACGTTCATCACCTTCGATGACAACAGCACCACTTTCGAAGGCAGCGCGCCGCCCGAAGGCCGTGTGGTCCTGTTCAAATTTCCGAGCGCGAAAGCGGCCACCGCCTGGTATAATGATCCTGACTATCAGGCCCTGTCGGAACACCGCCGGGCCGGAACGGAGCTGAAATTCCTGACCATGCTACATCCGATTCCAGAGCGCTGATTAGGCAATCTGTTGGCCGCCTCACTGCGATTGAAGGAGCGCGACCCAGTCCGTACCGATTTTCGCTGAAGGTGGCGACACCAATAGCTTTCCGTTGGCTTGTGCTTCGGTAGCCTCGCCTGCGACCCGGCGACCAGTGACCGGATCATGATAGAGAATATCAAAAGCGCCCGGTCTACCGACATCGACACGCGCCGTACCGCCATCCGGTAGATAAACAGCATAAAGCTGGCCAGCCTGACCCAGGCAATAGGCATCCTTGCGATCAACCGCATCATTGCAGGGCTGCATATCCCAATAGGGCAGATGTTCGTTGAAGAAATCAAGCGCGTTGGCGGTCTGGCGCCAAAGACTCGCCCGCAGGCGCCAATCTTCAGACGCCAGATCATTGGCGGGATATTTCGCGCCAAAATACCATTCAACGCCAGCCCCACCGCCCAGCAAATGGCCCCATAAGGCATGACGGCGCAAGCTTTCATGATCGGTCGGATCGAGTGAATCGGGCAAGGCGCCCGTGTCCCACTTGCCGATTTCATCCATGGTTATCAGCCAGTCTCGGCCCGTTTTCGCTGCCAAGTTGCGCCATTTCTGGACTTCGCTGTTGACGGTGGTGCGCTCTGACACCTGAAAAGAAAGCCCGTCCAGTCCGGGGTTTCCGAGTAATGGCCCGGCTATTGTATCTTTGTCTGCAGGCTCGCTGTGCGTATGAAGCAAGACAGGATGTTGATAGGGATCGGCGGCTTTCAGATAGGCGATCATTTGCCGCCGCTGGTCATCATTCTGCCCTTCGGGACGCCAGTGGACCGGCCCATTTTCTTCGCCCAAGTTCCAGACCAGGCCATTATGATGGCCAAAGCGGGCAATGAGTTCGGACAGATACAGTTTGCGATGCAAGGCCGTTTCGCCACCGTCGAGCATCAGTTCATTTTCGGTCTCCTGCGTCACAATGTGAAGCAAAATACCCTTGGCCTGCATGTGGCTGAACAGGATTTCCCACTGGTCGAGCTTGCTCGCATCAAACCGGCTAAAATCATCCGGGTCCCGATAAGGCCAGATGTCCTTTCCATCGCCCAGGATATTAAGAGTCAGGAAATAAGCACTGTTCATCCGTTGTGCCGCGAGATAGTTGATCGCGCCGATAATTGCCTTGCCCTTACCGTCACGCCAGCTGGGATCGCCCGGTCGCCAGTCTTTGAGATGCGGTGCGAATCTGTGGATGCTTCCACCAGCGTCAGATTCACCGTCACGGGCGTTATCTGCCATACGATAGGTGCCATCAAAATCCACATAGGCAAGCAAGTTTTCCGGGCTGTTGGTTCCGCCCTTCAGCCAATATTGCCCCGATTGGGAAAATCGAAAATAACCTGAATCGGCAACCAGCAGGCCGCGATCCTGGTGACGGAAGTCGGGTCCGGCCTTGTCCGATCCGGTGACCAGAAAGCTGCCGCTAGTTTCTGCCAGCATTATGGTTTCGCCAGCCATCGGATCGGGATTTATCGCAATGTTCCTGCCCCGGGCCAGCCGAGCCTGCCATTGCCACTTCCCCGGTTCATCGGGTGCGAACCGGACTTGCCAGATATTCCCTTTCTCAGCCCCGGTTTCCGCCGCATTGCCGTCGGCAGCATAAAACCCGCGGATCGTGCGGCTTTTGCCCTCATGGGTGAAGGTCACGGTCAATCGATAATCGGTGAAGGGATTGTCAGCCGACAGTTCCGAACGGGCGGGACCGGCGAAGGACAATTGCATCTTGTGCCATTGCATTGCAACGGGCTGCGCCTCAGCAGCGTTTCTGACTACAGGCATCTGGTTGAGAGCAGGTGACAGCTTGAGCCGTTCAATGCTGGTCAATTCCGGCTCGCCACCCCGATTGCCGGAACCGGACGCGGTATACAAATAGTCACCGATCATCGCAAAACCCGATCCGTGACGCCCCCGCCCGAGGGACGGCCATTTGTGCCATGTGCCGGTGTCAGAACGAAAAGCCTGCACCTCGTTATGTGCCTGTTTTTGCGCACCGCTTTCGCCCCCACCGATAACGACATGACCGTTCCACGCCACTGCCATATTGCCCGCCCGCTCGGTGGGAATGGAATGGACGCTGTTCATCGCCTGCCAGCGACTGGTGGCAAAATCAAAGACATCACCGATGGTTGTTGTCTGTTCGAACCCCAGCTGCTTCGCCTGCTCCGTCCGGCGGCCTGCGAAGGCATAAAGCTTGCCATCCCAGTAAACCGCCTGAAAGTGGTCCCGCGCTTGCGGAGCGTCGGGCAGGACACGCCAGACACCGGTTGCCGGATCAAATTCGTCAAACCACGGCACATAACCATTCATATGCCCATTGGTTATCCCGCCGATCATATAGAATTTCCCATCCCGGATAATTACCCCGGCCCCGCCGCGACGACGACTGACCGGAATGAACGGACCATATTCAAACCGGTCCTGCTCTGGATAATAGATGATGATCCGGTCCAGTGGTTGCTCATTCGGCCAGCCGCCGGTCATTGCCCCCATCAAATAGATCGCATCGCCATGGGTAACCGCCTGGAAATGATGTATCTCAACCGGAGGCCGGGATTTTTCAGTCCAGCGGTTGGTGGCCGGATCATAGACATCGACTGGATTGATCCGCCGCCCACCGATTAAGTATAGCTTGCCCTTGAAAGCCACGAGACCGGCTTCGTGACGGGCGGTCGGCGCTCCGCGCGCCGATATAGTCTCCCATTCTGGCGCTGTACCGACAGCCGCAACGCTGTTCGCTGACGATGGCATACAGGCGGTCAGAAATGTAAGGCACAGAAAGAGGATAGGTTTCCAAATTTCAGATATCGCCAGCATATCCATTCCTCCTTTATTTTGGCCCGCTGGCGCCTTTAGACAACCATATTGCCAGCTATTGCCCCAGTGCTTATGACACTATTACAACGTTGTCATATTTGTAGATTGAAAACAAGTTCAGGGGAGGAAACAATCGACTGGATCATTGAAAACCGGGCCTTGTTGGCGATGCTGCTGAGCATGTTGGCGCTTTTGATATTGATCATGCGTGCAAAAATGCACCCTTTTCCGGCGTTGCTGATGGCCGGGATTGCCGCAGCACTGGGTGCGGGCCTGGCACCGGCAGAGGCCATTGCCGCTGTCGCCAAGGGCATGGGCGGGACGCTTGGCGGAATCGCGGCGGTCATCGGGCTTGGGGCGATGTTTGGCGTGCTGGTCGAACATGGCGGCGGCGTGACCGCTCTGGCGCATTATGTGACCCGAGGCAGCGGATCGAAACTGACCCGTTGGATGCTCGGGCTGGTCGGTATCATCATTGCCATCCCGGTTTTTTTCGACGTCGCCTTCATCATTCTCTTCCCTTTGATCATGGCTTTTTCTCGCCGGTTTTCGATGGTACCGCTGGCCTTTGCTTTGCCGCTATTGGCCGGGCTAGCAGGTGCCCATGCGTTCATCCCGCCAACGCCCGGGCCGATCGCGGTGGCGCAGCAATTACAGGTTGATCTGGGTTGGGTCATGCTATTTGGCCTGATCGCCTGTATTCCCGCAGCTCTCGTTGGCGGACCTATTTACACCAGCATAGCTTTGCGCAAAGGTTGGCTTGCGGCGGGACATCCTTTGCCACTGGCTGGCAGCAAACCGGTACAGCAGGATTTTGATCCGCACATTGCAAAGATTGCTCTGGGACTGGTCCTAATGCCTCTGGTGCTGATTATAACCGGAGCAGTGGCTGGGCCGCTGGGCTTAGCTGAAGGCGCGCTACGCAGCATCTTGGAGACCGCGGGCATGCCGGTTATTGCTTTGCTGATAGCCTGCGGCATGGCGTTCCTCGCAATGCGCCCGAGCGATGCAGATAGTCGCGCAGCATTGCGTCAGGCGATTGAAAAGTCACTGGAGCCCGTCGGTGTTGTCTTGCTCGTAACCGGTGCCGGCGGAGCGTTCAAGCAAGTGCTGGTCGATACCGGCGCGGGCCAGTCCTTGGCCAATGCAACCTTGATGCTCGGCATTGCACCGATTGTCTGCGGCTTCCTTATCGCCCTGTTGCTGCGCATTGCGCAAGGCTCGGCCACGGCAGCGATGATCACTGCGGCCAGCCTAACTTTTCCGATTGCCTCCGCCGCTGCACTGACTCAGCCTCAACTGGCTCTGGTCGCGGTGGCAATTGCAGGTGGCGCAACCGCATGTAGCCATGTCAACGACAGTGGCTTCTGGCTAATCAACCGCTATTTCGGACTGACAACTACGGAGACGTTGAAAAGCTGGAGCGTGAGTTCCACGCTCACCGGCATAACCGGATTTATCACTGCGCTTTTACTCTATCCGTTTGTCTAGAGCGGATAATATCACATCGCAAATTGCTTCAGGTGTCTGCATACCGTCGACGGTCAACCGGCTGAGCGGCAATTCGAGTGCTTGCAATTGCGACTGTAGCAGGGTCGGGGGCATGAAATGTCCGGTGCGATCTTCCATGCGTTGCTGCAATATCTCATCCGGTACATTGAGATATATCCAGTGACAGGGCCGTTCGACCGCACAGGATAGCCGAAGGCGTACAGCGTCGTTCAACGCAGAGCAGGCCAGGATCACGGGGCCATCGCCTGTATCATTCACCGCCTTAGCCATTGCATCAATCCACGGGATGCGATCCTCTTGGTTGAGCGATTCAACCGCAGCCATTTTTTGCAGATTTTCGGGTGGATGGAACACATCACCTTCAAGAAAGGGCCATCCTGTATGTCGGGAAAGCGATAGTGATACGGTTGATTTACCGCAGCCGGATACACCCATGATGACCAGCAGCACATGCATCTGTTTCAATTGATCTGCCTCCTCTCCCGATCCGGTGCCTATCATTTCGCGGCGATGATTGACAACCTTGTCATTGACGTGAGTTTATGAGTAGAGTGGCAAAAAGACTAAGGGAGAGATCAATGAAATTCACGCGGATAGCGATGCCGGCAGTAATTCTGGCTATGATCATGTCGGGATCAGCACCAGCGGTACACGCGCAGGATCAGGATCCCGGTCCCTTGCCCACACATGTCACCGACACGGCCAGCGTCATGGATATTCCAGCGGCCATACCCACCAAGGCCAGCCCCCGGATCGAAGCCTTGCTCCGCCGGATGACCCTTCAGGAAAAAGTCGGCCAACTAACTCAAGCAGCGGGAGGACGGTCAAAGACGCTCAACTCCAAGCTGACCCCAAGCGAACTCGACCGCGTAAGGACTGGTAAAGTCGGATCCTATTTGCATGTTGCCGGCGCCGAACCTTTGCGCGCATTACAGAAAGTAGCGGTTGAGGAAAGCCGCCTCAGGATTCCGCTGCTCTTTGCAATGGATGTCGTGCATGGCTATCGCACCATCTTCCCTGTACCGATCGCTATAGCAGCCAGTTGGGAACCCGAGCAGTGGCACCATACCGCCAGCATCTCGGCCGTCGAAGCAAGCAATTCAGGGTTGCACTGGACGTTTGCGCCGATGGTGGATGTCACCCGCGATCCTCGTTGGGGCCGGGTCGTCGAAGGCGCCGGCGAGGATGCTTATCTCGGCAGCATCATGACCGCCGCGCAGGTGCGTGGTTATCAGGGACAATCGCTAAGCGGTGCCGGCACAATGATGGCGACGACCAAGCATTTCGGTGCCTATGGTGCACCGCTGGGCGGGCGGGATTATGGCACAGCAGAGATTAGCGAGCGGGCGCTCCACGAGATTTATCTACCACCATTTTACGCTGCGATGCAGGCTGGCACGGGCAGCTACATGACCGCGTTCAATGATATTGGGGGGCAGCCGACAACCGGTAATGCCGATCTTATCAACGGCATGCTACGTGCCCGATGGGGTTTTGACGGTATGCTGGTCAGCGACTGGAATGCTGTCGCCGAACTGATCAATCACGGCATCGCGGGCAGCCGCGCCGACGCAGGCACACTCGCCATATCCGCGGGTGTTGATATGGACATGATGAGCCTCGTTTATGCCAATGATCTGACCAAGGCTGTTGCGGCCAATCCCAGGCTTATGGCGCATGTCGACAATGCCGTGCGCAATGTACTGACTGCCAAGGAACGGCTTGGTCTGTTTGATGATCCGATGGCCTATCATGATCTTGCAGCCGAAACAGCCAATATCCGCGCCGCCGCCCATATCGTCGCGGCTCGCGAGGTGGCCGAGCGTTCGATAGTTTTGCTGAAAAACAGCGATAATATACTACCTCTCGCGGCCAATGCGCAAAAAATTGCGATTATCGGCGCCATGGCAACCGACGTCCAGAGCCAACTAGGAAGCTGGCGTGCACGCGGCGACAAGACTGAGGTCATCAGCATATTGGAGGGTATCAAGGCTGCTGCACCTGAAGGTTCCGTGGTCGCATTTTCAGCCGGGGCCGCACCGCAAAGCCCGGACGAAAGCGGCATCCCTGCGGCAGTAACTGTAGCGAAGGACAGTGACATTGTGCTGCTAACCATCGGCGAGGATTATGACCTGTCAGGGGAAGCGCGCAGCCGGTCATCGCTCGCTCTGCCGCCATCACAGCTGGCGCTTGCCGAGGCTATATTTGCCACAGGAAAGCCGGTAATCGTGTTGCTGACCGGTGGCCGTCCTCTTGCCATTCCAGAGATCGACAAGAATGCAGACGCCATTGTGATGACATGGTTGCTGGGCAATGAAGCCGGCCCTGCCATCGCCAATATCGTTTTTGGCAAGGTTGCGCCTGGCGGCAAACTGCCCATTGCCTTTCCGCGGACCACCGGAGCCGTGCCTTATAGCTACAGCGAATATCCCGCTGGTCGTCCAGCCAATCCGGATCCGGTCAAAGACAGCAACCGGTTCAAGGACCTGCCGATCACGCAGCTTTATCCTTTTGGCCACGGGTTATCTTATGCTGACATCATGATCAGCGATCTGTCGCTGAGCAGCACAACCCTTTCGCCAGGTGGCAGCATCGATATTTCGGTTAAGCTAACCAACCGGGACAATCGTCCCGGAGATGAAACAGCGCAGCTCTATCTGCGGGATGTCGTGTCGCGGCAGGCCCAACCCAAGATGATGTTACGCGGGTTCAAGCGTGTGACCCTGCAGCCCGGGGAAAGTCGTATGGTGAAATTCACCCTGACACCTGAGCAGCTGACTTACTATGCCAAAGACGGTAAATGGCGAGCAGAAGCCGGGCGTTTCGACATCATGGTCGGAGCGTCAGCCGAAGACATAAGACAGCGTGGTAGTTTTACCTTAAGTGAGGGAGTCGAAAGCGCCGTTCCTGCCGCCGCCATTGCCACGAAAACGGAGGTTAAATGACCGACAGCATGCAATTGAACCGCAGAATATTTATCGCCGCTTCGACCGCGACCGCACTGGCCGCCTGCACCGGCGCTGTCACCGCTCAACCAGAGACCCGGCGAAAGCGGCCTATGTTCGGAAAGGTCGAACGACTCGATTCCGCACTTGATGAAGTGATCGATAGCAGCCTGCAGCTGGAGCAACTTGCCAGCGGCTTTCAGTGGTCCGAAGGACCAGCATGGGACAGCAAGCGCGAGCGGCTTTACTTTTCCGATGTTCCGCAAAACACCGCTTATGTCTGGTCGGAAGCGGAAGGTCTGACGATATTTCGCAAACCTTCCGGGCTAGCCGAAGGCGATGGCACTAACGGCTTGCTTATGGGCAAAAATGGTGAGCTGCTAACCGCCAATCATGGCAAACGGGCCCTGACCGCTTTTGACATTGAAAGCAGAGAGGACCGCATCATAGCGGACAGATTTGAAGGCAAGAAGTTCAATAGCCCCAATGATCTGGTCGAAGCAAAAGACGGGACCATATATTTTACCGATCCGCCTTACGGGTTGAAAGGTGGCGATCAGTCGCCGCTTAAGGAACTGGCGCACAATGGCGTGTACCGGCGCAGCCCGGATGGAAGCCTATCGCTGATCGATGACAGCCTGACCCGACCCAATGGCATTGCCTTGTCACCGGATGAACATACGCTCTACGTTGCGCAATCGGACCCGCAGAAACAGCTGTTGAAAAACTATGCCATCGCCGCTGACGGAACGATATCTGACAGGGGCCTCTTCTTCGATGCCCAACATCTGGCAGGCGCTGACGCGCCGGGTTTGCCTGATGGAATGTGCGTTGCCCGGACAGGGCATATCTTTGCTACCGGTCCCGGTGGCATATTGATTTTATCACCTTCCGGAACATTGCTGGGCCGCATATTGGCGGAAAAAGCGACTGCCAATTGTGCCTTTGGTAATGACGGAAAAATGCTGTACCTGACAACCAGCGACCGGTTGGCAAGAATAGCGTTGAAAGTCACCGGCATTGGCTTTGGCTAGAGTGGCCAATCAGTCATTCAGCATGTTGATCGCGTTATGGACCCGGTTGCGAATATCCTCGCGGTCGAGCCCGGGTTCAATCTCGCTTTGCACTGCATAGGTGATCACACCACTATTCTGCACAAAAGTATCGCGCGGCGAGATGATGCCACTATCCAGTGCCACCGGTACGAGCGGTAGGCCCATTAGCTTGTAGATACCGGCAAAACCGGTCTGTAACTCAGGACGTTCGCCATGATGCGCGCGGCTGCCTTCGGCAAAAATCACAATCGGGCGACCCTCGGCAACTGCTTTCTTCGCCTGTTTGATAATCTGGCGCATCGCCGCCCCGCCGCCATTGCGGTCGATTCCCAGCAGCCCGTGTTTCTTCGCAATCCAGCCCCACAAAGGAATTACCAGCAGTTCCTTTTTGGCAATCACAACCGGCTTGTCGAATATGCGCAACAGATCGATCGTCTCGAACATGCTTTCATGCTTGAAAACGTAGAGAAGCGGCTCGTTACGGATTTCACCTTTGATCTGCACCGTTATGCCCAGAATATATCGCGCACAGAAATAGTGATAACGGCTCCATAACTGCGCCATATAATGGGTGCCGGGTTCCGAAAATAACGCAACCAGAAAAGACAAGATGATGATCGGTGTCGAGCCGCCATAAAAGATCGGAATGAACATCAATGAGCGAATGGCTGCCAGCATTGTTAAACCCCTGCCAATGACGCGAGACGGCGCATCAGATATTTATTATATTCCTTGAACAGGGTGCCCAGCGAAGGCGCGGTAGCCACGGCATCGGAAATGATCACAATATCCGTCGGTACTGCGCGTTCCAGTTCCAGCTGCGCGCGTCGCATGTGCCAGTCGGATGTCACCAGGCGCAGTGAACTGTCATCCCGTCCCGCAGCCCAGCGCGCTGTTTCCAGAGCATTGGACCGCGTGTCAACCGCCTGGAAGCCCAGGTCAATGCAACATTCAAAAAGCTCCTCGGAACGATCATATGCGGCAGCCAGTTCCCCGGGTTTGACATCCCGGTCCACACCCGAAATCAGCAAATATTGCGCTTTGTCTGCTTCGATCAACTGCAAGGCATGTTCGATGCGCTGGGGTCCGCCGGTCAGGACAACAATAGAGTCTGTGCGCACGTCATCCCCCGCAGCGCGCGGCAAATCAATCGCAAACCAGGCGAAACCGATCATCCAGAAAAGCAACAGAAAACAGAAGAAACGCAAGATCATATGATGTGACTACAATATTTTTTTCAGCGCGCCCATGACTGTCATTCGCGCAGTCACCATCGCAAGTATCATTCCCAATATCGGAACGAACCCGATAATCAACCAGCTATACCATGATAGCTCCAAGGATTGTACCAGCCCCGACCCCAATGCCGAAAGCTGCATCCCGAGCAGCAGGATGATGGCGGCCCCGCAGATCAAACCCAATATCCCGCCAAGCAAAGCATCAAGCGCAATCCGCCGCTGAAAAAGACGGCTGATCTGGCGGTCTGTTCCGCCCAGCAAGTGAATGACCCCGATAGTTTCCTTGTGGGTATTCAGAGCCGCCCGAGCCGAGATGATCACCGCAGCCGCTGTGGCCATAGCGAGCAATATCACCAGACCGAACGCAATCCATTGGAGTGAGCGGACCAATGCAATAACAGGCGCGATCAGACCGCTGCTGGGTTCTATAAGAGCGCTGGGAGCGAGCGGGCCAATGGCACCTCGCAAAGCCTCCAATTCGCTCGTACCCGCCGCGCGCACCAGTTTCAGGTCAATCAAAGCCGGCAGTGGGATGTCTTCCAGCAGGCTGCCAGCTTGTGAACCGGCCTGCGCTGAGCCTGTCTGGCCCAACCATGGGGCGATCAGTTCTTCAATCTCTTCGGGAGGCAAGACCCGGACCTCGTCGACCAAATCCATTCCGCGCAGCCGGGCCGCCGCGTCTTTGGCCTGTTGTGCTTTGGAAACGGGATTGGCCTCAATAATCTGAACCGTAGCGCGGCTCGACAGCTGATCCGAAACCTTTTGCCCGGCCTCGGCAAAAGCAAGACCCATTGCTGTCGCCAAAACCGTCAGAAAGATCATGATCGCGATAACCCACGGCATGGGACCCGACAGGCGCCCTTCGGGTATCAGCCTCCGATCATGACCGGGTATGACGAAAAGGCTAAGCATAATGCGACCTATTGCGCTCTGTCACGGGGCAGGGGCGGGTTGCGCAAGGAACCAGTGGGGTCGGAAAGGCCGCCCTTTTCGAGCTTCATCATCTGAGCACCCGGCACCTTGCTGAGCAAGTGAATGTCATGGGTCGCTACAACAATGGTGGTGCCCAGTGTGTTCAAGGCTTCAAACAGCTGCAACAAACGCACCGCCATATCCGGATCAACATTGCCGGTTGGTTCGTCGGCAACCAGAATCTCCGGACGGCCGATGACCGCACGGGCAATGGCAACACGCTGCTGCTCTCCGCCCGACAAGGTTGCTGGCCGGGCTTCGGCCCGGTCGCCGAGTCCAACCCAGTCGAGCATCTCAGCCACCGGTGTAACCAAATCCTTCTCTTTTACCCCTGCAACCCGCAGAGGCAGCGCAATATTGTCAAAAGCGGAAAGATGCGGAACCAGCCGGAAATCCTGAAACACCACGCCGATGCGCCGCCGGAAACCGGGCAGGCGTTCCCGCGACATGGTCACCGCATCTTCGCCAAACAGCCGAATCAAACCGCGGCTGGGCCGCTGTGCCAGATAAAGCAATTTCAACAGTGAGGTTTTACCCGCACCGGAAGCGCCCGTCAGGAAGTAGAAACTGCCGGGATATAGGGTGAAGGTAAGGTCCGACAGCGTCTCGACACCCGCTCCATAGCGCAGACCGACATTTTCAAATTGAACAATTTCATTCATCGGGTTTGGTTATATCGCCTGATCGGGTTGGGACGCACTAAATTTCTGTTTCCATTAGGACCTTACCTGCGGAAAAATCAACTGCCGCGTGCCTATTCACCTGCCATAGGGACATGAAAACGTGGAAAAAAAGGCACTTGTCTCAAAAGCATGAACCCCAGACTTGCAGTTTCATGGATTGGCGTGTTTAGAAGGACGTCATGATATTGAATTGCCCGGCCTGCAAAACACGCTATCTCGTGCCCGACAGTGCAATCGGTCCTACCGGCCGGTCGGTTCGCTGCGCCTCATGTCGTCATAGCTGGTTTCAGGAACCGGCCCCGCCAGAGCCGGTTAAAACAGCGGAACCAGCCGTTCAGGCGCCTGCGGGTGCGCCGCCGGCGCCGCCCGTCAAAACAGCGTCTCCACAAGATCCGACAGCGTCGCCAGAAACCCGGGCGACAACGCCAGCGCCGCCAACCGAACCAGTCACACCGCCTTTTGTGTCGGAAACCAGCAGTTTCGCGCACGAGCCGCCGTTCAAACCGCGCCGCAATCCTGCCAAATTATGGACTATCGCTGCCGTGGCCTTCGCCAGTCTGGTCATTCTGGCCGGCGGCGCGCTCTATGCTTTCGGCACGCCAAACTGGTTTCAAGGCTATCAAATGGCCTCAGTCGACGAAACCCCGCTTCTGATCGAACTGAGCCAGAAACAGGATCGCCGGACGCTGCAGGACGGCACCGAATATTTCGCTGCCAGCGGAACGATTATCAACCCGACCGATGCCGAGCAATCGGTACCACCAATGCTGGTCATCCTGCGCGATGCCAGCGGACGGATTGTCTATAGCTGGAAGATGAAGGCTCCAACCAAAGAGCTGGCCCCCGGTGGCAGGGTCAACTTCAACGAAGCCAAGCTCGACGTGCCGCGTTCCGCGAGTCAGCTGGAAGTGGGTTGGGCCGACACCAGCCGCCAGTAACTATTATATAGACCGTCTTGCGATTAGTGAAATTCGGTAAGCCCAACGCGCTGCTGATCATCCAGAGTGATTTGCCCGCGCGTCCGAACCATTGGCGCAACATGGTTTTTTGATCGCGGTTTGGCAGCATCACGCTGCTCCGCGCTGCCAAAATATATGACTTCTCCGCTCACAATGCGCGCCGAGACGGTAACCTGCACCCGCGAGCCTGATTGCACCGATGATCCAGCTAAAGTTGCCGGTTTCGCGACTGCCGGCGTGGCCGCCATCATGGTCGCGGCCAACAGGGTCAAAGAGAACAAGCTGCACTGCATAAGCCAAGAAAAGCCCGCAAAACCGCTGCCTGACAAGGTAAATAGAAGGTTAACGCGATAATATTCCGTTCTTTGCACCCAAAAAACGGACGAAACGAGCCAGACTGTATGAGATGGGGACATATTTCGCGGCGCTCTTAATGCGCTCAGCGCGTTTGATCAGCATCAACAATATCTGTTGCGGGCCTATCCACCCTTTGCTAAGGGCACGCGCCTACCAGGGTCTCATGGCCCGGTTCGGATGACAGTGCGGTCGTGGCGGAATTGGTAGACGCGCAGCGTTGAGGTCGCTGTGGGGTTAATACCCCGTGGAAGTTCGAGTCTTCTCGACCGCACCAGTCTCTCTTCTCAATCATACTGCTTTCAGGCATGCACCCGGTTCGTTTCTGGAATCCGGCTGGGGGGCTGTCGTTTGATACGGCTATTCTGAACTACGCAATATTGCGTATCGCGCTGCGCTCGATCACGCGCCAGATATCGAGCATGACTTGGAAAACAATACGCCTTGAATTGGCCCGAACTGCCGATCATCCCAATGGATCGTCGGCTCACGCTTATGTATTTCGTGTACCGCTTGATAACGAAGGATTGATTGATCCAGTGGCGCTTCGTGAAGCGGAAAAACGGCCAGTGGTCCGGCGCTTCTGGCCGGGCGAGCAGGATCAGAATGGTGTTGTCATATCCAGCGACAAGGGTTGGGCGTTTTCTTACAAGGTCGGCGATGATGACGATGAAGTGATATTCGGACTGCAAAATCATCCGATCAAGGTCGGCGAATATCTGACGATCACCGAAGCCGATGGCAGCGAACTGCCATTCAGAGTGATCCGCAGCCACGAATAAGAGCGGATCGATAAAGGGGGTTAAAATGGAGGAGTCACCATGATTTATCGTGCACGATATTCGCGCAGCCTTCTGGTTGGCGCAGCGCTGCTCTGCCTCGTCGGCACACCCGCCGCAGCCGAATGTGTGATCGGTTCAGAGCCGCTGTTCGATCCGTTTGCGCCTTATAAGGGCGGCTCTGCCATCGTCCATAAAGACAGCGGTTTTGTGTTCCCGGCCGAATCAGCTGGGTTCAGACGGCTGTGTGAAATGACCACCGATTTTTCCGGCGACAATTTCCAGATCCGCTATGAGCGCGTGTTTGGCGAGCAGCTGGTGGCCGTCGATATCGCGGTCGTCCATCTCGAAGACCTGACCGCGCGCGATCACTATCAGATTATCAAGCCCACGGTTATGTCGCACTATGCCAGCGCGTCCATTGAGTCAGAAGGCGACTATTTCGTTTCAGGACGGGAAGACCTGTCCGCCTATCAAGGCATATTTGACGGGCAAAGAGATAAGGTTCCTTGGCATGTCAGTCTAACCGCGATTGACTATGGCTATTGGGACGCGCGTCTGATCGCATCCTATCCGCACCAACTTGATGTGCCCGCACAAGAAGCGCTGATGGAGCTGGTCGCGGCCTTCCAATGGCAAAGCCCCGCCGATCAAGAGAAGGACGCAGACGAATAGCGGAGAAACACCATGAAACGCATCGCGATTATTGACGGTCATCCTGACCCCGATCCGGCCCGGTTCGGCCATGCCCTTGTCTCCGCTTATGCCCATGGAGCCAAAGAGGCAGGTCACCAGGTCCGCGAAATCCGCCTCGCTGGACAGGATATTCCGATATTGCAAAGCCGCAGACAATGGATGGAAGAAGACCTGCCAGCCAGCGTCAAACCAGGGCAGGACGCGATAAAATGGGCACAGCATATCGTATTTTTCTACCCGCTTTGGATGGGTGATATGCCGGCCCTGCTGAAAGCCTTTATTGAACAGGCCTATCGCCCGGGCTTCGCGCTCGATTATGGCGAGGAGGGCGATCGAAAAATGCCCAAAAAACTGCTTACCGGAAGATCCGCTCGCCTGGTTGTCACCATGGGGATGCCGGCGATTTTTTATCGAGCCTATTTTGCTTCGCATAGCGTGCGGAGTTTCAAACGCAATATTCTCGCTCTGACCGGTGTCGACCCGGTTGCGACCTCCTTGATCGGTAATGTCGATGGCAGCGCCAAGCATCGCGAACGCTGGCTGAAAAAGATGATCGATCATGGCGCCAATGGCGATTGAGACCGCCGTCTGCGGCTCCGTATTATCCCTTATACAGAGCCAAAAACGATGGGGATACACTTCTTCAACTGATGCTTTCCAAGCAGAAGGTCATCAAAAATAGGAGAAAAATCATGAAATCCGTGCTGCTCTACGTCAATGATGACACTGGTTTGGAGGCGAGACTGCAGGCGGCGCTGGATGTCACTCGCGCAACTCATGGTCATCTCCATTGCTTGCGCGCCAATCCCTACAATCCGCAGATGGCCTTTGATGGTGTAACCGGCATGTCGGTGGTTTATGATGTTGCGAAGCTGACACGGGATGCCGACGAAAAACTGCGCGCCGAAATTGAGAGCCGCATGGCGGATGAAGATGTCCCCTGGGACTATCAGGAGGTCAATGCCAGTCCGGCGCGCGGCCTGGCCCGCAACTCGGCGCTGGCCGATATTATGGTTTTGAGTTCCGCAAGCGGCGACAAGGATAATGTTTTGCCCATGGGCATATTGGGCGATGTCCTGTTCAACACAAATGTCCCGGCACTAGTGCAGCCCGATAGCGTCAAGAAATTCGATGCCGCAGGCGTTGCCGTGGTAGCCTGGAATGGCAGCTTTGAAGCCGGGAACGCCCTGCGTGCTGCAGTGCCATTGCTGCATCTGGCGAGCGCTGTGCACATCCTGACAGTGGATGAAGATAAGGATCACGATCTGCCTCCACTGGCCGCGTCAGAATATCTCTCGCGTCACGGCATCACTTCGGAAATACATAGCATGTCCGCCAAGAAACCGTCTGTCGAGGCCGTGTTGCTATCCACCGTCGAAGCCTTGCATGGCAGCTATATGGTGATGGGTGCCTATGGTCACAGCCGAGCGCGCGAATTTCTCTTTGGCGGCGTTACACGAAGTTTGTTTAGAGATTGCCCGGTGCCGCTTATTGTTTCCCATTAGGTTTTTCGGGGTTGAGTAATGACCGAAACCACCAATATCAAATTTCACGGTGCAGCTGGCACGGTTACGGGCTCCTGTTTTGAAATCAGTGGTGCCGGCAAAACCATCCTGGTTGATTGCGGCCTGTTTCAAGGTACCCGTTCACTCGAACGGCTTAACTATGAACCGCTACCGTTTGATCCCGTAAAAATCGATGCGATCATTCTCACCCATGCTCATCTCGATCACAGCGGGAAATTGCCGTGTTTACATGCTCATGGCTGCAAGGCGCCGACTTACTGCAGTAGTCCTACCGCTGACATATTGAAGCCGCTGCTGCTCGACTCGGCGAAGCTGCAAGCTGCATCGGTCGAGCGCCGCAACCGGCGCGCAGACCGCGCAGGCCTGCCGCCCTTCATACCGCTTTACAGCGGATCGGACGTCACCAAATTGATGAAAAGCATCGAAACAGTCGAGTATTGCGAAGAGGTTGATCTGGGCAATGGTGTATCGTTCCGACTATGGGACGCGCGGCATATTGTCGGCTCCGCCTCGGCGGAGATAAACATCGGTGGTCAACGGTTGATGATTTCGGGAGACATTGGTTCGGGAAGTGCAATTAACTGCGCCGGACTGCAGCTTGGCGGATATGATCATATTGTCTGTGAGGCAACCTATGGCGCGCGCGAACGGGAGGAAACGCTGATCAGCGAACGCCGGGAAGCGCTGGCACAGTTCGTCGAGGATACGCTCAAAGCCGGTGGAAACCTGCTGATTCCTGCCTTTGCGGTGGAACGCACCCAGATCATTCTGGAGGATTTTCTCGCCCTTTTTGACTCAGGGCGACTATCGGCGGTTAATGTTTTTCTCGATGCTCCGCTCGCACAAAAAGTGACGATGGCGGTGCTGAAATATCGCGATAACGGAGCGGAATTGCTCAAACGTACCAACATCCGATTCATCCAGTCGGTCGCCGAATCCAAGCAGCTAAACCGGATTACCGGTGCTGTTATCATTGCCGGATCGGGAATGTGTGAGGGCGGGCGGATTCGTCATCATCTCATCCGCAATTTGCCCAAGCGGCAATCCAGGGTCCTGTTTACGGGCTTTCAGGTCGCCGGAACATTGGGGTCTGTCCTGATGGACGGTGCCAAATTGGTCCGCATCTCGGGCAATGATGTTAACGTCAACGCCGATATCGCCGTCCTTCATGGCTATTCCAATCATGCCGACCGCAAAGGACTGGCCCAATGGATCAAGGAACATAGTCCGATCTCGGGAACCATATTTCTGGTCCATGGCGAAGAAGCAGGCCTGCACGCTCTGTCGAAAGACCTCACCGCCACAGGTCAGTATAGTCAGCCGGTACTGCCAGCGCTCGGCGAACAATGGACGTTGGAGGCGCATCAACAGGCGCGATTGCAATCAGCTGCGCGCAGCGATGCCGACCAGCTCATCGCACCGCAAGACTGGACCTCGCGGCTCGCAGCATTGCGGTCCTCGGTACAGCAGAAGGTTCGTGCGTTGCCATCTGATCAGGATCGCGAAAAAATGCTGAAGTCTCTTGAACGAGCCCTGGAAAGCTATCAGCAAGAAAAATTACGTTGAGCCGCGTTTACGAATAGCAGACGTCTTCTCCAGATCGGATTTCGGATGCTGCCACGACAGCGGCTTTCCCGTCGCGCCGATAAATGTCTGGCCCATCGCGCCGATAAATATCTGGATAGAAAGAAACGCCGCCATCACCGTCACCCTCGGCGGTAAAATAGGCGATGTAGATCGGGATGGCTTGCTTCATTTTCAGCCTCTCCGTCTTGCCTTCATCCAGGATCATATCCACGGCTTCGCCCGAGTGATCATTGGCCAATAGCGTCTTGGCAAAACCAATCGCATCGCCCACCCGTACACAGCCATGGCTATAAGTTCTGACTTCGTTCCCAAACAGCTTTCTGTTTGATGTATCATGCAGGTAAACCGAATAGGCGTTCGGCATGATAAGCTTCATCAATCCCAAGGCATTGCCGGGGCCCGGACGCTGGCGATAGCGGCCATTTTGAAACACATAACCTTTGCGGCGAGCGGTCGCTGGTCGATTGCGTACCATCGCACCGATCCCTTCGGCGACGATCGAGGAAGGAATTTCCCACCAGGGGTTCAGGACAACGCCTTCCACTCTTGTATCAAAAATGGGCGTCGGCGTTTTGGTCTTGCCTACGATCACTGGCCAGGTGCCAAATTTTTTGTGGTTCTTCCACAGGGTCACTTCAAAGCTCGCAGCGTTGACGATCAGATAGGTCTTACCAAGATAAAGCGGCATCCAGCGCCAGCGCTCCATGTTCAGCTCGATTGCCGCACGCTTTTGAGGATCGACTTCATTGGCCAACGCTTGGCGAAGCATCTCATAATGCGGGTTTTGCGGCTTATAGGCTTCGAACAACGGCCCTAGCTCGTTGCGGCTCAGGGCCAATCGCAACAGCCGGTCATTGTCGATCAAATTGTCGCGGCTTTTGATATGCCAGCGCGCACGACCCAGGCCTTTGAGACATCCCTGAAGATAGGCCTGTGCAAGCTGCTTTGCGGCTGCCGTTGCGGCTTTTGCATCCGTAAGGCCAAAGCGGCTGGAAATCTGGCAGTCAGCAAGCCCCTCGGCTGGCATATCATCAATCAGTGCCTGTAAATGAACCACCTGTGCCGGAGTCCAAGGCAGTGGCGGCGGCGATTGTGGCGGGCTTACCGGCTGTGCCGAAGCCGTTCCGAACATCAGCATCATGGCCATGGAAATCAGGAATTTTCTCATCCATCCCTTGTTTCGTCAGCGGTTCCTTCCCACAATAAGTATATCTACATAATCGCAAAAACCGCGGATTCTGTTAGATCTTGATGATGAAACGCAGAACGATATTAAAAACGGGCCTGATTGGACTCGGTACCAGTGTGGGCACATTATTGTCGCCAACTCTGCCTGCAATAGCCAAGACCCCGTCCTTGCTTGATCCCAAATTGCTTGCAAAGGCAAAAGCGGCGCTGGCAACGCATGACACATCTATCAAACATAAAGATGTTATCGGAATTGCCGACTATGGTCAGCATTCAGCCAAACCCCGCTTCCACCTTGTTGATATGATGAATGGCCGTACGACCTCTTTGCTGGTGGCCCATGGCAAGGGGTCGGACAAGAAGCATACCGGATGGTTGCAAGAATTTTCCAATGTGCCGGGCTCCGAAGCCTCCTCTGGTGGCAGCTACAGGACGGCGGCGGCCTATGTCGGGAAACACGGACGGTCCCGCCGCCTGGATGGGCTCGAACCAAGCAACAACATGGCTTATCAGCGGGCTATAGTCATCCACGGCGCATGGTATGTCGATGACAAGATGGTGAGTAAACACGGGAAGATAGGCCGCAGCCAGGGCTGCTTTGCTTTTTCGCAAACCGACCTTGACCAGATTCTCCGCCGGCTCGGTAGCGGGCGGCTTTTATATGCTGATAAAGGCTGAAGCGGATCGCTGGCTTCGCATTATTGCGGGTCGCGCACCATCATCACATCCTGTTTCAACCATCCCAACAAAACCCGTGCATTATTGCCCATGCTGGCGCGCATGAAACCGCTTTTGCCGTGCGTTCCCAGTACCACCAGATCAGATTTCACTTCCTTGATCTTTTTGAACAGCACAACCCCTAGTTCACCTTTTTCATTGGAAGCCTCGAGGCGGTTGAACGTGGCATTATCGATTGTTGTCTGAGCCAAAAACCGCTCCATTGATTTGGCTTCTTCAGAACCGATATCCTGTGCGACCTGATCGGATTTCAGCCAGCCACTATAGGGCAGGTTATAGGCGTGAACGAGATGGAGCGGCACCTGCGGAAATAGTTCCGCAGCGCTATTGAGAGCCGTCATTGAACAATCGGAAAAGTCGGTCGCGATCAATATGCTGCTATAGGGTTTGACCGGCTTGCGCTTGATGATCAGCACCGGAACATCGGCGTGACGAACAATATGGTCCACCGGTGATCCCAGGAAGACATCAGTGAACCCATCATAATGAGCAACACCGGTTACGATCATGCCGCAGCGTTCCCGCTTGGCGGTCTCTATCACCAGCTCCCCGACATTTCCCATTTGGATGACGAATTCCACATCCACATCTGTTTCGGGCAATTCCTCTTCCAGCTGGATTCGCGCCTCTTTCGGCACCAGTCCTTTTTTCTTCGCTTGTTTGGGGTCTAGTACGTGGACCACGATCAGGCGCGTACCCCATGTCTTCGCCAGCATCAGCGCGCGATCAAAGGCCCGATCACAGCGCGCTGTCATATCAGTCGCCAGAAGGATGGGTTTACTAGTCATTTTTGTGTCAGCCATATTTAGAAACTATCCCATCAGGTTAGAAAAACGGGTGCAGGCCGCCCTCCCTGCTTATTGCGCCCCGGGGGGGGTGGGGGGGGGAAAGGGCGCTTGAAGGGATGGAAAGGCGACCTGCGTACCTCCTCAACCCGCTAGCTAAGCGGCGTTGATCGGGATCTTGCGTTCCTTCTTCAGCGCTTCGACACTTTTGGGAAGATGGACCGTCAACAGGCCATCTTTGGCGTCCGCGCTGATTTTTTTATGATCAATACCATCCGGCAGTTTGATTGCCCGTTCAAACATACCGTAGTGCCGTTCGGAAAACATGAAACTTTCACCTTCCTCTTCATGGCCTTCGGATTTTTCACCGGACAAACGGAGTATGCCGTCGGAGAGCTTTACTTCAATGTCTTCACTGCTCATGCCCGGCACTTCGGCGACCAACTCATATTCGTCCTTTTTGTCGCGCAATTCGACCACCGGATCGGCCGTATCATAAAATTTCTGCAACATTCTGGAGCCGAAAGCATTGCCTGGTGTTTCGTCAAACATCCGGTCAAACTCGTCACGCAACCGGTTGAGCGGTTCCCAGACATTGCTCGCCTGAACCGGCACATTGATGCGCCGGGTGCTGCTGGCTGAGCCGCTTGATTGGGCTGGTAATTTCGATTTTTTCTTGGTCATCTGCTCGTCCTCGCTTTGTCTCGAATCTCTCTGTCCGTTTCAATCACAAGAAATATTATCTTTATCCGGGAGGCAAAATCAGTGGTGTTCCCTACGTAGTTTTACGTATTTCCAGCTTTTGCTTTCTGGCGCGTAGCTTTCTCAAGATTTTTGGAGTTCGGAATGATCAGAAAATCATGTACTATTGAGCCTGTACGGGAGCATGAATTTCATAAGGATGTTGCGCAATGCGCGAAGACATGACTGTCACGGCCGACCGTCAGGATTATCTCGAAGCTGTGCTGGCCACTCTTCCTGAATGCATTGCAATTGTTGATCGCAATCTCAAACTTATAGACATGAATCAGGCCGGTCTGGCGAAAATCGGAGTTGCGCGCCTTGAAGACCTTCCGGAAGGCGCTCCGCTGACCCTGATTTCCCGCCCCTATCAGCGCATATACAGGGAAGCCTTCAAAAAATTGCTCAGCGGCAATGGGGGTGAGATTAGCGAACCTTTTCGCGTAGAGCTGAATGGAGTCAATGGCACCATCCATCTTATGGAATGCCGGCTGGCGGCGCTTTCAGACGAGGATGGGACGATCAACGCGGCAGTGATAACCTCGCGCGATGTTTCTGAATGGCAAAGCGCACTGGATTCCGCTGAACGATCCAATGCAATATTGGAATCAACGCTCGCCACCGTTCCCGATGCCATGGTGGTCATTAATGAGCGTGGCCTGATCAAGTCTTTCAATATCGCAGCCGAAGATCTGTTCGGGTATCAGGAATCAGAAATGCTGGACAAAAATGTCAGCATGTTGATGCCCTCCCCTCACCGCGACGCGCATGACGGTTATCTGGAACGCTATCTGCGCACAGGTGAAAAACAAATTATCGGCATCGGCCGAACGGTTGAAGCTCAAAAGAAGGATGGCACGATATTTCCCATAAGGCTGGAAGTCGGAGAAGCAAAAACCGCTGATCATTGCCTATTCACCGGTTTCATTGTTGATTTGACAAAACAGAAAACAACCGAGGCGGAGTTACAGGCGCTGCAAGAGGATCTCATGCATGCATCCCGGCTCAGCGCGGTTGGATCCCTGGCCTCCGCGCTCGCCCATGAGGTGAATCAACCTCTCACCGCGATTGCCAACTATCTTTCGGCGGCACGCGATTTGCTTGATCAAGGCGCGGATGCCAACAAGGCACTGCTATATGAGGCATTGCAGGAAAGTGTGTCAGAGAGCCTGCGCGCAGGAACCATTGTCAGGCGACTGCGCGAGTTTGTCGCCAAGGGCGAGATCAACCGGCAGATATTGTCGATCGCCCAAATGGTTGAAGATGCCATGACGTTGGGCCTGGTTGGCGCCTATGACAAAGGTATTGAATGCAAGACCAACATCGATCCTGATACCAATCATGTTTTTGCAGACCGCGTGCAGATACAACAGGTAATGGTCAACCTGATGCGCAACGCGATTGAGGCCATGGTCGACAGTCCCGTCAAACAGCTTGGCATCAGTGTCCAATCTGCGCCCAATAACCGAGTTGAAATCGCAATTTCCGATACCGGAAGCGGCATTGATCCGGAAATGGCCGACCAGCTTTTCCAGCCCTTTGCCACGACAAAGGGCGGCGGCATGGGACTGGGTCTGTCCATTTGCCGCACCATTGTCGAGGCACATGAAGGCAAGATATACGCCGAACCCAATCCGAAAGGGGGCACGATTTTCCGCATATTCCTGTTAAAAGCAGCCGAGGAGCAATTTAATGTCGAATGAACGCCTGGTCTATGTTGTGGATGATGATGATGCCGTACGCCGTTCCGCTGCGTTCATGCTGCGCCATGCCGGATTTCAGGTCCGGCCGGTGGAATCGGGTGTCGCCTTTCTGAAGCTTGCAAAAAATGCGGAGCGTGGCTGCGTATTGCTGGATGTCCGGATGCCCGAGATGAGCGGGCTGGAAGTTCAGCAGGAGATGGTCAAGCAAGGCATTGACATGCCGGTCGTCATCCTGACCGGTCATGGCGATGTCGAAATTGCGGTGCAAGCGATGCGTGCAGGCGCGATCAATTTTCTTGAAAAGCCCTATGAGAAAGAAGCGCTTTTGGCCGCCATGGAAGAGGCTTTTGAACGTCTGGAAAATGACGAACTGAAGGAAATGGCATCATCGGAAGCGCAGGTTCGCTTGGCCTGTCTGACCGGACGCGAACGCGATGTACTGGATGGCCTTATGACCGGTTATCCCAATAAGACCATTGCCTATGATCTTGGTATATCGCCCCGTACGGTCGAGATTTATCGCGCCAACATGATGGAGAAGCTGCGCGTGCGGAGTCTGGCTGAAGCGCTAAGGATAGGGTTTGCAGCCGAGGCTGGTGACACATTGGCTGCCAAGCCGACGCAGCACTGACTTAGGTATATCTGCGGATAGCGCTCATTGGGACCGCGAGAGACATTGGCGCGGCAATGGAAGGAGCTCCCAATGACCAATCATGCGCAACAAGAGCCCGGACGACCGGACGAATTCCCTACCCCTCAGCCATCGGAGACACCGCCGCTTGATCCAGATCGGATTAGCGACCCGGGATCACCGGAAACACCGGCCCCTAAACCTGAGCAGCCGGGCGAACGTCCACCGGAATATCCTATACCCAACGAAGATATCGCCTAGCTTGCCGCGCTATTGCGGCCCCGACATATCTATCGGCTGTCAGACTTTGATTCGACGTAGCATTCAGGGTTTCGGAAGCCTGGGTTTAGGAAGTCAGGGTTTAACCCCATTTTGTGCCCACATGGCCAGCGCACCAATCGCCAGGCCCGCACCCGTTGCCGCCAGCACGCTGGCAAAAGGATGTTGCTGAACCTCGTTGGCAATTGCCTCTTTTCTTTGTTCGCTTGCTTCGCGCAATTCTGCACCACGCTCTCGCAGCTCTTCGCCCTTTTCCTTGAGCGTTTCGGTTGCCTGTTCAGTGAATTGCTTCATCCGTTCCGAGGCATCTTCAGCGACATCGTCCTTCAACTTGCGAATATCACCTTGCAGACGTTCCAGATCGCTGCGGATAACTGCGATCTGACTGCCATAATCATGGTCATGCTGAGGATGGCTCAGGGTTGCTTCTTTGTTCATTTTTCTCACTCCTTTTTTAGTGTTGCCAGCGAAAATATGCCTCTCGAGATCCATGGTCATTACGTAATTGTCACTAGGCTGAATCGATCTGCAACTAGCTTTTCGGCCACTCGATCGTCGGCGCCAGATCAACCAGAACCTGACGAGCGTTAAATATCTTCTGGCCATCTTCCGGCATCGGCCCGCGGCCCATTTTTATCTCGGCATGGGCTTCAAATTTTTCGACGGTTCGCACATCAACATCATAGGTCCAGAACCGACGGCCAAAATGCGGATGCCAGGTGGTCCAGCCATTGCCGCGATAATAGCGCCAATGCGGTTGCCAATAGAGATAACCGGTCCCGTACCAGGGGTCATAGCGCGGAGAGCGATCAACATAGGTACGGCGGTCGCGTTCGGTCCGGTGATCAATTAGCATGAACCAGTCATAGCCATTCTGATCGGTGAGTTCTGCTGCTCGGTAAAGCAAATAGCCTTCGACACGATCACGCGAGGTAAAAAAATTCCCGGCGAAGTCCACCCGATAATGGTCATCGGCGATGCGGGTATCGGAATAGCCGCCAGATACTCTTTGCCCCGAAATATTCGGTTGATAAGGCGTGGCAGTTGCGCAGGCGACAAGCACAAAAGTGAGCATCAGCGCTACAGTCCTGATGGTGCGTTTACAAAGGTCAGGCAAGAGGGGCATGATTTACTCCCATCGGATCACGTTGTGGATTGAAACGAGATGACCCAAATTCCAGAAGCCGATGTGATTTGTCTTTACGTATTTGTTCGGAGCATGGCCGTCAGGCCGTCTGAACTGTTTTGATATCCTGCACTTTCAAGAGCTTCATCCGTAACAATACCTATCGCAGTAGCGGCCCCGGTCGTCGTAATTATATGTTATCGTGACGTAGCTTGTAACATGCTGTATCTTGAACGCAGCATAGGGCCTAAACTCAAATACAGGAAACAGAAGTGCTGATACGCAATGGTAGTTTGATCGTGGCGGTCGATGGATCGCGCATGTCTATTTTCCGCAATATCGGTGAGGCTTTCAAGCCCGCCCTTGAGCTTCTGGAAGAGCATCAGAATCCGTCTCCCCGGTCATCCGAGCTGGGTACAGATCGGCCAGGCCGCAGTTCGCAAAGCACAAGTCCGCGCAAGGGCGCCTATGAACAGACCGACCTGCATCAGCAGGCGGAGGACCGTTTTGCGCGGGAGGTGGCGGAGCGCATGGATCAGATCGCCCGCGACGCCAAAATCGATCTGGTGCTGGTCGCCGCACCGCGAGCCCTGGGCGTTATCCGTCAAAATCTGAGGACTGAAACAAGCCAGAAACTACGCGCAGAAATCGCCAAGGCCTTTGGACCGCACGAGGCAGAACCACTGGCCAAAATGCTAGAAAAACATGATGAGTGAAGGGGCTTGCGAAGCAACCGGATCGATATCCGTAGACTAAGCCCCGGTTGCCGCGCGCCGACGCCGATCGCGCCCTTGGCCGTTTATCAGGCTTCAGGCCTGCTGGACGTAAGGTCAAATTCCAGCAGCATCAGCGTCGCATCTCCAGGATAGCTTTTTGCGGTAAACCCCATTTCGCGTTCCAGCTCGATTGCCGCGTGATTTTCGCGGCTTTCAATCGATTGCAGTTTCTTGATGCCGCTGCGCCTGGCTTCGCTGATGACATATTCCAGGAAGGTCCAGCTCATCCCGCGATGCTTGTAGTCGCTGCGTACAACAATCGCGACTTCAGCAACCGACTTGTCCTCGTTGGCGCCAATCATTGCACTGGCGATGATGGTCTTGTCATCAATGTCGAGTGCCAGAAAATCTTCTTTATGATCGTGATCCACATTGATCAGATAAGATAGCAACTCCTTGCCCACTTCCGGGATCGGAGAGAGAAAGCGGAAGCGCAGGTCATCTCTGGTCACATGATTGAAAAATTCGGCCAGAGCCTCTTCATCGGATGGTGCAACCGGCCGCACATGAAATTCAAAACCAGTGCGGGTGGTCATTGGAATGCTCTTGCTCACGATCAAATCGTGACTCTCTTTGGGGGCGGGTGCTGCGGGGCCTTTTGTCGAAACGGACATGTTGAATTTCCTCTTGGGCTATTCTTCCCGATCTTGATGGTCCGGCACATATGACCTCGCGCGCGCAGCACGGTAATCCGTAATTGTCCCTATCATTGGGCAAGGCACAAATTGGCCGAGAGACTCCGGCTGTTTGTCACGAATGAGAGCCAATCCGCTTGGCAAGTGGCGCAGAAATTGACGCGATCGCCATTGTCGAACGATGATAAAGGGATTTCAAGCCTTGGCGCTATTCATGTTGCCAAACTGAAATGGCGGAGTCGGAGGGATTCGAACCCTCGATAGGTTTAACCCTATACACGCTTTCCAAGCGTGCGCGATCGACCACTCTGCCACGACTCCGCATTGCTATTCAGAATCATAAGTGGTTCGAAACTCTGACAGCGCCGCTTCCCCTAGTGCGCGAAACGCTCTTTCGCAAGAGCTTGATGATGGTTAGGGTGCCCAGATGAGAAAAAACATCCTGATGACACCCCTCGCCGCGCTGCTCGCGCTGTCGCCTGTTTCAGCGCAAGAGCTTGAAAAAAAGGAATATCCCAGTCCGAATGCGATAGTGGATGCGGCCCCGGCGAGCGACTGGAAAGCCATTGCCCCCAGCGACCTGCTGGTCATGGATCTGACCCCTGATGCAAAGGGTGAAGCGCGCCGCGTGGTCATCCAGCTGATGCCGCCGCCTTTCTCGCAAGGCTGGATCGGCAATATCCGCAAGCTCGCCGCCGCGAAATTCTGGGACGGCACCAGCATCAACCGGGTGCAGGATAATTATGTCGTCCAATGGGGCGATGCGGGATACGACAATCCGGAATCGGGCGAGACCGAGCAAAAGGCTTTGCCGGATGGTTTGGTGGAAGTGCCGGAGAGTGAGTATATCACATCCGAAGAAGCCATACATGAAGTTCATGAAAAGTTGTGGAGAACGGATCCAGATGCGGCACTGGAGGCTGAGTTTGCTGGGTCGATGCCAAGCACCGATTCGGTAGATATTGCAAACACCCGATCTGACAAGTTTCCTGAAGGATGGCATCAACGTGATTCTTATGAACAATTCGTCCAGTTTCACAAGGGCTGGCCACTAGGCAACGAACACAAGCTTTCATCTGATAAAGAATCGTTCGAAAGATATGAATTTAATAGCTTCTGGCCCGTCCATTGCTACGGCGCCGTCGGCGTAGGCCGCAACCTCTCTCCCGACACTGGCACGGGCGCAGAGCTCTATACCGTCATCGGCCATGCCCCGCGCCATCTCGACCGGAATATCGCAGTGGTCGGGCGGATCATCGAGGGCGTAGACCATCTCTCCAGCCTGCCACGCGGCAAGGGACAGTTGGGCTTTTATGCCGATCCGAAAAAACGCGTGCCGATCCGGTCGATCCGGCTGGGCACTGATGTGACCAAAGCCGAACAGATAAAGTTTGAATATCTCGACACGGGCAGCAAAACCTTTGTCCAATATGCTGACGCCCGCGCCAATCGCCGCGACCCGTTTTTTATCAAGCCAGCAGGCGGTGCGGATATCTGTAATATCCCGGTGCCGGTGCGACGCGTGAAGGCGGACTAGGGCGCTTGTTTCTTTTCTTTTGCAGGGAAACGAGCTGAATAATTAGCGCTTTCCTACATAGGCAAAAAGCGCTAATTTCTAACGATGTTTGATCTTCTGCAACAGAAACAACACCATGTGAATTGTGTGAACTTTGAAAAACACAAAGCAATCATTCATGACGCCTGTGCAATCAAAATCCTTGTCATTGCCGCGGACAGACAAGCTGTTGCACGGGCAAGCCATCGGGCTGTGAATTGTGTGAACTTTGAAAACGGAGCATCTTGAAATCATGGTATTTCGCAGCATCAAATCTATTGTGCCGTCATTGATTTTATGCGCGCTGATCGCCGCTCCGGCGCAGGCGCAGGACGAGGCCCCGGCACCAACACCGGAAGACGTTCTCAACGCCGCGCCCGCCGACCATTGGCTGCCCATCCCGGTTAGCGACCTGATGATTTTCACTCTGCCCGATGATGAAGAGGGCCATAAGCGGCAGGCGGTCATCCAGCTGATCCCGACCGAAATGTCCGGCGCGCATGTGCGCAATGTTCGCAAATTCGCCGCTCAACGCTGGTGGGATGGCACGAAAATCTATCGCGTGGCCAAGGAGTTTGTCACGCAATTTGGCGGTAACCCTGACAACAAGAAGCTCCCGAACAATCTCGCGACGGTGCCGGAAAGCGACTATTTCAACGCCGCGCTCGGCACAAAACGCGATACCGATATAGCCGCGCTTGATGCCGCAGTTGCCTATAGCAATGAATATCAGGGCACAGAGATCCGGCCACTGATGAAGATAATCTACGAAAGCTATGGCAGCAAAGTCGGCTTTGGCGCGGGCTGGCCGATTGGTATCAAGGATGGCAAAGCATTTCCGCTAACCTGTCGCGGGGCGCTATCCCCGGCCCATTATGATCCGCCAGATGCGGGCACGGGCGCGGAAATATCCATCGTTACGGGGGAAGCAGCGCGCAGTCTCGATATGACATTCGGCATGGTCGGAAGGGTGATTGACGGGCTGGAACATGTCACCAACCTGCCGCTCGGTACCGCAGCAGGCGGATTCTATGCCGACAAGTCTCAGCATATAAAAATTACATCGATCCGCCTGGCTAGCGAACTGCCGGTAGCACAGCAGCCGCGCTATGAATATCTCGCCAGCTACAGCCCGTCCTTGCTGCAATATATTGAAGCCCATGGCGGCTATGGCAATATTTGCACGGTGCCGGTGCCGATAAGGAAAGTTGCGGAGTGATGTAATTTTATTACGCAAGCCACTCGCGCATGTCATATTTTGCTGATATTGAACGCGGATAAGACTCGGCAAAAACAGGAGCCTCCCCATGCGTGTCGGTACCCCGAAAGAAGTGAAAAACCATGAATATCGCGTCGGACTGACGCCGGAATCGGTGCGGGAATTATCCGCTCACGGCCATGATGTACTGGTCGAAACGGGCGCTGGTCTGGGTATCGGCGCTGATGATAACGAGTATATCATTGCAGGCGCAACCATTGTTCCTGTCGCATCGGACATCTTCGAAAAATGCGACATGGTGGTGAAGGTGAAAGAACCGCAAGCGGCCGAACGGGCGATGTTGCGCGAAGGACAGATTTTGTTCACCTATCTCCATCTTGCACCCGATCCGGAACAAACTGCCGATCTGGTCAAATCCAAAGCGATCTGTATTGCCTATGAAACCGTAACCGGTTCTGGCGGACTGCCACTTCTCAAACCGATGAGTCAGGTCGCCGGACGCATGTCGATCCAGGCTGGCGCGACGGCACTGGAAAAAGCCCATGGCGGGCGTGGCATTTTGCTGGGCGGTGTACCGGGCGTGTCTCCTGGCAAGGTAACCGTCATCGGCGGCGGCGTGGTCGGATTTAATGCCGCGCAAATGGCCGCTGGTCTGGGGGCGGATGTGACTATTCTCGACCGCAATCCCGAAGTGCTGGAAACGCTCGGCAACTATTTCGAGGCGCGCGCCAAGACCCGTTTTTCGAACAAGGCCAATCTCGCTGAATGTGTCGCCGAGGCTGATCTGGTCATCGGTGCAGTTCTGATCCCCGGTGCAGAAGCCCCCAAGCTGGTGACCCGCGAAATGCTGTCGACCATGCGGCCCGGTTCGGTACTGGCCGATGTCGCGATTGACCAGGGCGGCTGTTTTGAAACGTCTAAAGCGACCACCCATCAGGACCCCACCTATGTAGTTGATGATGTCGTGCATTATTGTGTAGCCAATATGCCAGGCGCGGTGTCGCGGACTTCCACTTATGCGCTGAACAATGTCACCCTGCCCCATGCGCTGGCGATTGCGAACAAGGGCTGGGAAGCGGCACTGCGTGACGACGTCCATCTCGCCGAGGGACTGAACGTATGGAACGGGCATGTCACCTATCGCGCGGTGGCCGAAGATTTGGACTATGAATATATGCCGGTGTCAGAGATAGTGGGACATAAACCCGAATAGAAGGACATCACGATATGGCAGCAGCAGATCAGAAACCGCTAGGCTCAGGATTTCGAGCAAAGAGCGAGCCCCATGAAGTGCTGGCTGACATTGACCTGACCGGCAAGACCGCGATTGTCACCGGCGGCTATTCCGGCATCGGTCTGGAAACGACAAGAGCCCTGGCGGCCAAAGGTGCAAAAGTGATTGTGCCGGTGCGCGATGAGGCCAAGGCTGCCGACAATTTGGCGGGTGTCGAAGGTGATGTCACATCGGCGACGATGGATTTGTCGGACATTGCTTCGGTCCGCAAATTTGCTGATGCAATGTGTGGCAGTCTGAGCCAGCTTGACCTGCTGATCAACAATGCCGGCATCATGGCTTGCCCGCTTGATCGTGTCGGTCCCGGTTGGGAAAGCCAATTTGGCGTGAATCACATGGGCCATTTTGCCCTGACCAAAGGCTTGATGCCATTGCTCGAAAAAGCCGATGCGCCGCGCGTTGTTGCGCTGTCCTCGATCGCCCATAAACGCAATGGCATTTTGTGGGACGATATTCAGTTCGAGAAGGGTGAATATAATAAATGGACATCTTATGCCCAGGCCAAGAGCGCCAATGCCTTATTCGCCAATGCGCTGAGTCGGCGGATGGCAGGCTTTGGCGGACGCGCATTTTCGGTGCATCCGGGCGGTATTTTCACGCCGCTGCAACGCCATTTGCCGGTCGAAGAACAGATCGAACTTGGGTGGCTGGATAAAGATGGTGAGCCATCGGAAATGGCCAAAAACGGGTTTAAATCACCGGCGCAAGGTTGCACCACTAGCCTGTGGGCCGCAACATCACCGCTGCTGAACGACAAGCACGGCCTCTATTGCGAAGATTGCGATGTTGCCCAGCTGATGGATGAAAATTCGCCACCATATAGCTGTGTCGCGCCGCATGCCTGCGATGAAGATGGAGCCGAACGCCTGTGGGAATTGAGTGAAGGATTGCTCGCAGAAGTCTGATGAAAGACAATTCGAATGACAGCGAATATGCTGGGCTGTTGGTTCGCGACGGCGCCGGTTTCGTTCTGCAATCTGACGATGGTCGGCGCTATCGTCTCGAATTGCTGCGCACACCAATTGATGAAGTGGAAAAACGCGTGATCGTTACAGGACTTTTGATCGGTGATGATCAGATCGAGGCCGAAGGCGTGCGACTAGCGGATGGAAGCTGAACGGTGGAGGGGGAAGACATGATGATCCGGCCGGCCGGAGAACAGGATGTTGCCGCACTGCATAAGCTGGTGGAAAGCGCCTATCGCGGCGACAGCGCCAAGCGCGGCTGGACGCATGAGGCGGATCTGCTCGGTGGGCAGAGAACCGATTTGGAATCGCTGCAGGAAATTATGGTGGATCAGAATCAGGTCATTCTGCTCGCTATGGATGGTCCAGACATTGCCGGTTGCGTGCAATTGATGCGCGTCAGCGAAGGGCTCGCTTATCTGGGCCTGTTAACTGTCGATCCCGACCGCCAAGCGGGCGGGCTAGGCAAGAAATTGCTGGATGGATCGGAACATTATGTTGCCGAAAACTGGCAAGCCCGGGCAATTGAAATGACCGTTATCCGCCAGCGCGACGACCTGATCGCCTATTATGAAAGGCGAGGCTATGCCTTGACCGGCGAGCGGCGTCCGTTCCCGCTCGATGATCCGCGCTATGGTTTGCCAAAGACACAGGAACTGGAATTTGTGGTCCTGCGCAAAGAGATAAGAGCAGGTTAGGCCGCCTTGCCCTCAAGCGCTTTTTGCCGACGGCGCTGCACCGAACTGCCGAGCCCCAGGGCTTCCCGATATTTGGCAACCGTCCGCCGCGCAATATCGAAGCCTTTTTCTTTGAGCAGCGCGACCAGCTTGTCGTCGGAGAGAATCTTCTTCGGGTCCTCATTGTCGATCAGCGCCTTGATATGACTCTTCACCGCTTCCGCCGAAGCCGCTTCTCCACCGGTTGAGGACTGGATGCCGCTGGTGAAGAAATATTTGAGCTCAAACGTTCCGCGCGAGCAGGAGAGATATTTATTCGACGTCACCCGGCTCACGGTCGATTCATGCATTTCGATTTTGTCGGCGACATTTTTCAGCGTCAACGGGCGCAAATGCTCCACCCCTTCGCGGAAGAAATTCTCCTGCTGCTTCACAATTTCAGTGGCCACCTTGACAATCGTCCGTTGCCGCTGATCAAGCGCTTTGACCAGCCAACTGGCATCGGCGAGGCAGTCGTTGAGCCATTCTTTCGAAGCCTTGTCCTGCGCTCCGTCTTTGAGTTCGGTGAAATAGGTTCGGTTTACCAGCACCTTGGGCAGCGTCGCGCTATTCACTTCGATCAGCCATTTGCCGCCGCGTTCCGCGATGAAGATATCAGGCACCACCGCCTGCACATCGCCGCCGCCAATCTTGCATCCCGGCTTGGGATCATAGGCTCGAATTTCCGATATCATGTCCATCAGATCTTCATCGTCGACACCGCACATGCGTTTCAATTGTGGCAGGGCACCTTTGGCTAGCAGGTCAAGATTGTCGATCAGCCGTGCCATCGCCGGATCATAACGATCCGCTTCCTTCGCCTGTAGCGCCAGACATTCCGCCAGATCGCGCGCACCCACGCCGACGGGCTCAAGGGTTTGAACCTCGGCCAATATGCGCTTCACATCATCCAGCTGTACGCCTAACCGGTGCGCAAATTCTAGCAAATCCGCCTGTAAATAGCCGCATTCGTCAATCTGGTCGATCAGATGCTGGGCAATAAACAGGTCCTTGCCTGAAAGGATCGCGCCCGCCTGTTCCATCAGATGTTCGGCCAGCGTCGTTTCAGCGACCAGCATATTTTCAAAGTCAGGCGCTTCACCGCCCACAGCGCCGCTGCCCGAACTGCTGGCCCCGTTCAAGCCAAGTGTACCGTCCAGCGCGCCGTCACTTTCACTCAAGCTGTTATTGGAAAACTGATCAGCATCGCCTGCCATATCCAGCGTGGATTCGGCCTCGGCCGGGCCCGAGGATAATATCTCATCGCTACCCTGCATCCCCGGTTCGGGAGGAAGGTCAGCCCCAGCTTCCCCAACTTCGTCGCTCTTCGCCTCAGCACCGAGATCGCCGGTTTCGAGCAATGGGTTTTTTTCGATCTCTTCGGCAATATAGGTTTCAAGCTCGAGGTTGGACAGCGCCAATAGTTTGATCGCCTGCTGCAACTGCGGCGTCATCACCAGCGACTGGCTCTGCCTTAAATCAAGACGCGGCCCCAACGCCATTATGCGGAATCCCGCCTAGTCATAGGGCAAAACCCTCACCGAGATAGAGCCGCCGGACATTTTCATCTTTGACCAGTGCTTCCGGGCTACCGGCAAATAAAACCTGACCGTCATAAATGATGCAGGCTCGGTCGACGATATCGAGAGTTTCGCGCACATTATGGTCGGTGATCAGAACCCCAATACCGCGGTTTTTCAATTGGACCACAAGGTCCCGAATATCCGAGATTGAAATCGGATCGATCCCGGCAAAGGGCTCATCCAGCAAGATGATCGACGGGTCGGCAGCCAAGGCTCGCGCGATTTCACAGCGTCGCCGTTCCCCGCCGGACAGAGCCATGGCCGGAGAACCGCGCAAGCCCGTCAGCCCGAATTCATCGAGCAACCGGTCCAGCGTTTCTGCTCGCACGGCTTTGTCATTTTCGACCATCTCAAGCACAGCAAGGATATTCTGCTCCACAGTCATTCCGCGAAATATTGATGTTTCCTGTGGCAAGTAACCCAGGCCTAATATCGCACGACGATACATAGGAAGCGGCGTGATATCTTCGCCATCAAGCATGATCCGGCCTGCATCCGGGCGCACCAGTCCCATAACGGAATAAAAGCATGTTGTCTTGCCGGCGCCGTTGGGACCGAGCAGTCCAACCACTTCGCCCCGGCCAACCGAGAGGGACACATCCGATAGAACGGAACGTTTGTCATAGCTTTTGGCAATGGACACAACCGCGAGGCCATGTTCCATGGCATCACTGGCCATCGCAGAACCGGTCTGGGCCATGGCTGGGGTCTCAAAAGTGGTCGCGTCGTTCATCTTGTTCCTTCAGCTCAGGTCCTGTTTGAACCCGATTAGATTGTATAATGGTTAACAACATGGCCCAATTTACTCGAAATTGGCAAGCTTTATGCATGATTGTTCGAAAATGCTTCTTTTGAGCGCGATAGAGACGTGTTTTAACGCTGATCTGCCAGCAACATATCAAACATGCACCGCAATATGCTCGCCAAAAATTAATATTATGAAATCGCCAGAAACCTAGTTGGTGCGCTGCGGCACGGTAAAAGTCCCGGATACTCGGCCATTGGAATTTTGCGTTCCGGGTGTGGATCCGCCTGCGGCCCTGCCATCGATGGTGGAGCGCCCGGAGGCCAGATCGATAATCACACGACCACCCGACAACCGGTTGGTTCCCTGGGTCAATGTAACACCACCGACCAATGTAATGAGACGCCGATTCAGATCATAAATTGCAACATCGCCGCTAGCCGTGTCGCTGCCCTTGCGGATGGTCACTCCTCCGGAGGCATCAATCCGGTCCACTTCAATACCGCTCGTATTCCGATAGGCTACCGTCATGCGTGAGGAATTCAGGACGAGCCCTGCCTGTTCCACCCGAACAGCGCCAGACAGTACAACGCGGTCTGCCCGGTCTTGTACTTCAATGCGTCCGGCATCGAAATTAACCGGCGCATTGCTGTTATGACCGCCAAAAACCTGAGCCGGCGCAGGACCGGCAAATGTCAGTACGGCCGTTGTGGCTATCAACGCCCCAACAGAGGCAGCAAGAAAAGAACCTTTGATCATCTATCGTCCTCTTAATCCATTTTGGACGATGCGCAACTTTGCATTGCCATCCAATGTGACGGTCCGATTTGCCATATCCGCCATCAGGTTATCAGCGCGGAATGTCCCGATATTCGTGCGACCTTCGACCGGAGCATCACTTTTCAATGTCCGGCTCTTTAGATCCACGGTTACATTATTGGTTGTCAGTCGGTAACCGCCCGCACTTTCCAATTGCACCGTGCCCGGCACCATGACGTCCTCACGATCCATGTCATAGCGGCCTTCACCCGCGCGGATTTGTGCAGGACCATCGCCCAGCAATATGCGGGCCGAAAGGTCTTTCAGTTCGACAACCGCTTCACGTGAACTCTTCTGAACTGCCGAACCGGCCTTGATCGAGAATGGTCGTCCCTGGCTGTCCTCACCTCGATACAGAGCCTCGGTGACGCGCATGCGTTCCTTCGCGACATCGACGCTATTCTTATCGAGAACAAAACTGATTTCACCACTGGTTGTAAATGGCGCAAGTGCCAGCACGGCACCCAAGGCCCCAACGCCCAGTGGTAATATAACCCGCAATAGCCGGATGTTGCGATCATGACTGCCGCCTGGGGATGCAAATTGCTGTCTTTTGCTCTTTATATGTTCAGTTGTAACGGTCATTTATGTGTAAATGCAAAGCACCAGTTAAAGTTTATCATCGCTGAATTGGAACCCGTTTCAGGCATGCGCAAAAATGTCTGTTTCCGGCCAGCCAGCGATATCCAGCCGTGCGCGGTGGGGAAGAAAATCGAAACAAGCCTGCGCCATTGCGGTGCGTCCTTCCCGTTCCAGGCGTACTTCCAGCTCGTCCTTCAGGCGGTGCAGAAAACGAACATCGGATGCGGCATAGTCTCGTTGTGCCTCGCTCAGATCAGGGCCGCCCCAGTCACTTGACTGCTGCTGTTTGGAAATATCCTGACCAAGCAGTTCACGAACCAGCTCCTTCAATCCGTGGCGATCTGTATAGGTGCGGATCAGACGGGATGCGATTTTTGTACAGAATACCGGCTCCGCCATTACACCCATATAATATTCGATAGCAGCAAGATCGAACCGCGCAAAATGGTAAAGCTTGATCCGTGCCGGGTCTGCCAAAACTTGCTTTAAATTTGGCGCGGCAAAATCACTACCGGGATTGAAACGGACCAAATGTTCATCACCATTGCCGTCCGATATCTGGAGAAGGCATAACCGATCACGCAAGGTTTGAAGGCCCATGGTTTCCGTATCCACCGCAACAGGCCCGTCTGCCAATACATCTGCGGGCAAATCTTCTTCGTGGAAAAATACTGCCATTACCTATCGCTCCGCGCTGATGCATTTGAAAATTTTTCAATAAAACTGTTCATAGCTGTGGTATGTGCCGCAGCATCGGTTAAACAGCAAGAATTAGATTACAGTCCAAGTGCAGATTAGACGAGGGTAAAAAGGGGAAGAGTCAGATGGCAGATCAAGCACCACAACCGACATCAAGCGGTTTCGACATGAACAAGGCCACGATTATATCGTTATTGTATATTGCCAGCTTCTTTGTTGGCGTTACCGGAATCGTAGGCGTTATCTTGGCCTTTGTCTGGAAGGATGAGGTCGCCGGTACGTGGGAAGAGAGTCACTTACAGTTTCATATCATGACATTTGTTATCGGGCTGATCGGCAGTGTAATCGGTGTAATTCTGTCGATTGTTCTTATTGGTATACCATTGTTAATCGCGTTGGCTGTCTGGGTTCTGGTGCGTTCAATAATGGCACTGTTGAAGGCCCAGAGACAGGAACCTATCGCCGATCCCAAGACCTGGCTCTTCTGATAAGGCTTATCCAGCGCAGTCAGAATATGGCAGAAATTAACCTTGTGCGGATTTTTATTCGCATAAGCTTTGGTTTTTCTATATGGTTACACCGCGCAATATCGGGATTCGCGTAAGAAAATGCTCGTGCCATCGTCCGCTACGACATTGGATTTGATTTATCGGACGAAGTGAAAGACGATTCAAGAATGGGTTTTGATAGAAACCGGCGTGGCAGAGGCCGGGACAAGCGTGATAGCTTTGGTGATGAGAATTTTGACGGATATCAAGGCGATAGCGGACCTCCGGTAGAAAGATATACACGGCCAGATACAGGTTATAGCGGCGGACAGCGTGGCGGCGGAGGTGGCGGCAGCGGAATGCCCGACCAAGTCGTTGGTGAAAGCAGCGGCAAGGTAAAATTCTTCAATGCCCAAAAAGGCTTTGGCTTCATTGTCCAGGATGCTGGCGGCGAAGATGTGTTTGTGCATATCAGCCAGGTGGAACGGGCCGGACTGAAAGGTCTTGCCGAGGGCCAGGGCCTGCGGTTCTCTTTGGTTGATCGTGGTGGCAAAGTATCAGCGTCGGACATTCAAATTGACGGTGACCTCATTGAAGTGGCCGAACCAGCCGCCCGCGAAGATCGCGGCGGTCCACCTCAGCGTGAACTGACAGGTGAAAAAGCATCTGGCACGGTCAAGTTTTTCAATAGCATGAAGGGCTTTGGTTTCATCCAGCGCGATGACGGTCAACCCGATGCCTTTGTGCATATCTCAGCGGTAGAACGCGCGGGTATGCGAGGCTTGGAAGAAGGCGACAAATTGGAATTTGAACTGGAAGTGGATCGCCGCGGTAAAACCGCCGCTGTGAATTTGGTTTCCAAATAACAAATTCTACTTTCAGAGATCAGACATGAAGATAGCGGGCGAAAGTCCGCTATTTTTTTGCCTATTGATCATGCCATCGCGATAGAGCCGACAGGCGGAAATCCTATCGGCTCTTTCGCAACTCAGTTCCAACCGGTTCAGTCGTTTTGAACAGTTTCGAGCAGAAACCATGCCCGTTGTTCCGCCTGATCCGTCCAATCATCAATTATTCCGTCAGTGGCATTATCGCCGGCATCTCCCGCCAACTCCTTTGCTACCCGCAAATTGGCGATCAGCGTCAAATTATCTTGACGTAACTCGATGAGCATCTGTGTCGCGGACAGTTTCTCGGCGTCATTGTCGGCGATATTCTGTCGCTTTGATATGTCACCAATGGATGTCAGTGTCCGTTGACCATTTTTGCGGACTCGCTCGGCAATTGCATCTGTCGTCAACAATATCTGAGCTGCTTGCTCGTCAAACAACAAATGATACTCACGAAAGTGGGGGCCCGAAACGTGCCAGTGGAAGTTTTTTGTCTTGAAATAAAGGGCAAAACTATCAGCCAAAACCACATTCAGGGCTTCGGCGAGCGCTTTTCTTGCATTGTCACCAGTTGTCATATCAATCTCCATCGCTTTGTCTGCGTTATGAGAAAGAAATAGGGAGCCGACCGGGACAAAGCCAACGCAAAACACGGGTTTGAATAATCGCTTTTATCGATATTTAATTTACCTAAAGATCGATTATTCGAATTTAGATAATTCCCCACGCACTCAAGGCCATCACAGTGCCAATGATGAGGAATATCCCGCCTCCCGTGTTACGAATAGCCTTAATCGGAAGCATCTCGGCCAGTTTTTCATGTAATATCAATGCGGGAACGCAAGCCGCCATCACCCCTATCCAGCCGCCTGCTGCGGCGAAGGCCCAGGCGTCGGTGCGTGCTGCGGTTGCCGCCAATATGAACTGCCCCTTGTCTCCAAATTGCAGGATGAAGAGCCCCAGAAACGACGTCCAGAACGGCCCCAATGTCCACTTCTCTAGCAAATCAACCGGCCGCCGCCATGCTACCATGCCGATACCTGCGAAAAGCAAGGACAGGGCGTAGAAGAGCCGCAATGGCTCCTCGCTGATCCAGTCGTTCACAACCGATCCGCCGAGCGCGGAGATCAGGCAATTGAGCAATGTTGCCAAGCCCAATCCCCAGATAATCGGGACAACTCGGCCATAACGAATGGCAAGAGCGGCACATAATATCTGTGGGCGATCGCCAATTTCCGCCAGAAGCAACGCGAATAAGGAGGTTAGAAATGCATCCACAAGGGCGGCCGTTAGGGCTGACCACCGAGCCGCAAAGCCACGCTGGCCAGTAGAGCCTCAGACATGGCGCTGTTAATCGGACCGCATGTCAGGGCTTCCTCCATCGCCGCGATATAGGAATCTGCTACAACCACACCAGAACCTCTTTGCAGCGCCTGTTGCAGCGTGGCCTCGCAAGCGCAACTGAGATCATGCAGTGCGGTCAGATGGTGTTGAGCAGCCTTTTGCCGCACCTGATCAAGATGCATCAAGAATTGTACCGGATGCGTTTCCACCAGAGAAGCCGGCATGCCTTCGAGCAGAGCCAGCATTTCGGCCTGTACCAACATATTTTGATCGTGATCCATAGACAAAGTCCCAAATTACCGGATCACCATGCAAAAATATGGTTAAAGGGCCGTAAATGGTCGATCGGCAATTGCGGTCGCGAGATGTCTTCGCTTTTTCTTGACAATCGTCGTCGTTTTCAGCATTAGCGCGCTCAATTACAGCGGATTGCGCCGGATTATTGGCCAGGCCGCTATTTCAGAAAATCGCTTTTAAGGAATGCGCCATGGCGAAACCAGCCAATGTAAAAATCAAACTCGTCAGCACGGCGGATACCGGCTTTTTTTACGTAACCCGTAAAAACCCGCGCAATCTCACCGAAAAAATGGTGCAGCGCAAATATGATCCGATTGTGCGCAAGCATGTCGAGTTCAAAGAAGCGAAAATCAAGTAAACCGCTTTTTCATCGAAAAATCGAGAATTTGATGCGATCTTAGCGTTGCAGGACACCCTGTACCGATTCGATAAACTTCGCCACCGATATTGGCTTTGAAACATAGGCTTCTGCTCCGGCGCTTAAAATCCGGTCTTCATCGCCCTTGCCCGCATAGGCCGTTACAGCCATGATCGGGATGATCTTGAGCTGAACATCTTTCTTGATTTGCTCGATCAGCTCCAACCCACTGACATGAGGCAGCTGAATGTCCATGATCACGAGATTGGGCACAAAACTGCGCGCTTTTTCCAGTACTTCCCGTCCATCCTTGACCGGTTCGACGACAAAACCATGCGCGCGCAGCAGGTCGCAGAACAGTTTCAGGTTCAGCTCGTTATCCTCAACAACTAAAACTCTTTTCGCCACGAGATGACTTGCCCCTTCCAAACGCCCTGTTAACCCTTTAGGCGAAAGCCGAAATGGAAACAAACAGCAATATCTCCGCAGAATCTGAAATTTTGGCGCTGCAGGCGCTGGGCTGGGTGTTGCAGGATGAAGATCGTGCCCAGCGTTTGCTGGCGTTGACCGGGCTGGATCCCAGAGAATTAAGGTCAGGGTTGGAAGATCCCGCAATGCTGTCCTCGCTCCTGGGTTTTCTCGCCAATCATGAACCCGATCTCGTCTCCTGCGCAGAATCGATTGGCGTTCCGCCCGAAAAACTTGCGGCAGCCGCCCAATATCTGAACAATTCAGGAGATGTTTTATGAGTCAAAAGCCGCTTTTGATAAGCGACTGCGATGAAGTCTTGTTGCATATGGTCGTTCCGTTCCGTGAATGGCTGGATGCCGACAAGCATATCCATTTCGACCTGGAATCCGGAAGTTTTGTTGACGCGCTGCGCCACAAGCATGATGGCACATTGGTGCCTCAGGATGCCGTCTGGCCGATGCTCAAGGAATTTTTTGACGGCGAGATGCACCGACAAGGCGCGATTGATGGTGCTGTTGATGCCATAAACAAGCTGGCGGAAAGCGCCGATGTCGTAATCCTGACCAACCTGCTAGATGATCGCCGAGAAGCGCGCGCTGAGCAACTTCGCGCCGTCGGGATCGATTTCCCAGTCTATTGCAATCAAGGTGGTAAAGGTGAACCATTGGCGCAAATTGTCGCCGATCATAATCCCAGTGTAACTGTCTTTGTTGATGATCTCGGCCATCAACATGGCAGCGTCGCCAAATATGCTCCAGACGTCTGGCGCCTTCAAATGGTTGGCGAACCAATCCTTGCTAAACATATCAACACCAATCCCGCAGCTCATGACCGGATCGATCTGTGGTCCGAAGCACTGGATTGGATCACCGATAAATTCGAAGACGGTCAAGCAGCTCCGGTTATCAATTTGCCGCCAGAAGAGCTTGACCAGTTTGCAAAGACGTGATTGATTCTAAGCTATGATAGATAATGTTGAAAAAGCATTGAACGCCAAAGGTATCGAGCTGCCCAAAGCGGCGGCACCGGTCGCATCCTATGTCCCGGCAGTCGAAATAAACGGCTTGCTCCATATTAGCGGACAGGTCTCGATGGCGGACGGCAAGCTGATCACCGGCCGATTGGGCGATGGCATGACCCTCGAAGAGGGCCAGGATGCCGCGAAAGCCTGTGCCCTGATGATTGCTGCACAGATCAAACAAGCGGCTGGATCACTGGACCGGGTAGACCGGATCGTAAAGCTCGGTGTGTTCGTGAACAGTACGGCTGAATATACCGATCATCCGAAAGTCGCCAATGGATGCTCCGACATGATGGAGGTCATTTTTGGCGCGGCCGGACAACATGCCCGCAGTGCAGTTGGCGTTGCCGCCCTGCCGCTTGGCGTGGCGGTAGAGGTAGACGCAATTGTCGCTATCAAGCCAGCTTGATGCGATGCTGGCACCGGCGCCGGATCCAGCCCGGGTCGCGTTTCTCAAAGGACAACCTTATGCCCATCGTGGGTTGCATGGAAACGGCGTCTTAGAGAATAGTCCGACCGCTTTTGAAGCTGCGATAAAGCTTGGTCATGGTATCGAATGTGATGTCCAGGCTGCCGAAGACGGCACCGCGTTCGTCTTTCACGATTTTGAGCTCGATCGGTTAACGGCACAACAAGGCATGCTGGCCAATTTGCGCGCGTCCGATATTGACAAGATTGACCTCAAGGATGGCCATGGGAAGATCCCGCGCCTCCGTGCCGTACTTACACAGATTGGCGGGCAGGTGCCGATACTGATCGAGATTAAATCCAAGGACAGGCGCGTCGGTCCGCTATGCTTATCGGTCCGCCGGGCATTGGAAGGCTATTCCGGCAAGGCAGCGATTATGTCATTCAATCCACTTGTCTCCGCATGGTTTCGCAAAAATGCGGCGCATATCGTGCGTGGATTGGTTGTCACGGAGGAAGATAGTAAAAACCTCAAAGGACAGATTGCACGGCATCAAAGCCTGTGGACGGCAAAGCCTGATTTTCTCGCCTATGATGTCCGGGACTTTCCTTCCTCATTCGCCGCGTCCAACCGGGCACGTGGTCTACCGGTCGTTACCTGGACCGTTCGCACGGCAAGTCAGGAAAAAATTGCAAAGATTCATGCTGATGAACCGGTTTATGAGTTACCGCAGACCTGATAGCATAACGGTTCATGTCTGATTCTCCCCCAACATCAACCGAAAAACCCGGCGAGATCATCGCACGCGTAGCAGATGATATTGCAAGCCTGCCGCAGGATGAATGGGATAACTGTGCGGGAATCAATAACCCTTTCGTTTCCCATGCCTTTTTATCCGCCATGGAAGAGTCTGGCAGTGTCGGACCAGGGACTGGATGGAAGTCACTGCCAATCTTGATCGAAGATACAGCAGGGAAAATCGCGGCTTGCCTGCCCAGCTATCTGAAATCCCACAGTCAAGGTGAGTATATTTTTGATCAGCAGTGGGCGCATGCGTTTGAAAATGCTGGCGGGCAATATTATCCAAAGATCCAGGTTGCTTCTCCGTTTTCTCCAGTGCCCGGGCCCCGCCTGTTGTTGCGCGATGAAGCCATGGCTGTGCCACTTTTGCGTGCAGCCGAACAGCTGGCTGCCAATAACCGGATTTCATCCGTTCACGCGACCTTTGTTGCCGAGAACCAGCTTGATTATTTCCGCGAAGCCGGATGGATGATCCGATCAGACAGCCAATTTCATTGGCGCAATGATGGCTATGCTGATTTTGAGCAATTTCTCGCCGCTCTATCGTCCCGCAAACGTAAAGCGATTAGGAAAGAGCGGCGCAGAGCCAAAGAGGCGGTAGACATCATCCATGTCTCCGGGGCTGATATTACCAGCGAATATTGGGACTATTTCTGGATATTCTATCAAGATACCGGCGCCCGAAAATGGGGCACACCTTACCTGACACGTGCGGCGTTCGACCTGCTTCATGAGAAGATGAGCGACAAATTACTGCTGATTTTGGCACTGCAAGATGGTGTTCCAATTGCCGGTGCGTTGAATGTTATCGGGGAAGAGACTTTATATGGCCGCTATTGGGGCTGTACTCGCGACATCCCGTTCCTGCATTTCGAGCTTTGCTACTATCAGGCCATTGATGCCGCGATCCTGCGGCGTCTGAAATATGTGGAGGCAGGTGCGCAAGGTAGTCATAAACTGGCGCGTGGTTATCAACCCGTACCGACCTGGTCGGCTCATTATATTGTCGATCCTGGGTTTCGTTCAGCTATAGCCGATTATCTGGACCGAGAGCGGCAGGCGGTCGCCGCTGATATCGAATTTCTGGCCGATATGGGGCCGTTTAAGAAATCCGGCTAAGCAGGATTAGGCAGCGCGGCGAGAGGTTTCCTGCAACCAGCTGCGTGCTTCGCGCTGTGCTTCGGCAATTTCTCTAGCGGTCATTTCGAGTGAAATTTCTGCGCGGCAGACTTTGCTCTCATCATGGCCGGATAGCGACGCCAGGTTAAACCACTTATGTGCCTCGACCAGATCAACATCCACACCTTCTGAACCGGTTGAATAAATCACTCCGAGATCAAAATAAGCATTGCTGCTACCCTGTGCGGCTTCTGCGAGCCGGCTTTCAATCAAAAAGGCTGCGCTTTTCATGCTGTTGCCCATAGTCTTCAAGTCCCTGTTCCTAATGCGCCTCTTTTGGCGACAGGTGGACTTTCACAGCAATTTCTTAAAAGAATGGTTAACGGGATCGGCAAAAACTTGCCGGATGGGTCACTAAAACCTCGAAAAAACGACATTTTACATGTTTTTGCAAGGTTAACGCATCCCGCCCGAAAGCTAAGCTACAGCGATATTATCGATCAATCTTGTGCTGCCAATATGCGCTGCGGCCAACAAACGGGCGGGTTTGTCAAAAACAGTCATATTTTCAAGTGTTTCGGCATTTCTGAGTTCGAAATAATCGACGTTTTGAAAGCCCGAAGCGAGCAATTTCGCTTTTGCGCCATCCAAAATAGAAGCAACATCACCACCGTTCGAGATGGTGCTGGCGGCCTCTCGCATGGTGTCCGGCAAAGCAACGGCCTGATCACGTTGCGTGGGTGTCAAATAGGCATTACGCGACGACAAGGCCAGGCCATCATGATCGCGAACGGTCGGCACACCGACGATATCATGCGTAAAATCAAGATCGCGAGCCATTCGCCGGATAACCGCAAGCTGCTGATAATCTTTCTCGCCAAAAAAGGCTGCATCAGGCCTGATCTGATTGAATAATTTTGCAACTATCGTTGCAACCCCGTCAAAATGCCCAGGACGCGATCCACCACAAAGGCCGGTGCTGACCCCGCTGACACCAATATTGGTGGCGAAGCCATCCGGATAGACCTGATCGACGGTTGGAGCCCAGATAAGATCAACCTCCGCTGTTTCCAGAAGCGCCGCATCAGCGGCTTCCTGGCGAGGATAGGCGTCAAGGTCTTCGCCTTCACCAAATTGCGTCGGATTGACGAATATCGATACCACAACCGCATCACATTGCGCTCGTGCAGTCTCGACCAACTGCATATGACCAGAATGCAAAGCCCCCATTGTCGGCACCAGGCCGAGTGTGGATTTGCTTTGCCTGATGGTACCCAGCGCTTCTCGAAGCGGGCTGAGCTTTCTTATTATCTGCATATTTATTCAACTATCGACGATTGCGAGCCTTTGCAAATATCGGTAACCAGCGCGGCCTCTTGCCGATTATATCAGGCCAGAATTCCGGCCATGATCAGATCCACTGTCTGTTCGCGATATGCGTCACGCATCTTCTCGTGAAAATCATCGCGGCCATAGCAATATTTCCAAACCAGCTTGCCGGTGAAAAACCGATCTGCCGCACCCGTAACCGCAGAATAAAAGAGCTGCGGGTCAAGATTACGGAAGACACCTGTTTTAATGCCGTCGCCAACGAAAATACTATAGGCTTCCGACAAGGGTTTGAGATATTTTTCAGCAATAGCGCGCGCGCCTTCAGGTGGCAGATCACGGATCAGCCGCATCGTCAGGCGGTGAATATAAGGATATTGATAATAGGTATCTATCACCGCGCCAATATGGTGGCGCAACTTGTCCTCAGGCGGCATATCCTTTGCGATTAAAAGCCCGACATCCTCGACAATCTTGGTCATGTCGCGCTCGAGGATCGCTTCCAACAAGCCATCTTTGTTGCCGAAATAATATTTGACCAGCGCACTGTTAAGACCAGACCGCACCGACAGTTCGCTAAAGGAAATATCAATCGTGTCGCCCTCACGCATGATCTGACTGGCTGTCTCGATCAGTTTTCCGCGCGCGCTCGCCCCGTCAATATCCCCGTTTTTTTCAGCCTGTTTTTCGGCGCTCATTATATTTCCCCTCAATCGGCAGGCCTTTACCAAAGCAGGTCCGCCTCAAGCAATTACTTATAAACAGGTTCGTCCCACCAAGGGAAGGTGTCTGGCATATTGGTCGACACTTTGTCCGGATAGACAGGATCGCGTTTTTCCAGGAAACTCGCTATCCCTTCTGCAGCATCACCAGATTTTGCGCGATTATAGATGATCCGGCTGTCAATCTTGTGCGCTTCCATCGGATGATCGGCGCAGGGTATCTGCCATAGCATCTGCCGCGTCAGCGCAATCGAAACAGGGGCGGTATTGTCGACAATTTCTCGCGCTAGCGCATAGGCGGCGGGGAGCAGTTCATCGGGCTTGTGGATCGAGCGGATTAGTCCACCATCCAATGCTTCCTGCGCATTGAACACCCGCCCGGTCATACACCATTCCAATGCCTGTGGCCGGCCAACTATATGCGGCAGAAACCAGCTCGCCGCGCCATCGGGGGCAATGCCGCGCCGGGCAAAGACAAATCCGAACCGCGCTGTTTCGCTGGCGAGGCGAATGTCCATCGGTAGTTGCAACGTTGCACCAACACCAACGGCGGCGCCATTGACCGCGGCAATGACCGGTTTAAGGCATTGATAGATACGCAAAGTCAGCTTGCCGCCGCCATCACGCACCCGTGGGTCTGAATAATCCTCCACCGGATCGCTGCTAGCAAATGGCTTGCCGCCGCCCTCTGGTGTCAGATCAGCACCGGCACAAAAGGCGCGATCACCCGCTCCCGTAACGACTACTGCTCGCACATCATCATCGGCATCAATTTGATCAAAGGCGTCGCACATTTCCTTCAACATGGTGTTGGTGAAGGCATTCATTTTTTCCGGACGGTTGATCGTGATGGTCGCGATATTGTCGGCGACGTCATATTGGATCTGGGTATAGGTCATGGGGAGGGTCCTGTGTATCAAACCCCTCCCACCGAAGCGGGAGGGGTTTCGAGATTACCGTGGTGCCATACGGATCGCGCCATCCAGCCGCACATCTTCGCCGTTGAAATAACCGGTTTCGATCATGCACATGGCCAATTTGGCATATTCGTCAGGCTGGCCGAGGCGTTTCGGAAAAGGAACTGATGCGGACAGAGCATCGCGAACTTTGTCGGGTGCGCCAGCGAGCAACGGCGTGTCGAAAATACCTGGCAGGATCGTGTTTACACGAATGCCTTCAGCCATCAGATCGCGTGCGATTGGAAGGGTCATACCAACCACGCCGCCTTTGGATGCTGAATAAGCAGCCTGACCCATTTGACCGTCTTCCGCCGCAACAGAAGCGGTGTTGACCATCGCACCGCGCTCGCCATTGTCGTCGAGAGGATCAAGCGTCAGCATACCAGCCGCCGATTTTGCGATACAACGGAAGGTGCCGACCAGGTTTACCTGGATGACAAAGTTAAACGCATCCAAGGGAAAATGGCTAATCGAGCCATCTTCACGGCTGCGTTTCGCAGTCTTGATTGCGTTACCAATACCGGCACAGTTGACCAGGATACGCTCCTGACCAATAGCGGCCCGCGCTTTTTCAAAGCCGGCATCGACGCTTTCATCATCGGTCACATTGACCTTGCAAAAAACGCCGCCCAGTTCGGCCGCGAGCGCTTCACCCTTTTCTTCGTTCAAATCGAACAAGGCAACTTTTACGCCTTTTTCAGCCAAGCGCCGCGCTGTCGCTGCACCGAGGCCAGAGGCACCGCCTGTAACTACCGCCGACATTGTGTTGTTGAGTTCCATGAATTTTCTTTCTGTTTTAAACTTAATTCAAACGTTCGATAATCGTGACATTAGCCTGACCACCGCCTTCGCACATGGTCTGTAGACCAAATTTGGAACCGCGATTCTCCATTGCGTTGAGCAGTGTTGCCATCAGCTTGGTACCGGAAGCGCCGAGTGGATGGCCCAAAGCAATCGCGCCACCATGGACGTTGATCTTGCTGCGGTCTGCACCGGTATGCTTCAGCCAAGCGAGCGGCACAGGAGCGAATGCTTCGTTGACCTCATAGAGATCAATATCGCCGATATTCATGCCCGCACGTTTCAGCGCCCGGTCGGTTGCGAATAGCGGTTCTTCCAGCATGATCACTGGATCACCTGCCGTCACTGTCAGATTGACGATCTTCGCACGGGGCGTCAGACCATGGTCTTTCAGGGCCTGTTCCGAACAAACCAAAACAGCGCTGGAGCCATCGCAAATCTGACTAGCATTCGCCGCCGTGATCGCGCCACCTTCTTGCAGGACTTTCACGCCGCCGATGCTTTCCATGCTGGCATCAAAGCGAATGCCCTCATCCACCTTGTGCATTTCATCGCCTTCAGGAGTTTCCACTTTTACGGCGACAATCTCATTTTCAAAAGCACCAGATTCAGTCGCGGAAATCGCTTTTTGGTGGCTTTCCAATGCGAAAGCATCAAGGTCGTCTCGGTTGAAACCATGTTTTTTCACCAGCATTTCAGCACCCATGAACTGGCTGAACTGGACGCCGGGATAGGCTTGTTCGAGACGTTCACTTTTGTTGATGCCCAAACCAGCATCTTTGAACAGCTTGAACGTTGACCCCATAGGCACGCGCGTCATGCTTTCAATGCCGTGCGCCAGAACCATGTCCTGCGTGCCGGACATAATGCCCTGGGCTGCGAACTGGATTGACTGCTGCGATGATCCGCACTGACGGTCGATAGAAACGGAAGGGATGCTGTCAGGCAGCTTGGATGCCAATACGCTGTTGCGGCCGACATCGCCGGACTGCTCGCCGCCTTGCATGACGCAGCCGGTGATCACGTCCTCAATTGCCGCCGCATCAAAATCGTTGCGGTCGGCAATCGCGTCCAGAGTCGCTGCGCCAAGATCGACCGGGTGCACGCCGGCCAATCGGCCACCACGTCGGCCACCTGCGGTCCGTACTGCATCTACAATATAGGCTTCTGCCATCTTCCTGCTCCTTAAAAACTGCGTGAGAATCCAAAATTTAACTGAACGATTAAACCTGCGCTGCCCTAGCGTCAAATGAAAAAGCCGATCATCACAATAGTGATAACCGGCTTTGTTCCAACATAACCCACATTTTAGGCAAGTGCCTTAAGCGGGCACATTATTCTTCTTAACTGTGATCACCTGCGGATAGGTGAATTCGAGAAGGCCTTCCTTGCCATATTCCGCGCCAAAGCCGGATTGTTTGTGGCCACCGAACGGGGCGAATGGTGACAGGTGCAGGAATTCGTTTACCCACACGGTCCCGGTTTCGAGCTTCTCTGCAATCTCAACGCCCTTGTCGGGATTGGCGGTCCAGACTGCGCCAGCCAGACCATATTCGCTGTCATTGGCACGCTGGATCACTTCGTCTTCTGTGCTGAATTTCATCAGCGGCATGACCGGACCAAATTGTTCCTCAGCCACAATTCGTGCATCTTCCGGCGGATTGTCGAGGATAGTGATTGGCATATAATAGCCAGGCACATCGGGATCATGGTCGCCGCCGACGAGGAACTTATAGCCATTATCCTTGGCATCCTGAACCAGCTCCAGCACACGGTCATATTGCTTCTTGTTCTGGATCGGACCAACCGCTGTGCCTTGCTGCGCGCCGTCTCCAACCTTCACATGCTTGGCATATTCGGCAATGGCAGCGCTCAATTCGTCATAAATATCTTCGTGGATATAGATGCGTTTCGCTGCAACGCAGATCTGGCCCGCATTGGTGAAGCTGGACCAGAATAGCTGCTCGGCCACTTTTTCAACATTGGCGTCTGGCAGAACGATGGACGCGTCATTTCCGCCCAGTTCCAAGGTGATCCGTTTGAGATCCTTGGAAGCGCCTTCCATGATCTTCTTGCCAGTCGCAGTAGAGCCGGTGAAGGTAATCTTGTCGATATCGGGATGGCCAGTAATCAACGGGCCGAGGCTATCTTCGCCGGTAAGAATGTTCACCACACCAGCAGGGGCGACATCTTTAATCAGCTCCGCCAGCCGCAATGTTGTCAGCGGCGTGAACGGTGATGGCTTCAGGACGATGGTGCAACCGGACAAGAGCGCTGGCGCGATTTTCTGCACCGCCATCATGACCGGGAAGTTCCACGGCACGATGCCGCCAACCACACCAACCGGAACCCGGCGGGTACGGCTTAGGCGTTCGTCTGTATCTTCGTTAATCTCGTCATCGAGGTCGAGCGTCGATTGCGCGCCAGCCATCATCGACGCACCGATAATTTCGCCTTGTGCCTGTGCATGCGGCTTGCCCTGCTCTGCGGTCAGCAGGCGGAAAAGCTCGTCGCTATTCTCTTTAATCGTTGCGGAAATCGCCTGCACCACCGCACGGCGGTCGTCGATTGATTTCTTGCTCCAGGCCGGGAAAGCCGCGCGCGCAGCGGCGACCGCTTCGTTCAACTCAGCTTCGCCGCAGGACGGCACCTGTCCGATTACCTCTTCGTTGGCGGGATTGACCACGTCCAGCATATCGTCCGTGCCGATCATCTGGCCATTGATGAGATTCTTATATTGGGTAATCATGTCGCTCTCCTTTGGAATTTCTGCCGTATCGTTTCTATTTTGGTTTCTTATAAACTATTACAAGACTATCGCCGCCTGTCATTTTGATAGAGTATATCTAAGTGGTAGCGTTTTGAGGCCACCAACAAAACTGGATTTTGCCCGCCTGGGTTCTCCCGCCAGCTCCACCGTTTCGATCCGGTCGAGTAGTTCATTGAATAATATTTTCATCTCCATCCGCGCCATGTGCAATCCAAGACATTGATGTGCCCCGGCACCGAATGCCAGATGGCGATTAGGCGAACGGGCCGCGTCAAATTTGCGCGGATTGTCAAAAATCCGATTATCATGATTAGCCGCGACATAGTTGATCATCAGCCAATCACCCTTTTCAACTGGCACCCCGCCAACGTCAACATCTTCAGCAGCGGTGCGCATGAAATGCTGTACTGGCGAGGTCCAGCGGATTGCTTCCTCAACAATGCCGGGCAGGAGATCACGATCGGCTTTGAGCCGCTGAAACTGTTCCGGGTCCTGGGCCAGTGCCATCATCGCGCCGGCTGTCGAAGCCGATGTCGTATCATGTCCGGCCGATGCCACGATGATATAATAGCCCGCCATATCGCGGTCGCTAAGATATTCGCCATCAACCTTGGCATTGGCAATCACGCTGGCGACGTCCTCGGTCGGATTGGCACGCTTTTCTTCGGTGATTTTGGTGAAATAGGTTTCGAAATCGGCGACCGCTCCGATGACCAATTGGGTGATCTGTTCCGCCGTCATATTTGCCATGCCGGTCTTGTTAAGATCCTCATCCTGCCCGCCAAACATTTGCTGGGTCAGGAACAGCATACGCTGCTCGTCTTCCTCGGGCACGCCCAATATTTGCATGATCACATGCAGGGGATAGGGCGAGGACACCAGCGGAACAAAGTCCGCTTCGGTTCCGGCCTCCACCAGTCGATCCACCGTTGTTTTAGCGAGTGCACCAATTTCCGCTTCCAGCTGCTTCAGGTTTTTTGGCATGAACCATTCCTGGGTCAGTCGGCGATATTTCGGATGAATTGGTGCATCCAAAGCAACCAGTGAATTGACCAGATGCGGGCTGCCACCCGTCACCGCTTTCACAATCTCTTCGCCTTCGCGAAATCCAAACACCACGCCGCGCGGACTATTGAGAAACGTCTTGTTGTCCTTGCTGATCCGCATCACATCATCATAGCCCGTGACCAGCCAGAACGGATCGTGCAGATCACCATTTTCCACGCGCGCGACGGGCATGTTTTCGCGCAACCAATCAAAGGTGTCGAGCAGACCGTCCCATTCCGCATAGGCAACAGGATCAATAACTGTTGATGCTACCGATGCCGGTGCTTGTGGTGCTGCGCTCATATCATCCTCCGCTTATACGATTCGGCTACCGGACTTGCCCCAATATTCATCGCGGAGCAGGCGTTTATAGAGTTTACCAGTCGCCACTCGTGGCAATTCGTCGCGAAAATCAATCTGCCGGGGGACCTTCACGCCCGACAAAGTTTGGCGCAAATAGGCTTCCAGCTCCTGGGAGAAATCGTCATTGGCATCGGCCATATCCATCGGCTGAATCACCGCGACGACCTTTTCTCCCATATCATCGTCCGGTGCGCCGATAACGGCGGCATCCGCCACTTTCGGATGCGTCACCAATAGGTTTTCAATCTCTTGCGGATAGATATTTACACCGCCTGAAATGATCATGAAGCTCTTGCGATCGGTCAGATAGAGAAAGCCGTCCTCGTCGACTTTTCCGACATCGCCGAGCGAGGTCCAGCCATGCTTATTGTGTGCGGCTTTGGTTTTTTCGGGGTCATTATGATATTTTACTGGCGCACCGCCTTCGAAATAGATCTGCCCTTCTTCACCTACGGGCACTTCTTCGTCATTTTCATCACAAATATGGACAATGCCTAGAAGAGCCTTGCCGACTGAGCCTTTATGTCCCAGCCAATCTTCCGAGTTGATAAAGGTAAAGCCATTGCCCTCTGATCCCGCATAATATTCGCGGATTATGGGGCCCCACCATTCGATCATCTTTTCCTTTACCGGAACGGGGCACGGGGCCGCGGCGTGAACCGCACAAGTCAGGCTGGACACATCATATTTCATCCGCGTCTCTTCGGGAAGTTTGAGCATCCGACTGAAATGCGTCGGCACCCATTGGCTGACATCGACTTTGTATTTTTCAATCAGCGCCAGCGCCTGCTCCGGATCGAATTTTTCCATTACGATGACCGTGCCGCCCATCTTGTGGACAGTCATGCACCAGCGCAGCGGGGCCGCATGATAAAGCGGAGCGGGCGACAAATAGGTACAGCCTGGTTGAAAACCAAATGCACCTTGCGCCATCATGACCAGTGCATTGGGCGCAGCAATATTTTCATCCTCGGGGAACGGAATTCGCACGCCCTTGGGCCGGCCCGTTGTACCGGAACTGTAAAGCATATCTGTACCATGGCGCTGATCATCAATCGGGTCGTCCGGCATTTCGGCCAGCGCCTGCTCGATGGCGCGGTTATCTTCCACACCATAGAGAAATTGTTTCACATCGGGGTTGAGCTTGTGCAATTCATCGACGACACCTTGTTTTGTATCAGAGCTGATCAGTAGCGTTGCGCCGCTATCTCCCAAAATATAGGATACTTCAGCAGCCGTCAGACGACTTGGGATCGCAACATAATAAAGGCCCGCGCGCTGTGCGGCCCAAGCAAAGTCAAAGAAATTGGGGTGGTTGTCCAGCAACACCGCTACCGTGTCGCCAATTTGCAAACCCTCCTTGCGGAAGAGATGCGCCATGCGATTGGACGCTTTGTCCAGCTCACCGTAAGTTTCAACGGCGCCAGTACTGGCCATGATGATCGCTGGCTTATCGGGATTTTCCTGAGCATGCAGATAAGGATGCATCGGTTGCGTCTCTCCATTTGGGGGCGACCGCCTATGCCTTGTTTGAGCATGGCGATTCGCGTTTTTCCCATCATGGTTTAAGCGCGCAGTTAAATCAATGGATTGTCTGACCGTCTATCCATAGAGGAAAAGAATAATCCTCTAATTCTCCACATAGATATCCACAGGCACAGTGAGGTCAGCAAAGACGCGGCCGATGGAAGCCATGCTGCCCGCACCTTCGCCTATGGCCTGTTCCAGATACATTTGGGAGCCGGCGCCATTGAGCAGCACCAGAACCGTCCGCGCTTCGCAAATGGCGGCCTTCGTAATTGTCACCAGCGGCGTGTCGCCATTGTCCGGCATGATTCCAGCCGCCCGCTTTTCCTTAGGGCCGTCCAACGCTTCTTCCAGATCAGCACTTTCTACCAGACCAGCGGTGCTACCGTCCTCACCCATGCCGAGCCAGATGAGATCCGGTGGCCATTTGGTATCCTGAAGCCGCGCATCGGCGGCACCGCCCGCGAGATGATAGTCATCATTCTCGGTCGCAATCGGCAGCACCCGGGCACCGCGCGTCATAAATAGTTGCGCGAGGGTTTTGACATGGCTGCGCGGATCATCAACTGGAACGAGATAATCATCTGTCGGGATGATCGTGACATATTTCCACTTGATCTGCTTTGCTGCCAAGGCTTCTAGCACCGGCATGGCGTCTTCGCTCACCGGCAGTGCCAGCAACGCTTCACCGCGGGCATCAAGCGCGCTTTCGATGATGAATGCAATATCGCCGACGACGGCTTCGATCATTTCAGCCCGGTCATCAAAATCCCACCACTCGAGTTGAGAATCTTCGCCTTCCGGCAAATCATCGAGATCCCATGATTCATCTTCACTCATATTCGGTCCTGTCCTTCGGATGTCTTGCTGAGGCTTCTAATCGCTGCAGAAATCAGCACAAGGGTAAATCCCGCTTTTCAAATGGTCTGCTTTGCGTCAATTGGGAGCTGAAAAGGCGATAGGTTCATGATCGAAAACTATATTCTCACACTGACTGCTGAAGATCGGGTGGGCCTGGTGGCCGCCGTGACCGGTTTTCTAGCCGAGCATGACGGCTTTATTTTGGACAGTCAGCAATATGCCGATCTCGAACTGGAGCGCTTTTTCATGCGAGTCGAGTTTAAAGGAGCCGGCGACAAGTTTCCGTCTAGCCTGGAAGCCCTCACCGAGAAGTTTTCAGCCGTCGGCACGCGCTATGCGCTGAACTGGACACTGGTCAGCGGCGCCGAAAAACCCAACATCATCATTGCCGTGTCAAAGGGCAGTCATTGCCTCAATGACTTGCTTCACCGCTGGAAAACCGGGGGGCTGCCGGTTAATATTGCCGGTGTAGTCAGCAATCATGATAGCCTGCGTGACCTGACCGAATGGCATGATGTCGCGTTCCATCACCTCCCTGTGACTGACGATAATCGAGCCGAGCAGGAGCAGGCGATATTGGAAATCATGGATAGACAGCAGGTCGATTATCTTATTCTCGCGCGCTATATGCAAATATTGTCCGATGATCTGAGCGGTAAACTGGCTGGCCGCTGCATCAACATCCATCACAGTTTTCTGCCCGGCTTCAAAGGCGCCAGACCCTATCACCGCGCTCACGAACGCGGGGTAAAGCTTATCGGTGCCACCGCCCACTTCGTTAGCGCCGATCTTGATGAAGGGCCGATTATCGAGCAAGCAGTAGAACGTGTCGACCACCGGGCAAGTGTTGAGGAGATGATCCGTATCGGCCGGGATATAGAGGCACAGGTTCTGGCCAAAGCGGTGAAATGGGCCGGTGAACACCGGATATTGCTGAACGGCAACAGGACGGTCGTGTTTCGCTAAGCTCAGTTTTCAGTCGGTGGGCCCGGGTCAGGCGCATCGAGTATTATATTCGCCGGACGCAAGATCGTCAGCGCCGCTGGGGCGCCGCTGACCTTTTCCTGCGCCGTGATATCGATTTGGATGAAATTACCCTCTTCGGTCAGGCGGGCACTTTGTGTCCATGTCCATTTGAGTCCGCCATTTTCCTCCTCACCGCTTCTTTCACCAAGACTTGGTGGGCGCGGGTCGGTCAATATTTCCACCGCCCGGTTGCGAACGACAGATTGAGCCACTACGCGCAATTCCAGTTCGGCTGCATTGCGGGTCGTATAGCCTTGCAATCGGATCAACGCGAGCGCAGCAAGGCTGAAAATCGACAGTGCAACCAGCATCTCGATCAGCGTGAAGCCGCGTTCACCGGAATATTTTCTTGAAATCTTCACCGCGTTTCCTCGTCGCCAGCTAGCCGGACATCTCCCATCGGGGCGATGAATATATTGCGCGCAAAATCCTTGTAATCCAGACGCACGACGGCCCGATCGCTGGGCAACCCCGTGCTTTCAAAACTGATCAGCAAAGGCCCGGCATCACCCACAGCGGCTGTCACCCCGCTGGACCAGTTAGTCGATCGAAAAGGCTTGTCTTCGATCACCGACCAGCCACCTTTGCGCCGCTCAAGAAAGCTATAACCCGAAGGTGTCACCTGCACTGCCATGGGACGGGACTGCAAAATCGCATTGTCTCGGAGCGCAGCCGTTCGTGCCGCAAATTTTTGTGCATCCTGCTCCAGATCGTTGCTACCATCGGGAAAAGACAAGACCACAATTGAAGCCATCAGGCCCAAAATCACTAATACAATCATGAGTTCCACCAGCGTAAAGCCGGTTTCATGGTAATTGCGAACAGAGTTTCGGCGGGATTGCATAACATCAGCTTATCGGTTCAGTCCGATCCCTCTCTTGCAGAAGCGGGGCGGGCCTGCAATGGATGAACGCCAGTAGAAAGTGATTCAAGCCAGCGAACAGGTGGGGAAATTATGAGCGACGTCGTTCTTTATGACAAACAAGGCCGTGTGGTCACGATAACATTGAACAAGCCGGAGACACGCAATGCGTTGTCGACCGATCTTTGCGAATCGTTAGTCAATGCGATGAAAAAAGCCGATGCGGATAAGGGTGTGAGCTGCGTGGTGCTCGCAGCCAATGGGAAAAGCTTCTCCTCTGGCGGCAATCTGCATGAAATCAAGGCGATGACCGCCGAGCAGAATATGACACCGCTGCAGATTGAAGAATGGTACAAAACCGGTATCCAACAAATCCCGTTGGCGATGGCCGGGATTTCGGTTCCGGTGATTGCGGCCGTCAATGGCCACGCGATTGGCGCTGGCAATGACCTGACCACCATGTGTGATATCCGTATTGCCGGTGAAGATGCGATTTTTGCCGAAAGCTTCTTGCGCGTCGGCATCATTCCTGGAGACGGCGGCGCATGGCTGCTGCCCCGCATCATTGGTCAGGCGCGCGCCAACCAGATGCTGTTCACCGGCGAGTTTATCGATGCCCACAAGGCGCTCGATTATGGCTTGGTCTCAGAGGTAGTGGCCAATGATGATTTGCTCAAACGCGCCTATGAACTGGCCGAGCAAGTGGTTGCCCTGCCCCCGCTGGCGATTCGCAAAACCAAGGAATTGGTCCGCACGGCGCAAAGCGTAACATTGAAAGAAAATCTCGATCAGGCGGCTCTCTTTCAGGGCGTTCTTCAACAGCTCGACGACCACCGGGAAGCGATCGATGCGATTCTTGAAAAGCGCAAACCGGTGTTCAAGGGGGAATGATCATGAAGACGCCAGGATATCTCACCGCCGCTTCGTTGATGGCAGCGCCGCTGCTCATGGCCGCAGGCGAGCCGCCGGAAGGTGTCGCTACGGCGTCAACCAAAGCAGCCAACGCAGGAGTCGCAGCGCGTTTGCCAATTGCTGATCAGACGGATTTCGACAATGCCAATCGCGGCTTTCTGGCGAAGATTGAGGACGCGCAAATCCTGAACGAAGATGGCTCGGTTGCATGGGAAGTCGGCCAGTTTGATTTTGTCAAAGACGCGGCCCCCGATACCGTCAACCCATCCCTCTGGCGGCAGGGCAAGCTCAACAGCATCCATGGGCTGTTCGAGGTGCAACAGGGCATCTACCAACTGCGCGGCTATGATCTCGCACAAATGACCCTGATTGCTGGCAAAACCGGCTGGATTGTGGTTGACCCGCTGACGACACCTGCCCCGGCCAAAGCGGCTCTCGCCCTTGCCAATGAAACACTGGGCCAGCGCCCGGTGCAGGCGGTAATTTTCACGCACAGCCATGGCGATCATTTTGGCGGTGTAAGCGGTGTTGTTACACCGCAGGAAATCCAATATGGCAAGGTACAGATCATTGCTCCACATGGTTTTCTGAGAGAATCCATTGGCGAGAATGTGCTTGCCGGAACCACGATGAATCGTCGGGTACAATTTCAGTTCGGCACCAACCTGCCTGCCGGACCGACCGGCCATGTTGGGACTGGATTGGGGCAATATTTGTCAACAGGCGACCTGTCGCTGCTGCCGCCAACCAAGACGGTGAGCAAGGATGGCGAGACCCTCTCCATTGATGGCATCACTTTTGAGTTTATGGATGCCAGCGAGACGGAAGCACCAGCAGAACTGGTCTTTTATCTGCCCGAATTCAAAGCGCTGCATAGTGCCGAAGTGGCTACCCGCAATTTCCACAATGTGCTGACACCCCGCGGCGCTCTGGTCCGCGATACTCTGAAATGGAGCAAGGTGATTGATGCCATGCTCGCGAAATATGGCGAAAAGTCTGACGTGCTGCTCGCCAGCCATCACTGGCCAATCTGGGGCAGCGAGAATGTTGAGGCCGCTTTGAAGAACCAGCGCGGTCTATATCGCTATGTCCACGACCAGACATTGCGCCAGGCCAATCAGGGTGCCACGATGCACGAGATAGCCGAGAATATCGGCGAACCTGATTTTGCGGCAACAGATTTTGGCGTCCGCGATTATTATGGCACGCTCAATCACAATTCAAAGGCAGTATATCAGCGCTATTTCGGTTGGTGGGACGGCGTTCCGGCGCATTATCATGAGTTACCGCCGGTTGCAGCATCACGGAAATATGTCGCGGCGATGGGCGGTGCCGCCAAAGCGCTATCGGTTGGCGAACAGGCCTTTGCCACCGGCGATTATCGTTGGGCAGCCACCGTCTTCAATCATGTCGTCTTTGCTGACCCGGTCAATGAAGCAGCCAAAAAATGGCTCGCCTCCACCTATGAACAGCTTGGTTTCCAGGCCGAAGCTGGCACCTGGCGCAATATCTATCTGTCGGGTGCCAAGGAGCTGCGTGAGGGTAATGACCGGGGTGAAGTGGTCGCCACTACCAATGCGCGGGTGTTAAACAGCATTCCGGCGGTCGATTTGTTCGATGCTTTGGCTGCGCGCTTTAATCCGGCACGGATGAGGGGCGCTGGTGGAATCATTCAATTCACGTTCCCGGATCGCGGCGAAGCAGTCAGCGTTGATCTCGGCAAAAGCGTCATGTTCCCACGCGATGGCACCACTGATCGTTCGGTCGCGCAGATCACCGTCAGCCGGAGCGATTTTACCCGGGTGCTGATGCGGGAAATCACACCACGTGAGCTCATTGTATCCGGCAATATGCGGGTGCTAGGCAATGTCGGACTGATGGCGGCGATGTTTGGAGCGCTTGATCCGGTGGATCCGCAGTTCAACATCGTAACACCCTGAATTTTAACCCTGAGGCATTTGTCGATGCAACGATTCAACTTTCCCGTAGTCCAGCCTGAACCGGCGCTTGAAGAATTGCGTTCTGAGTTGCAGGTGTTTCTGAAAGAGGAGCGGGAAGCGGGCAATTTTCGCCCCGAGCCGGAATGCTGGATGGCCTCTTCCGACACCGAATTTTCCAAAAAAATGGGAGAAAATGGCTGGATCGGCCTGACCTGGTCGAGCCAATATGGCGGCCATGATAAAACGGCACTGGAACGCTATATCGTGACAGAGGAAACCTTGCGCGCGGGAGCTCCGGTGGGTGCCCATTGGATTGCGGACCGGCAACATGCACCAATGTTGCTCGAACATGGGACCGAAGAGCAGAAACTGGATATCCTGCCGCGGATTGCTGCCGGGGAATGCTATTTTGCCATTGGCCTTTCGGAGCCAGGCGCGGGTTCGGACCTGGCCAACGTCAAAACCAAGGCAGAAAAAGTCGAAGGCGGCTGGAAAATCAATGGCCAGAAAATCTGGTCGTCGGGAGCGCATATTTCGCACTATATGGTCGCCATCTTGCGTACCTCGCCAGCTGATGGCCGCAACCGACATGTTGGTCTCTCGCAAATCATGATTGATCTCAGCCTACCCGGTGTGACCATCAAGCCGATTACGGATCTGTCGGGCGACGCGCATTTTAACGAAGTCTATTTTGAAGACGTTATTGTGTCCGACGACTGCCTCTTGGGCGAAGAAGGTGGTGGCTGGAAACAAGTCACGGGCGAACTGGCCATGGAACGCTCTGGCCCGGAACGGTTTCTGTCCAGCTACATCACATTGGAAACAGCCTTGCACCAATTGCACGGCAAGTTGGGATCAGATTCTCACGCACGGCTCGGCAAGCTGATTGCTAACTTGCGGACCTTACGCGGTATGTCCTGGGGCATCGCTAATCTGCTCCATCAGGGTGTGTCGCCGGAAACCGAAGCCGCCTTGGTCAAGGATCTCGGTAATCGCCTCGAAAATGATCTGACTCTGCAAGTGAGGGCTTTGCTTAACGATCTGCCAGAGGACGAGTGGAGCGATGAAATGCGACGTATCCTCAATATCGGCATCTTGCGGTCGCCGCCCAACACACTGCGCGGCGGTACAACGGAAGTCATGCGGGGCATAACCGCACGGCAACTGGGTCTGAGATAAGGGTAGCGGCGATGATCAATACAGAAGGCATGGTCGCTGAAACGGCTGCAAAAATATACACCGATCTGTGCGGACGAGATGTCCCACATGAAGCCGAAGCTGGAAAATATCCGCGAGCCTTGTGGGATGCGCTGACCGAAAATGGTTTGCCGCTGGCGTGGGTTAGCGAAGATAATGGCGGCTTTGGTGCCGACTATGATGAAGTCTTCGGAGCCATCTGGGTCTCCGCAGAGGCTGCGTCACCAGTACCCTTTGCCGAGACCTTGATCGGGAACTGGTTGCTCGATCGGGCCGGTATCGAAATTCCTGATGGTGCTTCCACGTTCGCGATCCTGGAAGGCAAAACAGCCAGCGTTCCTTTCGCCGGTGCAGCCGATCATGTGGCGGTGTTTGACACAAACAAGAGCGCCATTTCTCTTTACAAAAGCGCCGACGCCTCGGCAGCTGAAGGGCACGCATTGTCACCCGATGGCGATACGCGCCTGGATTTCTCCATTGCGACGCCTGTTGCGAGCGCTGGGACCAACTTAACCCAGCGTGCGGTTGAGGCTTTGATCCTGACGGTACGTGCAGTGCAGATGGCTTCCGCCATCGAGGCCGCGCTCAACCTTTCCATCGCCTATGTCTCCGACCGTGAACAATTTGGCCGGCCATTGTCGAAATTCCAAGCGATCCAGCATCAGCTCGCCGTCGCCGCGTCAGAGAGCGCAGCCGCGACCATGGCCGCCACGCAGGCCGCAAGCGCGCTTGCCAGCAACGCTGATGACCCGGAAAAAGCATGGCATGAAGCAGTGATTGCCAAAGTCCAGATCGGTCACAGCGTCGAAGCCGTCACCGTCCCCTTCCATCAGGTGCACGGCGCCATGGGCTATACTCAAGAATATGACCTGCACCATTATACGCGTCGCCTGTGGGCGTGGCGCGATACGCTTGGCAATGAGCATCGCTGGTCCAAATTGCTGGGCGCAGAGCTTGCCGTAACGTCACCGGACCAGATCTGGAAAGGCGTGACAACCGGCGCCTGGATTGCTAGTTAACTGCTCGATTAAACCGATTCTCGAGACGCGTCGTACCGTCTCCAATCATTCCAACGCAAGAGGACCAAATCCCATGAAAACACGCATCACAGAGCTTTTTGGCATCGAACATCCGATCATTCAGGGCGGGATGCACTATGTGGGTTTTGCCGAACTGGCGGCCGCGGTTTCGGAAGCAGGCGGTCTCGGCATCATCACTGGTCTGACTCAAAAAACACCAGAAGATCTCGACAAGGAAATCAAGAAAGCCAAGGCGCTGACCGACAAGCCGATTGGCGTCAACCTGACCTTCCTGCCAATCGTCAACACGCCTGACTATCCCGGTTATATCAAGGCGATTATCGACAATGATATCAAGGCGGTCGAAACCGCTGGCAATAATCCGGCCCAATATCTCCCGTCCCTCAAAGAAGCCGGCGTCAAAGTCATCCACAAATGCACCGCCGTGCGTCATGCACTAAAAGCGCAGAGCATTGGTTGCGACGCTGTATCGGTTGACGGTTTTGAATGCGGCGGCCATCCCGGTGAAGATGATATCCCGAACATGATCCTGCTCCCGCGCGCGGCGGATGAATTGGATATTCCATTCGTCAGCTCAGGCGGACAGGCCGATGCCCGGTCGCTGGTTGCCTCACTCGCCATGGGCGCAGAAGGCATGAACATGGGCACACGCTTCATCGCCACGAAAGAAGCGCCGGTGCATCAGAACGTCAAAGACGCGATTGTTGCCGCCAGCGAACTCGATACCCGCCTCGTCATGCGCCCGCTGCGCAATACCGAGCGTGTACTGAACAATACAGCGGTCGAGAAGCTGCTGGAGATTGAAAAGGAAAAAGGCAGCGAGCTGCAATTTACCGACATTATAGAGCAAGTTGCAGGGGTCTACCCGCAGATCATGATGGAAGGTACGATGGATGCAGGTGCCTGGAGCTGCGGTATGGTTGCCGGCCTGATCAACGATATTCCAACCTGTAAGGAATTGATCGACAGCATAATGAGCGAAGCGGATGAGATTATCCGCGGACGGCTGGAAGGATATTTGGCAGCCTAATATGGAACCCTATCAACCGCTGAGCCGTTCCATCGCTGGCAAGAAAGCAATTGTCACCGGCGCGGCCAGTGGCATGGGCCGTGCCACAGCGCATCTGTTTGCGTCTGAAGGTGCGACAGTCGCAGTTACTGATCTCGATCAGGCGCGCTGCGACGCAGTTGTCCAGGAAATAACGGCGGCTGGTTATAGCGGCTCGGCAGAGGCCTGGGCCCTGGATGTCAGCAACCCTGACATCATCAAGGCGGTTGTTGCCGATATTGCCAACAGCTTCGGTGCTATTGATATTCTCGTCAACAATGCCGGTTTCGCGATTCCGGCTGATGTGGCGGAAGAAAGCTATGAGGATAGTTGGGAGCCAACTCTCTCGGTCATGCTGGCAGCCCACCAGCGGATGATCCGCGCGACGTTACCTCACCTCAGAGAAGCCGAACATCCAAGGATCGTCAATATCGCATCAACCGAAGGCTTGGGCGCTTCCCCGGGCAACAGTCCTTATGTCGCGGCCAAACATGGCGTGATTGGATTGACGAAAGGCCTGGCCGTTGATCTCGGCCGCGAGGGCATTACGGTCAACTGTATCTGTCCCGGACCGATACGCACGGGCATTACCGATGCGATTTCGGAGGAGCATAAAACCATCTACGCCAAGCGCCGCGTAGCACTGCGCCGCTATGCCATCCCGGAAGAAGTTGCGCACATGACCTTGTCCTGCGTGCTACCGGCCGCCAGCTTTCTGACCGGTGCAATCATTCCGGTCGATGGCGGCCTTACGATCAAAAACGCGTAAATACTGATCGAAGCAGCGCGTATTTTCATCGAATTGCCAAATCGCGATAGAAATTGGAACGCTAGCATCACGAAATGAACAATATTTCCAACGCCTCCACGTTGCTTCGCTACCCTCTACTGCTGCCAATCTTTCTCGTGATTGGAAGCATATCACTCTTCAAGCTTGCTGGTCTTTATCCTTTCTCATCGCGTTTTGCCGAAGACATGATGCACAGCAGCCTGCAAATTTTACTCTGTATCGCGGTCATCATATTGCTGAGACGATTTAACTTGTTTGACGCAACCGGACTAAACAATCCCATCCGCAACTGGCCACGAAACTGGCCGTTCGCGGTCGTACCGATGGGACTGATTGGGCTGATCAACCTGTTATCTGTCAATTGGGATACGCTTAGCTTCGACGCCGTTCGCGTCACAGGATGGATCTACAACAGCGTTTCAACCGGATTGTTTGAAGAAATATTACTGCGGGGTTTCTGCTTCTATTTTCTCTATCGTTGCTGGCAGGAGCGGGATAATGCCATTTTTCTGGCAGCTTTTGCGCAGGCTCTGATCTTTGGAATTGCCCATCTATCGAACCTTCAAAATGCACCTGTCGGAGATGTGTTGCCGCAAGTGGTTTATGCAACCCTTTTGGGCATCGGGTTCGCTGGAATCACAGTTTACACACAATCTGTCTGGCCGACGATTGCGATTCACAGCTTTATCAACGCCATGGGTGATCTCGACAATTTCTTCGGCCCCGTCATAGCCGACAGTGCCGGTGATCCATCGGGATATATCGCAGCGATCATTATTATTTTCTGCGTTGCAACCCTTCCCGGACTATATTTGTTGCGCCTTGGTCAAAGGCGAATAAACTCGGTCCGTTCGCATGCATGACTGCTATCTCATTCGCCATATTCGTCATGCCGCTTATCCCAAAACATTTCTCCTTTGGGCCAGCCATCAGGTGAATCTTCCCAGGGCTCCTGGCGGCCAAATGGCGTCAGATCGAGCCAAGTCCAGTGGCTGCCCAAATGCTCTACGCCGCGCTGATCGGTATAATAGGTGCGATAGATATCATCGCCATCGCGCAAGAACACGCTGGCGACATGATTTTCACCATCATCATTGGTGGCGTTGAAATCATAATTGAACTCGCTGCCAAAGGATGAAACCCATGGCAGATCCCAACCCATGCGCTGCTTGTATTGCACGAGTTTCTCCAACGGCGCGCGCGCTACGAGCACGATAGACGTGTCTCGCGCATTCAGATGGGCGGGATGAGACATGGCGTCCGTCACCCACGAACAACCCGGACAACCAGCATCAGCGTCAGGTGCAAACATGAAATGGTAAACTATCAGCTGTTTTCGGCCTTCAAATAGATCCAACAAACTGACCTCGCCATGTTCACTCTCGAACGCGTAGTCTTTCTCTACCTTCACCATCGGCAATTGCCGGCGCATCGCATTGATCGCGTCTTGCGATCTGGTCAGTTCCTTTTCTTTAATACGAAGCTCTTCGATCGCCGACTGCCATTTTTCATGGCTAACAATCTTCGGTCGCGCTGACTCTCCCATCAGTTCCTCCCAGTAAATCTATCATTTTTGAGAAACCAATATTAGCACATATGGATGGCCCAGACGATCCCGGGTTGTTTTAGTTCTTACGAACATTTTTCTGCGGTGCCACATTGGCCTGCAATTCAAAAATATCTGGTCGTGCGTAGTGGCCAGCAACATCCATATCGAATTTGCCCCTCGTCCGGTCATTCAGATCAATTTCAGCGGTCAGGATTGTTTCCTTACCGAATACCGGTCCTGCGATTACCTCTCCGGTCGGAGCGATGATGCAGCTGCCACCATTGATCAACAGGCTATCAGAATCATTCCCTTGCATCGCGTCAAATTGCTCTGCATCCAAGGTGATCATCCCGCGCTCGAGATACTGGCAGGCTGACAAGACAAAGGCGCGGCTTTCCAATGCGATGGTTTGCATCGTTGGCACCCATACCGGTCGGTCATCAACGGTGGAGACACAGTAGAAATCGGGCTGCGCGTCGTAATAATAGCTCCGCAGCAGCGGCATGTAATTTTCCCAGCAGATAGCGCTGACCAACCGGCCGGCGCTGCTGTCCATTACGGGGAGATCGCTGCCGTCACCTTGTCCCCAGATCAGTCGCTCCATCGCGGTCGGCACCAGCTTGCGATGCACACCGAGCAGGCTTCCATCCCTTTCAAAGCTGAAAGTCGAGCAATAAAGCGTCGCGCCTTTGCGTTCGATGGCGCCAACAACCACAGCCAGATCATTGGCAGCAACTGTTTCACTTAGAGCCTCAAATTCAGCGGAGCCCAGTGCAATGGCATTGTCAGAGTAGAGCCGGAACAATTCCCGCCCTGCATCATCCCGCGACCCAACGCGAACTCCAAAATCAACACCTTTAGGATAGCCGCCAACAAAGGCCTCCGGAAACACGGCCAGTTCACTCTTTCCAGTTTTGGCCTCCGACAAAAGGTCTGCAAATTTGTTCAGCGTCGATGGTGTATCGAAGGGATCGGATCCGGCTTGAACCACCGAAACGATACGTGCTCTGGAATTGCCGCTCATGACTAGACCTCTTTCTGGCTTATGGAACATCCCACAAAGCCAGAACAGAGCGCAGCGACGTCACAAATGCAAGCGGCTGATCGAGCATAAGATGGTGTTCCGCCTTGGGCACTGCAATCATCGGAATATGTGCACCCCCCAACTCACGCAAATAGGCCGCGCTGTCATCATCGAACAATCTGCTATTCTCGCCATAGATAATCGCTAGCCGGTGCGGCAGATCAACAATCCGTTGCGGAGCCTGCATCCATTTGGCCTGATCATTTTCGCTGCGGTGAAAAACCTTGGGGTTGAATTTCCAGGTCCAACCGCCTTCAACCTGGCGCATGCTGTGATAAGCCATATATTCCAACAAAAAAGGCGTCTGCACATCTTGCAAAGGCGCGAGTACGAAGCGTCCGCGCGCCGTCTCATAGTCAGGATAGACATTGGTAGGCCGGTCCGACTTGCCTGAACCTGGAGGACCGCCGCCACCCTTGAAATGCTCCATGAGTCTCTTTGGCCGCATGATCATCAAGTCGCAGATAATCAATCCGCCAAATCGCTCTCCAGCCAATTCCATCGCCGTCAGAGCTACACCCGAACCAAAGCTGTGAGCGATGATCTTCGGTTTCACTGGGCCGGAAAAAAGATCCAGCGCATCGGCGAGAGCGACCATATCTTCGGCGCGCTGTGCCCCTTCAAACACTGCTCCAATTTCGCTTTCTCCCATGCCGGCCAGATCATAGACGATAATGTCATAATCCTCGGCGAGGAACGGCGCGATAAACGCAAAACACCGAGCATGGGCTAGAAAGCCGTGCGTCAGCAGCAGCGGGGGATTACCGCGCTTGCCCCAGCGGAAATAATGGACCTTATGTCCATCCACTTCGATAAAGGCTTCCTCACGCGGCATATCAAGCGCCTCGGTGAACCAGGATGGCAATTCTTGATCAGCAGACCAGAGATCAACAATATCTCCGCTGCCTGTCGCTGTAGGTTCAGACAACCGCAATCGCCTCTATCTCAATCATCAGGTCAGGGGACGCCAATGCTGCACAGCCGATCAGAGTGAAGGCGACCTGATTCCCGCCAAGAGAGGCGAGTATCTCGGGAAAGGCCTCCGCGCCTTTTTCTTCGGTATAGTCGACGATGAAAGCGCGGGCGGAAACGATATTCTCTGGCCCGGCTCCAGCCGAAGCCAGTGCCTTACCGAGATTGCTACTCGCCATCTTCGCCTGTTCGGCCAGATTATCGGGGGCCGGATCGCCGCCCGGGGTCCAGGCCACCTGGCCAGAGATGAAAATCATCTTCCCTGGCGTACAAGTCGTAACCTGCGAATAGCCCATCGCAGCGGCGTCCGGCAAAGTATCGGGGTTGATCCGTTCAATATCAGGCATGATTACTCACCTTTCCAATCGGGTTTGCGTTTCTGTGCGAAAGCAAGCGATCCCTCCTGTGCGTCCTTGGACGTGAATACAGGGCCGGTAATCTCAGCCTGCTTTTTCCAAGCTTCTTCGCTGGTCCAATCATAGCTTTCGTTGATGATTTTCTTGGTCGCCTTGAGTGCCAGCGGACCGTTGGCAGCAACGGTCGCAGCCAATTCAATCGCTGCATCCAGAGCAGGACCATCGGTCAGGCGATTTACGAACCCGACGTCATAGGCCCGCTGGGCAGAGAAGAAATCTCCGGTCAAAGCCATTTCCATCGCTATGCGTTTGCCGACCAATTGCTGGAGCTTGATCACGCCGCCTGCCGCAGCAACGAGTGAGCGCTTCACCTCAGGAATACCGAATTTCGCTTTGTCATTGGCGACGCATAAATCACAGGCCAGCGCGAGTTCCAGACCGCCGGCGAGGGCATAGCCTTCGACAGCTGCGATGATCGGTTTTTCCGGGCCCTTTTCGGTGATGCCACCGAAACCATAGCCTTTCACCGATGGCGTTTCACCGCGCAGAAATCCTTTGAGATCCATGCCCGAACAAAATGTTCCGCCGGCGCCAGTGATGATACCAGCATTGAGGCTATTGTCATTGTCGAGCTGCTCCATCGCGGCTCTGATACCTTCGGCAGCTGCCTTGGTCATGGCGTTCTTCGCATCCGGCCGGTTGATAGTGACGATGATAAAGCCGTCCTGAATATCCGTGAGTACTTCTGACATATTGATCTCTCCTTTGAATCCTAATCGAATAGCAAGCCGGCCAGTTTCGACCTTTGATAAGCGGCGTCGCCGATGAGCGCGCCGTCAAATATAGCTTTGCGGCGGTGCAATTGCGCGTCGCAATCATGCGTGAAGCCAAAGCCGCCATGGAACTGGATTGAGCGATCCGCAGCACGGCTGTAGCTGCTATGGGCCTGCGCTGCCGCCATGCGAACAGCAACTTCGCCGCGGCCTTGCTCACCCCAGCTATGCGCCGCGCTATAGAGATGCGTCCGGGCTTTTTCATATTCGACATAATTATCGACCGTGGGATGTTTTAGCGCCTGGTAGCTTCCGATAATCTTGTCAAACTGCTTGCGGGTTTTCAGATATTCCAGCGTATAGTCGATGACCGCCTGCGACCCGCCGCACATTTCGGCCGCGTGAATGAGCCCGGCCGCGAGTTCAACTTTCTCGATGGTCTCGCGCATCCGGCTGGCATCAAACAGGGCATCTGCTGCAATCGTCACCCCGTCCAGAGTCAGCTCATAACTGCGTGCAGTTTCATCAATAATCGACTCCCGCCGCAGCGCACCGTCGGGCACGGCACTCCGTTCGATCAATGCAAAGCGAAGATCTCCATCAACCTTTATGGAAGCGATGGTCAGTTCTGAACTATCCGCCCAACGCACCAGTTGCTTCTTGCCGGATAGAACGAGGTTGCCACCCTCTTGCTTACCCGAACAGGCGATATTGCTCAGATCCCAATCACCACTCTCTTCAGCAAGAGCCATAGTAGCCGCACTGCCTGCTGCGATTTTCGGCAACCACTCGGCCTGCTGTGCCTCGCTGCCGCCAGCGAGCAAAGCCTGTGCCGCGATTGTTGTGCTGGCAAAGGGCGTATTCATTAAATTGCGGCCCATTTGCTCGGCAATCGGCACAACTTCGGCCATGGACAAGCCTACACCCTCGTGTTTCTCGGGGATAGCGATGGCCAGCCAGCCGAGTTCACCTATCTCTTTCCAAACCTGCGGATCATAGCCCAACTCGTCCTCCATTAGAGCCCGAACCTTGTCGATAGGCGACTTGTCGCGGCAGAAGTTGGTCGCGACATCCATCAATTCAATTTGCTCTTCGGTCGTGCCGATATTGCCCAGATTATCCATTTTTCCGTCCTGATTTTTCGTGATGAGGCTTAGCGCGTCTTCGGCAGGCCAAGCGCATGCTCGGCGACAATATTGCGCTGGATCTCCGACGTCCCGCCGCCAATTGTCGCGGAGAAACTGTTGAGATAGCTGCGGTGCCAGTAACCGTCATCCACAGCATTTTCATCGCCGACATAATAGCCCGCCTTGGTCCCCTGAAAGCCGAGCGAAAATTCGGTCAGCTCGCGGATCAACTCGGTCCGCGCCAGCTTGTTCATCAGCGGCAGGCCCATTGGCTTGTCTTGCATCAGCTGCGGCATCCGGCGGCGGGTGTTGTTGAGATTGAGCGCCTGGATATCAATCATATATTGCGTCATCTTGTCGCGCATCACCGGATCGTCGAGCAAGGGCTTGCCATTGCGCGTCGAGTTTTTTGCCAGCTCGACAATCTGCATGACATCCAGTTCCTTGACGAAATAGCCGCCGACCGGTTTAACCTTGGCGCCGCGCTCATATTCCAGCGTCTTCATCGCCATTGACCAGCCATTGCCTTCCCCGCCAAACAGGCAGTCGGCAGAAATCCGTGCGTCGGTAAAGAAGGTCTGCACAAAACCATATTCACCGGTCAACTTCTTGATCCGGCTGGTGCTGATCCCGTCAATCTTCATCGGATTAAGGAAAAAGCTGAGACCCTTATATTTATTCTCTGCCTCGAAATCGGTGCGTGCGAGCAGGATCATATATTTCGCCCGATCGCCCAGCGAGGTCCAGATTTTCGACCCGTTGAGAACATAGTCATCGCCGTCCTTGACCGCTTTCAGCTGCGCATTGCCAAGGTCACTGCCATGTTCCGGTTCGGAAAAGCCCTGGCACCATATATCCTCTGCATTGAGCATGCCCTTAATATATTTCTGTTTCTGCTCCTCCGATCCCAGATCAAGGATGAGCGGCCCAGCCCAGCCATTGCCAATCGCGTTGAGCATGATCGGGGCGTCATATTTTTTCATCGCCCGGGTCGCCGCACGCTGAAAATCCGTGTGCAGGCCGCCCCCGCCATATTCTTTCGGCCATGCCGCGCCCAGATAGCCCGCTTCATAGACCTTACGCTGCCACTCACGCAGGAAATCAAACTGCTCATCAGTTGACACCTCCATGAAGGTCAACGGCAGCATGAACCCGGGGTCACGAACCGTATTCTCCTTGAACCACGCATCAGCGGCTTGGCTATAATCCTTTAATTCGGCTGCGTCGGGCTTGTTGGCCATGGGGCTTTGCTCCTGAGATATCTTATCAATAGGGTCAGTGGCAGCGCACACCGCCATGCCCTATTTTTGGAATCGTTCCTTGTTAATTGAACGATTAAATTTGAAAAAGCAATGGTCTGGAATATCAGTCAGGAGAGCGACAATGGCAATTGAACAGAAACATGTGATGTGCCGGGCCTGTCACGCCCATTGCGGCCTGATTGTCGATTTTGAAGACGGTGTTCCAATCAAGACCCATGGCGACAAGAACAATCCAGAGTTTGAAGGCTATAGCTGTATCAAGGGGCGCCAGCTTGCCAATTATCACAGTTTCGATACCCGCCTGCTGACCAGCTACAAGGGCATGAAACACGGCCAGAAAGAGGCGGTCCACTGGCGCACCGCTGCCGAGGAAATTGCAGAAAAGATCGAAGCCATTGTCACAGAACATGGTCCGGACAGTGTCGCCTCTTATGTTGGCACCTTCGGCTATAATAATCTCAACGGCCATGCGTTCATCCTCGCGCTGATGGATGCGATTGGTTCGACCTCGGTTTACGACAGCGTCACGATTGATCAGCCGGGGAAGGGTATTGCCCGCGCGCTGGTTGGCCCGTGGCTGGCCGGTGCACCGCGTGTCGGTGACTGGGACGGTCTGATGCTCGTTGGCACCAATCCGATCGTATCGATGAACGGCGGTCTCGGCATGAATCCGGCGAAGAAATTGCATGATGCCAAGAAGCGCGGGATGCAGCTGATCGTTATCGATCCGCGCAAGACCGACAGCGCGCGGCAGGCCGATCTGCACCTGCAATGCCGCCCCGGTGAAGACCCGATCATCCTCGGTGCTATTGCCAAGGTGGTGATTGAAGAAGGGCTTTATGACCAGGATTTCGTTGCCAATGATGTTGATGGTTTTGAAGCGCTAAAAAAAGCAGTCACCCCATTCGACCCCGCTTTGGCCGCCCAGCGCGCCGACGTGACAGCGGAGGAAATCGTTCAGGCTGCGCGCATGTATGGCAGTTGGAAAAAAGGCAGCATCAGCGTCGGCACCGGTCCCAATATGGCGGGCGGCGGCAATATTACCGAATATCTCAACCTGTCGATGACATCGATCATGGGCCACTGGCTGCGCGAAGGCGATATCAACCGGCGCAGCGGTGTCTTCATGAAACCCGCGCCGCCGGTTGCCGCATCACCCGGCCCGATGGAGGCCTGGGGCTTTGGCCGCAAATTACATAGCCGCGATCTCGAACAAAGCATTTCCGGCATGCCGACTGCGGCGCTGCCGGATGAAATTCTCACCCCCGGCGACAAGCAGGTAAAGGCGCTCATCTGTCTCGGCGGCAATCCGATGCTCGCCTGGCCGGATCAGCTCAAGACTTTTGAAGCAATGAAAGCGCTCGACCTGCTGGTCTGCCTCGACCCGCGCATGTCGAAAACAGCGGAACTGGCGGACTATGTCATCGCACCAAAACTCCATTATGAAGTGCATGGCAATACCGCCGCGGCGGAACTCTATGGCGGCTTTGGTGCCGGCTGGGGCTTCGAAAATAATTATGCGCAGGCCAGTCCGCCGATCATGGAATCGCCGGAAGGGTCTGATCTTTGCGAAGAGTATGAATTTCTCTACACGCTCGCCAGTGAAATGGACAAGCCACTGAAAATCAAATCATGGGCCCTGGTGTCGCATCCCGATGAGCGGGAAGAAAAAGCCACGACCTTTGCACCGGGTGAAACGCCAGATCCGATCACCGCATGGAGCGCTGCACTCAATGGATCGCCAGTGCCCGTCGCCGACGTCTATGCTGACCCGGATGCGCACAAAGGCAAGATCATGGATGCGCAGGCGCTGATGGTGCAGCCCAAACCAGCCGAATGGGAAGGCAAATTGTCGGTCGGCAATGCGGCGATGATGGAAGAACTGGCCGGCTATGCACAGCGTCTGGGTGAGCCGGTGGAAGAAACCGCCTTCCCGATGCGGATGATTGGGCGGCGAATGACCGAAATTCATAACAGCAACTGGCATGAAGACCCGGTGCAGCGCAAACGTGTGCCGCATCATCCGGCCTTTATGAACCCCGAAGACATGGAAGCCCTCGGCCTCAACGAAGACCAGCCGGTGGAAGTGGAATCCGCGCGGGCTTTTATCAGCTGCGTAGCCAAGGCAGACAAGACGGTGAAACCGGGCTGTGTTTCACTTCCCCATAGCTGGGGAACCAATCCGGACGAGAAAGAAGACCCTCTGGGCGAAGGCGGCAATACCGGACGCCTGTCTTTCAATGACCGCGATTTTGACAAGCGCACCGGTATACCGTTGATGAGCAGCATACCCATCCGTGTGCGAGCAAAAGAAGCAGCCCTTGAGGCGGCGGAATAATCGCGCGAGATCACCCGGACTGGCTTCGTCATCCCAAGACAAAGGCGCCACCCTCAATGAGATCCCAGCTTGTGCTGGGATGACGCACAAAGGAACAGACATGACCAATCCTCTTTTCGATCTCACCGGCGAAGTCGCCGTCATCACTGGCGCCGGTCGCGGCATTGGCGAAGGCATGGCAAAGACGCTCGCCGATGCCGGTTGCAATGTGGTGTGCGCCTCGCGCAGCATCGATGAAATCCAGGCGGTTGCTGATGAAATCAACGCCAGCAATACAGGCGGACGTGCGGTTGCACAGGTCACGGATGTCACCAGCGCCGAGCAGATGGACGCGCTCGCCCAGCGCGCTGTCGATGAATTTGGAAAGCTCGACATCTGGGTCAACAATGCCGGTGGATCGCTGGTCTCCGCGCCGCTGACCGAGTTGCCGGAGGCGGAATGGGACCAGACCATGGCGGTCAACCTGACCTCGGTCTTCCACGGTGTGCGAGCGGCCTGTAAGCATTTTGGCGAAGGTAGCCGGATCGTCAACACCAGCTCAATGGCTGGCCAGGATCCCTTCCCCGGCAGCGGCCATTATAGCGCGGCCAAGGCGGGCGTGCTGATGCTGACCAAAACCCTCGCCCATGAACTCGGTCCGAAGACGCGCGTAAACGCAATCCTGCCCGGCTTTGTCCCGACCGAAACGGTCAAGAAAGCGCTGAACATGAAGGACGAGGATTTTATCGGTTTCGAAGACACGCTGGGTCTGCCTTCTGGACGATTGGGCACACCGCAGGATATCGGTGCGCTAACGCTTTATCTCTGCGCGCCGGCTTCGGAGTGGGTGACGGGGCAATGTATAAGGATTGCCGGGACGCCTTGAGGGATCGTTAAACCCCGAAAGTGGAAGTTAACCCCGCGCTGGGTGTTTACATCCAAAGACAGTTTTGTTTTCAGTTTTGATGATTAGAAACCGTTTAATCTCAATCCACTAACAGCAGATTCGGCTCCGGTGAGTGTGACCTTTCACAAGCAACCCCTCCAAGCCGTAACACCATCGCATATTCTCCAATGTCAAAGAGCAACCTTGAACATAGCCCATAAGAGAGACTGTAGGAAAGCAATGGGCGACCGGTTTGTCCCGAAGGCGGACATTAGAAAGTTCCGTCAATTCCATTTTTTCCTGACTATCACGGGCATATAGAGGATTGCATTATTGCAACGCTGAAATTTTTCGGGATAATCTCTTTCGAAAGTCGGTTGCCGCATCGGCGGCAAGGCATAGGTAAACACCAGTCAATGACTGTTTGCGAAACTGGGCCAAATCAAAATATCCGTTCGACCAATCCTGACGAGCTAGCCGGTAGCTTCCATAGATATGTTCTCCCAGTTGCTCTGAAGAAATATTCCCAAGCAACAATCCGACCTCTTTTGCCTTTCGACAAACAGCAATCGGCAGGGCAATAGACTTTGCATATATTCCTGTCTGGTTGCTATGTTCAAACAAACCGCTGCGGTCACCAGCTATGAATGCCGCCCGATAATAATCCTCATCACTCCCGAATAGTGTAGCCAGATTTTCGATTTGCACTTCAAATGCTTTTTCAACATCGTCAATATCGACGTTCGCCTGCGTTGCCTCAATCTGTTTCATCAAGTCGCCGATCACAAGCTCCAGAATATCGGACTTCCCGCCGATCAGATTGTAAATGGTTGGAACGGTCAGCTCGGCGCTGATTGCCAGATCGCGTAGTTTTAGAGCATCGAACCCGTTTTTTGCGATGGTTTGCCGTGCGGCTGAAAGTATGCGTTCCTTTCGCTTCTGCTTGTTTGTGACGCGAACCGAAGGTTTTTCTTTAAGCGTGTTGGTTTTCATAATGGGTCTATAAGTTCAATTCGATCTTGACTCAAGATTTTAACGTTGTTAAATATTTAAACACTGTTAAAAATATGGAGAATGAGGCGATGTCCCGTTTCGATTTCAGCAAGTCCATTGAAGCCTGCGCTTCTTACTACGGTGATGAGGCCCCTGCAGTGAAAAGCTATATGTATGGGGGATTGGAGGCAGCACTTGATCTGCCGAACCGCGGCTCTATCCGATTCAATGATGATGGCTCGCTGCATCAGGATATCATCGATGCCTACTCCAAATATGGCTTTTATGTTTTCGAAGACGTGATCGGGACGCAAGAGCTAGCGGATATCGAGGAAGATATCGCTGACATGCGCAGCCGCTTTCCAACACATCCGGGTTCGGAGGTCGATTCAAAAGGGCGCCCTGCTATCGGGATTGACAGTAAGGCGCCAGGTCTGAACTGGAGCAAGCCTCTCAGCGATCCTCTCGGTGGCAGCGAACTTGCCAATGGCCGCCATCAGGTCAAACTGAAGGAACTTGATGCAGCTGACGATGCACCTGAAGCTACACCCTTCATTCTTTTGGGTTCCCTTCGGTTTTCCGATGCTGCATTGCGCACTTATGGCCATCCGGAACTTCTCAAAGTAGCGGCTTGTGTGAACGGAGAAGATTTTACGCCGTTTAACGAATCCCTGTTCATCAAGGATGCTGGCGTTGGTGCAGCGGTTTCCTGGCATCAGGACGGTGATACTTATTGGGATCACCCGGACTTTGACGAAAATGTCCACGGCTTCAACTTCATGGTTCAGCTATATGGGAGCACACCGGTCAATGGCGTCTGGGTTGTGCCGGGCACCCACAAACTCGGAAAGATGGACATCAAGAAAATGGTTGCTGAATCGGGTAGCGAACGGCTGAAGGACGCTGTTCCAATTGTTTGCGCGCCCGGCGATGCCATCATATGCAACAGACAACTGGTTCATGGTTCCTTCGCAAATACCGGCTTTGAACCTCGCCTGACGGTCAATTTCGGGTTTCACAAACGCTCATCTGTTCTGGATGTGGAAGGCGCTGGCATTCACTGTCCCGTTGCTGTCTATGATCAGGATGTGATCAAGGAGCGATCAAAGGTCATTGGATATGCCATTGATGCGCGGCGGAAAAAATATCCCGGCGAACAGCCTTATGATTATAAGCCATTTGCAGAATCGGGCGATAAATATGTCTGGAGCCCTAAGGCGAAGGCCAGTCTGAAAGACTACAACATATTCGATCTCAGCATTTAGGCCATTGTCCCTCTACCCATTTTCAACGCAAGAAACCTGAAGTATAGGATAAAGCCACAGTGAAAAACTCCGCCAAAATTCTGGCAATGCATCCCGATATGCATACGCTTTTCCCGAACAAGCCTGATCACTGGGAATTTATCGGCATCGGCGCAGATGTGGATCAGACCATTGCAGAAAAGGGGGATGGAGTAGAAATCCTACTGTCGGCGAGCATTGAAAAACTCGATAAAGAGATGCTTGACTGCTTTCCGAACCTCAAGATGATCGCTTCGATTTCTGCGGGATTCAGCAATATTGATCTCGATATATGCAAAGCGCGAAAGATTGCTGTCACCAACGCTCCGGGGATGAATTCGGGCGATGTTGCGGATGTCGCCGTTACGATGATGACCTCACTGCTTTTGAAAATTCCTCTGAACCATGACTATATTATGTCGGACAGTTGGGTAACCAAAGCGGGTCCACTTCGTCACTCGCTGCGCGGCATGCCAGTCGGCATAGTTGGGTTAGGTTCAATAGGTATGGAGGTTGTCAAACGTCTTGAACCCTTTGGTGTCGACATAAAATGGTGGGGACCAAGGCCGAAACCTGAAATCACATTTCCTTACGTTGATTCTCTTGGCGAGCTCGCTGAACAATGCCGCAGCCTGATTGTCTGCTGCAGGCCGGATCAATCAACCTACCATTTGATCGATCAGGAAATTTTGAATCAGCTTGGTTCCGATGGCATGCTCGTCAACGTCTCAAGGGGCAGTGTGGTCGACGAACCAGCATTGATCGCCGCTTTGAAATCGGGATCGATAGGCGGGGCAGGTCTTGATGTGTTCGATCCCGAACCAACAAACAGCTCACGATGGAAAGACGTTCCCAATGTGATTCTGTCTCCCCACCAAGGTGGGTCCACATATGAAACACTGTTTGCTCAGGCCCAACTGGTGCAAGATAACATAGAAAATTTTCTGAACGAAAAGCCGTTACTGAGCAGTGTATTGTAGAACTAGATGACCGCTTTTGCGCCCAAAGCGGACGCCAACCAATACAAGGAACAGTCTGCCACAAATAAGGGCCCTTTGCTGCCCCTTTTGCTGCTATCGCGTCGTTCAGCATCAGTCTCATCAAACGCATAAAACCCGTTTTTCGTGTGTTGTTGACATATTATTTGCAAAGCACACTTGTCATTTGAGAATAATTATGACAAATACACTTGTCATAAAAACAAATACACTTTGCAAATCAGCCACCGAGTGCTTCTTCATGAAACTGCTCGTTGCGTTCCGAAGGAAACAATATGTCATTCTCCCTCTCCAAGATCCGAAGCCCTTATACATGGGTAGGCATACTCGTTCTGGTCGCGCCCATTTCATTTCTTCTGGCGATACCATGGCTGCGGCAACAGCCAGATGCCGTGGTTTATCTCTGCGCTGGAATTGCCGCGACAATCACGGTGGTTGGCAGCATGGTCGTAGCGATTTTCAAGGATCGCGAGCTTGATGAATGGCACCGCACAGCAGTGCGATTTTCGAATCAATGGGGCTGGCTGACCGGCGCCGGATTGGTCGCTCTGCTCCTGGCTTTGCCTCCGGTACATGACTTGCTGTTCAATCTGTCCATGGCCTTTTCGGAAGGTCAAGAGCCGGACCGGACGCTCGTGTTGATGATCTTTACTTTTGGCTTCATGATCACGGTACTCGCACAGTCCGCATGCACGATGTTGCTCAATGCCGTGTGGCGATCGCGGATGTCGCGGCCGAGTTCGTAACGCATCATGAACAACAAGATCAGAGTGTTGCGCGCCGAACAGGGCTGGAGCCAGGCAGAGTTGGCCACGCGCGTTGGTGTCTCGCGCAACTCCATCAATTCGATAGAAAATGGCCGGTTCGACCCGTCGCTGCCGCTGGCTTTCGATATTGCTGATGCCTTTGGTTTGACAATCGAACAGATTTTCATCCGCGAAGCGAAGCCCGTCAGGACAGAAGACTAGCCTGTCGAAGACTGGCCTATCGAAGACTGGCCTGTCAGCGTCCGCCATATGGCCCGCATGCTCCACCCAATAAAAAAGGCGACCCGCAGGCCGCCTCTTTCGAAACTTGAATAGGTATCGCGGTTTAGCGTTTGGAGAACTGGAAGCTCTTACGCGCTTTCGCTTTACCATATTTCTTACGCTCAACCTTACGGCTGTCGCGGGTCAGGAAGCCTGCCGCTTTGACCGTGGAACGCAAGGCTGGCTCATATTTCGTCAGGGCCTGTGAAATACCATGTTTCACAGCGCCGGCCTGACCGGAAAGTCCGCCGCCCTTGACCGTGACGTCAACGTCATACTGACCTTCACGCTCGGTAATCGCGAATACCTGGTTGAGAACCAAGCGCAGGGTTGGACGCGCGAAATAGGTTTCCTGATCGCGGCCGTTGACCGTGATCTTACCTTTGCCGGGCTTGAGCCAGACGCGGGCAACCGCATCTTTACGGCGACCGGTAGCATAGGCACGACCATATTGATCCAGCTCTTGCTCGCGCAGTGGCATGGTTGATACGGGGGGCTCAGCGGTTTCGGTTGCGCCGCCTTCAGCAGCAGGCGCTTCGGTTACGGCGTCGCCGGCAATTTCTTTAAGATCAGCGAGATCGGTTTTTACGTCAGACATTATGCGCTCACCTTGTTCTTGCGGTTCATGGAAGCCACGTCGAGCGGCTGTGGGTCTTGGCCAGCATAAGGATGCTCGGTGCCATTGAAGAGGTGCAGGTTACGCATCTGCGCAAAGCCAAGTGGACCTTTTGGAATCATGCGCTCAACCGCTTTTTCCAGGACGCGCTCGGGGAACTGGCCTTCGAGGACCTTTTCCGCTGTGCGCTCTTTCAAGCCGCCGGGATAGCCGGTGTGCTTGTAATAGATCTTGTTCTTGGTCTTGTTGCCGGTGAACTTCACCTTGCCAGCATTGATCACGATGACATGATCGCCGCAATCCACATGCGGGGTGTAGCTTGGTTTGTGCTTGCCGCGCAGGATGTTGGCAATGATCGTGGCAACGCGGCCGACAACCAGATTTTCGGCATCAATTATATGCCATTTCTTCTCGACGTCTGCGGGTTTGACCGACTGCGTCTGTTTGGTGATACCCTTCATGGGTTTTACTCCTTTGGGAGCCCTCTTTTCAGGAGAGCGACGAATCAAAATGATAAAAGCCGAGCGCAAAGCCCGGCCGATGCGGCGCTAATGACCATGTTTCCGCGTCAAGTCAAGCAAAACTGCGGCTTTGCTGACGGGTATAATAATACCGTGGCTATTCGGCGACCTCGTTCGAAAGCCATTTTGCATAGTCCGGATCGCTTTCATTAACGAACCAGCATAATATCGCTGGCGTATCATAGCTATGGAGGGTTTTGAGCCGCGCCATCGCTGCTGCGGCCTGCGATCCCATGGTCTTCAACAACACCGGATATTCCTCATCTTCGCAAAGCTCGTCCTCCCAGACATATTGCGAAACTGCCGGTGCCAGATGATTGGCGCAGGCTATCAGTTTTTCTTCGATCAATGTTCTGGCAAGCCGTTTGGCTTCTGCACTTGATCCGAATGTGGTGTAAATGAGGGCCGGTTTGTCACTCATGCCTTCACAGCAACGGGCTTTTCACGCCCCAATATATGGACACCCCAGGCAGTGGCGGCGACAACCAGAGCGCCGACAGCCTGATGCAAGACCGCCAAGCTGATGTCCATGCCGGTCATCACGGTTGCGATACCGAGCAATATCTGCGTGCCGAATGCGCTGTGAATAGCGATGGATGCCATGCGGGATTGGCCCCGAACCTTGCGCGCCAGCACCATCAGAACGCCGACCGTGACCCACGCCCACCAACGATGGATGAAGTGGGTGAGATAAGGATCATTGTTGATCGCCGCCCATGCGCCAAAGGTAAAGTCGATGCCTTCTGGCACAAAATAGTCATTCATCAACGGCCATGTGTTGGAAACATAGCCTGCATTGAGGCCCGCCACATAAGCACCGAAGAGCAGCTGCAAGAACAGCACAATCGCAACCAACAGTCCGAAGCCGGTCATACGCGCCGGTTTTGTGCTCCTGTTGGCCAGACCCCGAAGATCCAGCGCGGTCCAGACCAGACAGGCGAGAATGAACAATGCCATCAGCAAATGCGTTGCAAGCCGGAAATGGCTGACATCGGTCCGCTCTGAAAGCCCCGAACTGACCATCCACCAGCCGATAAAACCCTGCAATCCACCCAGCAACAGCAAGCCGGTCAAGCGCCAGCCATAGCCAGCCGGAATGGCGCGTTTTATAGCAAAATAGAGGAACGGCAAAGCAAAGGCGAGGCCAATGACACGGCCGAGCAACCGGTGCACCCATTCCCAGAAATAGATGAATTTGAAATCCGCCAGTGTCATGCCAGCCGGCCCGTTAATTTCGATATATTCGGGTATCTGTTTGTATTTTTCAAATTCGGACAGCCAGTCGGCCTCATTCAGCGGCGGGATCGCGCCCATGATCGGCTTCCACTCGGTAATCGACAGGCCCGATTCGGTCAGCCGGGTGATACCGCCGACAATAACCATGATGAAGACCAGAAAAGCGACCGACAGCAACCAATTGGCAATGGCCACTGGCCGGCTGCGCGTTGCCCCGTTTAGGGGCGGAAGTGGCTGGGCAATACTGCTCATGATTGGCTATGTGATGCCAAAACCTGTGCCTGACAAGTATTGCACGTTAAAAACTGACACATATTGTAGAATGATATGTTGTATCTTAACACTTAGCCGCCTATATCTGAACAAACAAACAACGTAATGGATAACTGAGTCGTGTTTACGACGTCGAACCTTTGGAACAAAGACGGCCTTATGGGCAAGGATGGATTGTGGGACCGTATTGCGGTGCTCGTCTCTGGCTTGTGCCTGGTCCATTGCATTTCAACGATGGTGTTTGTCGCTTTGTTATCGTCTGCGGCAGGTGCCCTGCTTGACCCTATTGTCCATGAAATCGGCATTGGCGTAGCGATCGCACTAGGCCTATTTACCCTCGGCCGCGGCGTTTTGGACCATGGCTATATCATGCCAGCTGCAATTGGCGGCCTGGGTCTCGGTATCATGGCTGGCGCTATCACCATTGGGCATCAAGGCGATCATGGCGGCGGAGAAATCCTGTTCACCATGGTAGGTGTCGGAGTTTTGGCGCTAGGCCACGACCTGAACTACCGCGCAACGCATTGATTCATTAAACCTCAGGCGATTCATTAAACCTCAAGCGCCGGGCGCGGGGAGTTTTTATTGGACCTCAGGCGCCGGGCGGCGACATCCGTCGCCTTGGCTACGCGCCATAAGGCGCGGCGGCCGGTCGGCCTTGCCTTGCTGCGCTCGGACGATGGTCTCTAGGGTGTTTTGTAAGACTATGCTTTTGAAGTCGCGCTGAACCGACGCGAAGCGGAGGCAAGCGCGACTGCGCGCCCGAGCTTATGCGAGGAAAGCCAAGCGGGCGGACGCCCGCGCCCGGCGCTTGAGGTTGAAAAAAAGAAATCCCCGCGCACAATCTAAGTTCCAAATCAAGTGCAGCTCACACCCGCTCTTGCCCCCGAACCCAAAAATCCCTAAATCACAGCTATGGGAAAACATGATCATCACGAGCATCATGGCGAGTCTCTCGCCGACGCCGCGCGCCATAATCTGGAGGCGGCTGGCGAAAAATGGACCGAGACACGGGCAGCGATATTTGAAGCGCTTGCTGGTTTTTCGCGCCCAGCCTCAGCCTATGACATAGCCGAGCTGGTATCGGCTGCCCGCGGAAAACGCGTCGCTCCCAATAGCGTCTATCGGATTCTTGACCTTTTCGTGGCCAAAAACCTCGCCATGCGAGTGGAAAGCGCCAATGCCTATCTCGCCAACAGTCATCCGGGATGCGAGCATGACTGCATGTTTCTCGTCTGCGACACTTGCGGAGAAGCTACTCATATTGACGATGACGCCCTGTCGGCAAAAGTACGCGGTGTCGCACAGGAGCAGGGATTTAGCTCGATCCGTCCGGTGATCGAAGTGCGTGGCATTTGCCAGAAATGTAGCTAAAGGCGGTCTTTGACGACCGCAAATAGAGCCATCCACAAATTTATCGTCAGCAAATGTTCAGGGGCTTTCTGCTGAAAGTTCGACATTATCGGCCAAACTCGCTAACATTGGGTCGAAACAGGGAGTAAATATGCCAGGTCCAAAAACACCGCTTCTGGATATGATATCATTACCAGCGGATCTGAGGAAATTGAAACCCGAGCAGCTACGGCAATTCGCCGATGAACTGCGTGCTGAAGTCATTGACACAGTCTCGGTCACTGGCGGTCATCTGGGGGCCGGACTGGGTGTGGTCGAGCTAACCGCTGCCATCCATTATGTATTCAACACACCCGAAGATCGCCTGATCTGGGATGTCGGACATCAATGCTATCCACATAAAATCATCACCGGGCGCCGCGACCGCATCCGCACCTTGCGTCAAGGTGGCGGATTGTCCGGCTTCACCAAGCGCAGCGAAAGTGAATATGATCCGTTTGGCGCTGCGCATAGTTCGACCTCGATCAGCGCTGCTCTGGGTTTTGCAGTTGCCAATAAAATGACGGGCAAACCGGGCCGCGGCATTGCCGTGATTGGCGACGGCGCGATGAGCGCTGGCATGGCCTATGAAGCGATGAATAATGCGCAAGCGGCTGGCAACCGACTGGTGGTCATTCTCAACGATAATGACATGTCGATTGCGCCGCCTGTTGGGGGGCTCTCCGGTTATCTCGCGCGGCTGGTTTCCTCCAGCGAATATCTCGGCATCCGCAAATTTGCCAGCAAGCTAACCGCGAAACTGTCCCGCCGCCTGCATGGCGCAACAGAAAAAGCCGAAGAATATGCGCGCGGGATGGCGATGGGCGGCACGTTATTTGAAGAATTGGGCTTCTATTATGTCGGCCCAATTGATGGTCATGATATGGACCAGCTAATCCCCGTGCTGGAAAATGTGCGCGACAACGCAGAAGGACCGGTCCTGATCCATTGCGTTACGCAAAAAGGCAAAGGCTATGGTCCTGCCGAAGAAGCGGCAGACAAATATCACGGTGTTGCGAAATTTGATGTGGTCTCCGGCAAGCAGGACAAGGGCCCTGGTGGCGGACCGCCAGCCTATCAGAATGTCTTTGGCGAAACCCTGGCCAAGCTCGCAGATAAAGACCCACGCATCTGCGCCATTACTGCGGCGATGCCATCGGGCACTGGCGTGGACAAGTTTGCACAGGCTCATCCCGACCGCGCTTTTGACGTTGGCATTGCCGAACAGCATGGTGTGACTTTCGCAGCCGGTTTAGCCGCGCAAGGTATGCGGCCTTTTGCAGCTATCTATTCGACCTTCCTACAGCGCGCCTATGATCAGGTCGTGCATGACGTCGCAATCCAGAATCTGCCGGTTCGCTTTGCGATTGACCGCGCCGGCCTAGTTGGTGCGGATGGCAGCACCCACGCAGGCAGCTTTGACATTACCTATCTCGCGACCTTGCCCAATATGGTGGTGATGGCGGCATCGGATGAAGCCGAGCTCGCCCACATGACTTATACCGCTGTAGAATATGACGAGGGTCCGATTGCATTCCGTTATCCGCGCGGTAATGGCACTGGCGTCGAGATCCCGGAAAAGCTCGAAAAGCTTGAAATCGGCAAGGGCCGTATCGTACGCGAAGGCAGCAAGGTTGCCATCCTGTCCTTAGGCGCGCGCCTTGGCGAGGCTCTGAAAGCTGCCGATCGTCTTGACGCCAAGGGGCTCAGCACGACCGTGGCCGATCTGCGCTTTGCCAAACCGTTGGATGAAGACTTGATCCGCAAATTGCTGACCACCCATGAAGTTGCGGTAACTGTTGAAGAAGCCGCTGTTGGCGGCCTCGGCGCGCATGTCTTGACCCTGGCATCCGACACGGGCCTGACCGACGCGGGTCTCAAAATCCGCACCATGCGCTTGCCGGATGTGTTTCAGGATCAGGACAAGCCCGACGTTCAATATGCCGATGCCGGACTGGATGCCGATGGTATTGTCGATACAGTGCTAAAAGCACTGCGCCACAATAGCGCCAGCGTGGAACAGGAAACCGGCGCGCGGGCGTAATTTATTCAACCTCAAGCGCCGGGCGCGGGCATCCGCCCGCTTGGCTATCGCGCCATAAGGCGCCGCGGCCAGTCGCCCTTTCCTCGCTGCGCTCGGACGATGCTCACTAAAGTGCGTCGTAAGATGAAACTAGCAAGGTTGCGCTGATCCGACGCGAAGCGGCGGCAAGCGCGACCGCGCGCCCGAGCTTATGCGAGGAAAGCCAAGCGGGCGGATGCCCGCGCCCGGCGTCTGAGGTAGAAAAAGAATCCCCTCAAAACTTCAATTGAAACCGCACCGCAGCGCCGAAGTCATCGTTGAGCGCTTCAAAATGCCCTGGCTCTTGCCGCCAGAACAGGTTCGTATTTAAATAGCCGCCCCAAAGCGGTGTGGCATAGGCGAGCTCGCTCACCAGTTCTCTGCCTTGCGGGGCGAGATTGAGAGTCCTCTGGCCAAATTCGGTCTGCAGGGTTTCATAGCTGTAACCCACCGGAAGATTGAGGTTCAATCCACCTGATGAAACGCGGAGAGGTTGGGCAAAGCGGAAGGCAATCTGGTCGGACGTGGTGAACAGACCGGCCTTGCTCACATCAGCTGCAAAGCTCGAAGTCTTGAGCGTTCCACCGGTGACCAGGCTGGCGCTGTCAATTTGGGTCCAGCCCTGACGCCAGCTTGCACCAGCGCGCCAGCCATTGCCGATGTCATAAGCCGCGCGGCCATCAACAAACCAGCTTTGCGCACCTCGCGCGCCGATTGTATCAACAAATCGCGAGCCTAAAATTGTTCTGTCTTCGCCGAGCCAATTGGTCGCAATGCTGAGCGATGCGGCACCGATTTTGCGATCAATCGCCAAACCGAAGCCGCTAAACCGATAACGCTCGCGATCCGTTCCGGTCAGCTCATCCAATCGGTTTTCATCCGAATCCAGCCGAGCGCTTCCACTTTCCGCGCTTGCGGTCAGCCCGAATCCAGCAATTTCTCGGCGCAACACGAGAGCGCTTTTTGCCTGCCCGGTAAAGCCGCGCTCGCTGGTCGGTGTTGGTGCCACGAGAAAGGCAGGCGCATGGGCGCCCTGCATCTGTGCAACCAGACCGCTGGAACTGCGCCGGAATCCGAACGCTACTTTTGTGTTTGGCGACACCTGCGTCATCACGGACGCTGCCAGCATCCGCGCTTTACGGGCGTTACTGTCCGATAGCGTGAGATTATCGCGACCGACAATTCCGACAGGCGTGCTTGCAATATTCACGGCAATCTGAACACCAGCGCTGGATGCGGTCATATTGCGGCGATCACCGCGCAAAGCGCCAGTGAGCTTATATTCCGGTACAGCAACTTTCAAATCATGCGCCAGGTTCAACGCAAACGCCCGGTCAAAACCGTCCAATATCACCGCGCCGACATTCTGTCCCTGTAGCGCCGCGTCGCCCATGGCGGTTGATGTCTGACCACTGGAATCGGTGAGATCAACGGCAATCTTGCTGCCCGCCAATGCGGTCTGACCCTGGGGTTGAAAGGCAGCCGCAATATCGAGGACGCCGCGGCCATAAATTGCATCAGTCCCGGCAGCGCCGGCATCGCGCGCGCTGGTCAGCAACAGATCGACAATCTGCGCGCCGGTTAGATTGGGGAAAGCTTGCGCGAGCAAGGCAACGGCTCCGGAAACTTGCGGGGCAGAGAAGGATGTACCGCTCCACAGAAACGCGGTTCCGGCATTGTCGTCCGCCTGCACACGTTCGCCCAACGCGGTTAGGAAATTGGCGGACTGCGCACCGGCACGGTTGCTGAACGACGAGATATTCTCACTCGCGCCAACCGACCCTGCAATGATCACATGGCCGCTGCCACTATCGGCTATGCCAGCAGCAAATCCGTCTGGCGTCGCCGCGCCGTCATTGCCAGCGGAGACAACTACCACCACACCAGCGGCAGCCGCATTGGAAATGGCGTTGCGTACAGTGTTGGATATATCCGGACCGCCGAGCGAGATATTCACCACCCGCGCACCACTGGCCCTTGCCTGATTGAGCGCCGCGGCAATAGCACCACCGGCATGGCTGCACCCGTCATCATCAGGATCATCGGGGTCATCCATGGCACAGGTGCCGGGACTATCCGTGCGCAGGACCAGAATATCGCTGTCAAACGCAATTCCATGGACATCGACATCGTTTTTGCCCGCCGCCGCTACCGATGCGACAGCAGAACCATGACCGCCTTCATCGCCAATTCCGCGGCTGCCAGCAAAATCCTGGCTATCGGGATGGATACGACCGGTAAATTCCGCGCTGTTGGGATTAATCCCGCTGTCGATCACACCAATGATGATCCCGTCTCCCGTCGCGCCAGCATCATAGGCGTCAATCGCGCCATGCTGCGAAGGACCATCGGAGCGACGAAATTCCGCCGTATCAAAGGATGTCGGAGTTGGAGTTGGCGTTGGTGCAGGTGTGGGTGTCGGAGTAGGGGTCGGAGCGGCGGGCGGCGTCGGTGTTGAGGTCGTACGTGAGCCGCCGCCACCACAAGCTGAGAGCAGAACCAGCGGCAATAATGCTGTTCCCAAAAAATAGCCGCGACCCAACCGATATTTCGCCATGTTACGCACTTCCCCGATTACACGCCAATGTATAAGCACTCTGCCCTTACCGACAGCTTAACATCGATCAGTGCTTGCCCGAACGCGGCGGAGTGATTAGGCGCTTCGATCATGCCACCGGAATTTTCTCATGTCGATCACTGGATATTCGATCTGGATAATGTGCTTTATCCGGCCGAATGCGACCTCTTCTCCCTCATCGACATCAAGATGGGTGAATATATTGCCCGAGCTCTCGACTGCGATCCTGTCGAGGCGCGCAAAGTGCAGAAAAATTATTTCCATGATCATGGCACGACGCTGGCCGGACTGATGCATCATCATGGCACCGACCCACAGGACTTCCTCGACTATGTTCATGATATCGACATGAGCCGCCTGTCCCACGCTCCAAAATTGCACCGCGCCATTGCCGCCCTGCCCGGCGAGAAACTGGTCTTCACCAATGGCGACCGGCCTTATGCTGAGCGGGTGTTGGACAATCGTGGTCTTGGTGGCCTGTTTGACCAGATTCACGACGTTCTGGCTACCGACCTGGTACCGAAACCGGAAAGAGCCGCTTATGACAGCCTGATCAACAGCACCGGCGTTGATCCGAAACGCTCTTTATTTGTCGAAGATATGGCGCGCAATTTGCGTCCGGCGAAAGATTTGGGCATGACCACCATCTGGGTCAATACCGGTTCGGAATGGGGCGCGCGCGATCATGCTCCGGACTATATCGACCATGAAATTACAGACTTGGAAAGCTGGGTCACCGGCCTGCACTAGGACAAGGATAAAGCATTGCTATGACGACTGAACTGATGAACGCCATCGAAAATGCCTGGGAAAAGCGTGAATCGCTGAGCATTACCAGCCAGGGCCCCGAGCGCGATGCGGTCGATGCCGCGCTCGCCAGCCTCGACAATGGTACCGCCCGTGTAGCCGAGAAACAGGGCGATGCATGGGTCGTCAACCAATGGCTGAAAAAAGCGGTGTTGCTGTCCTTTCGCCTCAATGACAATCAGATCATCGAAGGCCCCGGCGGCGCAAACCACTGGGACAAGGTGCCCAGCAAATTTGCCGATTGGGGCGAGAATCGCTTCCGCGAAGCCGGATTTCGCGCCGTGCCAGGAGCGGTAGTCCGCCACGGTTCACATATCGGCCGAAACACTGTGCTGATGCCGAGCTTCGTCAACATTGGTGCCTTTGTCGATGAGGGCACGATGATCGACACATGGGCAACGGTGGGCAGCTGCGCGCAAATTGGCAAGAATGTCCATATCTCCGGCGGAGCTGGCATTGGCGGCGTGCTGGAACCTTTGCAAGCTGGCCCGGTGATCATCGAGGATGGCGCCTTTATCGGTGCGCGCAGCGAAGTGGCCGAAGGCGTGCATGTGGGTGAGGGCGCGGTGCTCTCCATGGGTGTTTATCTCGGTGCATCGACCAAGATAATTGACCGGGTAACAGGCAAGGTTCACATTGGTAAGGTGCCGCCTTATGCTGTGGTTGTACCTGGCGCGACACCGCCCAAGGCTAATATTGATGGCGTCCCCGGCCCATCGCTCTATTGCGCGGTCATCGTCAAGACGGTCGATGCCAAGACGCGTTCCAAGACCGGGATCAATGAACTCTTGAGGGACTGATGAACAAAGCGGTGAGCCAGATCAAAACCACATTGCGGGCAAATGACCATCCCTATCGCAATGGCGCTTGGACACCGGTATTTGAAGAGCTGGAAACCGACCAGCTTGAAATCATCGGGACAATCCCGGCAGATATAGACGGCATATATGTCCGCAACACCGAAAATCCGGTGCATGACAGCATTGGCCGCTATCATCCCTTTGACGGCGATGGCATGATCCACACCCTGCGGATCAGGGATGGCAAGGCCAGCTATCGCAACCGCTTTGTCCGCACCGAAGGTTTTGAGGCGGAGCAAGCCGAAGGCGGGCCGCTATGGGTTGGAATCATGGGCAGACCAAGCGATTCCAAACGACCGGGCTGGGGGGCGCATGGTAGCGTGAAAGATAGCAGCTCGACCGACGTCGTTGTTCATGCTGGAAAGATTCTCTCCACCTTCTATCAGTGCGGCGATGGCTATCAGCTCGACCCGGAAACACTCGAAACGCTGGGCACGGCAGACTGGGTTCCGGAAGATGGCGTCTCTGCTCACCCCAAAGTGGATGAGAATACCGGCGAGCTGCTATTCTTCAACTATAGTACCAAAGCGCCCTATCTCCATTATGGCGTGGTCGGGCCGGACGATCAGCTGAAGCATTTCATTCCTGTCGAGTTGCCGGGCGCGCGGCTGCCGCATGATATGGCATTCAGTGAAAATTATGCGATTTTCAACGACTGTCCGCTCTATTGGAAACCGGAGTTGATCGAGCAAAATCTCTATGTCCCTTCTTATCATCCCGACGAGCCGACCCGGTTCGGGGTGATCCCGCGCATGGGACAACCGGAAGATATAAAATGGTTCGAGGCCAAGCCAACTTATGTGCTGCACTGGGCCAATGCCTTTGAAGACGGCGACGAGCTGGTGCTCGACGGCTATTTCCAGAACCAGCCGGTGCCCAAGCCGTTAACTGATTTTCCGTCCGGCTATGAAAGCATGGGTGCGAGTATTGACCTGCATAGTTTTCAGCCCGAGCTGCACCGCTGGCGGTTCAATCTGAAAACCGGGGAGACACGGGAAGAGACGCTGTTTGACGACTATCCAGTCGAGTTCGGCATGTTCAATCAGCAAGTGGTAGGGCAGCCCTATCGCTATGTCTATAGCGTCACCGGTCATCCTGGCTGGTTCCTGTTCAACGGTGTGGTCAAACATGATCTGGAAACCGGTACGGCGGAACGCTACTATTTCGGCGATGACCGCTTTGGTTCGGAAGCGCCGTTTATTCCGCGCAAGAATGCGCAGTCTGAAGATGATGGCTATCTTATCAGCTTCATCACCGACATGGCGCAGGATCGCAGCGAGTGCATCATCGTCGATGCCAAAGACATCGCGGCTGGCCCGGTCTGTACGATCATCTTGCCACACCGCATCAGTAGCGGCACCCATGCAACATGGGCAGAGGCGGAACAGATCGCGAAAAAGTGATCAGCCTATTCGCCTTATTTCTTGTGGCCCCTGATGATAGCTCCATCAATCGCCAACAAGAGGTCTACTGGGAATGTAATCATTCGCTGTCAGATGCCAATGTAGGCCATTTCCGTGGGGCCATTTTTGCTATTGTTGAATTGGATGGTAAAATCCGATCAACCAACTTCCGTTTTATTGACCGCCCCACTCAGTTCCATTTCAAACCGGTGAAGGGTCTGCCGGCAGGCAATTATCAACTGAACTACATTTACGGCGGCAATATCAAACTCCCGTTTGCGCCAAATCAACCGCTTTGGCTGTTTCACTATGCCGACGAGAAACTGATCAAACAGGAGCTCAACTATAACAAAGATCATGTGAAGCGTAAGCAAACCCGAGCCGATGCCTATGTCGATGGCATCCGTGGCAACCAGGTACTGCATCTGGAAGAAAGCGAAAATTGGCTCGTAAAGGCTATCTTGCAGGATGGAACGGTTATCGCCGAGTTCGAAAGAAAAACTGTATCCTGGCAAAGCATTCGGGCCGATCAGAACAATCTGAAAAAATGGGTGCAAATGGCCGCTAGTGAACCCAAAAAATATTGTTGGTATTCCACGCCTGACACACGTTGGGAGCGCGAGCTAAGCGTGACTAACTGAGTTTCACTCAAACAGATCGCCGTCCACTTCCTTGCCAGCAGGCGGCTTCAACCCGAGATGTTGCCAGCCGCGATCATTGAGAGCGCGGCCTCTGGCAGTGCGCGCCACCAGACCCAGTTGGATCAGATAGGGCTCGATCACTTCCTCAATCGTATCGCGTGGTTCGCTCAAACCCGCCGCAAGCGTTTCGACACCGACCGGACCACCCTTGTAGATATCGGCAATCATGTGGAGATAACGGCGATCCATGGCGTCAAGGCCGATGCTGTCGACCTCCAGCCGAGTGAGTGAGGCGTCGGCGGTTTTCTGATCCACCTTGGCAGTACCAGATACATTGGCAAAATCCCGCACCCGGCGGAGCAGGCGGCCAGCGATACGCGGCGTTCCCCGCGCGCGGCGTGCAACCTCGGTAGCGCCATCAGGAGCGATATCGAGGTCGAGCAATTTGGCGGCGCGGTGGACGACTTTTTCCAGTTCCTCGGTGGTATAAAAGTTCAGCCGTACCGGAATACCAAACCGGTCGCGTAGCGGCGTGGTGAGCAAGCCTTGCCGCGTGGTTGCACCAATCAGGGTGAATTGCGGCAGGTCAATCCGCACGCTGCGTGCCGACGGGCCTTCGCCAATGATCAGGTCGAGCGCACGATCTTCCATCGCCGGGTAGAGCACTTCCTCGACCACTGGATTCAGCCGGTGAATCTCATCGATAAACAGGACATCGCCTTCTTCGAGATTGGTCAGCAGTGCCGCGAGGTCGCCAGACTTGGCAATGACCGGACCGGATGTGGCGCGAAAGCCCACGCCAAGCTCACGCGCGATAATCTGCGCCAATGTCGTCTTGCCAAGACCCGGCGGGCCAAAGAATAGCGTATGATCCAGCGCCTCACTGCGGCTTTTTGCCGCCTCGATAAAGACACGCAAGTTGGATCGCGCCGCCTCCTGCCCGATAAATTCATCAAGCGATTTCGGGCGCAGCGCAGCGTCGATATCTTCGACCTTGCGTTCGGGGGATGAGAGGCGATCAGGATCGGTCATTCGGCAGGAATCATTTCATCAAAAGGAACAGCTCTACTGCTCGACAGGTAATAAGGGTCTGCTCCTAGCAAATCGAAAATCCAGTCAATCCAACTTCTTTCAAACACCTCGCCCCAATAGGTCTCTTGAGTTTGCAAACTAACACTTTTCTTGATCGCCAAATATCCAACGTCGCGACCTATCGCGGTGCAGGATGAAAAATTATCGGGGCTTATCCAAATTTTCTTTTGCTTCAACTCGGTTGGGCCCTCCAGCACGCGGACGCGCACTCGATACGACTTGGCTGGCTTTTCTATCACTGTCACTTTGATTACCGTTGAGCCCGCCAGAATATCTGAAGGTTTTGTTTTGTAGATCATTGCTTGCGGCGAAGGGTTGGCAGCGCAGGCTTGTGCAGGAGTTGGGGTCAAACACGCAGCTAGAATGAAAGTGACTAGCCTCACTTCGCCGCCTTCTTCAACGCCAGCCGCACCAGCGCATCCAGTGTCACGCCATCCCCGGCTTCCGCATCAGCCGCCGCCACAGCCGCGCTCGCTTCAGCCGGCTTGAAGCCCAGATTTTGCAGCGCGCTCACCGCATCAGCACTGTTGCTTGAGGGCGCATGGACCGCACCGCCGGCCCCGCTAATCGGGTCGGTCGCAATGCCGCCGACCTTGTCTTTCAGCTCGTTTACAATCCGCAGTGCCAATTTCGGCCCCACGCCATTGGCCCGCGCAACCATCGCCTTATCTCCGGTTGCTACGGCGCGCGATATCTCTGCTGTTTCCAGCGCGGAAAGGATTGCCAAGGCGACCTTGCCGCCCACACCCTGCACCGAAATCAGCAGTCGGAACCAGTCGCGCTCCGATCCGCTGGCAAAGCCCATCAGGCGCATGTCGGTCTCGCTGACCTGCATTTCGGTGTAGATGGTCGCACCGTCGCCAACCCCGCCAATGGCGGTGATCGTACGCGAGGAGGCAAAGACCAGATAGCCGACGCCGTTTACGTCGAGCACGATATTATCCGTGCCGATTTCGTCGATAATGCCGGTGAGTTTTGCAATCATGAGAGTGTTTTAGCGTGGCAGGCGAATCTGTCGAGTTTTTGTTTTGTTCTTTTCCGTCTCAACGCCCGCGATGATGGGCATGAGTGATCGCCACCGCCAGCGCATCGGCGGCATCTTCGCCAGCCAGCTTCACGCCTGGCAGCAGGATTTTGATCATCGCCTGCACCTGATCCTTGTCCGCCTTGCCCACGCCGACCACCGATTTCTTGACCGCCCGTGCCGCATATTCGCCGACTTCGATGCCCGTGCGCGACGCGCCGAGCAGCACGACACCGCGCGCCTGCCCCAGCTTCAATGTGCTCTGCGGATTGCTATTGACGAACACTTCCTCAACCGCCGCCGCCTCCGGCTTATATTCCAGCATCAGGTCAGTCAGCTCAAGGTCGAGTTTCAGCAACCGGCTCGCCAGTTGCATTTTCGGATCCGTCTTTATCTGACCATTGGCGATATGCGACAGCCGGTTGCCGTCGGCGCTGATCACGCCCCAGCCGGTTGTACCAAGGCCGGGGTCGAGGCCTAAGATAATCATGGCTTCATGATCACTCGGCGTTCAGTTTTTCCATGATCTCATCGGACACGCTGTAGTTGCCGTGAACCGTCTGGACATCATCATCTTCTTCCAGCGCATCGATCAGGTTCAACAAGGTCTCCGCCTGTGCTTCATCTACTTCAACCTCGACAGAAGGCCTCCATGCGAGCTTGACGCTTTCCGCCTCACCGAGAGATTTTTCCAGCGCACCGGAAACTTCATGCAAATCTTCCATCGCAGTCCAGATTTCATGGCCATCTTCGGTGGATTGAATATCATCACCGCCAGCGTCCATCACCGCTTCCATGACCGTGTCTTCGTCGCCGGCACTCGCCGGATAGGCAATATAACCAACCCGTTCAAAACCATGACTGACAGAACCGGTTTCGCCAACATTACCGCCATTACGGGACATGATCGTGCGGACATTGGTAAAGGTACGGTTGGTGTTGTCGGTCAGTGTTTCGATAATCAGCGATACGCCGCCCGGACCAAAACCCTCATAGCGCACTTCGTTATAATCATCGCCTTCATTGGCCGAGGCTTTGTCGATTGCGCGCTGAATGCCATCCTTTGGCATGGACACTGCTTTGGCGTTGTTCACGGCCAGCCGCAGACGCGGGTTCATGTCGGGATCAGGCATACCCGATTTCGCCGCCACGGTTATCTCGCGGCTTAGTTTCGAAAACTGTGCCGAGCGTTTTTTGTCCTGCGCGCCCTTGCGGTGCTTGATGTTGTTAAATTTACTATGGCCTGCCATATGATTCGTCCGTACCTGAATTGTTGTTATTGAGGCTCTTTGCCGCATGTTCGAACCCAACTCAACCATTGGATGGGCCACCGGCCGTCTAACGGCGACAACCCGCGATCTTTTAACATTTTTGCGCGCGCCGAAACTCACGAATGACGGCTTGCAAATAGAAAGGAAAATGACGGGAAAGCCAAGTGACCTGATCTGGCTTTTCGCGCTCAACTGCATAATCGTAGCGGCAATCGCGATTGTCCTGTTCCCGGTCATGCTGGCCTTCGATGTCTCCATGTCAAACAGCATGTCCGATTTGTTCCAGCGACCGATCTGGCAGATTTTGCTGATCGTGGTGATCGCCGGGCCGATTGTCGAAGAACTTATGTTTAGGTCGTGGCTTAGTGGAACGCCGCGGCTCTTGGTTCCTGTTTCCGGCCTTATTCTTTGGATGGCACTGACATATAGCTACGAGCAATTGGGATGGCCTGGCCCCGCTTCCATAGGCACAACGGTTTTGTTGGCCGTTATTGCCGGTGCCGTTTTAATATGTGTGATCGCACTATGGAAACGGCCCGTACCTGGCTGGTATGTTCGAATTTTCCCGGCAGTCTTCTGGATCCAGGCCCTGCTCTTTGGCTCCGTGCATGTGTTTAACTATGCTGGTGACAATCCCGCCGCGCTATTGCCCTTTGTTTTGCCACAGACCGTCGGCGGCCTGATCTGGGGCTATGCCAGAATCCGCTATGGCTGGTGGGCCAATATTGCGATGCACATGGCTTATAATTTGCTGGCAACCAGCGGGCTGGTCTATGTCCTGCTGACCCGACCGGACATGCTTTAGTCGGTAACGACTGCAGTGCCTGAGGCGGAGACCATCAACATAGACCCCTTATCGCCGACAACCTCGTAATCGAGATCCACACCGACCACCGCATTGGCGCCAAGCTTGGCCGCTTCCGCCTGCATTTCCAGCAATGCCTCATCGCGCGCGCGCTTCAGGACATTTTCATATTTGCCGGAACGGCCGCCGACAATATCGGTGATGCTGGCAAAGAGGTCGCGAAACAGGTTCGCGCCGACGATTACTTCACCAATCACGATGCCGCGATAGTCGCGTATTGCCCGGCCTTCGATGCTGGGGGTTGTCGTGACGATCATGCTTGTTCTCCCGCTGTTAGAGGCAGGATGTTAGCCTATGGTTCAGGCGAGACCAAGGGCCGACTTATAGGTGTCGAGTATCGCTTCCATTTCCTGACGGTCATGGGTTTCCATTTTGCGCAGACGGACAATTTGGCGCATGATTTTAGCGTCATAGCCTTGTGATTTGGCTTCGGAATAGACATCACGAATATCGTCAGCGATGCCTTTTTTCTCTTCTTCCAGCCGCTCGATACGCTCAATAAACAGACGCAGCTGGTCTGCGGCAACATTGCCTTCGCTCATTCTCAAATTCCCCAGAAAATATGTTTTTGGATTCGTGCAGCCGCTTTAATCGGCTGCCGCATTCTTGGCTACGCTTTCCTTCATCCGTTGCAATTTTTCTGGCGTCGCTTCGGTCTGGTAACTTCTCTTCCATTCCGAAGACGGCATGCCGTGGATTGCCTGACGCGCTTCTTCCTTGGTCATATTGCCACCTGCATCGTTGGTAGCTTCAAGCACCCAGTCGGCGAGGCAATTGCGGCAGAAACCGGCAAGACCCATCAGATCGATATTTTCCGCATCATGGCGGTGCTGCAAATGCTTGACCAGGCGGCGAAAGGCTGTCGCTGCCGCTGCATCAGAAATTTGTTCTGTCATGTGAAATGCTTCCGTTGCTTTTTGTTTTTATCCTGTCATGATTTGGGGCTAACAGGCGTGAATTTAAAGCACCAGAACAGGAAATTTCGATGGCAGCGCATATGTTCTCCCGCGACCGCAAAGTAAAGGTGCTTGCCACCCTCGGTCCGGCCAGCGGCAGTCCGGCAATGATCGAAAAAATGTACAAGGCCGGCGTGGATGCGTTTCGCATGAATATGAGCCACGGCGAACACAAGGCCCATGCCAAGAATGTGGCATCAATCCGCGCGCTGGAGAAGAAAGCCGGCCGGCCGATAACGATTTTGGCCGACCTGCAGGGACCCAAATTGCGTATTGGCACGTTCGACAAGGCGCCGGTCGAGCTCAAAACTGGTGCAAAATTCACCCTCGACCTGAAAAAGACAAAGGGTGATGCCAAACGGGTCAATTTACCACACAGGGAAATTATCGAGACTCTGGAACCCGGTCACACCTTGCTCCTGGATGACGGTAAAATCCGACTTGAAGTGACCAAGGCTGATGGCAAAAGCGTCGAAACCGAGGTGATTGTCGGCGGACCAATATCCGATCGCAAGGGCGTCAATGTGCCTGAAGTGGTACTGCCGGTCAGTTCGTTGACCGACAAGGATCGCAAGGATCTGACCTTTGCGCTCGAACAGGATGTTGACTGGATCGCGCTGAGCTTTGTCCAGCGCCCCGAAGATGTTGCCGAAGCGCGGCGACTGATTGGCGGCAAGGCAGCCTTGCTGGCAAAGATTGAAAAACCGGCCGCCATAGACCGGCTCGACGAAATACTGGAGCTGTCAGATGCGGTGATGGTGGCGCGCGGCGATCTCGGCGTGGAATTGCTACCTGAGCAGGTGCCGCCCTTGCAGAAAAAGATCGTCGCGGCAGCGCGTGCACTGGGTCGTCCGGTTGTTGTCGCTACACAGATGCTCGAATCGATGATCAAATCGCCCACGCCCACGCGTGCAGAGGTATCAGACGTCGCCACCGCGATTTATGACGGCGCCGATGCGATCATGTTATCGGCGGAATCAGCCGTCGGTGACTGGCCAATAGAATCAGCAACCATGATGGACCGGATTGCAATGCAGGTGGAAAGCGATCCATCCTATGCTGAACGGGTCCATTTCACCGAAACTGTTCCGGATGAGACGACCGCCGATGCGCTGGCCGCTGCCAGCTATAATATCGCGCGAACCATCAAGACATCGGCGATTGTCTGTTTTACCAAATCGGGGTCGACGGCCCGGCGCATGGCCCGTGAGCGGCCATCAGTGCCGCTCCTAGTCCTTACACCAGATCGCCACACAGCAAGACGTGTCGGCCTGCTTTGGGGTGCACATGCGGTTGTCACCCGCGATGTCAGCGATTTTGAAGAAATGATCGCCAAGGCCAAACGGATGGCGCTCCGGCACAAGCTTGGCGAAACAGGATCGCGATTAATCGTCTGCGCCGGTGTTCCTTTCGGGACTCCGGGATCGACCAACTTGCTGCATGTTGTCCGCTTGAGCGGGGACGAGCTGAAGCGAAGCTAACCGTTCCACACGTTCCGTTTACTGATCTCTTTGCAGAAGGCCGTCGGCAATCTCGTAATAATCGCCTTTGTCTTCGGTAAAAATATGACCCCAGAGCGTGGTATCCGTTGGTCTGTCAAACAGACCCATTGCAACCGCGATTGTGTCTTGTGTACGGGCGTCCCAGAACAGGGTTGAACCGCAAGTGGCACAGAATCCTCTGCGAGCCTTTTCCGATGATCGATACCAGCGCACATTTTCTTCGCCGGTAACCGTGACTGCGCTCTCCAGTACATCTGTGCTGGCCAGGTAATGGCCCGTTTGCTTGCGGCATTGTGAGCAATGACAGGCGTCGGGTCTTGCCAGTTTACCGGTCACCGAAACTCTAACCGCGCCGCACAAACAAGAGCCACGATAAATCTTATCCTGCATGTTTCATCCTTTTTCTTGATGCCTGTGTAACCAGATACCGATTGTCGCCGAATTGCTGACGTCCCCCAACTTTAATGGTGCATCTCTCGCGCCAAAGAAAGAAATCAAAAAAATGCACAGAAGAAATATCCTGACCTCTATCGGTATTACCGCCATCGCGGCCGGCTTTGCACTGGCAGCACCCGCACAGGCCCAAGCGGAAAATGAACGGGAGGAAGGCTTTTATCTTTCCGCTACAGCCGGGGCCGACTTCCTGAACGACAGTGATTTTGTCGGCACACAAAATCCGGATGTCGGCGTACCAGGTGCTGCTGGCGCACCGGCCAATGTCAATGTCGGCTATGATACCGGCTTCGCGATCAGGGGCGCCGTGGGCTATAGACTCAAAAAAGGACTGATCAGTTTCCTGAAACCGCGGTTTGAGCTGGAAGTGGGTTACTCTGAATCAGATGTCAGCGGTGGCAACTTTAATGGTGGTAACCAGAATTTCAGTGGCGATTTGAGCAAACTCACCGTAACGGCGGCCGCCTATAATGACATTGTCTGGTCACCCAATCAGAAAATCATTCCCTATTTTGGAAGCGGCATTGGGATTGGTGTGGTCGATGCGAACATCAACTATTTCCCCAATAATGGCGTAGCGACCGCTCCCACATTCGGTGTGCGGGGCAACCCTACTGGACTGGTGACCTTCAACGCTATCGGCGCAACCGTAAAAGCGAGCGAGACGTTCGATATATTTGCGGAAGGCCGGTATACAAATGTCCGGCGCCGCAATTTTGACCGGCGGTTCATTGCTGGTGGTGCTGACGGATTTAACGCCCGCCTGCGGGATGACACTGAGTCCTTCGGTGTTGGCATTGGTGTGCGTGCCAAATTCTGAACGCCGATACCGGCAGGACAATCGACAAATAGGAAAGGCCGGGAGATCACTCCCGGCCTTTACTTCACTCTGACGTGATCAACCGGCTTACGCGCCTTCAATCTCGCTCAGATCAATTTTCAAACCAGGGCCCATGGTTGAGCTCAAGCCGATTTTCTTGACATATCTGCCCTTCGCACCGGTTGGCTTGGCCTTGACAACCGCGCCGACCAAGGCATCAAAATTCTTGCGCAGGTCTGCTTCCTTGAAGCTCGCTTTGCCGATGCCGTTGTGGATGATACCCGCTTTCTCAACGCGATACTCGATCTGGCCGCCCTTGGCGTCCTTGACCGCTTGCGCGACATTGGGGGTCACCGTGCCGAGTTTCGGGTTCGGCATTAGGCCTTTGGGGCCGAGAACCTTACCGAGACGGCCAACAACACCCATCATGTCCGGGGTTGCGATGACACGGTCGAAGTTGAGGTCGCCGCCTTGCATGGCTTCCATCAAATCTTCTGCGCCAACTACATCCGCGCCTGCTTCTTTCGCTTCGTCCGCTTTCGCGTCCTTGGCGAACACAGCAACGCGGCTGTCTTTGCCGGTGCCGGCAGGAAGAGAAATTACGCCGCGGACCATCTGGTCAGCATGACGTGGATCAACGCCGAGGTTGATAGCGATGTCGAACGTTTCATCAAATTTGGAGGAAGAAGCGAGTTCTTTCAGCGTCTTGATGGCTTCATCAATGCTGTACAGTTTCTCGCGGTCGACTTTCTCGTTGATCACTTTTGCTTTTTTGGAGAGTTTTGTCATGTTCTTATCCCTCCACCACTTCGATGCCCATCGAACGGGCGCTGCCGGCGATGATTTTCATAGCTTGGTCAATGTCATTAGCATTGAGATCAGCCATTTTTGCTTCGGCAATTTCTTTCAGCTGTGACGTTTTGATCGTACCAGCGACTTCCTTGCCAGGCTCCTGAGAACCTTTTTTCAGCTTGGTCAATTTCTTGATCATATAGCTGGCAGGTGGGGTCTTGGTTTCAAAGGTGAAGCTGCGATCCGCATAGACCGTAATCTTGGTCGGGATCGGTGCGCCTTTTTCCATCTTGTCTGTAGCCGCGTTAAACGCCTTACAGAATTCCATGATGTTAACGCCGCGCTGACCCAGTGCAGGGCCGATTGGCGGGGATGGATTTGCAATACCGGCAGGTACTTGCAAATTGATATAGCCATCAATTTTTTTAGCCATTTGGCTGTCCTTTCATTCTATTGGAACGAGACGAAATTGCCTTGTTCCGCAAATTAAGCGGTCAAACAGATGATCCGAAAATCATCCTCCCGCATTGGTGATCCAGCGGCTCAAAGCCGCTGGGGTCTATCCGGTGGCAAGCCACCAAATCTCTTATTTCGCGACTTCTACCTGTTCAAAGTCAAGCTCGACAGGAGTTGCGCGGCCAAATATCGATACCGATACCTTGACCCGGTTTTTCTCGAAATCCAGTTCTTCGACAATGCCGTTAAAGCTGGCAAACGGACCGTCCAGCACCTTGATCTGATCGCCAATTTCGTAGTTGACGGTGATCCGCTGTTTCGGCGCGTTGGCCGCTTCCTCTTTGGTGTTGAGGATGCGCGCTGCTTCGGCTTCGCTAATCGCTTGCGGCTTGGTCGTACCCAGGAAACCGGTAACTTTCGGCTGATCCTTGACCAAGTGATAAACGTCATCAGTCATCTGCAATTTGGCAAGCACATAGCCGGGGAAGAATTTCCGCTCCGACTGGACTTTCTTGCCGCGACGCACTTCAGTGACGGTTTCGGTCGGGACCTCGATCTCTTCGACCAGCCCTTCCAGACCTAGGCGCTTGGCATCCGCCTCAATGGCTTCTTTGACCTTATGCTCAAAGCCTGAATAAGCGTGAATAATATACCAGCGTGCCATCTATAATAACCTGTTCTAAATTGCGTTTCGGAGCGCTTATCCGCCCTTTGCCATCCCAAGCAGCCAACCGACCACCCCGTTGAAAACCGAATCGATGGCCAGGAAAAACAGTCCCAAGATCGTCGTCATGATCAGCACCATGATCGCGGTACGGACCGTATCGGGCCATGTCGGCCAGACAACCTTGCTGTTTTCGGCGCGGACTTGCCGCATAAATTCGCCGGGATTGACTTTCGCCATGGTTCGATTCCTAAAATTACTTTTCCCCAAACCCGGCATAAACTCCGGGTGTCAGTCTGTCGACTGGGATCGGATATATGCATGATTTCGGAAAGAACCAGCCCTTTAGCCGGTGATTCCCGATTCCGCAAGAAAAGAGTGGGATTTAGTCGCGCTGCTCGGCGGCGATCAAGGACCGTATCCAGGGCAAATGTTCGCGGCCCAGAAAAAGCTGATCAGCAATCAGATAGGAGGGGGCTTCAAAAATTCCCGATTCCTCCGCTTGGGCACGGATTACCGCCAGTTTTGCGCGGGCCGGCCCCCAATCCAGTCGGTCGATGCCGACAGAGTGCAGCAGCGATTCGACAACCGTTTCATCGGCTAAATCCATTTGTTCGGTCCAATAGGCAGCGAAGGCCGCACGCAGGAACGGCAATGGATCGCCATCCATCAAAGTCAATGCGGCCAATGCGGCATCGGACCCGGCAGGTGCTTCAGCAAAGCGCATGTCCCTGCCTTGCAAAGCTGCATAATGCAAATGAATGTCCCGCTGCGCCGCGGCACGGACGCGGCGATGACGTTCGCCAACCGTCTCATCGCTTTGTTCCTCTGGCACAAAAAAAGGCCGGGCTGAGAACGGACGCCAGTCGATAACAATGCCGGTTTCGCGTGCCAGCTCCAATGTCGGCTCAAGCGCTAGGTAAGAAGCGGCGGATTTGAAATCGATATAGAGGGTCAACATGGTGCTGCTCCCACAATACCAGCTTGAAGATCGTCAATCTCATAAGCAATGTCAGGTGCTGGTCCTTTCCGTCCCTTCAAATGCCAACGAATATAGGGCAAATGTTCGCGGCCAAACAGGATGACATTGTCGATCACATAAGTGGGCACGCCATATATACCGCCGGGATGAAGCTGGGGCTGAAGCTTGTCATGCTGTCTGCGGCCCTCCCCTCGCGCAAACTCGGCAAAACCGCGCGAATCGATTCCGGCCTGTTCCAGACAAGTCTCGACCACAGCCATATCTTCGATATCCAATTCCCGCCGCCAAAAGGACGGATAGACGGCCGCAAAATACTCCCCGAGCCGTTCACGGTCTGTCTGCATCACCCACAATATCGCGATATTGGGAATTGAGGAATCCCAGATCTTCTCCGTGCCCTTAAGCATATATCCCTGGCGTTCTACATATCGGCGGGCATCGCGATAGGCATATTTTACCCAACTCCATTGATTGGAACTACGGGTGCTTTCGACCACCTTGCCTTTGCTTTTGCGTGCTGATCCCAGATAACTCGGAATATCGAGCGTCAGCGGCCGCCAATCAAACCGCAACTCCAGTTCCGCCTCTAAAGCCAGAGTTGGCCCGATCGCAGCAAAGGCATAGGGGCTCTTGATGTCGACAAAGACAATTAGCGGCGCGTCACTCTCAAGCGCGTTCAAACCTGCGCCTCCTGCCCGGTGGGCGCGGAATGATCGCGGATGGAAGGCCAAATTTGCACTTCATGTTTCAGGAAGCGCCATTCATATGTTCCTGTTGCATTGGCGCGCTTCTCGAGTGTGCTGCGATAAAGACCGCGAAGCTGTATCGGTTTGCCTTTTCGACCGGCATGTCCATCGGCATCATAATAGGCTTCAGCATTGGCGCGGTTGCCATCAACGGTGATAAGCGGCGAGTAGAGACAGTGGCGCAATCCCTTGACCGGATCGCGCATCTTGGTGATCCATTTGGCAAATCCAATACGTGCTGCATCCGCGCCTTCATGGATGTTGCCACCAAAGTTCAGATAGCAATCGTCCCAAAAACAGGCGGCTATATCTTCCGCTGATCCGCGATCAACGGTAAAACAATAGGCTGCGTAGAGATTCTGGATCAGTTCATGGTCACTTGGCATGTCGGCCGGACTGTAACAGCTTCGATGGATGCATGCCATCGACATAACCCATGAACGGCAAATGGATATTATAGCCGAGCAGTTCCTGCACGCGCTTTGGCATTTTGGCCACTTTCTCCGGCGACACTGCCAGGGTTTGCTGTTCCAGCGGCCGGCACCAACCTCTGCAAAATTGCGGCGTGACGATCAGGCGAGGCGCATCGGAATCATTGCCGCCGCCCCGATGCCAGAGAGTGCCCTTGGCGATCATCAATGATCCGGCTGGCATGGTCGCTTTGATCGCTTGCATATGATTGCCCGTGCTTTTGGCATCCCCATCAATCCGCCCGGTTACAAAATCATTAGCGCTATTCGCGCCGTCAGGCTGTTCGTCACCCCATTTGTGACTGCCCGGAATGATCTCGGTGGCTCCATTGTCGTCCGTCATGTCGGTGATCGACCAGAATGTTGACATGGAGAGCGGCTCGCGTGGACGGGCAAGGCCGCAATGACTGTCATCAAAATGCCAGGGTTGCGGGGTTTCACCGGGATGCAGATTGATCGCGAGGCTGGCGTAAAGCAACACACTTGCGCCCAATTCTCGTTCGGCAAAAGCCAGTTGCAAGGGGTGTGATATCAAGTCGCCAAAAACAGGATCCTTGTCGAGCATGGCATAGATGCGGTTGGACTGTGATCCCTCGAAGTTATTGCGGCCACGAATATCGGCATCAATCCATGGTTTGAGTGCAGCCCGCTGTGTCTCCAACTCTTCAGGCGTCAGCACGTTTTCAAAGATCACATAGCCTTCGTCCTGAAACTGCTGCCACATGTCCTCGAAGCTGCGCCCGTTCAGATAGGGCGTCAGGTCGGCATCGTTCGTTTCAATGGTGCTCGCGACATTCATCATGGCCTCCTCAGCGAATCAATCTCACTGTAGCAGATAATCAGGTTTTGAATTGAATTCAATTCAAAATTGCCATAGAGCAGATGGCACTTGTTGAATGAGCAAGCCGCTAGAGGATCGAGAGCAGATGTCAGGACAAGCAAAAGCAATTGAAAAGCCGGATCGCAAAGTGATGCGCGCGGCAAAGATATTGGCAGCTGCCGAAGCCATCTTGCGCGAAGGCGAAGGTGATCTGGAAATGGGTCAGGTGGCGGAGAAGGCTGATGTCTCCGTCGGTCTCGCCTATCATTATTTCGGTTCTAAATCGGGCATGCTGGGGGCGATTATCGATGCTTTCTATGATCGCTATAATGCCGTTGTGAACCAGTATATTGATCCCGATATAAACTGGGGTGTGCGGGAAAAAGACCGGCTGATGGCAGCTGTAGAATTCCTCTACAATGATCCCATGGCCCCGGTCATCCTTGGCAAGATGGCCCATACCAACCAGGTTGCAGCTGTCGAGTCCGCGCGCCATGAAGAGATGATCGAAATGGCCACGCGGAATATCGGTTCCGGCATCAAGCGCGGCGATATCGGCCAGCATATCGATCCGGCTATTGCGGGAGCGGCAATCACGGGTGCCATGCGCGGCGGGATCATGCATGCCATGGGAATGAAGCCCCGGCCCGATCCCGCAATATTAACGCATCAGATTTGGGGTATGATTGCAGGCGCTCTGGATATTGAGCGATAGCCCTTAGTGACGCTCGATCAGGTCCCATTTGTTACCGAACGGGTCACGAAAGACGACTACCTTGCCATAGCTTTCGACTCGCGGCTCTTCGATGATATCGATGCCGGCACGCTCCATCAGGGCAAAATCCGTATCAAAATCATAGGTTTCCAGAAACAGGAATACCCGGTTGCCGGCTTGCTCGCCGATCACTTCTTCCTGTGCTTCATTGCTAGCTTTGGCGAGCAACAGCCGTGTTTCCGTGCTGCCCGGAGGGGCCACCAGAACCCAGCGTTTATCTTCCGAAAGCTGAGTATCTTCAATAAGATCAAAGCCCATTAGCCCGACATAAAAACCAATAGCCTGATCATAATCCGGTACAATCAATGAGATAGCGGAGATAAACTGCGTCATATTGCGAGACTGCCATATATTTAGAAAAAAGTGGCAGGGGCGCACGGGATCGAACCGTGGGCCTTCGGTTTTGGAGACCGACGCTCTACCATCTGAGCTACACCCCTACACATGCTGACCAGCTTTAGTCTGAATCAACCAATGGCCGCGCATTAGCGCTATGTGCGGCCGAGAGCAAGCGCCATTGTGATGGCACTGCAAAACCGCCATTTGCATTCTCAAAAGTCCCAAACATAGTTAATTTTTTTAGAATCCTGTTTACCGAGCGAAAGAAGAGGTGGTTTACCCGCCTATGAGAAAACCGGTTTGTCGGTGCACACCCAAGTATCGATGCGCGGTCGTCACTACCAAGGAGTTTCCTATGACATATTCACTGACCCAGAAAACGAACAAACCGCCTGCTGTAGCACCCTATGCCTTCATGGCTGAGGAAGATCGCTGTGCGCCGCGACACAAAGTTGCAATACCGGCGAAAATGCGGTTCTCCGGTTCGAGCAGCTTTGCTTCGGAAATTGCAAATATTTCGCTGGCTGGCTTTGCCTGTGATGCTTTGCTGCAAGCCCATCCCGGAACCCGTTGTTGGCTGACCCTTCCTGGCCTGGCTCCGTTAGAAGCAGAAGTCATTCATCGCAGTAACACTGGTCTCGGCTGCGCGTTTCGCGACATGCTGAATCCCGCCGTGCTCGACCGTTATATCGCAAGCTACCCACCGCGCGATTCTGTTCCAGCTTAACCCCTGGTTCCCCCGGCACGCCTGTGATGCTATATCCTTCCCCAAACTGGTCCGGAGAATGATATGGCAGATGCCTCCCCCACGAAAACAGGCACAGAAAAAGCAGGCGATAAACCCGAGCCGCTGAAAGTCCTGCGTATCTTCCGCAAAGAAGATGCGCAGGACTTTGGCGATGCAGGGCATATGTCCTATGTCGATGATGCGCCGGTCATCCTGGATGGCCTAACCAAAATGGGTGAAGCCGGTGTGGCCGATGGCTATAAAGGCACCTGCCTGTTCAGTGGCTTTGGCTTTTCGCTCCATCATTTCTGGTTCAAGCCCGGTTATCCGCTGCCGCTTCACAGCCATGACAGCGATTGTCTCTATTATATCATTGCCGGCGATATTCACATGGGCACAGAACATATGGGCCCGGGTGACGGGTTCTTCCTGCCGGCCGAAACGCCGTACACCTATACCATTGGTGAGAAAGGCGTCGAAATTCTGGAATTTCGAACTGCTGAGGATTTCAATATCCAGTTCAAGGGAAAGACTGAAGCCTATTGGGAAAAAATGCTCGAAAGGTTGCGTAACGAACGCCCCAATTGGGAAGAAGCCCTGCCGCCAAGTCGCGATTTTCGCAACGCTTAGCTATTCAGCAGCCTCTAGCTGCGGCGCGAATATTGCATCCAGCTCGCCATCGTCAGCTTTTATCAGCCTGTCCACCCATTGATGAAAAGCCTGCCCGCCGCCTTCATTGCGGCCAAACCAGACCTTGTCGAGCATCCCGGATTGCAAAGCTTCATGCTGCCTTTTTCCGGTCTTGTAATCCTCTTCTGCAACGACAGTTTCCAAAAACGCGAACTGGTCGTGTGCGCCCTGCCGGACTTCATCGTTTGTTGGTTCATGCTCCATCACGTAAAACTGCGTGGTGAAACTTTCACCGACCGTCTTGCCTGGAAAGAGCTGCGATATCATCGCCCCGCGACCACCGCCGCCATAAAAGCTCGCGATCGAGATGTGCGGGAATATTGTCCAAACGCCCTGTAACAAGGCGTCGATCGGCCAATCTTTCTCATCTGTCTCAGTGAGATCAATTTGTTCATCGCTGCCCGTCTTCTGAATGAATTTTGATGGAGAGGACAGGCGTTGATGCGGGCCCCAGGCGAAATAATTGGCCCGGTTGAAGAAATCAGCGCCGAATGTGTCTTTGTGGAGAACCGGCAAATGATAGAAATCGAGATAGCCGTCATAGGCGGTTTTCCAGTTGGGGCCAGGAAGCGTACGCTGTTCAAAAAGATGCCAGGTCTTGAATCCGAAATGCTCCAACAGCTCGTCATAACCGCATAGATAAGACGCAATATCGAGCGCGCTGTTCGGGTCTAGCGTGGCCCAGATCAGACCTGCTCGCTCCAGCGTTGGAAATTTCTTCAGACAGAATGCTGCCTTGTCGACCGTCCCAAAATCCTTGGGCGACGCCACGGCCAGCAAATCACCATTATTTTTAAACGTCCAGCCATGATATCCGCAGGTAAAGCGCGACGCCTTGCCACTGCCCTGCGCCACTGGATTGCCGCGATGGGTGCAGCTGTTAAGAAAGGCTTGGGCTGTGCCGTCTTTCTGACGGGTGACGAGAACCGGGATGCCAGCAATTTCCATGGCTTTATAGGAACCAGGTTCCGGCACCTCGCAGGAAGGCGCAACCATTAGCGGGAGCCGCTTGAAGATGCGTTCCTTTTCAAGTTCGAAACGACCTTCGTCGGTATAGTCTGATGCGGGCACCGCCACGACATCATCCACCAATTCCATCGTATCCGCCTCGCCATGCTTTACCAGCGAACGGGTCATTTCCAGTAATTTTTGCCGCGACATGTCTCTCTCCAAATTTTGCCGAGAATATCAAAATGCCGCCACATTCCCACTATTCTTTATGCGGAGACTCTTCTTCGACCACCGGGTCCGGGGCAATTTGTGGAGCCGGATCTGGCTCGTTGCGCGTCCATATCCAGGTGCCGCATATTACCGCGGCTGCCACGGGAATCAGGTTCCATGGGAGTTTCAGGAATATCAACGCGATCGCAATGCTCACCGCAAAGGCAGCAATTGCCGCACGCTTCCCCCGCTTGGTAATAGCCCGCCGGTCCCGCCAATTGCGAATATGTGCTCCGAAGATATGATGATCGAGCAACCAGGCCTCCAGCCGCGGACTGCTTCGCGCAAAGCAAAAGGCAGCCAGAATTACAAAAGGCACGGTCGGCAGCAGCGGCAGGATGATACCAATACTGCCCAGCGCCAACGCGGTAAAGCCGCCAGCCAGATAGAGATGTCGTGTCATGGCAACGGGTATCGTATATCGCGAGGCGCTCGGCAATCTATTTCCCGGAAGATGGGAATTCCGACGATATATTATGCCGCTGCTCCGGCAGGACGGGCAAAGCGCAAGAGCAGATATCCGAGCAAACCAGAAACCAGAGACCCGCTGATTACGCCAAGTTTTACGGTTTCAATTTGCGCCGGATCAACAAAGGCAAGGTTCCCGATGAACAGGCTCATCGTGAAGCCGATACCAGTAAGGCAGGCAAGACCATAAAGCTGCATCCACGAAACCCCCATTGGCCGCCGAACAATGCCGAGTTTGGCCGCGATGAACATGAAACCGAAAACACCAATCTGTTTTCCGATCACAAGACCCGCGGCAATGCCGAGCGCAAGCGGCGCGAAAAGATCGCTCAATTGCAGACTGGCCAACGAAACACCGGCATTGGCAAAGGCAAAAATCGGCAAAACCAGGAAGGCCGTCCAAGGGTGCAATATATGCTCCAGATGTTTCAGCGGAGACGTGCCGTCCTTGGCGTTAAGCGGAATCGAGAGCGCGGCGATAACTCCAGCCAACGTCGCATGGACTCCGGATTTCAACACACAGATCCAAAGAAATGTACCGACCAGTATATAAGGTGCGACGCGGACCACACCGAGCCGGTTCATGAGGACCAGAAAAACGATTCCCACCGCTGACAACATCAGCGAGAAGCTCGACACTTCGGCGGTATAGAAGAGCGCAATGATGATGATCGCACCGATATCATCGATGATCGCAATCGCGAGCAACAGGATTTTCAAGGACAGCGGTGCATGTTTACCAAGCAGGGCGAGCACACCCAGGGCAAAGGCAATATCGGTTGCTGCCGGGATCGCCCAGCCATTGATATTGGCATCAATATCCCAGTTGAAATAAAGAAAGACTGCAGCAGGTATTGCCATACCGCCAACAGCCGCAATCGCAGGCAGGCCTGCTTTGTCAAAGCTCGACAGTTCGCCTTCCAATATCTCTCTTTTTACCTCTAGACCAACGAGGAAAAAGAAAATCGCCATGAGCCCATCATTAATCCAAAGGGATAGGGGTTTGGCAATTTCCAGCGCTCCAAACTGCGCCACAACGGGAATGTTCAGGAATGCCACATAATAGGGGTTGAATGCGCTGTTTACCGCAATCATGGCAAGCAAGGCAGCAACGAACAACACAATACCCGCACTTGTTTCACGGGCAACAAATTCCGCCAGCGCCGTGCGCATTTTTCCGGCCATAGTTAAGCTTTCTTATCGTGCGTCATGCAGGGATTGGGCATGTCTATTCATGAAAATGGAACCCGAAAAAAATGGGGCAGCAGCGGAAAGAGGGAAAGCTGCTGCCCCAGGTCGGGGGGGGGTAATAAGGTTCTCGCCTAAGTTGTTTCGCGCTCGGGGCCACGCTGAAGGCGGGTAATATGATCCTTTAACTCCAACCTCAGTCTTTTCTTTTCACGGAGTTCATCTGTGTCTTGATTGGTGCCGGAAATTTGCTTGTCGAGCTTTTGATGTTTGCGGATCAGACTGTTCAGATATTTCTGCATGTCTTCCTTTCTTTTTCTGTCATCTTCGCTTCTGTTGAGCTTGATATTACGGAAAGTTGCTGATATTTCCAATCGAATGAAAATTGAATAATCAATAGATAACATCTATCATATGAAGAGGTCCCCCCTATGCCTACTTTACGTCAGTTCCAATATCTTGTTGCCGTTGCCGATCATCGGCATTTTGGCCGCGCAGCGCAGGCCGCTGGCGCTTCTCAGCCGACCTTGAGCCATCAGTTGCGTGCACTGGAAGCACGGCTGGGCGTGACGCTGGTCGAGCGGCGCACGCATGGAGCAGAATTGTCTCCCATAGGCCGCGAGATAGCCGAGCGCGCGCGCCGGGTTCTGGTGCAGGTCAAGGACATTCGGGACCTTGCCGAGCGAGCCAGCGAGAGTTTGGCCGGTACGTTACGCTTTGGTGTATCCCCCACTCTCGGCCCCTATCTGATGCCTCCAGTGATCGCCGCATTGCACCGTGCGCAGCCGGATCTGCGCTTTTATATGCGTGAGGGTATTCCCGACCTGCAGGCCATGGAACTGGTCAAAGGGTCTATCGACATGTTGCTGGGACCGTTGCCGATTGAAGGCGAAAACCTGACCATCGAACCCTTATTCCGAGAGCCTTTAATGTTGGTTGCGCCTCCGGATCATCCGCTGGCTACCCAGAACAAGATTTCGAAAGATGATCTTTATGGCGCGCCGGTTCTCAGTCTCGATCGCCGTCATCATCTGCATCGCGACGTCGCTGAACAATGCCGCTTACATGGCATGCACCTACTGCAGGATTATGAAGGCACCAGTCTGGACAGCGTTCGTCAGATGGTGGCATCCGGCCTTGGTCTGGGTATTTTGCCGGCACTTTATGTGCGTTCCGAACTGGCTCATGGCGGTGATATCGCCTTGCTTGCAGTGGATGGATGGGCAGCATCGCGCAGTATCGGTATCGCCTGGCGCAGCGGCGCGGGTTTTGCCGACGAATATATGTCCGTTGCCCAAAAAGTTGCTGATGAAGCCAAGATTCTGCTTAGCAATGTGGTGAACCAGGCGGGTTAATGGCGATAGACATTGAACTGTTGTTGAAAGCCTATGCTTCCGGCATTTTCCCGATGGCTGACGCGCGGGACGATCCGGAGACATTCTGGGTGGAACCGAAAACAAGGGCGGTTATGCCGCTTGACGGTTTTCGGATGTCGCGATCCTTGCGCAAAACTATCCGGTCAGACCGCTTTCACGTCACCGCTGATGCCGCCTTTGCCGAAGTTATTGCCATTTGCGCCGAATCCGCAAGTGATCGTCAGGAAACATGGATCAATGCGGACATTGAAAATGCCTTTTGTGCCCTCCACGAACAGGGCCGGGCCCATAGCGTGGAATGCTGGTCTGTCACGGACAATGGCACAACAAAGCTTGTCGGCGGACTTTATGGTCTGGTTATCGGCGGTGCTTTTTGTGGCGAGAGCATGTTTTCCAGAGCCCGTGACGCTTCCAAAGTTGCGCTGGCATGGTTAGTGGCGCGGCTGATTGTGGGCCGGTTCATGTTGCTGGATTGTCAATTCATGACCGATCATTTGGCATCGCTCGGCGCCGTCGAAATTAGCCAAGCCGAATATCTTGAGCAACTCCGGCTTGCACAGAATTATCCTTCGTCCGCATTTTCTGCGATCAAATCTCCAATGAGGTCGGACGGTTCCGGAGCCGATTCGGGCACCGGCAGTGGAGCAGCCTCCGGAACGGGAACAACAGGTGCCGGAACCGGTGCAACGGGACTTGCTTCTGCATCAGCCTCGCTCTCTGCGCCGTCATTTGCTACGCTGGATATGCTGTTAGCATCATTGGACGACGACGCACGCGGAGCGGTCGGATTGGCCGCATCTGAAGGCGGGCTTTCTTCACCCGGAAAGCTCATCGCACAACTTTTGACCCAGACATCATAGATCGGATGTTCGACCACGTTGAGCGAGGGTGATTCGCGAAATAACCAGCCGGAAAAAACCCTACGCCAATTGTCATCGCCCCCTCTGGTCGCCGGACGGTCGTTGACCAGAAGCTGAACAAACGCCCCTTGCTCCGGGGTCAACTCCCAAGGGGCAGTACGTTCGCAAGCGCGCAGGCGAACAATAGCACGGCCAATACGAACCGACTGACCCGGTTTCAATTCAAGGTCGCGGGTTAAACCATTGCGTTTGTTCAAAAAACCGAGAGTCGCCACCCGTTCTGCCATAGGCGTCCCGATCTGCTCAGTCACAGGCTGAACAAGTTCGTCATCGTCCGTGGCAGCCAGTTCTGCTTTTTCAGCAGGCTGTCCGGTATTTTCATCATCTGTGCCATCACTGCTAAACAGTCCGCAACCCGACAACAACAAAGCGCCTGCGATAGCCGGTAACAACCGGATCTTAGAGGAGAGGAGAGATCTGCGTAGCGCGATCATTCGGCCTCGGCCGGGTTCCATGGCTCATAGTCCCCGGTGGCTGCCGCCCGCACACCGCCCGCTTCCAAAGCACCAGCAGGACGATAGGCTTCTACGGTACCGGTTAGATTACCGGTTGGCTCTTTTTCCCAGATGCGCGGCTGCGGCAAATGGCTTTGCGGAATCTCGTCATAGCTTTTGTGCAGCCAACCATGCCATTCGGGAGGCACCAGGCTAGCATCGTTGGCGCCCGAGTAGATTACCCAGCGCTTGTCGCCATCCTTGGCAATATTCTTGGTCTGATAATATTTATTGCCGAAAACATCTTCGCCAACTGACTTGCCCTTGCGCGCGCTGAACAATGCAGTGCCGATGGTTGCACCGCTCCACCATGTAAAGATTTTGCCTAATATTCCCATGGGAGACCGCTTAGCGGCACGAGTGGGGGGTTCGCAATTAAAAAATGCGCTGAGATCATAGCGACAACACCATGCCTCGGTTCAATCTGGCCATTCCACTTTATCGCCCGGGACGATACCCAACTCGGCGGCCCGTCCGCCAGCCAGTTCCAGAACCGCAGCAACCGGTTCGCCGGACTCAACTGGGTCAAGAGAATATGGCGTGGTGTTCGCCGCGATAGACTCAATTGTGCGGTCGCTCCGGATGAAGATGATATCAAGGGGAATCACGGTATTTTTCATCCAGAAATTCGCCATACGTGTCTCGGTGAAAGGAAAAATCATACCTTTGTCAGGCGCCAATTCCTTGCGAAACATCAGACCGCGGGCCTGTTCTTGAGCGGTACCGGCGAGTTCAACTGTAAAGACATGTGACTGCCCGCCAGATGATATGGTCAGCGCAACCAGCCGGAGACCAGCTTTCGAAAGCGTACCGTCTTTCTGCTGCTCGGCCTGTGGTGATTTGTTGTCCCTATCGCCAGCCTGCACAGAACATCCTGTCGCTCCGGCTAAAACCAAAAGCAGGACCGGCACAATCGCCTGTTTGAAATATCCGATCATGGGCAAATAGCCGCTACTCGAAAGCTTGCGGACTGCTGATCTGCACCGCCATGTGGCCACGGTCACCGGCATCAATACGCGCCAGCAAGTGCTGACCGGGCATGATTTCGCCAATCCCGGCATTACGCAGCGTTTCCATATGGACAAAAATATCGCCATCTACGCCATCGACGATCAGAAAACCGTAACCTTTGGCGCGATTAAACCATTTTACTTCGGCTTCAACAAAGGCTGTCTCGTCATCCACAACATGAATGGCCTTGCGCTGCGCTTCAGGTGCCGGCCGATGGACCAGCTGCTCGCAATTGGATTCATCAATATCAAGAATTTTTGTCGCTTGCAGCCCTTTGGCAGCATCAACATATTCGCAAGTTACCAGCGCCATCTCGGGAAGATCCCGGCGGCCAAGCGGTTCCAAAACCGTCCAGTGCACCAATATGTCCTGACCCGGCTTCAGAGCTCCCTTATCATCTTGTTCTAGATCGGGGATAATGAACCCAAAACCGCGATGGGAGTCGAACCATTTCACATGTCCAGTGGTTTTCAAAATGGAGGCTGCTGCCAATTCCCCGTCGGTTCTATCATCGCCCGAACGTTCGCCAACTACGCGATCACTGGTCAAATCATCGCCGGCCGAACCATCTTCAGCCCTGGCGGGGTCCGCATATAAACTTGCCACAACACATCTCCGAAGCCACTATTCGAATCATAAATCCCGTAAGCCAAAAGACTCGAACGCGAATTTTATAGCATAATAATTGTAAACTGGCGATTCCTGTTGTTATCAAAATGATTTAGCACAAGTAATCGATTGGCTAAGACTCTATTTCGACCTCTTCTCCCGGCTTGGCAAAAACAAATCGCGAAGCGATATCAAAGTCGTGCCCGGCTCTCAGGAATGCCTGCAGCTGCTTGCGGCATTTATCCTGATCCGCTTGCTGATGCGCAAACGGGCCAATGGATTTCTTGCGCGCATAGGTGAGAGCTGCATCCCATTTTCTATCTTCACTAAGGTCAAGCGCCTGCCGATCATCACCTTCTGCAATTCCCGCCTGATATAGCGCTTGTGAGACACGGCGTTTGCCGTAGCCCCGGCTGATCAGACCGGCCGCCCGGTTTTTGGCGAAAAGCACATCATCAATATAACCAAGCTCAGCAAAGCGCTCGACCAAGGTTTCGACGTCGGCCGGCTGGTCACCGGACCAGTCACGTTCACGTAATTTACGGAAAAGATAGGATTTTAACTTGTGCCGCGTAGTTGCATATCGGCTGACATAGCGCAGGCCCAGCTCTTGCAAGCTATTTTGATCCAACGCTTTACCGCTATTTTTCAACGCTTCACCTCTCATAAAGAACCGCTGCCCTTTTTGTGCCACAGTAGAGCCGAAATTTAAACGCCACTGGACAGCAATAGGACTTGATTAGGGTTATTTCGGCTGAATATCATTCAAATTTTGGCTGAATATCTAGAAAAATGACGATTTGTAAGAAGGCTGGACCTTCTGGAAAATGGATTTTGTATGACTGAGCTGACACCAACCCCGACCGCCGATAGTCTTCCGCGCCGGTTTGCCGACTTTGAAACCGTGGGCGAAGCGCTTGATTACGCGGCACAGGGGCAAAGAGGCTTTAACTTTCATGACGCCCGTGCTTCGCTTGTGCGGGTTTATCCTTTTAAAGAGCTGCAAAGCGATGCCATGGCCGCCGCACGCCGCCTGATCGAATTCGGCGTTAAGCCGGGCGATCGAATCGCTCTCATTGCAGACACAGAACCGCAATTTTGTGCGTTGTTTTTCGGCGCAATTTACGCGGGCGCGTGGCCGGTACCGCTACCATTGCCAACATCTTTTGGCGGTAAGGAAAGTTATATCGATCAGATTGGTGTCCAGCTTGATAGCTGCGATCCGGCCATGTTGCTGTTTCCTGACGAAATTGAAGAACTCGCCGCGGCCGCAGGTCAATCGCGCGATATTCCCGTATCTGGTTGGGACAAATTTGCGGAACAAGATGTACCGGAGTGCGAGCTGCCGCAAGCCAAGAGTAGCGATATTGCCTATCTGCAATATTCCAGTGGATCGACCCGCTTCCCGCATGGCGTAGCCGTGTCGCACAAGGCGCTGCTGCATAATGTCGGATCACATTCGCATGGTATGAATGTCAGTGAAGAGGACCGCTGTGTATCCTGGTTGCCTTTTTATCACGATATGGGGCTCGTAGGCTGTTTCATCTCAATGGTGTGTAACCAGGTTTCGACCGATTATCTGAAAACATCCGATTTCGCTCGTCGGCCCTTGTCATGGTTGGACCTGATTTCACGCAATCCCGGGACATCTTGTAGTTTCTCGCCAACATTCGGCTATGAAATCTGTGCTCGCCGGATCGGTAGCCAGTCCAATGTCGCCGAACGTTTTGACCTGTCACGCTGGCGGCTAGCTGGTAATGGCGCAGACATGATCCGCCCCGACGTGATGCAGCGATTTACCGATGCGTTTGCGCCAGCCCAATTTGACGCGAAAGCCTTTTTGCCCAGCTATGGTTTGGCAGAGGCCACATTGGCCGTGACCATAATGCCGCCAGGCGAAGGCATGGAAGTCGAACTGGTTGAAGAAACCGAACTGGCGGGTGAAAAGCAGGCCGATGGTAGTCGCCCCAAACGTTATCGCGCGATTGTCAATTGCGGCAAACCGGTGCGTGATACGGTGCTCGAAATTCGCGAGGAAGATGGCAGCGTCTTGCCAGAAAAAGCCGTGGGTAAAGTATGGATGAAAAGTCCGTCTGTCATGGAATGCTATTACCGTGATCAGGAAGCCACCGATGCATGTCTGGTCGATGGTTGGCTCGACACGGGAGATATGGGCTATCTGTCAGAAGGCTATCTCTACATTGTGGGCCGCGCCAAAGATATGATCATCATCAATGGTAAAAACCACTGGCCGCAGGATATTGAATGGGCCGTGGAACAATTGCCTGGATTCAAGGCCGGCGACATTGCCGCTTTTGCAATCACCACGCCGGGTGGCGACGAGACGCCGGCCGTGCTGGTGCAGTGCCGTACGTCCGACGAGATTGAGCGATTGCGTCTGCGTGACGAGATACGCGAAAAGGTTCGTGCAATTACCGGGATGAATTGCGTCATCGAACTGGTGCCACCACGGACATTGCCGCGTACCAGCTCTGGCAAGCTCAGCCGAGCCAAGGCACGCAACCTTTATCTTTCCGGTGATATCCAGCCTTACGATGTTGCGGCATAAAATCAGCTACTAAAGGCGTTAATACCGATTAACCACAAATCGAAAAAATAGGTGCATGCTTACTTTTCGATAAGATTTTCCGCGTAAGGGCAAAGCGTGGAAGAAAAACTGTCATCATCATCGGGCTTGCCGCAAGAAATACCCGTAAGTGTTCTGCTGGGAATTGCCGACCCAGAAGGCATGGATTGGGGCCGTATCCGTGTGCTGCAATTTGAAGGCATGCACCAGAACGACTTCATCAAGATGATCGGATCCATAACCTGCGGCATATTGGCCATTCAGTTTTGCATTGGCCAGGTAAATTGGATGCTGCTTACCGCTTGGACACTCGCGCTATTAGGTCTGTACATTTATACCTACGTCAAATCCCGCAAGGATGCCGTATGGGAACGCAAGAGTATTTCCCGGCGGGAGAATATTAACGTCGTACTCACTTCTGCAGCCGGCGGGCTGTTATGGTCGGTGGCCATCATCCTGTTTGGTCCATCGGGCGATCTCAATACTATGGTCGGCATATGGGCGCTGCTCTTATGCCTGATGGTTGGGTCGGCCATGTTGATGTCGGCTGTACCGCTTGCCAGTATTATCTTCATCAGTATGTGCGGCCTATCGTCGGCTTTGGGCTGGTATTTGATCAACGGCTATCAGATGGCGATGGCCTCTGCTGCCATCGCGATGCTGCTGATTGCATCCTGCCTGATGAACGGACGGTCGTTCGTCAATCGCAAGATTGCCGAGGCCAATTTGAACGAGAAGAAAGAGGTGGTCAGCCTTCTGCTGCGCGAATTTGAAGATACGGGTGCTGACTGGCTCTGGCAGACAGATACATCGCGCCGCCTTACGCATGTTTCGCCGCGCTTTGCGCACGCTGTCGGTCGGACCGCAGATGATATTGAAGGGCGACCTTTCCTGCAATTAGTTGCCGGACAGGCCTGGGACTCGGGCAAATTCCCCCCTGCCCTGCATGAACTGGCGGAAAAGCTGAAACGGCGCGACAGTTTCAGCAACATGCTGGTTCCGGTCATGATAAATGATGTCACCCGCTGGTGGGAAATTTCAGCATCGCCCAAGCTCGATGAGAATGGAATTTTTCACGGCTTTCGCGGTGTGGGATCCGATGTTACCGAACAACGAGAATCCGCAGATAAAATCTCGCATATGGCACGCTTTGATACGCTGACAGGCTTACCCAACCGATTGCAACTGACCGAGACTTTGGGGAAAGCCCAGCAGAATTCCGACAAGTGGAACGGACGCTGCGGCTTCATGATGATCGATCTTGATCGCTTTAAGGCGGTCAATGATACATTGGGCCATCCGGTAGGCGACCGCCTGCTAGCGCGCGTCTCCGAACGGCTGCGTTCGATTATGACAGACAACGAGCTTTGCGGACGCCTGGGCGGAGACGAATTTGCGATTGTGATTAAGGACGCAAGCGATTCCCAATATATGGACATGCTTGGCAGAAAGATCATCGATACCTTGTCGCGCCCCTATGAGGTTGATCAGCACACTCTATATATCGGTGCCAGTGTTGGGACAGCAATCGGGCCGCGTGATGGTCGCACGGTTGAAATGCTGATGCGCAGTGCCGATTTAGCGCTCTACCGGTCAAAGGACCAGGGCGGCGGCGCGCATAACCAATATGAGCCAAAACTCCACGTCCACGCCGAAGAACGTCGGGTCATGGAAATCGCCCTGCGCAAGGCGCTTGATAATGATGAATTTTCGCTCAACTACCAGCCGGTCGTGAGCGCAGATACCGGCGGCGTTTTGGGCTTCGAGGCTCTACTACGCTGGACCAATCCGGAATTTGGCGTTGTTTCTCCTGCAAAGTTCGTTCCCCTTGCCGAGGATGCGCGGCTGATTGTACCGATTGGCGAATGGGTGATGCGTACAGCCTGTAAAGAGGCAATGAACTGGCCGTCAGCCATCAAGGTGGCGGTCAACGTGTCCGCTGATCAACTGACTGATCCCAACTTCCTCGATATGGTTGTATCTGCGCTACAAGAAAGCCAATTGCCAGCCAACCGCCTGGAAATTGAGGTGACTGAGAGCATCTTTATGCGCGAGGGCACCGGCGCAACTCAGGTGCTCGATCAGATTATCGGACTGGGTATCAACCTGTCGCTAGACGATTTCGGCACTGGCTATTCATCGCTCGGCTATCTGCGCAAAACCCGTTTCTCAACCATTAAAGTAGACCGCAGCTTCGTGCAGGGTGCCGCCAAGAAAGTACCCGAAAGCCTTGCGATTATCCGCGCTGTGGTTGCCATGGCAGATAGTCTGGGAATGTCGACTACCGCAGAAGGTGCGGAGACCGAAGAAGAGGTCAAGATGATCCAGAAGCTCGGCTGCAGCAAGATTCAGGGCTATTATTTTGGTCGGCCCATGGCACCGCATGACGCGCTGGATCTGTTCAAGGACTATAATCCAGACACCAGTTCAATCGGTGAACGCGCTGCATAGTTGACAGCGGGATCGCATGAACAGGTTCGAGACCGCAAGCAATGCGGTCTAGAGTTTAGACAGCTTCTTCTCTATTCCACGCCATATTTTCGCATAGGAAGCGGCTGCCGGACTACGTGGCGCGAATGCACCTACTGGTTTTTTCAAACGAGTCATCCGCTCAATATCGCTAGACATCGGAATAGTTGGCCATCTCGGATGTTTGGCAAGGCCCTGATTATGGATATTCCGACGGCGATCAACCATCGTGTAAACAGGTAGCAATGGCGCATGTTTCCGCCGACGTGAATCGAGAAACGCCTGCACGTCGGTCAGCGCACGCTCCGAAAGCGGTGAGGGGATAACCGGCACGATCACCAGATCGGCATTGCGCAAAATCTGCTCGCTCGTTTCTGTAAGGCCCGGTGGGCAGTCCAATATTATGCGATCATAGTCTTTCTTCAGCTGGCCAAGAATTTTGCCGAGATGCTTTTTCTTGTTCAATTCAAAAAAGAACCGATCAAGGCCGCGCAGCGAAACATCGGCTGCAAGCAGGTCGATATTCTCCATATCTGTTGCCTTGATCAGCTTGGTCGGCTTGATATCACCCGATATCATGGCGCGTGCCCGGTCTTTTTTGTGCCGATCACCATTGAGGATGAACGATGCTGCCCCTTGAGGATCAATATCCCAGACCAAGGTGCGCCGGGCCGATTTGGTAGCGCTATTCCACGCCAGATTGACGGCGGTGCAGCTTTTGCCAACCCCGCCCTTCATACTGTAAACTGCAATAACACACATAGGCGTGATCCGACGGGGTCTGAACTTCTTTCAAGCTGAGTATCGGGCCGTCAGATGATCTCTTGAACCCGATCCTGCGGCCGGCATAGCCGAACCCCTTTATCCGTCTCTACCAAAGGCCGCTCGATCAGGATCGGCTCGGCGGCCATGGCATCCAATATCTGGTCCGCAGTCGCCTTGTCATCTGTCAGCCCCATTTCTTCAGCGGGCGAACCGCGCGTTCTTAGGCCCTCTCGCGGGGCGATACCAGCATCGCGGTAAAGCTGTTCCAGCTTGGCACGGCTGGGCGGGTTTTTTAGATATTCGACAACCGTCACCTCCACGCCAGGCGCTTCTTCAAGCAAAGCCAGGGTCTTGCGGGACGTACCACATTTGGGATTGTGCCAGATGGTCGCTTTCATTGATCTCTCCGTGAGTAATTACTGTTGCCACAAAACATCATCATTCCTGATCTTCAAGGAAAATCGTTTCATGCCATATTTTTCATTGCTTGTGATAATCATTATCATTACCAAACCGCGATAATGAGAATCTATCTCAAAAACTGGCTATAGGAAAATCATCAATGCTGAAGAATAAAGTCATTTCCGCCTTTTTAGGCACCACCATGATGATTCCTGCCGCTGCGCACGCGGAAACAAGCGAATCCGAATCAATGGATGGCAGAGATGATATCGTGGTGACGGGTGACGTCCTTTATTCGAATCAGGTCAACGCTGTTAAAACGCCAACGCCGATTATCGATGTTCCGCAGAGCCTTTCTATCGTGACTGCCGACCAGATTAAGCAGCGGGGCTATACCAACATTGGCCAGATCGTCGACTATACACCGGGCGTCAACAATACGCAGGGCGAAGGCCATCGTGACGCAGTCGTTTTTCGTGGCGTTCGTTCGACTGCTGATTTCTATATCGATGGTGTTCGTGACGATGTGCAATATTATCGCGGCCTGTATAATCTGGAGCAGGTCGAAATCCTACGTGGTCCGAATGCGCTTCTATTTGGTCGCGGCGGCACCGGCGGCATATTAAATCGGGTTACCAAGAAAGGTACGATTGGCGAAACCTTTGGCGGCGGTCAGATTGCTATCGACACTTTTGGCGAATTCAGCATCCAGGGTGATATCAACATCGCAGCTGGTGAAAATGTTGGGGTTCGTGTCAATGCAGCCTACGAGAGCTTGAACAATCATCGCGATTTTTATGATGGCGATCGAATCGGTTTCAATCCAACCGTACGGTTCCAGATGGGACCTGATACGACGCTTGATCTTTCATATGAATATGCCGACCACGAACGCTTCATCGACCGCGGCATTCCAACAGGGGCCGATGGTCGTCCGGTTTCTGCCCTTAGAAACGTTATTTTCGGTGATCCCGAGCTTAACTTCACCGAGCTGGAAGCGCACTTGTTGCGTGCCAATTTGCAACATGCATTCTCGGAGAATTTCAAAGCCAATTTCAGCGCATTTTATGGCGACTATGACAAGGTCTACTCAAACTTTTACGCTTCATCCTATGATCAAGCCAGTACGCCTAACGTTGTCACCCTGGATGGTTATATCGACACCACCGAGCGTCAGAATCTGATCTTGTCGGGCAATCTGGTTGGAGAATTTGAAACAGGCAGCCTCGGTCACACGCTTATTTTTGGTGGCGAATATATCAATACGTCATCCGACCAGGATCGCTTCAACGCGTTTTGGGATACAACAATGGACGACAATGAAGTCTTCGCGATCCAGCGCCCTCTGAACTTGCGCGGTGGTTTAGGCGTAAACGCCGCTGGCATCGCCACAACCAACGACTTCACCGTCGATCTGAATGACTTCACTCAGGTCGATATTGATGTGTTCTCATTTTACATTCAGGACGAAATCAAGCTGACAGACTGGCTCAATGTTGTGCTTGGCGGTCGTTTTGACAGTTTTGACATCACCGTAAATAATGTGCCTGCCGGAGATATCCGGACCCGCAAGGATGAGGAATTTTCACCACGCGCCGGTCTAATTATCAAACCACAGGAAAATATATCTTTCTATGCAAGCTATAGCGAGAGCTTCCTGCCACGCAGCGGGGAACAGTTTGCGAATATCAATGGCACCAATAATGCCCTCGACCCCAATACTTTCACGAACCTTGAAGCAGGGATTAAATGGGACTTCGAACAGGGTTTCAGCTTTACGGCCGCCTTTTTCGAAATTGAGCAAAGCTCTCCACAACCCAATGATGCTGACCCATCAACTCTGGATATTATTGATTCGCAAATTCGAGGCTTCGAATTGCAGCTTAAAGGCCAGATAACAGACAATTGGTTTGTTTCGGCGGGCTATAGCTATCTTGATGGTGAACAGGTTGATCGCGACGGGCCAACCGGCCTTCGCCTACGAGAGCTTCCTGAAAATATGTTTTCAATCTGGAATTCCATTCAGGTATCTGATCGCATTGGTTTCGGGCTTGGACTGACTCATCAGGATGAGAGTTTTATCAATAACGGAAATACCGCCGTTCTGCCGGCCTATACCCGCATCGATGCGGCAGCACATTTCGACGTCACCGAAAATCTGCGTCTGCAGGTCAACATCGAAAATCTGACTGATACTGTTTATTTCCCAAGCTCGCACAGTACCCATCAGGCAACGGTAGGCGCGCCGCTAAATGCCCGTTTCTCGATCACGGGGCGGTTCTGACCTAGCGATGTCTTCGGGCGGGGACTGATTGACGGTTCAGATTGCCTGCCCAGATATGTCGCTGGAAAAATGGCATTATCCCCTCTTTTCGCAACCGGAATAAACCGCAAAGGAACCAAACAGACCGAACAGATAGCAGCTTTTACAGCAGCAAAGACGGAACTCATGCGCAGCGAATGGACTCTCGATAGTCGGTCAAATATGGGAAATCTGTCCTATGAAATCTACTTTCCGTCGGGCTATAATAGTGATATCGTTACATCTAGAAAACCAATTATCCGCCGTCTAACCGCGACATTCAGTTTTTGAACAACCGATCATGCTGGGCCCGCTGACACCCCCACCCCACCCCCGCTCAGCGGGTTCAGCATGAACCAGTGATGTGGGTGAAATTCAGCCTTGGTCGATCGACCAATCTGCCTATCTACTATTTTTTTGGGGTTAGCGCGGGGACTGCCTTCGCGGCATCTTCCGGATCGATACCCGGCGGCGGTGCTGCACTTAAAACATCATCTCCGCGAGCAACCCGAGCAGCGCGCTGAATGGCTTCTCGGATCCTTGGATAAGTGCCGCAGCGGCAGATGTTAGTCATTGCTTCGTCAATTTCATCATTTGATGGATTGGTGTTTTTCTTCAGTAATACCGCTGCCGCCATGATCATGCCGGACTGGCAAAAACCGCATTGAGGAACATTTTCCGCGGCCCATGCTTGTTGCACGGGATGGCTACGATCGCGGGACAACGCCTCTATGGTGGTAATGAAACGGCCTTCCAGTTCGCCTATTGTGACCAGACAGCTTCGGATGGCCTCCCCATCCACCTCTACCATGCACGCCCCGCAGTCTCCGGTCCCGCAACCATATTTGGTGCCGGTAAGATTAGACGCATCACGCAAAGCCCATAATAGCGGCGTTTGCTCATCCATGCGATACTCTACGGGTCGGTCGTTGACGGTGAATTTGGTCATGAAATCAATCGTTACAGCAGAACAACCGGTCCGACAATGCAGCTTCCAGACGCCACTCTATTGCAAATGGTAATCCCTCACTGATCCGTTAATGCAGATATGACGCAAGCCCTATTCGCGCCAGCTTTGATCTTCGCGATCGATCAGCCTGACCATCGCATCAAATTCCGGAACCCCCTGAATTGCAGGATCAATCGATGCTTGTGAAAGATTGGCCAGATGCTTCCTGATCACTTCTTCTCCGATCATCACAGGTTTGCCCATCGCAAGCGTCTGCATCTGGATCTCGCAGGCCCGCTGCAGCACCCAATGGTTGAGAAATGCTTCTTCCAGAGTTTTGCCCATGACCACCGGCCCGTGATTTTCGAGCAGCATCATCCGTTTCTTGCCAAGGCTGGCGAGGAAACGTGGGCCTTCGTCTGCATGCACCGTAACCCCTTCAAACTTGTGATAGGCAAGCCGCGGCACGATCGCAGCTGCATAGAAGTTCAGCGGCTGCAAACCGCCTTCCAGCGATGCCACCGCCATTGTCGCTGTCGTATGGGTGTGAATGATCGCGTGGACATCCGGCAGCTCGCGATGAAAAAGGCTGTGCTGTGTAAATCCAGCCTTGTTTACCGGGAAAGTGGATCCATCAAGTGTGTTGCCATCAATATCGATCTTCACGAGATTTGAAGCGGTCACCTCGCTAAAATGCAGGCCGTAGGGATTAATCAGAAATGCATCGTCCTCTCCCGGCACCTTTAGCGTGACATGATTGAAAATCAGCTCGTCCCAGCCGAGATGTGCGAATATCCGGTAGCAAGCGGCAAGCCGTTGGCGCGCCTTCCATTCTTCATCACTACAGCTTGATTGGATGTTGATTGCAGTGGCCATTTTGCCTCTCCTGATTCGCCTAAATTGCGCTTTGGGCCGGATATGGCACAGGTCCAGATCATAATCAAAATGCTCTGAACGGTAACCAATGCACGAAAACCTGCAAATTCGGCCAAGAACGGCAACGGAATTGAGTCGGAAATGCTTGAAATCGGTGGATTAGCCTGTTAGGCGCGCTCCAACTGCAGTTGAACGAATCATCTGCAAACCCTTTTTTATGGCTTAATGATATTTTCGGCCGGTTATGAATATACCCGGCCTGATGACGATTTTGAACGGAGTTACTCAGTCTTATGCAAATCATGGTTCGCGACAATAATGTTGATCAAGCCCTTCGGGCGCTCAAGAAAAAATTGCAGCGTGAAGGCGTTTATCGCGAAATGAAACTGCGCCGGCATTACGAAAAGCCTTCTGAAAAACGCGCTCGTGAAAAAGCTGCTGCGGTCCGCCGTGCCCGCAAGATGGAGCGCAAGCGGATGGAACGCGACGGTACCATTTAAGCCTGCACGCCACTATCAAGGCTTTCCAACACAGGTTTTCATCGAATAGGTAGTCCGATATGTCCGTAACCACTGTTCCCATCCGGCCGATCAAAAAGGGGTCTTTGACCAAATTATGGATCGGACTGGCGCTGGTTCTGCTGGTGGCAGGGGCATTGGCATGGGTCGGAACCGGTAAGGCTATTTGTGAAAATGGAACGAATGAGATGTTTCTTGCCTGCAATGCAGACAATGACGGCATCATACAGACCGAATCTGGTCTTCAATATAAAGTCCTCAAGCCAGGCGAAGGCGCTTCGCCAACCTTAACCGACACGGCGTTGGTCAAATATGAGGGCACCACCCGCGACGGTAATGTGTTTGACCAGAACGAACAGACCCCGATGCCCGTTGGCGGGGTTGTTCCCGGTTTTTCTGAGGCCCTGCAACTTATGCAAAAAGGCGGCGAGTATCGCATCTGGATACCTTCGGAGCTCGGTTATGGCGAACAGTCCCCTGGCCCCGATTTGCCTGCCAACTCGGTCCTGATTTTCGACGTCACCTTGCTCGACTTTATCTCCGAGGAACAAATGCGGGCCTTGCAGCAGCAGATGCAGCAGCAAGGCGGACTACCAGGCGGCCCTCCTCCCGGACAGTAATGCTCTGAACCGGCACCTGGCAGCCGCTTCGTCCAGAGACCCATCAATCTGTAAAACAAAGTCTAACCGTCCCAAGGCCTGAATGATGGGCATGGGCCCGGTTCATTTCGTCTGCAGGCCGGGATTTCTATAAAAGCGCCAGCGCTATCAATTCTTGCTTCAAGGTTTCTGCATCCTGGAAATGATGCCCTTTGATCCCAAGCGTTTCACTGGCCTCAACATTCTCCAACCGATCATCAATGAACAGGCATTGCTCGGCAACGACGTCAAAGCGGCTGAGTGCAAGTTTGTAGATGGCAGCATCCGGCTTCATCAATTTCTCGTCGCCGGAGACAACTATATCAGCGAAAAGATCAAAAACTGCTGCCGTCGGACGAAAGCTCTGCCATAGCTCCGAGCCGAAATTGGTGATCCCGAAAAGGGGAACATCTTTCGCCGCAAGCTGCTTCACCAATGACAATGATCCCGGCACTGGTCCGGGAATGCTTTCATTAAATCGCTCGGCATAGGCCCGTATGTGCGATTCATATTGCGGAAACTGCTTGATCCGTTCGGGTAACATATCGGCAAGCGATCTGCCTGCATCGTGCTGGAAATGCCATTCAGGTGTAACGACATTTTCCAGAAACCATTGCAGTTCCATCGGGTCGTCAATCAGCTTTTCGAACAGGCAGCGCAAGTCCCATTGATAGAGAACATTGCCTACATCAAAAATAACGGTGTCGATTTTTGGGATGGCAGTCACGCCTGCCATGAGAGGGATTTAGCCCTGGCGCGCTTTGAACCGGCGATTCGTTTTGTTGATCACATAGGTGCGGCCACGACGACGGATCACGCGGCAGTCCCGATGACGGTTTTTGAGCGACTTCAAAGAGTTGCGGATCTTCATTTTGGTACCACGCCTTAATTTCTGAATTTCTTGAAAACGGCTAATGCCGTATGCAGACGGTGCGATTAGGGTCGTGGTCGGCCAAAGTCAAGCATTGAGGGGCTTAATCTCTTTGAATCTCACCCAATTTGCGCTCCCAGGCCAGCGCATGGGTCACAATCTGGTCCAGATCGGCATATTGCGGCTCCCAAGGGAAGTGTTCCATGATCGCACGATTGTCAGAAATCAACGAATCGGGATCGCCAGCTCGGCGCGCGGACATGTCGCGTGAAGTCTTGCGATTGGTGACTCGGTCCACAGCATCCAGCACCTCCAATACTGAGAATCCCCGACCATAACCGCAATTGAGCAGGTGATTCTGACCAGGATCAGCGATCAGCGCTTCCAGAGCCAGAACATGGGCCGCTGCCAGATCGGAAACATGAATATAGTCGCGCACACCCGTACCATCGGGTGTGTCATAGTCCGTACCGAAGACCGCCACGCTGTCGCGCTTACCCAAGGCAGCCTCAACTGCAACCTTGATCAGATGGGTGGCGCCCGCTGTAGATTGTCCCGTCCGTGCACCAGGATCGGCGCCAGCCACGTTGAAATAGCGCAAAGCACAAAAATTCATATCATGTGCCGCCGACACGTCACGCAGCATGTGCTCAGTCATCAGCTTTGACATGCCATAGGGGTTTATCGGAACCTGCGGTGTATCTTCTTTCACCGGGCTTTCCTCTGGAATACCGTATGTCGCGGCTGTCGAGGAAAAGATGAAGTGCTTCACATCATTAGCGATAGCTGATTCAATTAAACTCCGGCTTTTGGCGCTGTTATTATCATAATATTTGAGCGGATTCTCAACCGATTCCGGTACTACAACCGAACCAGCAAAGTGCATTATCGCTCCGACATTCTGTTCGTTGACAATCCTCGCGATCAGCGAGCTATCCGCCACGTCGCCTTCGTAAAAAGGTACATCATCCGGAACCGCCCAGCGAAAACCGGTCACCAGGTTATCGATTACCGCAACAGGCCAGCCCGCATCTTTCAGCGCCAGCACAGCGTGGCTGCCAATATAACCGGCACCGCCTGTGACCAATATTGTGAACCGCTCCGGCATAATGTCTCCTTCAGGAAGCTGATAATTCAGGGGTATATCAGGGAAAGCTCGTTATCCGGTTAACCACAGAGCCATATTGATGCAATTATTTACGCCTGAAGTTCAGAATTTCAGCTATTATGGCGCACAGTTGGTCGGGAGTTAGAGAATCATGTCACTACAAAAGCTTTTTGGGGCCGCTGCATTGTCCCTCGCAATGACAGCCTGTGTCGCAACGACACCACCTGTAAATGTTACGCGTTTTCATAATGCGCAGGACATGCAAATAGCGCCCGGAACCATCGCTATTGTTTCAACCTCTGACGTTAGCGAAGGAAGAGTGCTGGAGCAGGGTACGTATGAAGCCGCCGTCCGCAGAGAATTGCAGCGAGTTGGGTTTTCAGACCCCGGCACGGATGCAGCCAATGGCGAATATGTTGCCCGAGTCTCGGTAGAGCAAAGCCGTTTGTCCGCCGGAGGTCGTCGCTCCCCGGTGTCAGTGGGCGTTGGTGGCAGCACGGGCAGCTATGGATCCGGTGTGGGACTCGGCATAGGCATCAACCTGAGCGGCAAGCCCAAGGATAAGATTGCAACGGAACTGGCCGTTCGGATCACACGTCGTGCCGACAATCAAACGGTTTGGGAAGGCCGCTCGTCGGTGGAAGCCAAAGAGGGATCCCCGGCTTCACAACCAGGGCTAGCCGCATCAAAATTGGCCGAAGCGTTATTCAGGGACTTCCCCGGAGAGTCAGGAACCACTATCAAAGTGCCATGAGCACCAAAGATATCCAGATCACCGCCGCTTTTGATAGCGGGAACATCAACATTCACGATATTTCCGGCACCAATGCGGAACTATCGATCAAAAAGGACAAGGACAGCGACTTTTTCCAGTGGTTCCATTTCCGGGTAACCTGTGAAATTGGTGATGTTCTACAACTGAATATCAACGGCCTGAAAGAATCCGCTTATCCGCAAGGTTGGCCCGGTTATAATGCGTGCGTCAGCGAAGACCGAGAATATTGGGGCCGGGCAGAAAGCCGATATGATGAAGATAAAGGTACGCTCTCGATAAGCTATACCGCAACCAGCAACATCATCTGGTTTGCGTATTTCGCACCCTATAGCATCGACCGCCACCATGATCTTGTTGCCGAAGTGGCTTCTGTCGAGGGCGTCACATGCCGAACTCTGGGCCATAGTCTGGAAGGACAGCCGATTGATTGTCTCACAATAGGCGAAGGCGAGAAACAGGTCTGGCTCTATGCCCGCCAGCATCCGGGGGAAAGCATGGCTGAATGGTGGATGGAAGGCGCGCTGGAAATGCTTACTGATCCCACTGATCCGCAAGCCCGCGCCTTATTGCAAAAATGCCAGTTTCATATCGTTCCCAATATGAACCCAGATGGTTCGTTTAGAGGGCATTTGCGAACCAATTATGCCGGTACGAATCTCAATCGCGAATGGCACGAGCCCAGTGTGGAAAAAAGCCCGGAAGTCTTGTGTGTTCGGGGCGCGATGGACGAAAGCGGTGTCGATTTTGCGATGGATGTTCATGGAGACGAAGCGATTCCCGCCGTGTTCATTGCCGGATTTGAAGGTATCCCGAGCTGGACCGAAGAACTGGGCCGCAAATATCACGCCTATCGCGACCGACTGGCCGCGCGCACGCCGGATTTCCAGACAGAGCTTGGCTATCCAACCGCTGCGAAAGGCAAGGCAAACCTGTCCATGTCTACCAATCAGGTGGCAGAACGATTTGGTGCGGTCGCGATGACACTAGAAATGCCGTTCAAGGACAATCGCGATTTACCGGATGAAGAGCAGGGCTGGTCACCGGAGCGCTGCAAATTGCTTGCGCGCGAATGCCTGGCGACATTGTCAGAGTTAATAGACGAGATTTAGATCGGAAAAGTGGCGGACACGGAGGGATTCGAACCCTCGAAGGACCGTGAGGCCCTTGCCTCCTTAGCAGGGAGGTGGTTTCAGCCGCTCACCCACGTGTCCGCATGACTGGCTTGGCCAAGGACAAGCGCTATAACGGCGCATCGCACGCCCTGCAATGGGTAAAGTGCGTTGCATCGTCGCGGATTATCGACACCAGACCAAAATGCGGCCTGAAGCAGGTCTGACAGCAGCAAATGGACCATAATTTGTACAATTGGCCCTCAAATCACTCAACAGATCGCAAAATCGACTCGGGTCGTCGTCCGTTCATTGCGTAGTCATCGCGAAACGCCAAGGTCGAACGCGGCTGGTATGGGAAGGAGTTTACCCATGACTAAGTCGTGCCCAAAGGAAATGTCTGTGAAAAAATATACCCGTGAGACTCTCGGCAGAAAGCTGCTTGGCCTATTCACTGTCGCGGCCTTGGCCTGCGCGCCAACCATGTCTCCCGCTTTTGCGCAGGTGCAGACGATTGACCCCAATGACGCGATTGATGCGGATCTAGATACACCGGATTATGACGGAAATTTTGATCCCGTGGAACAAGAGGTGCAAACCGCTGAGGATGCTCCGATTGACGGCGATCTTGATGGTGATCTGGTCCAGCCTGGTCAGACCGAAGGCGGCACCGTTTATGAAGATAACGTCGACGAAAATAGCTATGATCAAAATACTGTTGGTTCGGATGGCGAAGCAGTTGCAAATGTGAATGATGCGACAACTTTTCAGGACGATGATCTTATCGGCGCAGCAGAAGGCGTATTTGGCAAGGGTGCCAAGGGTCTAGCCGGGGTGATTGAAGATATTCTGAAGAAGCAGGGGCGTCCCAATGCCTATATTGCCGGGCGGGAAGCATCTGGTGCATTTGTGGTGGGCTTACGTTATGGGTCCGGCAAATTATTTCACAAGATTGAAGGCGAACGTCCGGTATATTGGACCGGCCCGTCCATCGGCTTTGACGTAGGCGGCAACGCAGCGAACAGCTTTGTGCTGGTTTATAATCTCTACGATACCGAAGACCTTTATCAGCGCTTTCCTGCTGGCGAAGGCGCGGCCTATTTCGTTGGTGGCTTTCACGTGAGCTATTTGCGCAGTGGTGACAAGGTGCTGATCCCGGTTCGGTTGGGCGCAGGCCTCCGGCTAGGCGCGAATGTTGGCTATATGAAGTTCAGCAAGAAGCAGAAATGGCTGCCCTTTTAGGCAAGGACTAAGTCGAAACGGCACGCAATTTCTCCATCCGCGAGAGATAGCGCGCCAAAATATCAATCTCCAGATTGACCTGATTTCCAGACTTGAGATCGGCGAAAGTCGTGACGCTAGCAGTATGCGGAATGATATTCAGACCAAAAATCGTACTGCCGTCCGGCTGATCTTCGATGCTGTTAACGGTCAGGGATATGCCATCAACCGTGATGGAACCCTTTGGAGCCAGATAGGGTGCTATGTCCTTGGGCGCATGGATGCGAACCGGATGCGAATCGCCCTCTGTTTCGATAGAAACAACATCGCCGACCGCATCGACATGACCAGTAACGATATGACCGCCCAGCTCGTCGCCGACTTTTAGCGCGCGTTCCAGGTTAAGCTTGCGCCCTTCGGACCACATAGATTGGGCCGTTTTGGATATGCTTTCGGCCGATATATCGACGGCGAACCAGTCGGTACCCTTGTCAACAACCGTCAGACAGGCACCGGAGCAGGCGATAGACGCACCAATATCGACGCCGCTCATGTCATAATGGCAGGATATCACCAATCGCAGGTCACCCCGCTCTTCGACTGTCGTTATTGTGCCGATATCCGAAACAATGCCTGTAAACATGGAAGACCTTTATGATGGTTGAGCGAAGAACTTAGGCGGCACGTTCATATATCTCAAGCACATCCTGTCCGAGATCGCGGCGATCCATCCGGTTCCATTGCCCATGTGCGGCGTCAAGACTGCCAAGGCCAATGTCTCCAATACCCGGCAAGCCGCCGCCGATGATGATTGGCGCGCGATACAATAGTAGCCGATCAACCAAATCAGCTTTGAGGAAAGACGCAGCGGTCGCAGCACCGCCTTCAACCAGCAGCCAGTTCATTTGATCCAGCCCCGCAATTGCCCCTGGCTCCATAATCTGGATCCAGTGATCGCCAACATCCGCCTTCCCTAGCACCACGGGTTGCGGCGAACGGTCTTCCAGATTGGTTAATCTGACATCCAGGCTAGGTGTATCCGCCGCAACTGTTCCAGCTCCAACCAATATAGCGTCACAGCGTGCCCGTTCGAGATGGGCATGCGCGCGTGCACGGTCGCCAGTGATCCATTTACTGGTACCATCTGCCATCGCGATACAGCCATCCAATGACAGGGCAAGTTTCAGTATGACATGCGGGCGGCTTTTTTCCATACGCGTGAAAAATCCTGCCATTGCCCAGTGCGCCTGCTGTTCTAATAGACCGACAGACACCGAAATACCGGCATCGCCCAAGCGATCAATGCCCTGACGCCGGGTTCGCTCGTCAATATCCAGCGTTGCAACAATCACGCGCGCAGGCGCTGCTTCCCTTACAAGATCGGCACAAGTGGGCCCGCGTTTGCTTTGATGCGCGCAAGGTTCCATTGTGACATATATATCGGCGCCTTTGGCGGCCTTCCCCGCTTGTGCCAAAGCCATAGCTTCTGCGTGCGGACGTCCGCCGGGCTGTGTCCAACCGCGACCAATAATCACATTGTTCTTGACGATGATGCAACCAACATTGGGATTGCCACCGGTTCGTCCGCGGCCACGTTCGGACAACGCTATGGCTATCGCCATAAAGCGCGCATCATGATTGGTCTTCAGCATGAGAGACCGGAGGGTCGATCCACTTCTACCTCACCCCTTGCCAGCCGATCTGCTTCGGCTTCGCGTTCGATCGATTCGACATCCATTCCCGACATCCGGCCGAGAGATTTCATCGCTTCACGCCGCTTGGTGTCGCGCTTATCTTTCAGGCACTGAACCGCCCATCGATCTTCCATGATCTCATCGTCGGTGCGATCGAGAGACCAGTTTTCAACATAGACAACTTCTTGCGGAACATAGACGTCCGTATTGACCTTCGGGTCGATGATAAACAGAAAGAAGATGAACCCGGAACAGGCAAAGGCCAGAAATGCCGGCATGGCCTGCTCCTTCGGACTCCGCCGCAAAAGGGTGATCAAATCCTTTAGACCACCGCCTACGGAAACATCTTTGAGCATTTTCATTATTGCTAAATAGGGAGCAAAAGCCGTGATGGCCAGCCCTGAAGCGTCAGAAAAACGGCTTCACGAGGCTGGCCCGGCTGTTCTGGAGCTCAGCCGTTAATTTCGAAACGGACTTTCAGGATGATCCAGCTTTCAAAAGGCGCGCCATCTTTGGTCGCCGGTTGAAACCGCCATTTGCGCAATGCGTGCCGCTGCGTCGCTGTCCAGAAGCCTTCATGCGGCGTGTCAATCAGCTCGATCTGCTTGGCCCGACCATTGGTTCCAACCAGGACGCGCACGGTAATCATGCCTTCCTCGCCCATTCTCAGCAAACCAGAGGGATAAGGCGGCTGGAACTGGTTGCTATAGCGCGTGTTTAGCTTGGCATCGGCAATAATCGGGTCAGCAATGGTCTCGACAGGCGTAATCGGTATCTCAATACGATCGCCGACACCGCTAAAGTCAATGCCATCATCACCGCTGGTCAAGCCGGTTGCAGGAGGATCGTTAAACACTGGCGGCTTGACGATCGGTGTAACCTGAGTGACAGGTTTTGGCGGTGGGTTGGTAGCGACAATCGGCTCTTCGATTTTGGTAACCGGTGGATCTGGCTCTTTCTCAATCTCAATCGGATAGGCCGTGATCACTCCTTCAAACGGAATTTCCGCCGTTATCGCTGGCAGCGCCATCGCGCCGGCAAAAAGCAAAGCATGAAAGCCGATCGTCAGGCCAATGCCCCTGTAATTAGGGGGTTTATGCGCATAAGTTGATGTGAAGCTCATAAGTCTGTCCTTTCATCCGTCTCCTCGGATGACAGTGCAGCTACCCCATTTGTTGGCGCTATATATCTGCACCGCCCTGTGTAATGTTATATTATTACATGGTTGAAATCAAGTACATGGCTAAACGAAGCTCTATCGTGTGAAAAAAATGCGCGTTTACGAAGTGCTGTTTTGCAGCCTTGCTAGGGCGGATTCCCGGCCAATTAGCGGCAGCAGCGCGCCCATATCCGGGCCGTGATCCAGCCCGGTCAAAGCCTGTCGCAACGGCATGAACAGCGGCTTGCCTTTACGGCCCGTGCTTTCTTTCAGCGCACTAGTCCAATCTTTCCAGATCATCTCTGACCAGGACAAGCCTTCGAGAGTCTCGAGGGCCTGATTCAGGAAATCCTGGTCTTCGGCTGACAAGTCGACAGCGATCACCGGACCCGTTACCACCTGCCACCAGCGTTCCACTTCACCCATGTCATGCAGGTTGGGTCGGATGACCTTCCAGGCGGCCGCCGACATAGTATCAGGCAGCCGGTCTTGTACATGTTCATAGTCCAGCAGGTGCACGATTTTCTGATTCAGCTGGGCCAATTCTTCGTCGTCAAAGCGGGCTGGCGCGCGTCCAAAGCGAGAAAAATCAAAAGTTTGCACCAACGTCATAACGTCGGCAATCGGCTCGACCGGATCGCTTGTTCCGATGCGCGCGAGCAGCGCAACAATGGATTGCGGTTCGATGCTGCGTTCGCGAAAACCGCTAACGCCCAGCGAGCCCAAGCGCTTGGAAAGCTTGCCCTCGGTTCCGACCAGCAAGGCTTCATGCGCAAATTCTGGCGTGTCAGCGCCAAAGGCATGAAACATCTGGATCTGAACAGCGGTATTGGCAACGTGATCCTCACCACGCACGACATGGGTGATACCCATATCCATATCGTCGATGGTCGACGGTAGCATGTAGAGCCAACTGCCGTCTTCGCGGCGGATGACCGGATCGGACAGCAAGGCCGGGTCAAAATGCTGATCACCGCGGATCAGATCGGTCCACTCAATCGGTGTGCCGTGATCCAGCTTGAATCGCCAATGCGCCTTGCGACCCTCTGCTTCAAAATCCGCAATATCTGCGTCCGTCAAATCGAGCGCACCCCGATCATAAGTCGGCGGTTTACCGCGACCGAGCTGAACTTTCCGTTTCAGATCCAGTTCCTGTGCGGTTTCATAGGCCGGGTATACGCGGCCAGCTGCCTTCAATTTCTCGAACTGCTCTTCATAACGGTTGAAACGCGCAGACTGCCGTTCCTCGCTATCGGGATGTATGCCCAGCCAGGCCAAGTCGGCACGAATGGCGGTGACATATTCCTCTTTGGAGCGCTCTTTATCGGTATCATCCAGCCGCAGCAGAAACTCACCGCCATTTTTCTTGGCGAACATCCAGTTGTGCAGCGCCGTGCGAATATTGCCGACATGAAGATGCCCAGTGGGCGAGGGTGCAAAGCGGGTTTTAATGGTCATATCGTCCTAAATGCATTGGTAATGGGGTAACGCCGGTCACGGCCAAAATTTCGGGTGCCCAGTTTTACGCCGGGCGGAGCTTGACGCCGTTTATACTCGGCAATGTAGAGCAATTTCTCGATCCGTATCACCGTTTCGCGATCAAACCCACGTTCGACGAGATCAGAAACCGATAACTCTTCCTCGACCAGGCCGTGGAGGAGTGGATCGAGAACTTCATAGTCGGGCAGGCTATCACTGTCCTTCTGATCTTCTCGCAGTTCTGCGCTTGGCGGTTTAGTGATGATGTTTTCGGGCATGACTGGCCCATCGGGCCCCATGCCGAGCGACGGCTTATTACGGTTGCGCCATTCCGACAGCTTGAAACAGGTCAGCTTATAGGCATCTTTAAGCACCGAATAGCCGCCCGCCATGTCGCCATAGATCGTTGCATAACCAACACTCATCTCACTTTTGTTGCCAGTAGTCAGCAGCATATGGCCAAATTTATTGCTCATCGCCATCAGAGTCACACCCCGGATACGCGACTGGATATTCTCCTCGGTAATATCGACCTCTTCATCGGCGAAACTGCCTTCGAGCATCGCGTCAAAGCCTTCAACCGCTGGTACAATGGAAATGGTGTCGAGTTTCGTACCCAGCATTTCTGCACAACCAGCCGCATCGTCGAGACTTTCCTGACCAGTGAAGCGCGACGGCATCATTACGCACCACACCCGGTCCGCGCCCAAGGCGTCAACCGCCACCGCTGCCGACAGCGCACTGTCAATGCCTCCAGACAGACCCAAAATGACGCCAGGAAAGTGGTTGGCATTAACATAGTCGCGTAAGCCAACTATCATTGCGTTGTAGATATCGGCCGGATGATCATCGAGCTGGTGAACTTCGCCTGGTGCACAAGTCCAGCTTTCCCCGTCGTTTGACCAGTGGGTATCAACGATCGCCTCATCCCAATCGGGAAGCTGATGCATCACACTGGCGTCACCATTGAGGACAAAGCTCGCTCCGTCAAAGACAACTTCATCCTGGCCGCCAATCCGGTTCAAGAATAGCAACGGTAGCCGTGTCTCGCGCACTCGCTGCGTCGCTACTTGGCCTAGCCGCCGGTCGTCTTTCTCAATTTCATAGGGGCTGCCATGAACGGAAATCAGCATTTCCGTGCCCTGTGATTTCAGATGTTCACAGACTGTCGGAAACCAGACATCCTCACAAATAGGCAGGCCAATTTTACAACCGCGAAAGTCTATCGGTTCGGGCAGTGGCCCAGATGTGAATAGACGCTTCTCGTCAAATGTCCCGTAGTTGGGAAGCTCTACCTTATAGCGCACGTCTTTTATCTGGCCACCTTCAAGCAGAGCGATACCGTTATAGAGATTGCCATTTTTTCGAAAAATTGAACCCACCAGCATTGCTGCCGTGCTGTCGTTCGTTGCCTCTGCCAAGCGCTGTAATTCGGTTTCCGCACGCTCCACCACGGCGGGCTTCAATACCAGATCTTCAGGTGGATAACCAATGAGTTGCAGCTCCGGAAAGACAATCAGATCGCTATCCGGCTTCGACTGATAGACGGATATCATCGCGTCGGCATTGCCACGCAAATCGCCAACCGCCTGGTTCATCTGGGCTAGGGTAATAGTAAGCTTCACTGTCATGCCGCTCTGATAGAAACCCGCGCTGCATGGAGCAAATGAATTGTTACAAATGATTTATCCGAAAACAAGCGATCCCATGACACGCCCCGGAATGAATGCAAACAGACCCGCGATCAGCAGACCGATATATGGTCCCTGCATCGCGCGGTAATGCTCTTGAACATTGCCACGCCGGATCTGCCAGATACCATAGGGAATGGAAAACAGGGTCACGACCGAAAAAATATGGATGAAGCTAAATCCACTTCCCCCGATCCCATGGCCGGGCCGGCCAATCCAAAAGCTCGCAATGGCAGTAGTAACCATGAGCAAACCCCAGATGCGACCAAGGTGTTTGTGAAGCTGATCGCCCTTTTGGCGCCACAGAACATAAGCGCCCAGAGGAAGGGCCGGAATCACCGTCGACAAATGGATGATGACCGGCAAGCTTATTGAACGGCCGCTTTGTGCCGGCTGTGAGGATCCAGAAACAAAGCCGCCGGACAAGGATGACAAAGCCATTGCCACCAAGGTCGCCAATATAGTCGCACCAACCATCAGAATGATATTCTGCGGTGTAAGGCCCTGCTGCTTCACAGTTTGGGCCGTAGTTTTCTTTGATTTTTCTGTTGTCTTGGGATTTGTCATGATCTCGTCCTTGCTCGTTCGCTTTGTTGCGAGCGAAACTGGCGAAGCTTGTTTTTATTTCCAGCTTGCTTACGCCGGTGGTTGTCCCTTATTCGTGAAAGGCTCTAAAAACGTGCGATCTGCCCATTCACGAAGCGTCAATGGGCCGGTGGAATGGTGGTTTGGGAACTAATATGAGCGGCAATATCAGAAAAATCTCGATGAAATGGATTGCCGTTGAATTGCTGGTCATAGCGCTCATCGGTCTGGTCTTCGGTTTCCTTGGTCCTTTTGGCACATATGCCATGCCGGCGGCGCTGCGCCTTGCTTATTGGGTTGGCTTTATCGTCATCGGCTACGCTATTTTCCGGCCGATTTCGATCAGTGCTGGATGGCTAAGGGAAAGAATTGTCATGCCGTTTTGGGCGGCGGAATTAATGGCCACCGCAATTGCCGCCCTACCTCTTACCTTCCTGATTGGATTTGCCATCTCAGGCATGCGTTATGATCCGTCATTTTTGGGCGATCGCTTTCTGATCCTCTACCTGCAATGCGCGGTGATCGGTTTCGGCATCTTCTTGTTCATGCGATTGCTCTTTGGGCCAGACGGAACGGAAAAGGAAAGCGAGCCGCTTCCGGATAGGAAGCCATCCACAATTAAGCCTGAATCTGTCAAGATTGAACCGGTACAGACCAAATTGCATGACCGCTTGCCCCCAGGCTTCTCTGAAGCAATTATCGCTCTGGGAGTGGAAGATCATTATGTCCGCGTCCACAGCGCCGAACGCGCGGAAATGCTGTTGATGCGTCTGAGCGATGCTATTGGTGAAATGGAGCCGCTGGAAGGCATGCAAATCCATCGGAGTTGGTGGGTGGCACGTGATGCGATTACAGGGACAAAGCGCGAAGGACGGAATCTCCGATTAACGCTATTCGGCGGCCTGGAAGTTCCTGTTTCGCGTGCCTATGTCACCAAACTGAAACATTCTGGCTGGATTTAACCGAAAGGCACTTTCGATTTGCGACGCACCTGTTAAACGGGGCCTCGAAACATTCACATAGGGTCCGCGATTCCGATGCAATGGCTGGCCTGCTCGAGGGGAAGCCAATCAATGAAACTCATGTCCGGCAACAGCAATTTGTCGCTCGCCCAATCCGTAGCTGACTATCTGGATATCAAGCTGACAGATGCCAGTGTGAAGCGCTTTGCTGATGACGAGATTTTTGTCGAAATCCATGAAAACGTGCGCGGTGAAGACGTGTTTATCATGCAATCGACCAGCTTCCCGGCCAACGATAATCTGATGGAGTTGCTGATTGGCATAGATGCGCTGCGTCGGGCCTCTGCCAAGCGCATCACCGCAGTCATCCCCTATTTCGGCTATGCCCGCCAAGACCGAAAGCCGGGCCCAAGGACGCCAATATCGGCCAAGCTGGTTGCCAACCTGATCACCGAGGCTGGCGCTGACCGCGTGCTTTCGGTTGATCTGCACGCCGGCCAAATTCAGGGCTTTTTCGATATTCCAACCGATAATCTTTACGGTGCACCGGTAATGTCCGCCGATATTCAGGCGCGTTTTGCCGGTCACGAGCTAATGGTTGTGTCACCCGATGTTGGCGGCGTGGTTCGCGCCCGCGCGCTTGCCAAACGGCTGGACAACGCGCCGCTGGCGATTGTCGATAAACGCCGCGAACGGGCTGGTGAATCGGAAGTCATGAACATCATCGGCGATGTGTCCGGGCGTTTTTGTATATTGATCGATGATATTGTCGATTCAGGCGGAACCCTTTGCAATGCCGCCCAAGCGCTGAAAGACAAAGGGGCCACCGAGGTTGTGGCTTATTGTACGCACGGGGTTCTTTCCGGTGGAGCTGTGGCACGGGTCAATGACAGTGCGCTAAAGGAGTTGGTGATCACCGATTCCATTGGCGCAACCGAAGCGGTCAAAGAATCAGATCGTGTACGCCACCTGACGATTGCACCTCTGTTAGGTGAAGCAATCAAGCGTATTGCCGATGAAAGCTCAGTTTCCAGCCTGTGGGACTGATCTGAATTCCGGTTTCAAGAATCTTCTGGAGGAGGGAGAGTCGGTGTGCCAAGTCTAGAAACATTGATGAAGTATCGCGTCCATATTGCGATTCTCGCGATCGTGATTTCGGTCGTCGCCTGGATCACCGAGTTGGCAGGCTGGGTTTATATCTGCCCATATTGCCGGGCGCAAAGAACCGTAATCGGACTATTGGGGCTCCTTCTTTTGGCTAACCCACAACATTGGCTAAATCGCTGGATATCGTCGGTACTTGCTGTCTTGGGGCTGGTCGTTGCAGCCATGCAGCATTTCAATGGCTGGAAAAAGATCATGGCGGGTGAGTTTTCCTGGGGCGAATATTGGTATGCAAATTCCTGGGTACTGTCCGGCTGCGCCCTGTTTATCATCACCGGTTTGATCCTTTTCCTGTGGGCGTGGCGACCTGCTGAGCCGGATTCATCGTGATCCGCCTTATATATTTCAAGGAGCGGCGCTGGCCAAAGGGCCTTTTTGCTGTCAATTAAGGAATATGACGCCGAAAGATATCACACTCGCCGAAAAACTTGCCAATGCCGCCGGGGAAGCCATTCGCCCGCTATTTAGGGCCAAATTTGATCAAGAATCGAAAAGCGATTCCACACCGGTAACCGAAGCAGACCGCGCTGCTGAAGCTGCGATGCGCAAGATTATTGAAACCGAATGCCCGGAAGATGGTATTATCGGTGAAGAATATGGCACGATCAATGAAGGCGCGTCTCGCCAATGGGTTCTCGATCCGATTGACGGCACCACCAGTTTCATCGCGGGACGGCCAATTTTCGGAACGCTGATCGCGCTGATGCAGGATGGCTGGCCGGTTATCGGCATCATTGATCAACCAATCGCGCGGGAGCGCTGGGTTGGTGTAGTGGGCCGACCGACCACCTTCAATGGAGCTGTCGCCAAATCGGCCCGTTGTCGTGAATTGAAAGACGCAGTGCTCGCCACCACGACGCCGCATCAATTTGACGAGCATGATTCGGAGCATTTCATGAGCCTCGCCAGTAAAGTCGCGCCGCGTAAGATTATCTATGGCGGCGATTGTTATAATTACGGACTAGTGGCGAGCGGGCATGTTGATGTTGTTTGTGAAGCAGGTCTAATGTTGCACGATTTTGCCGCACTGGCCCCAATCATTGATGGTGCTGGCGGGATGATGTGCGACTGGAGCGGCGAACCGCTGCATGCAGAGACAGACGGTCGTGTTCTGGCAATTGGCGACCAGGCTCGGGTCGATGATGTTCTGGAGGCCATTGCATGCAACCATTAGAACCGGTCAGCAAGACGCGGTTCGTTCTGCCGCCGCCGCCGCTACAGCGCTATCTGACCACCTATTATTTTACGGATATAGAGAGCCCGGATGGTTCGGAGATATCTGATTTGATGCTGCCGCAATGGGCGAGCATTCGTTATATCTATCGCGGCAGTGTGAAAATGACGATTCCAGATCAGAAGCCACAGGATTCGCCTCTGGCGGCAATGACCGGCCCGACTAGCTTGGCAGCACCCATCTCAGCAAAAAAGGCCAATATAGCGGCATTCGGCCTATTGCCGCTGGGTTGGTATAAATTTGTCAGCCAGCCCGCATCGCGTTGGGCCAATAAAGTGGTAGATGTCAAAACCGCTCACAAATTCGAACTTTTTGAGCAAATCTGGGATGCTATCCGAAATTTGGATAGCGAAGCGGAAATGGTTGATGCCTCCAATCATATACTGCTCGAAGCCCTGCAACCAGTAGATCCGGAAGAAGAACGGATTGAAGCAGCGCATTTGGCGTTAACCGACCCTGCTATTGATAGTGTGGCAGCGCTGAGTGAGCGTCTGGACATGGACACAAAACAACTCAGTCGTTTTTCGAATCGGGTTTTCGGCTTTCTTCCCAAACTGCTGCTGAGGCGACAAAGGTTTGTGCGCACATTGGGTCAGGCCTTGATGAATCCCACCCAAAGCTGGAGCGAGTGCGTGGATCTGAACTATTATGACCAGGCCCATTTCAATCGCGATTTCAAACGGTTTATGGGGCTAACCCCCCGACAATATATGGCACAGCCACACCCGATTCTGGGGATTGGCGCAATGGAACGGACCAAGGCATTGGGCCGACCATTGCAAGCCATGGACAGGCCCCTCGACCCCAATGGTTCTGACAACAGCAACGCCGCATAGGTCCAGGCGGCAAAAAGCCATGCCCATTTTGCATTATTTCTTGCATTTCGGGCGAATCTAGCTATTGCCGCCCTTCCGATGTGACGCACTGGCCAGTGTTGGGCTGCCACATGTGTCCGTAACGGTAACTTCTAGAGGAGACCAAAATGCCCAAGTTGAAGACCAAAAGTGGTGTGAAGAAACGCTTCAAAATCACCGCAACGGGTAAGGTAAAGCACGGCGTAGCCGGCAAACGCCACCGTTTGATGAGCCATAACAGCAAATATATCCGTCAGCAGCGCGGCACCAAGAAATTGTGTGATGCCGATGCTCGGACAGTCAAGAAATGGGCACCTTACGGGCTTTAAGAGCACCGAAGTTTCCATCGCTTCATAAGAATTCAAGGATATAGAAAATGGCACGTGTAAAACGGGGTACGACCACTCGTACAAAACATAAAAGATTACTGGATCAGGCAAAAGGCTATTATGGCCGCCGCAAAAACACCATCCGCGTTGCGCGGCAGGCTGTCGAGAAGGCGGGCCAATATGCCTATCGCGATCGTAAAGTTAAGAAACGCGCTTTCCGTGCGATCTGGATTCAGCGTATCAACGCTGCGGTCCGTGCAGAAGGCATGACTTACGGCACATTCATTCACGGCACCAAGCTGGCCGGCATTGAACTTGACCGTAAAGTTATGGCTGATCTTGCGATGAATGAGCCTGCAGTGTTTAGCGGCCTCATCAAACAGGCGCAGGATGCTCTAGCGAAAGCTTAAGCAATTCCATAAATTTCAAAAAGCGCCGGGGAGCAATCTCGCGGCGCTTTTTTATTGGGTTTTTCACCGCAGCCTGCTTTAGACGGTCAGCAGGGAAAATAGGGTAAAGTCATGAGTGACATCGAAGCAGTTAAAGAGAATTATCTCGGACAGATAGAAGCGGCCAACGATGGTGATGCTTTGGAAGCCATCCGCGTTGCAGCGCTTGGCAAAAAGGGCGAGATTTCGCTGCTGCTGAAAACGCTTGGGAAGATGACCCCGGAAGAACGTCAGAGCGAAGGCCCAAAAATCAACGGTGCCCGTCAGGCCGTGGCCAATGCGATTGCCGCGCGCAAGGACAGCATCGAAACCGAAGCGTTGAACGCACGGCTCGCCACCGAAAAACTCGACATGACATTGCCGCCACCAAGCGTGCCAAAGGGCAGCATTCATCCGGTTTCGCAAGTCATGGACGAACTGGCCGAGATATTCGCCGATCTTGGTTTCTCTGTCGCTACCGGACCTGAAATCGAAGATGACTGGCATAATTTCACCGCGCTCAACATCCCGGAAACTCATCCGGCGCGCGCAATGCATGATACATTCTATTTCCCGCAAACGGATGACAGCGGTATGCCGAAATTGCTGCGCACCCATACCTCACCTGTACAAATCCGGACGATGATGGATGTGGCGAAGCAGACCGATGGCGCTGGCGAACCGATTTACATTATCGCACCGGGCCGCACCTATCGCTCCGACAGTGATGCCACCCACACACCGATGTTCCATCAGGTTGAAGGCCTGGTGATTGATAAAGGCATCCATATGGGGCATCTCAAATGGACGCTGGAAACCTTTGTTCGTGCGTTTTTCGAACGCGATGATATCGAACTGCGCCTGCGCCCAAGCTATTTCCCATTCACCGAACCTTCCGCGGAAGTCGATGTCGGCTTCTCAGTTGAAAAAGGCCGGCGGATTATCGGCGGTGACGCGCGCAGCAATGAAGGTGGCTGGATGGAAATCCTAGGCTCCGGCATGGTACATCCCAATGTCATACGCAATTGCGGACTCGACCCCGATGTCTGGCAGGGCTTTGCCTTTGGCTGCGGCATCGACCGGCTCGCCATGCTCAAATATGGCATGGACGATTTGCGGGCATTTTTCGATGGCGACCTGCGCTGGATGGAACATTATGGATTTGACGCGCTCGACGTTCCGACATTGAGTGGAGGAGTGGGCGCATGAAATTCTCGCTAAGCTGGCTCAAAGCCCATCTCGATACCGATGCAAGCCTCACTGAAATAACGGAAAAACTGACGGCCGTCGGCCTGGAAGTCGAGGGTTTGGAAAATCCTGCCGATGCCCTGCGCCCGTTCCGCGTAGCGAAGGTTGTAGAAGCCGGGCCGCATCCCAATGCGGACAAACTGCAGCTGCTCAAGGTCGATGATGGCTCAGATGAGCCATGGCAGGTCGTTTGCGGCGCGCCCAATGCCCGCAAAGACATGGTTGGCGTATTCGGCCCTCCCGGTACCTATATTCCCGGCAGTGATTTCACGCTGAAGCCTGCGAAAATCCGCGATGTCGAAAGTTTCGGCATGATGTGCAGCGCCCGGGAACTAGAGCTGGGCGAGGATCATGATGGTATCATCGAACTGCCTGCTGATGCAGCTTCAGCGGTCGGCACCAGCTATGCTGACTATGCCGAGCTGGATGACCCGGTCATTGATGCTGCGGTTCTACCCAACCGGCAGGATTGCATGGGCGTGCGCGGCATTGCACGCGATCTGGCGGCGGCGGGCCTCGGTACGCTGAAGCCCCTGACCATCGATACGATCACACGAAACGGCGCTGGTCCTGATGTACGCACGGATGACCCAGAGGGCTGTCCGGCTTTCTATGGTTGCACCGTGACCGGACTTGCCAATGGCACATCTCCGGAATGGATGCAGGCGCGCCTGAAATCCGCAGGCCAAAAGCCAATAAACGCGCTGGTTGATATTACCAACTATGTGATGCTCGATCACGGCCGGCCGCTGCACGTTTATGACGCCGCGAAGCTCAACGGCGGGCTTGTCGCCCGTAAAGCCAGGGCAGGTGAAAAACTTACCGCGCTGAACGACAAGGAATATGTACTCGACGAGAGCATGACGGTCATCGCCGACGACAATGGTGCGCATGATATTGGCGGCATCATGGGCGGCTCGGATACTGGGTCGGAAGAAACAACCACGGAAGTCTTGATCGAATGCGCCTATTTCGACCCAGCCTCCATTGCGAAAACCGGTCAGAAACTGATGCTAACCAGCGATGCGCGACAGCGTTTTGAACGCGGCGTCGATCCGGCCTTTCTGGATGACGGTATTGATATCGCAACCGCCCTGGTGCTCCATCTTTGCGGCGGTAGCGCGAGCGAAGTGACGCGGGCCGGTACGCCGCCGACCGATATGTCTACGATCAGCTATGATCCTGCAAAGAGTGCTCTATTGGGTGGCATCGATGTTGCGCCAGAAAAGCAGAAATCCATATTGGAAGCCTTAGGATTCACTGTGGATGAAAGTTGGCATGTGACGCCCCCAACTTGGCGTCGTGACGTCGCAGGTTGGCAGGACCTGGTTGAAGAAGTGGTGCGGATTGAGGGACTGGACAATGTTCCTTCCACGCCGCTGCCGCGCAAGGCAGGCGTTGCCAAACCCACGGCATCGCCGGAGCAGCTGGCCGAACGCAAGGCGCGACGGGCTGCAGCAGCTCGCGGACTCAACGAAACCGTGACCTGGAGCTTTATTTCCGACAAAGAAGCGGCACCCTTTGGCGGCGGCACCTGGTCCCTTGCCAATCCGATTAGCGAAGAGCTGAAGGTGATGCGGCCCTCGCTACTGCCTGGTTTGATCGCCGCGGCCCAGCGCAATGCTGATCGCGGTGCGTCGTCTATTCGCTTGTTCGAAGTGGGTCGCCGCTATCTCGAATCCACCGAGCATCAGACCATTGGTCTCGTGCTAGCTGGCGAAAATCGAGTGCGGAGCTGGCAATCCGGTGGCGCAACAAAATATGATGCCTTCGATGCCAAGGCCGAAGTGCTTGCGATTTTAGAAGCTGCTGGCGCTCCTACGAGCAAGCTGATGGATTTCGCCGAAGCAGGCGATCACTATCATCCGGGGCAATCCGGCACGCTGCGACTGGGGCCCAAGAAGATATTGGCCGCCTATGGTGTTCTGCACCCGTCGGTGACGAAGGCCATGGGTCTGAAAGGCACTGCCGTGGCCGCAGAGATTTTCCTCGATGCCATCCCAGTGAAGAAAGCCAAAGACCACATGCGCGAGGCCTTTGCACCACCAGCACTGCAGGCGGTGACCCGTGATTTCGCTTTCATCGTTGACGCGGACCTGCCTGCGAGCGATCTGGTTCGAGCCATCAAAGGCGCGGACAAAAAACTGATCACTGGCGCACGATTGTTCGATTTGTTCGAAGGCGCAAGCTTGGGTGAAGGCAAGAAATCGCTGGCCGTGGAGATCACTCTGCAGCCTATCGAAGCGACGCTGACCGAAGAGGATTTGAAATCCGTTTCGGACAAGGTGGTCGCGGCTGCCGCGAAATTGGGTGCGGAATTGAGGGGTTAGAATATGACCCAAACTAACCCACGCCGCACATTCGCGATAATCTCTCACCCCGATGCGGGTAAGACAACGCTGACCGAGAAGCTGCTGCTGAAAGGCGGCGCGATTCACTTGGCGGGCGAGGTCAAGGCGCGCGGGGATAACCGGCGGGCGCGGTCCGACTGGATGAAGATCGAGCAACAGCGCGGGATTTCCGTGACCAGCTCGGTGATGACCTTTGAGCGGAACGGCATCACCTTCAACCTGCTCGACACACCGGGCCATGAGGATTTTTCGGAAGATACCTATCGTACGCTCACTGCAGTCGATAGCGCGATCATGGTGATTGACGCAGCCAGCGGTATCGAGGCGCAGACGCTGAAACTGTTCGAAGTCTGCCGCCTGCGCAGTGTGCCGATTATCACCTTCGTCAACAAGGTCGACCGGGAGGGTCGTGATCCGTTCGAGCTGCTCGACGAAGTGGCTGACAAGCTCGCGCTGGACGTTTGCCCGATGAGCTGGCCGACCGGTATGGGCGGACAGTTTGAGGGTATTTATGACCTTAATCGCAACCAGCTGCACCAACCGGATGGCGACAGCAAAAATTATGATGGCCAGGTTCAGCAGTTTGATGGATTGGACGATCCCAAACTCGCCGATGTACTGAGCGACGAAGCGCTGGAGCGGCTGACCAGTGAGGGCGAACTGGCGCAAGGCGGCTATAGCAGCTTTGACCTTGAAGCTTATCAAAATGGCGATCTCACACCGGTTTTCTTCGGCTCTGCGCTGAAACAATTTGGCGTCGAAGAACTAATCGAAGCGATTGCCGATTATGCGCCTAGCCCCCGGCCACAGCCAGCTGAACCAGCACCGATCACGCCCGACAGCAAGGACGTCACCGGCTTTATTTTCAAGATTCAGGCAAATATGGATCCGCAGCACCGCGATCGCATTGCCTTCATGCGGCTGTGCTCCGGTGAGTTCAAGCGTGGAATGAAACTGACGCCCAGCGCCTTAGGCAAACCCATTGCCATCCACAGCCCGATCTTATTCTTCGCGCAGGACCGCGAAATTGCCGACACCGCACAGCCCGGCGATATTATCGGCATCCCCAACCACGGGACACTGCGTGTGGGCGACACATTGTCCGAGAAAAATCAGGTGCGGATTACTGGGCTGCCAAACTTTGCGCCGGAAATCTTGCGCCGTGTGATCCTGAAAGATCCGACGCAGACCAAGAAATTGCGCAAAGCACTGGATGATTTGTCGGAAGAAGGCGTCGTACAGGTTTTCTATCCAGAAATTGGCGCTAACTGGATTATCGGCGTGGTCGGGCAATTACAGCTCGAAGTGTTGGTGAGCCGCCTGTCCGCAGAATATAAGGTCGAGGCCGGCCTCGAACCGGCGCCATTTGAAACCGCGCGCTGGATTAGCGGCGCGGACGAAGTGTTGAGCGCTTTCGCCAATATCAACCAGACCAGCCTCGCCAAAGACCGCGACGATAATCTGGTGTTCCTCGCCAAATCAGGCTGGGATGTGAATTATCAAGAAGAGCGCAACCCGGAAATCAAGTTCAGCGCGACGCGGGAGCGGTAAGGCAGCCTCAAAAGACAGTCACGAGACTTCGGTCAACCGCAGATAGGGACGCTGTTCGTCCCACCCTTGGGGAAACATTTTCTCCGCTTCGTCTTTGTCGATCGACGGCGGAATAATGACCTTGTCGCCCGAGCGCCAGTCAGCCGGTGTCGCGATGTTCTTCTTATCCGATAGCTGCAGCGCATCGATTACCCGCAAAATCTCGTCAAAATTGCGCCCGATGGTCATGGGATAGGTCATGATTAGGCGGATTTTCTTTTCCGGATCAATGATGAACACGGATCGCACGGCTTCTGTGTGGCTCTCACCCGGATGAATCATATCGTAGAGCTTGGATATTTTGCAATCCGGATCGGCAAGGATCGGGAATCGGACATTGGTATGCTGCGTGGCATTCACATCGTGGATCCAGTCCCAATGCTCTTCAACAATATCCGTTGAAAGGCCCAACGGCTTGACATTACGCGCCGCAAAATCGTCAGCGAGCTGAGCAGTTCTACCCATCTCGGTTGTACAAACTGGTGTGAAATCAGCCGGATGGCTGAAGAAAAACACCCAATCATCTTCTGCCCATTTGTGCAGATCAATTTCGCCAACTGTACTATCGGCTATAAAATTAGGCGCGATATCGCCTATGTGGAGTGACATGATCATTTCCTTTGCTTGGACGCGTGCAAGACGGATCCGTGTTTCAGGAACGGAAAATGAGTATGACGGTGCATAGTCGCAATCAGGGATAGTACATAACGACACCCAAGGATGCCGAAATTCAGAAAATATAGTAGATTGCGAAACAGGCCGCCAAACCTACGCCGATATTGAGCGGCAAGCCAATTCGGACAAAATCTGAAAAGCGGTAATTGCCCGCCGTATACACCAAAGTGTTCGTCTGATAGCCGACCGGCGTGGCAAAGCTGGCGGAAGCACCGAACATCACCGCAACCAGTAGACTGCGAACATCCACCCCCGTTTGCTCGGCTATGCCAATAACCAGCGGCGTCATTATGACCGCAACCGCATTATTCGTCGCGGTTTCGGTGAGCAGGGAGGTCAGCGAATATATCGCGATAATCAGCCATAGCGGTGAAATCATGTTGAGCAGCGGCAGCAGCGTGTCGACAATCAACTGCACCGTGCCGGCATTTTCCAATCCCTTGCCCACCGCCAGCATGGCAAAGATCAAAACTAACACATTGCCATCAATCGCGCCCCATGCCTCTTCACTGTCAATACATTTGGTCAGCAAAACCACGGCTACACCTAGCATCGCCAGCGCAGCAATGGGCATCACGCCCAAGGCCGCCGCGATTATGATGATCGCGAGGGTGAGGATAGCAACTGGCGCCCGTCGTCGCCGATAGGAACGTGCCTCCGGTTCCTGTAAGTGCACCAGATCGGCATTTTCCTGTAACGTACTGATGGAGATATCATCGGTCTGCACAAGCAAGCTATCGCCATGCCGGATACGCGCATCAGACAGTGTTGGCCCGGCTATATGGCGCGGCCGCGAAAGACCGAGCACGCGAGCAGGAACCCGCGACAAAAAAGGCAGGCTGGGCAAGGATTTGCCGACAGACCGATGGGACGGTCCGATGACCAGTTCAACCAAGCGTGTATGTTCGTCTCCCAGCGGTGTGACCGGCTGCTTGACGCCAGCATAGCCCAATGAAATCCCTTCAATTTCGGCGAGAGACAGCAATTCTTCCTGAGTCACTGCGGCAACCAGTGTCTCTCCACCTTCCAAAATATGGTCGGAAAATTCGAACCGATCGATATCGCGCCCGATACGGCGCCCAATAATGTCTACCCCGGAATGGGTGAACGCACTGATGCTGGAAATTTGCTTGCCGACAAAATCGCTGCTGTCCCTGATCCGGATGTCGGTCAGATAATAGGATTCTGGCATCTGGTCTGACAGGCTTTCACTGTCCCGCTTCGGCAGGAACAGCGGCCCCAATATGGCGATCATGACAATGCCTGTCGCTGCGGCAATCAAGCCGACCTGGGTTATTTCAAACAAGCCAAAGGCCGCTTGCCCGTTTTCCTGTGCAACACCGTCCACAAGCAGATTGGTCGACGTGCCGAGCAAGGTCAGGCTACCGCCCAAGATGGATATGTAAGACAGTGGAATAAGAAGCTTGCTTGCCGCAATGCCGGAGACCTTGGCGATCTTGCGCATTATCGGGATCAAGATAATGACCACCGGTGTATTGTTGACGAAAGCGGAAGAGGCAAAGGTACCGCCAAGGAATCCGCCGATCGCCATGAAGGGCCGGTTTTCGGCTTTACGGGCAGCAAAGCCGGCCAGCGCCTCAATCACCCCAGTGCGAACCAGCGCGCCGGACAGAATGAACATCGCGCCAATGGTCAATGGCGCGGGATTTGAAAATACCGAAAGCATATCATTACTGCTGAGCAGGCCGAGCACCATCATCAGGGCAGCAGCTACAACGGCTGTCACTGCAGGCGGACGGCGTTCACCAACAAAAGCGGTAAATAGAGCAAATAATATTGCCAATCCGACATAGGGCTTTGCGATATCCCAGTAAGTGACCCAATCCAAATTTCGCTCCTAACTATGGGTTGCTGCTTAACGCTTTAACAAAAACACTGCATGTTCCGCGAGCAGATTGGCCATGCCGCGAGTGGTTTGTTTATCGCCGCTGAGAAACCATTGCCCCTCTTGCACGAGCCTACCATCGCGCACCAGCGCCCGAAAATCATCAATAGTGACATGGTGGATATTGGGCGTATCAAACCAGGTTTGCGGCAATAGGCGCGTCACCGGCATACGGCCGCCGAACAACAGCGACATCCGTACGCGCCAGTGGGCGAAATTGGGGAAGCTGACAAAGGCCTGCTTACCTATGCGCAGCAATTCATCAACGATCTGATCAGGTCGGTGGGTAGTCTGCAGCGTTTGGCTGAGGATCGCATAGTCGAAACTGCCATCCGGATAGGCAGACAGATCGGTGTCGGCATCCCCTTGCACAACCGACAGGCCTTTACTCACCGCGCTCGCGACATTGGCCGGATCAATCTCCAAACCGCGTGCATCGACCTGCTTTTGATCGCGTAAGGCCGCCATCAATGCGCCGTCGCCGCATCCAATGTCGAGAATGCGCGCGTTGGCGCTGACATTGTCAGCGATAATCTGCAAATCGGGGCGGAGTTTGGTCATAGATCTTCCCCCGCCTTCAAAAAGCCGTCGACAATCCGGTTCATTTCAGGGTTTTCGAGCAGGAAGCTGTCATGACCAAAGGCACTGGACAGTTCGACAAAGCTTGCTGCTGCACCGGCCGCATTCAAGGCATGAACTATGGTCCGGGATTCACTGGTCGGATAGAGCCAATCGGTATCAAAGCTGATCAAACAAAAGCGTGTTTGGGATCCCTTGAACGCCTGGGCCAATGTTCCGCCATGAGCTTCGGCCAGATCAAAATAATCCATCGCCCGAGTGATATAAAGATAGCTGTTGGCGTCAAAACGATCGACAAAGCTGATTCCCTGATGGCGCAAATAGCTTTCCACCTGAAAATCCGCATCAAAGCCGAATGTCTTGCTGTCCCGATCTTGTAGCCTGCGGCCAAATTTTTCGGTCAGACCTGCTTCCGACAGATAAGTGATGTGCGCAGCCATACGTGCCACTGCAAGGCCGCTGCTCGGCGGATCATCATCGGCATAATAGGCCCCTCCGCGCCAGCGCGGGTCAGCCATGATCGCTTGTCGGCCGACCTCGTGAAAGGCAATATTCTGAGCGCTATGGCGGGCCGCAGAAGCGATAATCACCGCCGATCTGACTCGCTCAGGGTAGAGCGCAGTCCAGCTTATCGCCTGCATTCCGCCCATTGAACCGCCGATGACGGCATGAAGGCGCTCTATGCCCAGATGGTCGAGAAGCAATGCCTGCGCACGCACCATGTCCGCGATGGTCAGCACTGGAAAGTCCATCCCCCAGGGCTTTTCGGTTGCCGGATTTATTGTTGCAGGCCCAGACGAACCCATGCAGCTGCCAATCACATTAGCGCAAACAACAAAATGCCGGTCAGTGTCGACTGGCTTGCCCGGTCCAACCATGCGGGTCCACCAGCCACCCTTGCCGGTGACCGGATGGGTCGAAGCGACATATTGATCGCCGGTCAGCGCATGGCAGATCAGGATCGCATTGCTCGCAGCGGCATTGAGCGTGCCATAGGTTTCATAAGCAAGATCCACAGGCGCAAGCTGGGCTCCGCTGTCCAATGGCAGCGGCCCCAGCAGGCGAACATTCCTGTTCAGGCCGAACCGATCATCCTCATTCATTGGCGTAGCATTATCAGGCAGGCGCAGACTAGCAAGCGTTTATAGGTGCTTAGCATAGCAGTTATGAACACTGTTGTTGATCGTTCTGGATAGCGCGGGTAAGGCCGGACCATGACCAAACCAGAGCCCAAATCATACATATCGGCGATTCACGCCTACACACCCGGCAAGGCCAAAGCCGATGATGGGCGCGTCCTCGTCAAGCTTTCCGCCAATGAAAATCCTCTTGGCTGTAGCGCGGATGCCAGTGCAGCGTTAGCAGCACAGGCGGGCAATGTTGCACGCTATCCCGATCCGGCCAGTCATGCCCTGCGGAATACGCTAGCGGACACCTATGGGGTGGAAGCGGACCGGATCGTCTGCGGAACCGGGTCTGATGAACTTTTGAATCTGGTTGCTGCCGGTTATGCTGGCGTCGGTGACGAGATTATCCATGTCAACTACGGGTTCATGGTTTACGAGATTGCCACGCGCAAGGTTGGCGCAGAAGTGGTGATGGCACCCGACAATGATTACGGCACTGACGTGGACGGGTTGCTGGCGCTGGTGACGGATAAAACGCGCGTTATCTATCTGGCCAATCCCAACAACCCGACCGGCACTCTCACGTCTGACAGTGAGATCAAACGCCTCCACGCAGGCCTACCGGAAGATGTCGTGCTGGTGCTGGATCAGGCTTATGGAGAATATCTCGATAATGACGGTTCCGCCAGTTTCGAACTGGCGCGCCAGCATTGCAATGTCTTGATCACACGGACTTTCTCGAAAATCTATGGGCTCGCCGCTGAACGTATTGGCTGGGCCTATGGTCAGCCGCATCTTATCGACACGCTTAATCGGATCCGCGGACCTTTTAATGTGACAAGCGCTGGCCAGGCTGCGGCCATCGCAGCTTTGGCCGATCAGAATTTCGTTATCCAAAGCCGGGAGCATAATGCCAAAGAGCGCGAATGGATGGTCGGCGAGATAGCCGCCTTATCCAATCACGGACTGCGCGCCATTCCATCCGCCGCCAATTTCATATTGGTGCTGTTTGATGGAACGGTGAGCGCAGAAATAGCGGACCGGAAATTGGTGGATGCTGGCTACGTCGTTCGCAGATTGCCGGCTCAGGGACTCGGCCATGCGCTGCGGATCACCATTGGAACGGAAGACGAAAATCGCGGGTTTATGGACGCACTAAGGTCAATATTGGAAACCAGCGCCTGATGCTGCCTTTCGCGAATATCACGATTATTGGCCTGGGACTGATCGGCTCTTCCATCGCCCATGGCGTGAAAGCCAGCATGCCGTCCGCGCGGGTCACCGGTTTTGACGCCGACGCCGCCGTTCGCGCCCGGGTGCAGGAGCTCGGCTTTTGCGATGATGTTGCGGACAGCGCCGGTGCAGCTGTGATCGATGCCGATCTTGTACTGCTTTGCGTGCCGGTTGGGGCCATGGCGTCAATTGCTTCAGAAATGGCAGAAGACCTGCCCAAAGAAGCGGTCATCAGCGATGTTGGATCGTCCAAAGGCAATGTTATTGCTTCACTGCAAGCTGCCTTGCCGGATGCGCGGATCATCCCGGCTCATCCGGTCGCGGGCACTGAACATAGCGGGCCAGATGCCGGTTTTGCCACCCTGTTCCACGACCGTTGGTGTATATTGACGCCGCCAGAAGATGCCGAGAAAGGCGATATCGAACGCGTGCGTGCCTTCTGGGAAAAACTGGGTGCAAATATCGAGATTATGGATGCAAAGCATCATGACCTTGTGCTTGCCGTGACCAGCCATTTACCGCATCTGATCGCCTATACGATAGTTGGCACTGCATCGGATCTGGAAGATGTCACGCGCAGCGAAGTGATCAAATATTCAGCTGGTGGCTTTCGTGACTTCACTCGCATCGCGGCCTCCGATCCCACCATGTGGCGTGATGTGTTCATGTCGAACAAGGACGCTGTGCTGGAAATGCTACAACGCTTTTCTGAAGATCTCACCGCTCTGCAACGCGCCATCCGCTGGGACAAGGGCGACGAGCTATTTGACCTATTCACAAAAACCCGGGCCATCCGCCGCCGGATTATTGAAGAAGGTCAGGATGATGCCGCACCCGATTTCGGCCGGAGTCATGAATAGTATGCAGCAGATATTTTTCATGGTTTGGAAGCGGTTATCAAACGCCATGATATAACCGACAAACCTTCTGTTTCTTCTCAATGCTATTCGTAAGTTTTTGTCACGGGTCCTTTTATTCAAAGGCCGTTTAGGGTAGCAAACTTTCAGGGGCAGCGATGTTTGGAGCACTATCCTGCGCCGAGAATTTGGTTTCTCTGACCAGAATAGGGGTATATTCAACCAAGTGACCGACAGCAAAGCGCATCATATAGTTTTTGCCAATGAAAAAGGCGGAACCGGCAAGTCCACCACCGCCGTTCATGTGGCTGTTGCGCTTGCTTATCAGGGGCATAAGGTCGCGGTCATCGATCTCGATCCGCGCCAGCGCACCCTATATCGCTATCTAGAAAACCGCAAAGCGACGATGGACAGGCTGGATATTGAAATTCCGCAGCCCTATTTTGAAGTATTCGAACATGACAATCTTGCCCGGCTTGAACAGCTGGTTGAGCGGATGAGTCACGGCGTTGACTATCTGCTATATGATACTCCCGGCCGGGATGATAAATTTGCTCGCTTTGTCGCGACCCGCGCCAATACCTTGGTGACCCCAATTAATGACAGCTTCGTCGATTTTGATCTGATCGGACAAGTGGATCCCGAGACTTTCAAGGTCCGTAAACTCAGCTTTTATGCCGAACTTATCTGGGAGGCTCGTAAAGCCCGGGCCAAGGCGGACGGCACAACGATTGACTGGGTGGTGCTGCGCAATCGCACCCAACATGTCGAAGCGCATAATATGCAACGGGTTATCTCTGCTTTGACGGAGCTATCCCAGCGCGTGGGTTTTCGCGTGATCCCAGGACTAAGCGAACGGGTTATTTATCGTGAGCTCTTTCCCGCAGGCCTGACAATGCTCGACAAGCAACATCTTGGACGACTTGCCACCAGCCATATTGCTGCACGACAGGAATTGCGTGAGTTGATCAAACATCTGGCGCTGCCCCAACCAGAGGGCGAACGGCCAAGCTTTGGCAAACCCCAACTGGTCGCCTGATCCATGACGTTCATGCTGGTCCTCAGCGCTTCGGTCATCGCGGCCCTGATCCTGTCCGGCCGAGCAAAGACTATGAACACCAATGACTGGTTGGCCGTGGTGGTTGCTTTGCTGGGTGTCAATTTGTTTCGCGGCGGTAACTGGATCATGGGCAGCGGGCTCGTTATTGCGGCAGCAGCATGGAGCGGGTCCAAGCTTTTAGCCGATCTAAAGACTGACAAGTCTGAGCAACGCAAACCCCGTGATTTCGAACTGGACCGGGCAAGATCACTTTTGGGTGTGCCTGACGAGGCCGATCAGGCAACGATCAACAACGCCTGGCGTGCATGCCTTAGCGAACATCATCCCGACCGCGGTGGTGACGAGCAAATAGCCCGTCAAATCAACAGGGCGCGGGACATATTGCTCGAGGAACTGCAAACCATCAATCACCGTTAAGCCGACCCGCTGGCGCGATGCGAAAACCATATGGGGCTAGCTTTTGCACCAAGGTCTTTATATTATTGCATACGCAAGGCTTCCCTTCAAAACCCACCCTCCATTAAGGAAAAATCATTCATGACCGCACGCACTTCCCATCAGTTTGATCCGTCCAGTTTGCGGGAATATGATATTCGCGGGATCATCGGTGAAACACTGGGCAATGATGATGCCTACGCGATCGGCCGGGGCTTTGGTACATTGATCGCACGGGCCGGGGGCACGGCAGTCGTTACCGGCTATGATGGCCGGACCAGTTCTCCAACGCTCGAAGATGCGCTTATCGAAGGGCTAAATGATGCTGGTGTCAATGCCGTTTCGATTGGCATGGGGCCAACACCAATGCTATATTATGCGGAATGCGTGCTGGAACAGGTGCAGGGCGGAATCGAGATCACCGGTAGCCATAATCCCGCCAACTATAATGGCTTTAAAATGGTATTTCAGGGACGCCCGTTTTTCGGTGCGGATATTCAAAAACTCGGCGCGATGGCAGCGAACGGCGACTGGGACAAGCCCGCCGATGATGCAGTGGGTAGTATTGAGCGCATCGACATTATCGATGAATATGTGGCGCGACTGACCCAGAACTTCACCGGAGACGCGATGAAAATTGGCTGGGATGCAGGCAATGGCGCTGCGGGTCCGGTGATCGAAAAACTCACTGCAAACCTGCCGGGCGAGCATCATCTGCTATACACCGATGTCGATGGCAGTTTTCCCAATCACCATCCTGATCCTACCGAAGAGAAAAATCTGGCCGACCTGAAAAAACTTGTCGCGGAGAAAAAGCTCGATTTCGGCGTGGCCTTTGACGGCGATGGTGATCGTATCGGCGCGATTGATGGGGAAGGGCGCGTAATATGGGGCGATCAGCTGCTACAAATCTATGCCGAAGACGTGCTGAGGTCGGAGCCCGGTGCGACGATTATTGCGGATGTAAAGGCTTCGCAGGCGCTTTATGACAGGATCGCAGCTTTGGGCGGCGAGCCACTCATGTGGAAAACCGGACACAGCTTGATCAAGTCGAAAATGAAGGAAGTATCGTCACCGCTTGCGGGCGAAATGAGCGGTCATGTCTTTTTCAAACATGACTATTACGGTTTTGATGATGCGCCTTATGCGGCCGTTCGTCTGATTCAGGCAGCGGCCAATATTGGCAAAAGTGTTACCCAGCTGCGTAGCGATATGGTTGAAATGATAAATACGCCGGAAATGCGCTTTCAGGTCGATGAAAGTCGCAAGTTTACTGTGATTGAAGAAATTTTGGAACGGCTTGCGGCCGATGGCGCTGACGTCAACAATACCGATGGTGCGCGAGTGAACACTGAAGACGGCTGGTGGCTGCTGAGGGCATCCAATACCCAGGATGTGCTGGTTGCGCGCGCTGAGGCGAAGTCGGAAGAAGGACTTGTGCGGCTAATGGCGCAGATCGATGCGCAACTGGCATTGTCCGGTTTGGAACGGGGCGAGACTGTCGGGCATTAGCGGCCGCAATAGCTGCTTCATCCCAAAGCGGACATATTGCCGAACCAGCGCGTCATTCATTGGTCCAGATTGGGTCCTTCTATTTTTCATTATCCTGCTCTTGGATGTTTTGCGGACCAAATATTTTTTGATCCGACACGAATGGCGCGATCAGCAGTCCGGCCATGGTCATGGGATAGTTGGGGGATGTGCCAATTCCGATCTTATCATGTGGGCGTTCGCCCTTCACCTTGTGAAAGGTGCCGAACAGGATATCCCACACGATAAATTCACCGCCATAATTGGAATCGCCAACGGCTTTATCGGGATAGTGATGATAGCGGTGATTATCGCCGATCGAGAAAATATATTCCCAAAAACCAAGCTTCAGATCGATATTGCTATGCTGGAAAATCCCGATGCTGAGCTGCATCAGTATTGCAACCATTATGATCTCTGCAGAAGGCTGCAGGAGCGCATAGGGGATTGCAAAGAGCAGGGCCTGGCCGACAACCTCAATGGGGTGGCTGCGAATACCGTTGAGCCAGTATAAGCGCTTGACCGAATGATGGGCAGCATGAAACCGCCACAGAAAGGGAACTTCATGCAGTGCGCGATGTAGCCAGTAACGGAAGAAGTCTTTGATCAATATGAACAGGAAGACTTGGACAACGCCCGGCAAGTTTGTCGGCCACAGATTATGTCCGTAGGGTTCCAACAGTTCGACAAGGCTTACCAGAAACAGAACCTGAATTAGATATTTGGCAAAGCCGTTCCAGAAAGCGCCGGAAATGAACATCATGATATCGACCGATGTATCATTGCCACCTTCCAGCCAGTTTCGACTGAAGGGCATCAAACGCTCCAGCGGTGCGAAAATGCTGCCGATGATCACCGGAATAAGTGCCAACGTTAAAAGCGAGTCAAATGTCACTCCGTTTTTTGCAAACTCAAAGCCTATGATGAGCGATATGATCAGGGTCGCGGGAAAGATCGTGTGCGACAAGACACGCCGTAAAAATGTTCCTTCGAGTTTGTAAGAAGCGGCATCAAGATGCTTCAGTGCCCAATTCATAGGTCTGGCAATGATATAGGAACCAGCTGATTCGATAATGTTCAGCGGCATCCCCGCCCATTTCTCAATCAAACGTGCAAAGGGTGCGCGCGCAGGCAGTTCCTTGTTTTTAAACGGTTTCTCTTCTGAAAATCGATTGGTTTGGTCTTGAGGAAAAGGTTTGGTGGCCGACATTTTGTCTCTCGCACGTTCGGATTTACAGGGACGTATCTATAAAGTGAACATGTTCATTATATCCCTTCGAGTCACGTGTCAATGTGGCCAGACATCAAGAACGCACAGTCAGAAAATCGGATTCACTCATTTTTGTCGATCAGCGCCATGATCGATTTGATCATTGCATCGGCAATCTGCTCGGGTGGATCAAAGGCAATACGTTCAATATTGATCGGCAAGGCGAGTGCGCCATGCAAAGCGGCCCATAGCAGTTGGGCAAGCATCTTCGGATCACCGTCAATAATAGCACCGGTTTCCTGGCCTTCGGCAATTGCAGACGTAAGAAACTGGAAATATGGCTCCTCTTCCAATGCTGTCTGATCCGGTATCGGCCGGGAATCGGGGCGTACATAAAGAAATGCTCCTCGAAAGACACGATGCTTCTCTCGGGCAAATTCTACATAGGCGCAAAGCAACGCATGGATTCTGGCGGTGGGGTCATCAATCGACTCAGCAATGTCTGACATTTGCGCACGCAATTCGTTGACCGGTTCCTCCCAGAGGGAGCGCCCGAGATCCGAGATGTCTTCAAAATATTTATAGATGGTGCCAACGGATACTTCGGCCTGCTTTGCAACCGCCCGGATAGTGATTTTTTCAGGATTACCTTGTCGCACCAACATGGCCGCAGCAGACCTGATGCGCTCGCGCGTTTCGCGCCGCTGTTCGGGAGTAATAACCGGCCTTGGCATCAAGCATCCTCTATATATCTGATATCACCAGCTGATTCTGGTTCCTGCGGCCACATAGCATATCGAATGGTCAGATGATCTCAAAATGCGGTTGACATTAGTGGCTTCACATAAATAATATGAACACGTTCACTTTATATGTTCCACGCGGCGTCATCAACCCGTTATGACGCAGATTCATAACCCGCAATTAATATTCTATTTTCGGAGAAGTCCCCGATGCGCTTTCTTCTTTTTCCTCTACTCTTCCTATTGGGCGGCTGTTCGTTTCTGGTCTTTGGCGAAGCATCGGAAAGACCTGAAGACGCTGTCATTCGAGGGATCAACTATGTCAGCGTGACGGTCAATGACCTTGATCAGGCTACGAAACTATATGGAAATACCGTGAAGCTGAAAATGGTCGATGAGCGCGAGATGGATCAGATCCCTGGATCTGCATCTTTATTGGGAAGAGAGAATTTTATTGCAAAATCGCGATTGATGCGAAGCAACAATGCACAGCTTCGCTTTGTTCAATTTGAGAATGCCGATGCTTCCCGCGAAACATATCCGAAGGTTGAAGTATATGGGCCAGGCATTGCTCATGTCGCATTTCAGGTAAACAAGGAAACGAAAGCCTATTCACGGTTTCTGAAAGCTGGTGCCAAACCGGTCAATGGAACTCCAAATATGACGACCCTCAACCCGGAAAATCCTGTCGAATATGCTTATGCCCGCGACGCCAATCGGACAATGTACGAATTTGAACATGTGGATATCAGCAAGCTGGATCGCGCAGAGCCTCCCAAATATGATTATCGTATTCGGCATGTTGCACTCGCAACTCCTGATTTTGACCGCATTGTGAAATTTTACTCGATATTGCTGGAACAAGAGGAGCCGCGCCGGCTGGGCCGGTTTATCAATCTTCAGGGTGAAAATTTTGACAGCGTATCCGGGCTGCCAAACACCAAGCTCAAAATGGCGTTTTTTCAAGTGAGAAATATGGAACTCGAAATCGCGCAATATACAAGTCATCCGACCACCTTGCCCAAAAAGCCGAGGCCATTGGATGCACCGGGTTTTGCCATGATCGTATTCGATGTTGAGGATCTTGCAGCCGCGAGAGAAAAACTGATTACCGCCGGCGGATCGATCGTTAGCGAAGCGCTGCCAATGGATGGAGGGCAGATGTTGATCGCCCGGGATGTTGATGGAAACTTATTGGGCTTTCAGAAGGTGGATTCATCGTCGGTGTTCTCCTCTCAGAACTTTGATGGAGATGGCACCTCTTAACGCAGTCTCGGCATTCTTCTGGCATTGGCTAAAGTCATAACTTTGCGATATCAGGAGATCGCTGGATGTAACTCGAGGCTGGCCCCACAGGATGACGCCATGAACGCTAAACTGCCGTCACAGACCCAATCTGTTTTGGATGACCATCCAAAAGCCATGGCTGATCGACTGGTGCGGTTACGGGCGTTGATACTCGAAACTGCCGCCGGAAATCGCGCCGTCGGCCCGCTGGAAGAAACACTGAAATGGGGTCAGCCAGCCTTTCTAACCTCCACCACAAAGTCCGGCACGACCATCCGCATCAACCGCCACAAGAATTCAGACGATCACTATGCACTATACGTCCATTGTCAGACCGATCTGGTCGAGCGATACAAGCAGCTATATGGCAACATTTTGAAATTTGAAGGCACGCGAGCGGTTGTTTTTGATGTTGGTCAAGAGATCCCGACTAAGGCCGTGAAACATATTATTGCGATGGCTTTGACTTATCATTTGCGACCCTGACCTTGGCCAGACGTTCTCTCTCGGCTTTATTCATCTCGGCAAAAATTCGCCAGACTGCAATGAACAACGCAGCAAGAAGCGGGCCGATAACAATACCGTTGAAACCAAATAGCTGCAGTCCGCCCAGGGTCGAAATCAGTACGACGTAATCCGGCATCCGTGTGTCGCGACCGACCAATATGGGCCGGACAATATTATCGATCAGGCTGATGATGAATATGCCCGACAGAATTAGAACGACACCTTGCCAGATCGATCCTGTGACGAGCAGATAAATGGCGACCGGTACCCAGACAAAACCAGTGCCGATTGCGGGGATAAGCGACAATATCGCCATCGATACAGCCCAGAGCAAAGCCCCGCGGATATCTAGCGCCCAGAATATCAGGCCGCCAATTGTTCCCTGAAGCAACGCCACAACAAAACTGCCCTTTATCGTTGCAAGAATTACGACAAAAAACTTGTCGATCAGAATGGCGCTTTTGCTTTCCGATAACGGTACAATATTCTCAATTTGCGCTGCCAGGCCGCGCCCGTCACGTAACAGGAAGAAAGTCAGATAGAGCATCACGCCCAGTGCGAGCAGAAATCGAAATGCGCCCTGACCAAAGCTCAAGGCCTGCGCAATCAGAAATTCGAGGCTGCTGCCAATGGCTTCTTCAATCTGCGGCCGCACCGTTGCCAGATCGCCATAGCCATACGCAGCAAGCTGGTTTTGCGCCCAGACTGGCAAACTATTCTGAAAAGCAACAAAGGCACCACCAAAATCAATTTCGCCCGCCTGGATGCTGGCGTAAGCGCTCGTCGCCTCTTGCACCAAGGCCATGCCGAGCAGAATGGCAGGTACGATAACCAACATTATGACGAGAATCACGGTCAGGAAGGCTGCGAGATTAGCCCGCGGAAAAAGCCAGCTCGCAATTTTTTGATAGACCGGCTGAAACAAGACTGCGACCACAACGCCCCAGACAATAGCACCGAAAAACGGTTCTATCAGCATCGCAAACGCAAGTGAAATAATCACCAGTAGCGCCAGCACGAAAAGCCGTTCTATTCCAAAATGAGGGCGCTCTGATTCATCCATATTTTTCGGCTAGATCAATATAATAATTTGAGTTTTTATACAATAAGGCCTGAAGCCAGTTCTCAATTCAGTCCTCTATTCAAATCGTCTGAAAGCTGTCAGAACAAAATAATAGCAGCAAAGCGAGAGGTAACATGGACAATATTCCCTTCCAGAAAGGTCTGTATGAAACCGGTAACGGTATTTTTGCCTATTTGCAGCCGGATGGCGGATGGGGCTGGTCCAATGCCGGTTTGATTACCGATGGCGATCAATCCTTGCTGGTCGACACATTGTTCGATGCCAGCCTAACCCGCGATATGCTGGCGACCATGGCCGATGCGGCAGGCGTTGGCGCTGATGATATTGGTACCATAGTTAACACCCACGCAAACGGGGATCACACGCATGGCAATGGTTGCTGCCAGCATGCCGAAGTCATTGCCTCAGAAGCCAGCGCCAAGGAGATGGACGAACTGCCGGCCCCCGCTTTGGCCGCAATCATGGCGCAAGCAAAGGATATGGGCCCGACTGGGCAGTATCTGGTTGATATTTTCGGCAGCTTTGACTTCACCGATGTCGCCGAAAAGCACCCGACCAAAACGTTCAGCGGCGAATATAGCGTGATGGTTGGCAACAAGCAGGTTGATCTGGTTGAAGTTGGCCCCGCCCATACAGCCGGAGATGTCTTGGTCCATGTGCCCGATGACAAAACGGTTTTTACCGGTGACATTCTCTTTATCGAAGGCACACCGATTATGTGGGCCGGCCCTGTTTCGAACTGGATCGCCGCATGCGATTATATTATTGACCTCAAACCCGACACGATTGTTCCAGGCCACGGTCCTATCACCGATGAAGCCGGTGTTCGACGCGTGCAGGACTATTTGCATTATATCGATGATGAGGCGCGCAAACGTTATGAGGCCGGTTTGTCGGTGCGCGATGCCGCGCATGATATAAAACTGGGTGATTTTTCAAGCTGGGGAGATAGTGAACGGATCGCGGTCAATGTTTCGACGCTTTACCGTGAATATGCTGGCGATACGACACCGCCCGATGTCACGCAATTATTCGGGTTGATGGCGGAACTGAGAAAATAGCCTACAGTGCCCCGGTGAAACAGCCGAAACTTCCCCAACCGCTTCAAGACTGGTTCGCCTCTCGCGGATGGACCGTGCGGCGTCACCAGATCGAGATGCTGCATGCCGCGAGGGCGGGACAACATGCCTTGCTCACCGCGCCAACCGGAGCGGGCAAAACTCTAGCAGGCTTTTTGCCCAGCCTGGTCGATTTGATTGACCAACCTGATTTTGACGGACTGCATACGCTCTATATCTCTCCGCTCAAGGCGCTGGCCGTCGATGTCCAGCGCAACCTGTTGACACCCATTGACGAAATGGGCTTGCCTATCAAAGTCGAAACGCGCAGCGGTGATACGCCAGCCAATCGCAAAGCACGCCAGCGGGTGAAGCCGCCGCAAATATTGCTGACCACGCCGGAATCGCTCAATCTACTCTTGAGTCAAGAGGACAGCTTTGCACTTTTTGCCAAGCTGAAGCACGTCATCGTCGATGAAGTGCATGCCTTTGCGTCCGGCAAGCGCGGGGACTTGCTTTCGCTATCCTTAGCCAGACTGCAAAGGATTGCTCCGGACATGCGCCGCGCCGCCTTATCGGCGACTGTGGCTGATCCCGACGATTTTCGCGCATGGCTGGCGCCCTATGGCGATATCAATGCGGTCACTCATGTGTTGGGCGAAGAGGGTGCGCCTGCTGATATCGCAATCATGATCCCCGAAACGCCACAGGGCGAGAAGATCCGTGTGCCATGGGCGGGCCATGCCGGTGTCTATGCCGTCCCGCAGGTGATGGAACAGATCAAAGCCAACCGAATGACACTGGTCTTCACCAATACGCGTTTTCTGGCCGAGTTTATATTCCAGAAATTATGGGAGATAAACGAGGACACACTGCCAATCGGAGTACATCACGGCAGCCTCTCCAAAGAAGCCCGGCGCAAAGTCGAAAATGCTATGGCGTCGGGAAAGATGCGCGCGCTGGTCTGTACAGCCTCCCTGGACCTTGGTGTCGATTGGGGCGACATTGATTGCGTCATCCAAATGGGTGCGCCCAAGGGTAGTTCACGATTGCTTCAGCGCATTGGCCGCGCCAATCACCGGCTGGATGTCTCGTCCAAGGCGTTGCTGGTACCCGGCAACCGCTTTGAATATCTCGAAGCGCAGGCTGCGCTGGATGCGGTCAACGAAGGAAAGCGTGACGGTGAGCCGTTCCGCCCCGGCGGGCTCGATGTCCTCGCGCAGCATGTCATGACCTGTGCCTGCGCAGCCCCGTTTCAGGAAGACGATCTGCTCGATGAACTACAATCGTCCCTGCCTTTCAGCACGCTCGACAAGGAGACATTTGACCGCGTGCTCGGCTTTACGCGAGACGGCGGCTATGCGCTTAAAGCCTATGACAAGTTCAAGCGGTTGCGGCGCGATGCCAAAGGCATCTGGCATCTTGTTCACCCGCGCTTTGCCACTCAACACCGGATGAATGCAGGAATCATTGTTGATGCCGCAATGATGACCGTTCGGTTCAAAAATGGCCGCAATCTCGGCAAGGTGGAAGAGAGTTTCGCGGCGATTCTCAGCACCGGCGACACGTTTTTCTTTGCCGGCATGAGTCTCGAACTGATCAAATTGGACAGCTCGGATGTCATTGTCCGTGCAACCAAAAAAGCGGCCATGATCCCGAGTTATATGGGCCTGCGGCTACCCCTCACCACACATTTGTCCGACCGGGTGAGGGGGTTCCTAACGGATCGGGCGGGGTGGGCGCGTTTCCCCGATGATGTACGCGAATGGCTGGAGATGCAGGACCATCGCTCGCAATTGCCCGAACCAGGGCAGCTTTTGGTCGAGACATTCCCGCATAAAGGCCTGCATTATATGACGGCCTATAGTTTCGAGGGGTGGAATGCGCATCAGTCGCTGGGCATGCTGCTCACACGGCGGATGGAAACAAGGGGACTGAAACCCATTGGCTTTGTTGCCAATGACTATGCATTGGCCTGCTGGAGCGTCGAACCGGTGACCGATCCCGCGGCGCTGTTTAGCGCCGACATTTTGGAAGACGAGTTTTTCGACTGGATCGAAGGCAGTTATCTGCTCAAACGCGCCTTTCGGGAGGTGGCGGTGATCAGTGGGCTCGTCGACCGCCAACATCCCGGTAAGCGCAAAACCGGGAAGCAGGTGACTTTTTCCACTGATCTAATTTTTGACGTGTTGCGCAAGTACGAGCCAGATCATTTGCTGATGCAGGCCGCCTGGGCCGATGCCCGTGCAAGGATGACAGACGTTGCGCGATTGGGAGACCTTTTGGACAGGGCGGCGGGCTCAATGGTCCATGTCGAACTCGATCGAGTCAGTCCATTAGCGGTACCTGTGTTGGTCATGATCGGCCGCGAACATGTCGCACAAGGTGCGACCGATGACGCACTGCTCATCGAAGCGGAAAGTCTGATTCAAGAGGCGATGCGCGGCGATTGAACTGACCCATCGTGCCCGTAAAATTTGTCGCAGGGTGGAAATTGGAGTATCTACACAAATATGAGTATATTTTCCTCCATAAGTGCAGCCTTGCCTCTGATGTTCTCGTTGCAAGTCGCTGAACCCGGAACCGCCTTGCCGGAAGCAGCGGCCGCCATTCCCGAAATCATAGAGCCGGAAGCAATATTAGCCGACCGTTTGCCCGATCAGTTCATCAAACCTGATGCCGAGCAAATCGCGATTGCCGAAGATCGGATGGCGCGCATGACCGTTCCGGTCAGTATCGAAGGAAGCGGTCCATTCAAGTTCATTATCGATACCGCGGCACAACGCACAATATTATCCAAAGAAGTGGCGGGCAGCCTAACCCTGGAACTGGAAGACGAGGTCAACATCATTGCTTTGGCGGGAAGCACGGTGGTGCAAACCGTCTATGTGCCGGAGCTGACATTGGGCAGCCGCAGCTATGGCGGCCTGGTCGCGCCAACATTCCGATCAACCAATATTGGCGCCGACGGTGTTTTGGGTCTCGATAGTCTGCAGGGACAGCGCATACTCTTTGACTTTATCACCAGCGCCATTTCTGTTGAGGACACATCGATAAAACGCAAAGCGCGTTCGCGCCGCGAAATTGTTGTTACCGCGCGGCGACGTTCAGGCCAGCTGATTTTCACCAATGCCGAAATCTCTGGAATCAAGGTCAGCGTGATTATTGATACAGGCGGTGAGCTCTCCATCGGGAATAAGGCATTGCAACGCCGCTTGCGAATGAAGCGTTCGGCTCTGCAACAGATCAATCTGCTGGACGTGACCGGCCGGTCCGTCGCCGCTGACTATGGTGTAGCCAGTGAGCTACATATCGGTCGTGCGCGTTTCGGGGTCATTCCAATCGCCTTTGCCGATATCGCGCCCTTTGCGGCGCTTAACCTTGATAAAAAACCCGCGATGTTCTTGGGCATGGACGCGCTGCGCAAATTTGATCGGATGGCAATCGACTTCGCCAACCGCAAAATATACTTCCTGCTCCCCAAAGACGCGACGTGAACGGATTTTCCGCAAAACCATCAAAGGGCAGGATAGAATAATATTATAGTAGGAGAGTATGATGCCTCTTTTTTCCACTGGCCTAATACCCGCCATAGCTGCGTCTGCGCTGGCTTTGGCCTATCCTGTTCCGATGGGGCAATCGGTCGAGCCCGGCAGCCTGACAAAGCCGGACAATGAAATTATCGCCATCGATGAAGACCGTGCGCAGCGGATGACCGTTCCCGTCAGTATCGAAGGCCGCGGGCCGTTTTCCTTTGTGATTGATACCGGAGCAGAACGCACCGTTCTCTCTCGCAAGATTGCCACCAGGCTCGCCCTAGATGCCGAAGAACCAGCTGAATTGATCAGCATCGCCGGCAGCAGCATGGTTGATATGGTCTATGTGCCTGAACTCACCTTGGGCAAGAAAAGCTATGACAGCCTGATTGCGCCGGTCCTGCTTGCCCGCCATATTGGCGCAGATGGCATATTGGGTCTCGATGGCCTGCAAGATCAGCGGATATTGTTCGACTTCATCAACAATCAAATCTCCATCGAAGACGCGGCTGAACCCCGGCCGATGACCTCGCGCCGGGAAATTATCGTCACTGCACGGCGCAAATCGGGACAGCTAATCTTCACCGAAGCCACGATTTCCGGGCTCAAAGTCAATGTGATCGTTGATACCGGCGCGCAGGTTTCGATTGCCAATATGGTCTTGAAAAAGCGGCTGATAAAGCGTGCGAAAGAGTTGGGCGAAGAAAATAGCCTGATTGCTGTGACCGGTCAGACATTGGGTGTGGAGTTTGGCAAAGCTAGGGATTTTCGTATTGGCCGTGCGAAATTCGCCAGCTTGCCAGTGGCTTTCGCCGATGCACCGCCGTTTGAGCGACTGGGAATGGATAAGAAACCAGCGCTATTGCTAGGAATGGACGTGCTGCGGAAATTTGATCAGGTCGCAATTGATTTCAAAAAGCGGAAGATCCATTTTCTGTTGCCGAAAGGTACAAAACGCTATTTCGAGCGACCAAAAGACAGCCGCATCAGCTCGTAAAGCTATTCGCCGCTCGCATCTTCGCTGTTTTCAGCCTCCGCGCTACTTTCCAGTGCGCGCTGCTCTGCTTCCAGTTCTTCGAGCGCAGCATCCGCCTCTTCTTCCGTCAGTGAATCACTAATCTCGGGCTGTGGCGGCATTTCCGCTTCAATAGGCACCTCTTCATCAAGTACGGGTGCATCAGCTTCGTCACTGCAAGCCGACATCAGGCACAAGATGGGGGCGGTTACGACTAGAGCGGTTTTCATTGCAGCGTCCTCAGTTCTATCCCGCAAACACAGGTTCGATATCGCCCGTTTTCCACTGCGGATATTTTTTCATCGCGTTGGCAAACAGATCCGAACCCAAATGCGCGGCGAGCCATGTTTGTAAACCGGGCAATGATTGCGCGTCAAACCAGTTGCGGTCATTATTGGCAAATTGACGGATGAACGGAAAAATCGCAAAATCCGCTAGCCGGGGCTGCTTTCCCAGCAACTGACCCTCAGCGGCAAGCGGTTTTTCCAGCTTCTCGAGAAAGGTCAGACCGGCGGATCGATGCGCTATTGGGTCGACATTATCATAGCGTGTGGGATATTTATATCGGTCGAGATTATCTTTAAAATCGCTGTCCGCTTCGGCGATCAAATCGGCACCGGCATCCGCATCTTCCAGCCAGCCTGCCGGATCGCTCCTGTCCAATGCCCAATGCATGATTGCCAGACTTTCATCGATGATCGTCCCGTCATCCTGGACTAGCACTGGCACCGTCGCCTTGGGCGAGGCTGCAATCATTTCATCCGGCTTGTCGCGCAGTACCACTTCTCTTAGGCGTACCGGAGTCAAGCTGGTCATCAGCGCCATACGCGCGCGCATCGCATAAGGGCAACGCCGGAAGCTGTAGAGGATCGGCTTGTCAGTCATGCTGTTCCCAGATGCTGACGGCCTTCTTGTGCCGCTTTTTCCACCTGCCGCTGCCGTTCACGATAGCGTTCCCGTTGCTCATCGGTGCGATTGTCATAACAATGGGGACAGGCTTCCCCCGGGACATATTTCTCTGAGTCACGTTCCTCAGCGTTTAACGGCATCCGGCACGCATGGCATTGATCATAGTCGCTTTCTTTCAGACCATGGCCAACGGCCACGCGTTGATCAAACAGGAAGCAATCGCCATTCCACTGGCTGGTTTCTTCCGGCACATTCTCAAGATATTTGAGTATTCCACCTTTCAGATGATGGACATCATCAAAGCCCTGTGCCTTCACATAGGCAGTGGCTTTTTCACACCGTATTCCGCCGGTGCAGAACATCGCAATCTTTGGCTGCTTTTCGGACTTTTCCTGCAGTTGCTTGGAAAATTCATCAAACCACGCCGGAAAATCGCGAAATGTCTCTGTATCGGGGTTTATCGCGCCTTCAAAACTGCCAATCGCCACTTCATAGGCGTTGCGCGTGTCGATCACGACCGTATCAGGATCTGCAATCATGCTATTCCAGTCCAATGGGTCGACATAGTCGCCTTTTGCCCGTGCAGCATCAATGCCATCCACACCCATGGTTACGATTTCTTTCTTCAGCCGCACTTTCATGCGCAGAAACGGCATGGCCTCGGCGTTGGAATATTTGACCTCCAGTCCGGCAAATTGCGGCAGGTCTCGTAGAAAAGCAATTGCCGTCTCAATGCCGTCAGTTGCGCCCGCGATGGTTCCGTTAATCCCCTCTGGCGCGAGCAGGATCGTGCCTTTCAGCCCATTGGCTTCACATGCCGCCAGGATTTCCGGCTTCAGCGCCGCCGGATCATCTACAACTGCAAAATGATAGAGTGCCGCTACTTTGTATGAAAAATTTGATTCCGTCATGGCGCGCATATAGTCGCGCGCTGCGGGAATTTCCAACCCTTCCCGCTTGCACGCAGGTTCAGATAATCGCATAGCATAAAAATGGTTCCCCTTTCGTTCGCCAATCACCTGTTTCATGTGGTCGCCCCGGCGGCGCTCTACTGGCCAGCAGAAAAGGCTTTGCTGGTGGCGGATTTACATCTTGAAAAAGCTAGTTTTTATGCACGCCAGGGACAGATGCTGCCGCCCTATGACAGCCGCGCAACCCTGGATGAACTGGCCGGCTTGATCGCCGAAACAGCAGCGGAAAAAATCTTTTGCCTCGGCGATAATTACCATGACGATGAAGGTGAGGCGCGGTTGGAAAGCGATGCTGCAGAGTTGCTCACTAAACTCACTCAACGCACCCAATGGATATGGATCAGCGGCAATCATGACCGCGATGTCAGCGGCCTGTGGGGTGGCGAAGTGATGACCGAATGGACCGGCAACGGCCTTGCGCTGCGCCACGAAGCAGCAGCTGAGACCAGCTTGCCCGAAATTTCTGGCCATTTTCATCCCAAATTGCGGGTGCCCGTCCGCGGACGGCATGTGTCTCGGCGTTGTTTCGTTCGCAGCGAGAAACATTTGATCATGCCGGCCTTTGGAGCGCTCACAGGAGGATTGGCCGCGCATCATCCCGAAATTGAAAAAGCGGTGGCCGGACCAGCGGAGGCACTCATCGCGCTAAAAGAAAAACTGGTGCGGTTCGATCTTGGATTCCCGCCGACACCATGCAAGTCACAGCCTGAGCCAATTTCGAAAAAGCAACTCATCTTGCCGCTGTCTACTGAATGATCGACAGGCTATTGCGTCTAGAGCTCAGCCTGCAGCATATGACTTTTTGCATAAACCTTAAAGAAACGGCATAGATTACAAATGATTATTGTTGATTCGCTAATGGTGAAAATTGCGCTGATTGGCCTTTTGGGTATCGGCGCACAATGGGTGGCCTGGCGCACCGGCCGGCCAGCCATCGCCCTGATGCTGATTGTTGGCATCATCGCTGGCCCAATATTGGGGATTATTGATCCCGAACGGGACTTTGGTGCACTGCAGGAACCGATAATCAAGCTGGCCGTCGCGGTCATTCTGTTTGAGGGCGGATTAAGTCTGAATTTCCGAGAGCTTCGCCAGGCCGGCGGTGCTGTGACCATGATGGTGTTGATCGCTGGTCCAATAGCATGGGTGCTGGGAACCGCAGCCGCTCATTATGGTGCTGGTCTATCCTGGGAGATTTCGGCGCTGCTAGGTGGTATCATGATCGTCACCGGACCGACAGTGATTGGTCCAATGCTGCGCACTTTGCGCGTACCATCGCGCGTGCGCAACGTGCTGAAATGGGAAGGTATCGTCAATGATCCGATCGGCGCGCTGCTCGCAGTCGGGATCTATGCCTATATCACCTATGAAGGGCCCAACGCGAATATCGCATCGATCAGTATGGATGTGCTGGCGGCCAGTTTTCTCGCTGGCCTGATCGGTACAGCATTGGGATTTGCGATTACCTGGCTGTTCCCTAGAGGACATGTTCCGGAATATCTGAAAGCCCCGTTTTTGCTGATCACGGTCATCGGCGGCTTCGTCGTTGCCGACCTTATCATGCACGAAACCGGCCTGATCACGGTGACGGTCATGGGCGTGGTGCTGGCTAACCGTCATATTTATTCAAGTCAGGCACTCCACCGGTTTAAGGAAGATCTTGCGGTGCTGCTCATTTCCGGTGTCTTCATCATCCTGTCTGCAACACTTGACTATGAAACCGTCATGCAATTCCGCCCGCAATTTATTATCTTCCTGATCCTGTTGTTGTTCGTTGTGCGCCCGGTTTCGGTTCTTGTCGCGTTAATGTTCAGTTCGTTGCCGTGGCGCGAACGGCTGTTTATTGCCTGGATTGCACCGCGCGGTATTGTTGCCGTTGCGATTACCGGTCTGTTCGCGATCCGTTTGGTCGACTATGGTTTCCCTGGCGCAGAAGCCCTCGTACCGCTTAGCTTTGCGGTCGTCATTGCGACCATATTTGCACATGGTTTTTCCGCGGGCTGGGTTGCCGAGCGTCTGGGGATCAATGAAGGCAAGGGTGAAGGCATATTGATCGTTGGTGCAACCCGTTGGGCCGTCGCACTTGGCAAAATCCTCAAATCTCTGAATATTGAAGTTCTTATGGCGGATACCAGCCCCTTCGCTCTGCGCCGCGCCCGACATGAAGACCTTAACACCCATCAGGGCGATATATTGGACGAGGCTCATAATGATCATATCGAGCTGGGTGAGTTTCAACATATGATCGTAGCGACCGACAATGATAGTCATAATCAGCTGATCACTGCAGACCTCGGGCCTGAAATGGGCTTTGATCAGATTAGCCGACTTTCCAATGACAGCCGCGACAAGTCAAAGAGCAAAGTTGGCCACGGCAGAATTTTGTTTGAATCGGGTGCCGACTTCAATAGCCTGCTTGACCGTGAGCGCGACGGTTGGCGGTTCAGCAAAACCAACATTACCGAAATTTTTTCTGCCGAAGAATATCGCAAGAATCTTGATCCGGGTGAAGAGCCGTTAGCGGTGTTGAAAGAGGACCGACGCCTGCTATTCTTTGCAACCGATGCGCGGCCCATCATTGAAGAAGGTGATGTGGTGATCAGCTTTGTCGCCCCGGATACACCTGAAGAGCGCAAAGCAGATCGTGCTGCAAAAGAGGCTGAAAAAAATGGTGAGGTCAAAAGTAAAGCCCCGCAATAGGTTCAGACCCTCTTCCCGAAAAGGGCAGTGCCCACGCGGACATGCGTTGCACCAAGCTTGATTGCAGTTTCAAAGTCTCCGGACATACCCATGCTGAGACCATCCAAACCATGGTCCTTGGCAAGCTTTGCCAGTAGAGCGAAATGGGGCGCCGGGTTCACCACCGATGGCGGTACACACATCAAGCCCGCTACTTCTATACCCGCAGCCTGTGCAGATTCGAGTAAATCAGAAACATCGCCAATCGCACAGCCGCCTTTCTGCGGTTCTTCTCCGATATTCACCTGAAGAAAACATGGAATCCGGCGATCCTGTTTGTTCATCGCCTTTGCCAGCGCCTTCACCAAAGAGGGTCGATCAAGCGAATGGATCACATCAAAAAGCTGCACAGCCTCGTCTGCCTTATTGGATTGCAGCTGACCGACCAGATGGACTTTCACCCCATCAAAAGCCTCGCGAAGTTCGGGCCATTTCGCTGCGGCCTCTTGCACCCGGTTTTCACCGAAGAGCCGGTGGCCCGCCTCTAGCAGAGGCCGTATCTCATCCGCAGACCGAGTTTTTGATATCGCGATCAGGTCGATATCATCTTCCTCACGTTGAGCCAGACCGGCAGCCTTGGCTATTTTTTCCTGAATTGCTCTCAGGCTCTCACTGCTATCCGTCATGGTGCGATTTTCCGCCTCAAAATTCCCAATTGGTTCTTGGCCGCCTATATGGCAGGTGATGAGCATGCACCAGCCCTGGTTTTCTGATATCTATCCACAAATCTGGCCACAAATCTGGTTGATGACCGACACACGCAATGACCCCGTGCTGGAACGGTCTATTGCCGCATTGCCGCGTGGTAGCGGAATTGTCTTTCGCCACTATCATCTTGATCCCGGCGACCGGTATCAGCGATTTCAATCGATAAAGTCCATCGCTAAACGGCACGAACACTTGTTATTGCTTGCTGGTTCACCGGCATTGGCACGACAATGGGGCGCGGACGGCGTACATGGTCGGCAGTGGAAGCGGCATGAAACAATGGGCCTATTGCACAGCGCGCCAATTCACAATGCCAGAGAAATAGCGACTGCCAATCATCATGGCGCAGACCTGCTGTTTCTCTCGCCCACTTTTGCAACGCGATCCCATCCCGGGCAAAAACCATTGAATCGCCTGCAATTGCGGCGACTGATTAAATTGTGCAAAAAACCGGTGATCCTGATGGGTGGAATGAATGCGCAAAGGTTTCAACAACAAGCAGCAATGGGAGCCCATGGCTGGGCCGCCATTGATGGGTTAAGCAGAAGCTAGAATATCAGAAGCGGAACTGCGTTCCTACATAGACAGCTTGGCTGTCTTGACGGGAATCGGTTAGCGGCGCCATCCGATCGCGTTCATTTTTCAAGCGAACACCAGCTGTCACATCAAGATTGCGCGTCACCGAATAGCTTCCGCCCAGATCAAGAGAGTAATCTTTCTCGCTTGCCCGCAGAGCGCCTGGTGACGCACCGATAGGAGTTTTCGCATCTATAGATAGACGTGGATTGAAGCGGCTTTTCTTGCCGGTATTATCATCATCGCTATCAACGCCCGCACCAATCTCGGACAGATCCGGCAGGTTATCACCCAGCTTTTTGACCGGAATCGCAAAGCTCTTCAGGCCCTTGGCCGTGCCTAGGCTAAATGATGTTGGTGTGATCTTCGTGGGCGTAAGCACTCCCGCGCCGGGCGCGGCGGCTACAATATTCTCACGAATCGAAATGGCATTGCTCGAAGCATCTTGTCGCACCACAACGGTCACAGCGCGATCACCGCTCGTATTGCCTCCCGCTGGGGTAAATTTAAACTGGGTCTTGCCACCCAAGACACTGCGTTTGAAGCTTGCTGCCAGCTCTGGATCAGCACCAGCCGTCGTAAACGCACTGACCGTGCTCAATGAACGCAACGATACTGCGTTAGTCTGTTCCGACAATACACGCGCCAGTGCAGGAGTCATGGCAAGACCAGAAGCTGCGAGTCCCGCAGCTAACCAACCAAAAAGATTGCCATTTTTCTTCATGACGACGGTATTTTCCCCTTGTTGACTCAAATCTATACCAAATAATTTGGCAATAGACGAGTCAACTTGCTGATTTTGTCCGATTTTCTTGAACTAGACATTTTCTGTTGCAGATCGGTTACGGTTTCACATTCATCTGGTCAGCGTTTAGCGGCGCCAAGCTGAACCGAAGATTATCGAAACCTTCATCACAACCCAACTGTCGTCGACTAAGCCAAGGCTCATTCAACTGCTATTCACCCACAGCTTCGCATGAGCGAAATGTTGCGCTTTGGCTTGCCCCTTGCGGCAAAGCAATTATAGAGAGCGTTGAAATCAGATTTACCGGTACGCGGCGCATTTTTAAACAGGAGCGCGTCAAACTGCCAATGAGGAGCTTGTTCATGTCCCGCCTTTCTTTATCCACCGCTAAAATGCGTCCTCTGGTAATGGGCTTTTCGGCCGTGGCTTTGATAACCGGCCTCTCCGCCTGCGCCAGCAATGACCGGCCAAGAGCCGATCTCGCGGCATCGCAAGTGACAACCATTGGCGTGAACAGCTATTTGTGGCGCGCCACGCTCGATAGCCTATCGTTCATGCCGCTGACCCAGACCGACAGCAATGGCGGCGTGATCCTGACGGATTGGTATGTGAATCCGCAAAATCCATCGGAGCGGATGAAACTGAACATCTCGATCCTCGATCAGGATCTGCGCGCAGATGCATTGCGTGTTGGGGCATCACGACAGGTACGCAATGGCGGCACCTGGGTTGACGCACCAGTAAAAGCGGCGACCACGCAGAAGCTGGAACAGATTATCCTGACCAAAGCGCGCGATTTGCGGCGCGGGGCCCTGACCAATTGATCGGGACCACCCACTAATCTAATGATGAGCCTGATCAAGCGGGCTGAATATTTGTAGGACCAGCATGACCGATCAGCGTTTTAACCCTTTATCGGCGGACAAACGCTGGCAAACCCGTTGGGCCGAGACCGGCGTTTTCGAAGCCGATAACAGCTCACCAAAACCGCGCAGCTTCGTGCTGGAAATGTTTCCCTATCCATCTGGCCGCATTCACATGGGCCATGTCCGCAATTATACAATGGGCGACGTGCTGGCCCGTTTCCGGCGGATGCAGGGCTTTGAGGTGCTCCATCCCATGGGCTGGGATGCCTTTGGTATGCCGGCCGAAAATGCTGCGATGGAAAAGAAAGTCCATCCCGGCGAATGGACTCGCGCCAATATCGCGGCGATGCGCGACCAGATAAAGCGGCTCGGCTTTGCACTCGACTGGAGCCGGGAGCTGGCCACCTGCGAACCTGATTATTACGGGCAGGAACAAGCGCTGTTTATCGACATGTTCGAAGGTGGGCTCGTCTATCGCAAAGAGTCTGCTGTGAACTGGGATCCGGTTGATATGACCGTACTTGCAAACGAGCAAGTGATTGACGGAAAGGGTTGGCGTTCCGGTGCTCCAGTAGAAAAACGCAAGCTCAGCCAATGGTTTTTGAAAATCACCGATTTTGCGGAAGAACTGCTCAGCGGTCTGGATGATCTGAAAGGCTGGCCGGAGAAAGTCCGCACGATGCAGGAAAACTGGATCGGCAAATCGCAAGGCCTGCAATTCCATTTCACACTGGCCGAGAAGCAGCAGGACATTGAAACCATTGAGGTTTTCTCGACTCGTCCGGACACGATTTTCGGCGCGAGCTTTGTTGCTCTGTCTGCCGATCATCCGCTTGCCCAGCAACTGGCGCAAGATAGTGAAGCGCTCGCGGCCTTTTGCGAAGAGTGCAAGAAAAGCGGGACGACAGCGGCCGAGCTCGAAACGATGGAGAAAAAGGGCTTTGATACCGGCCTGAAAGTCACTCACCCGCTCGATCCGTCATGGGAATTGCCCGTTTTTGTCGCGAATTTCGTTCTGATGGATTATGGTACTGGCGCCGTTTTCGGCGTGCCGGCCCATGATCAACGCGACCTTGATTTCGCGCGCAAATACGCGCTGCCCGTCACACGCGTAGTAGCTGCCGAAGGCGACGAAGACGCGCCCATCCATGATGAATCCTATACTGGCCCCGGCAAGTTGGTGAACAGCCGGATGCTTGACGGTATGGATATTGAAACCGCGCAGAAAGCGGTCATCGACAGAGCCGAATCCGAAGGTTGGGGGAAAGCTCAGACAACATGGAGGCTGCGCGACTGGGGCGTTTCACGCCAGCGTTACTGGGGCACACCGATACCGATCATCCACTGTGAAGATTGCGGCGCGGTTCCTGTTCCGAAGGATCAGTTGCCGGTCACATTACCTGATGATGTCAACTTTGATATTCCCGGCAATCCGCTGGAGCGCCACGCAACTTGGAAACATGTCGAATGTCCACAATGCGGCAAGGCGGCGCGACGTGAGACCGATACGCTTGATACATTTACCAACTCCAGCTGGTACTTCCTGCGTTTTGCCAGCCAGCCGGATGACCAGCCTTTTGACGCCGAGACGGTCAAAAAATGGATGCCGGTGTCACAATATATTGGCGGCATCGAACATGCGATCCTGCACCTTCTCTATGCGCGTTTCTGGACCCGGGCACTCGCCTCCATCGGCAAGCTTGATTTTGCTGAGCCGTTTGAAAGCCTCTTCACACAGGGCATGGTGACACACGAAACCTATTTCGAAACGGTTCAGAACGAAGATACGGGTGCAGATCAGATTGTTTATTACAGCCCCGATGAAGTCGATCATCGCGAGGGCGGCGTGTTTAAATCATCTGGCGGTGCCCCGATCCAGATCGGTCGCATTGAAAAAATGTCCAAGTCGAAGAAAAACGTCGTCGATCCTGATCCGATTATCGATCAATATGGCGCGGATGCAGTGCGTTTCTTCATGTTGTCCGACAGCCCGCCCGAGCGTGATTTACCGTGGTCTGAAGCGGGAATCGAAGGCAGTTGGCGATTCGTTCAGCGGCTTTGGCGGCTGTTTGTTGCGGTCGCTGATCAGCCCGATCCTGTTGGCAACGAAGACAAGGCGCTTAAACGCAAGCTGCATCAGACCATTGCCGGAGTCGCTGAAGATGTTGACGCTTTGTCCTTCAACAAGGCGGTCGCAAAAGTCTTTGAGCTGGTCAATATGATCGAAAAAGCGACGCCTTCAAAGGATCGCCATGACGCCATAAAATCGCTCGCCCGGATCGTAGCACCAATGGTGCCGCATATCGCTGAAGAGGCTTGGGCGCTGTTCGGGGAAAGCGATCTGGTCGCCAATGCGCCATGGCCAAAAGTTGACGAAAGCCTGTTGGTCGAGGACGAAGTCACAATCGCTATCCAAGTGCGCGGCAAGCTACGCGACACGATTACCGCGGCCAAGGGTTGCGAGAAGTCAGCGCTGGAGGAGCTTGCGCTTGGCTCTGAGAAAGTGCAGCGTACGATTGATGGAGCAGAAATTAAAAAGGTGATCGTCGTGCCAGACCGACTGGTCAATATCGTTATATGACGCGGATGCAGTCCATCTCTGTGCTTATCGCAGCAAGTGCAATGTTGGCGTCTTGTGGACTACAACCGCTATATTCCGGAGGGTCCAACGGAGTGGTGGCAACGCAGTTGGGCGATGTCGAAATCGAACCGATTAAGGGCAAAGCCGGCTGGTTGATGCGTAATGCGCTGAACGATCAACTATCCACTTTTGAAGGCAGTGAGGCCAGATATCGGCTGATTGTCGAGCTCGACGACAAAATTGCCGGATTCGGTGTACGCAGTAATGACCGCATTACGCGTGAACGCCGCACTCTAAGAGCGCGTTATCAATTGGTGCGTCTATCCGATAGCAAAGTTGTACTGGACGCCACTGCAGGCTCCGATGCCGGTATCGATGTCGTGTCCTCAGAATATGCCACGATCGCTGCCGAGGAAACCGCGTTGGAAAATCTGTCGACCCGCGTTGCCGACCAGATTGTCAAACGGCTCTCGCTCTTTGCTCGCGAACAGCAAAGCAGCAGCAACTGATGAGAGCGGCATGAAGGCAAAGCTGTGAAAGCAAGATCGTGAAAGTCAAAGACAAGGATATTGTGCAACGCTTTCACGCGGCCCCCGATACGATACGATTGGCCGTCTTATGCGGCCCTAATGCAACCCGCTGCCAGGCGCTAGCCAATGAACTGGCAGCACCGCTCGCAAAGTCGGCGGAGAGAGTAGATCTGACGATTGCCGACCTGACCGAAAGTCCGGCCCGGCTGAATGACGAGGCCACATCAGCATCGCTGTTCGGAGATAAAAGATTCATCATGGTCCGCCTCAACAGCGGCGAAGCGGTTCGCGCCACCGCGGCAATAGAGACTTTCTTGGAGAGCGATACCAAGGGAGACCCAGTTTTCATCGTCGCTGCAGGCATGGCGGATAAGACTGCCTTGGCCAAAAAAATTACCGCCGCGCCTGACGCCCTGATTGCCACCTGCTATGAAACCACACAGGGCGACGCTGTGGCCGCCATCACCAGCATGGCACGAGACGAGGGGGTCAGAATGTCCCGTGACATGGCCGCCGCCATTGCCGCGCTGACCAGCAACGATCTTGTTCTGGCCAAGCTGGAAGTCGAGAAAATTGCGCTTTATCTCGATGCGACACCGGACAACCCGCGGGAAACCGACGCGGACCTGTTGGCGCTGCTCGGCGCAGAAAATGACGAGGAAGATCTCGGTTTGCTGATCAATGCGGCGGTTGGCGGTGATACCCGAAAACTGACCCAGGAATTGGCTGCCGTGAGCCCCACCGGATTCAGCGAGGTTGGCCTGATTCGGCTGATGTTGCACCATCTGACCAAGCTCGCCGAGTTACGCACCAAGGTTGATCAGGGATCCAATATCGGCAAACTGGTAAATCATCCCAGTGTATTCTGGAAGGATCGCGACAATTATGCGCGGCAACTGAACATTTGGTCATCTGCTCATATTGCGCGGCTGATTGAACGTATTTTGGCGCTTGAAATTGCGCTCAAGAGCAGCGGCCAGCCGGAACAGGTGCTGGTAGAACAGGAATTGCTGACCATCGCCAGAAAAGCAGCGCGTTTGCGCTAATAATGCTATTCGTAATCTGCGGTGATGGCGATCCGGCCGCGAAATTGGCCGCTGGCATTGCCAGTAACCCGCAATCGGCCGCCAAAGGAAAAGGTCAACCGCCCATCACGGTCGAGTCGCGCCTGCGCCGGTAAGTCTGTATCCAGCTTGACGAGTTCTGCAGTAGATCCGTTAGGCGCGCTGAGAACAATTCGCTCCGGCAGTCCCACTCGAACCAGTCGGCCAGGTTCACCGGTTAAACGGCCCTGCCCGTGAAGCGATAGTCCGCCAAGATCGGTTATAGCACCACTAACCCTGCGCTGTCCGGATTGCGGATCGAGCTCCACTTCTCCACCTGCGCGATTGAGCAAGGCCAATCGCGAGAAATCAAGATTTGCGATGATCTGGATGTTAAGCGGTGTTTCGGTTCCTGTGTTGCCAGCTGCTGCAGATTCCGTCGGCTCGGCTGCGCATAAGCGGCACTGAGCCATTGCGCTATGTGGCTGAAACATAATCCAACCCAGCATAAGCACCGGAATCCAGAAAACTGGTTTCAATTTCGCATCTATCATCACCACAACTGTATTTTGGAGCAAAGGCCTGAAAAAATGGTTAATTTTCTATGATCGCTAGCAGTGTTTCAGCGGTAACAGCCTTTCTCACCTCCCTTTCTTAGCCGCCATAAACATTGTGGCCTTCGCCTAGGGATAGCTTGACGCCAGTCCTTTTCCTCCCCATTTTGAAAATATGGAAAAAATAACACTGAGCGCTCAGGAATGGCGCGATAAACTCTCCCCGGAACAATATCATGTCCTGCGCGAAGCCGGAACCGAGCGAGCCTTCACCGGCAAACTCAATGCTGAAAAGCGCGATGGTGAGTTTTTTTGCGCGGGATGTGGCAGCAAATTATTCGATGCGACAACCAAATTTGACAGCGGTTGCGGCTGGCCGAGCTTTACCGAGCCGACAGAATCTGAAGCGGTTACCGAAATCGAAGATCTCAGCCACGGCATGCGCCGCATTGAAGTCCGCTGCACCAGCTGTGACGGGCATTTAGGCCATGTTTTTCCTGATGGTCCGGCAGAAAACGGACTGCGCTATTGCATGAACAGCGCAGCGCTCGATTTTGAGCCAAAAGAGGCTTAAAGCGCCGTTCGCAGACTTTTCACAGATTTTACTGTCGGTCATCGTTCAGCATGCAGTAAGACGGTAACACGCTAAGAACGCACATAGTGAGCGTATAGTGAATGGGATAATATGGCGCGGGGCAAAAAACGCAAAAAACAATCGGGACCATTTCGCAAATGGTTCTCGCGGGTCGTAAAAACCGGGCTCGTTGTCGGCCTGCTCGGCTTCATCGCCTTGGTGGTCGCCGTCATGGTTATTCGATCCTCTTTGCCAGGATTTGAAGACCTGAAATCGTCGCCCAATGGCCAGATGATCCGCGTCCTTGATGTCAACGGACGGGAACTTTTCTCCATGGGACCCAGCTATGGGCAATGGCTCGATTATGATGAGATTCCGCAAGTCATGATCGACGCGATGGTTGCCGTAGAGGACCGGCGTTACGAGAGTCATCTGGGTGTTGATCCGATTGGTATTGCCCGATCTGTGAAGGTCCGTCTGGAACGCGGGCGCTGGGCGCAGGGCGGTTCAACCATCACGCAGCAGCTGGCCCGTAATATTTTCCTTAACAACAGCCGCACATTCGGGCGGAAGGGGCGCGAGATCCTGTTGGCGCTCGCTATGGAACGGAAGTTTTCGAAGGAACAGATACTCGAACTCTATCTCAACAAGGTGTATTATGGCGGCGGAGCTTACGGAATTGACGCGGCCTCCCGGCGGTTCTTTGCCCATAGTGCCGCCGATCTGAACCTGGCTGAAGCGGCAATTATCGCTGGATTGGTTAAGGCTCCGTCGCGCTATTCACCGACCGCTGACGCACAAGCCGCGATCGACCGGGCAACCGTTGTGCTGCGTGTCATGCAGGATGCCGGCGCGATAACGGCTGCGCAAGCCGCCGAGACCAAACCGACAGCCGTCGAGCTGGCGCCAGAACCCCGCCAAAACAGTGTGCGCTATTTTACCGATTGGGCTCTGCCGCAACTGGACCTGTTGATCGATGAAACGATTGAACCGATTGAAGTCTGGACAACCCTGGATCTCGGTATGCAGCGCGCGGCGACCAATGCGATCCAAACCGGCTCGCCTGCTGGAACACAAGGTGCTTTGGTGGCAATCGACCGCGATGGTGCCGTTCGGGCCATGGTCGGTGGGACCGACTATGTGACTTCCAACTATAACCGCGCAACCCAGGCCGTGCGCCAGCCGGGATCTGCCTGGAAGCTGTTTGTCTATCTGGCCGCCCTAGAGGCCGGTTATACTCCCAATGATATTGTCACCGATGAACCGATTAAAATCGGCAACTGGACCCCACGCAATAGCGGTGGTCGCTATGCCGGTGACATCAGTGTGCGTTCAGCATTCGCCTATTCGAAGAATACGGTCGCAGCCGCCATTGGCAATGATATTGGAACTTCTACGATCGCCAACATGGCCCGCCGATTCGGAGTTACGACACCCATTGATACCAACCCATCGATGGTGCTCGGCACGTCGGATGTTCGGTTGCTCGATATGACCCGGGCCTTTGCATCGGTAAATGCAAAAGGGATCGCGATCACGCCCTATGCGATCACCAAAGTCAGCACGATGAAAGGCGATGTGCTTTATCAGAGCAAATTTGATGGTAGCCGCGTGCTTGTGGACCCGTGGGTTGCTGCCGGTATTACCGATCTGATGCAGACTGCTGTCAATGCCGGTACTGGCCGCGCCGCGCAAATCGGACGCCCTGTCGCTGGTAAAACCGGGACGACCAGCAGCAACAAAGATGGTTGGTTTCTGGGCTTTTCTAGCGGCCTGACCACCGGTGTCTGGATGGGACGGGATGATGCCAAGCCAGTGCGCGGTCTGCAAGGCGGGCGGGCACCAGCAGCAGCTTTTGCGGCGTTTATGAAAGTGGCAGTCGCTAAGCGGAAGGTCGAGAAATTCGATACTGAACTGATCTTGCCAGACTGGCAATTGGAGCCAGATGAAGAAGAGCTATATGGCGCACCCGAAGACGGCATATATGTCGACGAAAATGGTATGCCCATAGAGACTGGTCAGGGGCTCGAATATGATTTGGAAGGTGGTCAGGCCGAGGATGGTCCACCACAGCTGGATCAGGATTGGATCGACTCCGTTCTGGGTCGCGGCGAAGACGAGACCGAACAGGCTGAACAGAGAGAAGACGACGACCCGCCGGCTGACCGGCCTAATGATCCGGTTTCGATCTTACCTGAACCAGCAGAAGAATAGCGACGATCCGCTTGTTATCGAACAGGCGCTCCGATCAAGTGCAAGGCCGATCCATGCTGTTTGAGCCAGCGGTCAGCTTCTCGGCGTTCACCGTCAAAAATCTGATCGAGTAAAGCGTAAAATGCCGGACTGTGATCCATGTGACGCAAATGGGCAACTTCATGGGCAACAACCGACCGGCGCACTATCGGAGGTGCCATAACCAGCCGCCAGCTCAACCGAATCGCTTTGCGTCCGGAACAGCTTCCCCAGCGTCGCCGGGCGTCACCCACCGACAGAGTCGGCAATTCGGTTTCGGCCCGCTCACAATAAAAGGCCAGATCATCGGCATAAATATCGCGAACCTGATCTTTCATCCAACTGATGATCCGTGCTTCAATCCTGTTTTCAGGACCGCCAACGCGGATTTCGCCACCTATTCTCTTTGGCTTGCGATTGAATTCGGTTGACCATCTTATGACATGGCTCTCGCCAGCAAAGGCAATTTCAGCACCATCGACAATCGGTACCGGTGGCAAAGCGTCTGCAAAACGGGCGGCCAACCAGTCTGATTTGGATTGCGCAAACCGCAAAGCCTGCGCGGTACTTGCATAGCGCGGCATCGTCAGACGAACCTCGCCTTTGACTGTATCGGCAGAAACCGCAATCGAACGCGCCTGCGTCAACTTGCGAACGCGCAAAGGATAAAACCGTCCCTCCAGCTCAATCTCCAATGCGTCCTGCTCAGCAGGAACCGGATGGGATTTAGAGCGGTTTATCGAGAATATGCTGTTCAATCGGCCCAGCTTCCACCTCCGTAATAACCTTGCCGCGAATAGAGTTTCCGGTTTCGTGAATTGTCTCGCGATCTCCCGAAACCAGATAGTGCCATTCCGGCAGAGATTGGCCCCTTGCACGCATCTTGTACGCGCAACTATCAGGAAGCCAGGTAAATTGATCGAGCTTGCTACGCGTCAGCCTGACACAATCGGGTACAAAATAGCGGCGGCGGCGATAATCGCTGCAACGAGCGCTTTGGGTATCAAGCAGCTTGCACGCAATATTGGTCATATAAATTTGACCGTCATCTTCATCTTCAGCCTTCAGTAAGCAGCATTTACCGCAACCGTCACACAAGGCCTCCCATTGTGCGCGATCCAAGCTATCGAGCGGCTTATCCCAAAATGGAATATCCTTATCTATCGCATCCACCGCTGAATTTCATCTGCGATTTGCTGCGGCGTGCCATCATAAGGCAGCAAAGCTACCGGCTCGCCATCAGGACCGAAAAAATAGCCTTGGCGGCTATGGTCAATGAGATACTCGCTTGATCCCGGCACATCCCGCTTATCATAGATGATAAGATATTTTTTTGCGACATCAGCAATTTCTTCAGCGGTTCCGGTAAGGCCTATCAGACGGGGGTGAAAGGCGGCGACATATTGTTTTAGCTGCTCGGGTCCATCCCGTTCGGGGTCAATCGAAATGAAAACTGGCTGGATCTTTTCGGCTAGGCTTGGGTCGTTTTTCTCCGCCAGGGCCAGGCCCTGCATTAATGCCATCAGATCCACAGGGCAGACATCAGGGCAATAAGTGAAGCCAAAGTAGATGATTCGATATTTGCCGGCAAAGTCGCTGTCCGACACTTTCTCCCCATCCTGATTGGTCAGCGTAAAGCTGCCACCAATATCAGCACCAGTAAGCGGCGCTTCGGTTTCAACATTGCTTTGAGAAGCCGGGTTGCAGGCGGCAAGAACCGACATTAGAAGCGTAGCGGAAAAAACAGATAGAAATTTGTTCATCATGCGGCCAGACATGGTCTGCTAATGATCAATATTCAACCGGTAATTGATGGATTCTATAGCGACACGCCAATAGAGGCCATAAAATGTAAATAGGGCACAATATTATGCTTTGGGGCAGGCTTCCAATTCCACGGGTCAATAGAAAGAGCAGCGTCATCCGTTTTTTTGCGGCGCTTCTGGCGGTTTTTTCGCTAAGCATTCCAGGCATAGCCAGCGCCCAGTTTTCCAGCAGCTATAATTTCCTGAAAGCAGTGAAAGACCGTGATGGAACAGAGGCGACCAAGTTCCTCAATCAGCCTGGCACCGTGATCGTCAATACCAGAGACGTGACCAGCGGCGAGACCGCTTTGCATATCGTTGTTGCCCGGCGCGATGCGACCTGGACAAATTTTTTGTTGCAAAAGGGTGCGAATCCCAATCTGCGCGACAAGCAAGGCACAACGCCGCTAATGCTTGCTACACAATTGCGGTTTGTCGAAGGTGCCAGGATATTGCTGGCTAAGAAAGCGAATGTAAACCAGACTAATAATCGCGGCGAAACCGCCCTGATCAGGGCAGTGCAGTTGCGTGACTCCGAAATGACTCGCTTGTTGCTGAAAAATGGTGCGAATCCGGACCGGGCCGATACGCTGGCGGGGCTTTCCGCTCGCGACTATGCGACTCGTGATCGTCGGGCCGCTTCCATTCTGAGTGAAATTGAAAAAGCGGATAGCCAGAAAAAACCCGAATCCAGCGGCCGCTTTTTTGGTCCCGAGGGTTAAGGCCTACCGGCGCTATTCAGTAATATTCCCGGGCCTCCGGATCGATCCAGCCATGAACCACCGATAGCCGTTGCATCGAGCGACGCGCCAGCCGCATTGTTTCAGTTTTTCGCCGTGCAGGAGCCAGTGCATGAGTGGCGGCAGAGCGGACCATTTCCGCGTCATAAGCATCCGCAACGATCAATCCGGCGCGTTCAGGCATGAAGTCTGGCCGGTCAAGCGGCGATGCATCAAAATCATTCGGTAAGGCCCAGTAGAAGCGGTCGCAATAATCAAGATATTCGGTCCACTTGTTATCACCCAGCAAATCACCGCGTGCGACCTTGATTTCGACAATCACAATCTGTCCTTTGGCATCGACACCCATCAGATCTGCGCGCCGTTTATTGGGCAGGCTAACCTCGGAAAGGACCATGATATCGTGGCGCGAAAATAAGCGTGCAACGCCGCGCGCGACCGCTGCTGCTCCGGTCAGGGGGGGCTGATGGTCCTCGATCGAATCCGGTTTGGGAGCCAGGGGGACAGCGGATAAGGGCGAATCGCTATGTTCTATCATCATTACAAATGCCTAGAACATAAATAGAACAAAATAAAGATACTTATCTTTTTCGGCCAGATTTGCGAGTGCTCCGGTATCTTAGTAACAGGCTTTTGGCGAAGGTCGCTTAGGGCTATGAACCAGGCACTCCGAAAGTTTGCCCAGATCTTACAACTGACAGCAGCAGAAAAATAAAGGCCCCCAGAAGGGAGCCTTTATCACATCAAAATTAGTCCATCTCAGCGGATCGGAATCAGCGATAGAAAATGTGATTGTCTATCGTCGCCATCCGCTTCAACCGCCAGCCGGGCGAAACGTAGCGCGCATGGAAGAACAAGGCACCTTCTACAGGGCTTTTCCAACCGTCATTTACCGCGATTTTTGCAATCGCTACCGCGTTGCGCCAATGGCGATGACCTTTATCGATGCGCGGCATTTTTCCGTTGCGAATGAAGGAAAATTGTTTGCGCTGATAAACAACACCACAAAGGCTGTCGGGGAAACGCGATGAGGCCGCACGGGCCATGACAACACGCGCAACCGCCAATTGACCAGGAAGAGTTTCACCCTTGGATTCAAAATAGACGGTTCCGGCAAGACATTGCATTTCCTTGCTCAATGAACCTTCAATCGACTGCTGGTCGACCAGCTGGCGCAGCGAACTGGCATTTACATTGTTATATTCGGCAGCCGCAGCTTGCTGTTCGTTAGCAAGCCGGTCTGCTTCGATAACGTCCTCGGGAATTGTCGAAACAACTTCCTGCTGTTCGCCAAAAATTACGGGAGCCGATTCATCGGCGGATTCCAGCATATCCGGATCAACAACGATCTCGGTTTCTGGTGTATCATCGGTCGCTTCCAATGCGAATGATACATCGGTCACTGCAAGTGCGGCGGCCGTAGAAAATGCAAGCGAAAGCACGCTTGCAGCTTTAAATATTTTGCTCATAAACCTGTTATTTTATGCGGCGAGTCCAGTACGGATCAAATCCATGAAAATAAGCCTAAAAACCAACCAACGGCTTATCCCTGTTCCCTCCGTCTGCATGTTTATTCCGCGCCCAAATGGACAATCCCTCGGAACAACCTTTGCTTCAAAGTTGGTCGCGAAATAGTGTGCAGTGCAACAAAGTCAAGAATTCAGGTTATTTCAGCGATGAGCCGTTCCGCATCCGGGATGTCCAGTTCAATTAACCATAGATCGGGATCAAAACTGCTCCGGCGCTTCAGATATCCATCTAATTCTTGTTTATTTTCAGTACTTTGTGGCCATATAACCTGCCAGGTCGATGGCCCATCAAGACTTGGCATTTTCTCCAGAAGCCGCGGATCTTTACCCTTTTCGATACATAAAATCAGGATCGCACCGGAGATCCGGTCTCCTTTTTGCAGGACGGCTCCAAAACCGCCATTCTGATTCACTTTGCGCAGCAATGACTGCACGGTCATTTCCGCAGACAGGCGCGGTTCGATCATATCTACTGCTTATATCCGGGTAACGAAGCTAACGGGATGTGCGATCGCATGAATGTGCCGGTTCCCCGGGCAATTTCCTCGCCCTCTTGGTCGATAAGCCGCGAATCCGCGACAAAAACCCGTCTTTTTCCGCTCACCCATCGCCCTTCGGCCGTTACCGTGCTGGATTTTAGTGGTCGGGTGAACAGTACATTAAACGCTGTGGTCAACAAGAAACGGTCGGAAACCAGACTATTGGCTGCATAAAATGCGGCATCATCGAGCATTTTGAAGTAACTGGTTCCATGCACGGCACCCGCCGCATGATAATGCCGTTCATCTACATCAAAGGTGATGCGGGCAATTCCGCGCTCGGTTATCTCGAGATCGGACTTGAACAGCTGATTGATCGGCGCTGCCTTATAAAGCCGTTCCAAGGCCTGAAAATGTTCATGGGATCCATTCGGTTCCGGCGCTGAATCATTCCCCCCAGCCATTATCAAGCCGCTCGCTGGTCCTGCTGTCCGGTGAGCAACACAAAAAGTGCATCCTCTGAAGCGGCACCGCGCAATTTGGTCAAAGTAGCCTCATCGCGCAAGAAGCGTGAGATTTCAGCCAGTGCTTTCAAATGATCTGCACTGCCCTGGTCGGGTGACAGCAGACCAAAGACCAGATCAACGTCCTGGCCATCATGTGCATCAAAACTGATCGGCTGTGCCAGACGGATGAAAAGTCCAACACACTCGTCCAGCTCCTTGATTCTGGCATGCGGAATCGCAACGGATCCGCCAAAGCCCGTAGATCCAAGTGATTCACGGTCCTGAAGACGCTGAAGCACTACATCACCATCCAGCCCGTAAGACTGGGCTGCCTTTTTTGCTAAAGTCGCAAAAACTTCTTGCTTGGACATCGCGGTCGCACTGGCTGCTACGGCTGCGGAGTCAATATGAACTGACAAATATTCCATTTTATCCTCAAAGGCCTATGGGCCTGCACTGTTACTACGCAAAGCATCTTAGCGGGCTCATCGCCTTCAACAGATGCTGCTGATCACAATCATTTTGCCGCCAAAAATCTGACGATTCGGGGGATTCAAAAGCGAAAAAGGCGCTATTTCTGCGGTTCGACCCAGCCGATAGTGCCATCCGAGCGGCGGTAAACCATATTATGCGATCCAGTTCCAGCATTTTTAAATAATAGCGCGCTGGTATTACGCAAATCCATCATCATCACCGCATCCGAGACGCTTGCTTCCGGAATATCGGTGCTGGTTTCAGCGATAATGGCCGGGGCTTCGGAATTTGTTTCCACCTCAATCTCGTCATCACCCGCGTCGAAAACACGATAAGCGGCTTCTTCTTGTTTTGCAGCATATTGCGCCTGAACATGATGATCGTTCAACCGACGCATATAGCGGCGCAACTGTTTTTCGATCTTGTCAGCCGCTTGTTCAAAGGCCTGGTGGGCATCACCCGCCCGCGCTTCAGATTTCAGCATCAGACCCGTCATAATGTGCGATACAATGTCGCATTGAAAGTGATTATGAGGCGCTTTGCCAAAGGTTGCCTGCGCGGAAATCGCCTTTGGGAAATATTTGTCGGCTATCGCATTCATTCGATCGTCAACATGGCCTTGGAGCGCATCGCCGGTGTCCACCTGATGTCCTGAAACACGAATTTCCATATTCTTTCTCCATTATGGTTGCGCAATATTCTTATAGTTATTCTGCTGGACCTTTGAATTGGTCCGTCAAGTATCAGCCCAGAGCGGGTCTTTTATCCCTTCCATAAAGGCCGCGTGCCTTGCCAATTCTTCCGCGCTGGCACTGTGCGGGCGCGGCGCAATAAATTGCCGGCGTAGTGCAGCTTCCTTTTGGCCCGGTTGCCGGACTGCCGTTTCAGACGATGGCTTATCATCAGCCAAACTGAGACCGATCTGCCGGCCCCCAGTCAACTCGATATATAGCTGTGTCAGCAATTCCGCATCAAGCAAGGCACCATGTTTGACGCGGTGACTGCGATCAATGCCGTAACGGCTGCAAAGAGCATCAAGCGAAAGTTTTGCCCCGGGATGCTTAACCTTTGCAATGGCCAAAGTATCGACCATACGAAATTGCGAGATCGGTTTTTTGCCACATAGCACCAGTTCAGCATTAAGGAAGTTAAAGTCAAACTGCGCATTATGCGCGACGAGCTTGGCTTCACCGAGAAACTCCAGAAGTTCTTCGGCACCATCGGCAAAGAGCTTTTTATCAGACAGAAATATGTCGGAAAGACCGTGGACTTCTTCTGCCGCCTTCGGCATCGAGCGCTGCGGATTATAATAGCAGTGAAAACTCTCGCCGGTTTCGACCCGGTCGATCATTTCAATACAGCCTATTTCAACCATCCGGTCGCCACTTTGCGGGTCGAATCCGGTGGTTTCTGTGTCGAAAATTATTTCCCGCATATGACCAATATCGGACTCAAATTCCGGTTACGCAAGTGATGCTTTCAATTTTTCTATAGTATTTCGTACCTGTACCCGCGTTTCGTCCAATGGCTGAGATGTATTGATCACAAAATCGGCGCGTTTGCGCTTTTCTTCATCCGGCATTTGCAAGGACTTAATCTTCTCAAACTTGTCCGGTGTCATGCCGGGACGGCGTAAAACCCGATTGCGCTGATCCTCTTCGGTTGCCGATACGACGATCACCTGATCCACCCCGTCAGCACCGGATTTTTCGAATAGAAGCGGAATGTCGAAGAGAATCATCGGCACATTCTCATTCTGTGCGAGAAATTCCATTCGCATCGCGCCGACCGCAGGGTGAATCAACTCTTCGAGCTGTTTTAACGCATCAGGATCACCAAGCACAGCGGAACCAAGTTTCTGCCGATCGACCCCTTTCTCGTTGGTCGTACCGGGAAACAGAACTTCAATTTCTCCAACCAGCGCACCGCCAGGACCCTGCAAAATATGGACGGCCGCATCAGCATCAAAAACCGGAACACCGTCATCCACAAACATCTGCGCAACCGTCGATTTGCCCATGCCAATGGATCCGGTCAGCCCGATGATCATCGGACCCGTCATGCGAGGAGCAGCTTTCTCAATTCGTCGTCATGCTCGAGCGGAGGCGACTGGCCGAAGAATATCTCAAAGGCGACTGCGGCTTGGCCGATCAACATCGCCAATCCGTCAATCGTTTCGAGATTGCGCGCTGAAGCTGCCTGTAACAATTTCGTTTTGATAGGCGCATAAACCAGATCATAGACGATCACATCATCGGGCAGGTGATCCAGATTGACCACAAGTTCATCCTGGCCTTTCATACCCAGCGCACTGGCATTTACGAACAATCGCGCCGGCGGAAAGGCAGATCCATGCTCCAGCGCTTGTCCTTTAAGCCCAAAACGAGCGAGCAGAGCAGAAGCCTTGAGGACATTGCGATTGATAATGGTAACCGAACCTACCTCAATGCGTGACAATGCAAATAAAACCGCCTGCGCAGCTCCACCGGCGCCGACGACAACAACGTCCTGACCGGCAAGCGGGACATCGGCAATGGGGGCAAAAAAACCGCCAGCATCCGTATTGGTACCAAAAAGATCGCCGTTCTCAGCACGAGCGACCGTGTTCATCGCCCCAATTGACGCGCGCACCCCGCCTGGGTCGGATACATGGTCCATCACCGCCAGTTTATGAGGAATGGTGACATTGCAGCCCTGCCAATCAGGATCCTTCCGGCGCGCAGCAATATAATCTGCCAGTTCGTCCGGTTTCACGTGGAACAGTCGATAATCCGCTTTGATACCAAGCTTTTCGAGCCAGAATTTATGGATTATCGGCGATTTGCTTTGCGCAATCGGGTCACCAATCACTTCAGCATAAGGGAGATTGTCGGTCATGACGGCATAACACCTCTGACCCGCAAATAGTCAAGCAAATGCAGCAATGGCAGCCCCATGATCGTAAACTGGCTTCCTTTGATATCAGAGAAAAGCTGTGCTCCCCGACCTTCAATCTCATAACAACCGACACAATGGCGTATATTGTCCCATTCGGCATCGACATAGGTATCGATAAAGGCTTCGCTCAATGATCGCATGGTCAAAGTCGCTATGTCGATATGGCGCCAGACCGGTGATCCCTGATCTGCAATCACAGCGGCGCTGAACAATTTATGTTTCTTGCCGGAGAGCAGCCGCAAATGGGCTTTGGCTTCTTGCCGATTAGTTGGCTTGTCGAGCATCGCGCCATCTTCGAGAGCTAGTATCTGGTCCCCGCCAAGAACCAGAGCCGGACCAATGCGGCGAGACAAGCGAACCGCCTTGGCTTCCGCCAACGCATCGGCAAGGTTGCGCGCCGTTACGCCATCAGCCCGCAAGCCCTCTTTCAACGCTTCTTCATCGACATTGGGCGCGAGAGATTCGATATTCACACCCGCTGCCTCCAGCATGGCGCGGCGGGCTTTGCTCTTGGATGCCAATATTAGTACCGGTTCAACCAGAGCATCACTCATCTGCAGCGTCCTGTTTTTCAGTGTGGTGCTCATTGTAAAAGTTGATGATTGCTGCTGCGGATTCCTCGATCGAACGCCGCGTCACGTCGATTGTCGGCCACCCATTATCGGCGAACATCCGGCGTGCATATTGGGTTTCGGCTTTCACCTTTTCCTCATCCACATAGTCGGTTTCTGGCGCCTGATTGAGAGACAAAAGCCGATTGCGGCGCACTTGCACCAACCGGCTTGCTCCAGCGACTAGCCCTACGACCAGCGGGTTTTTCAAATGGAAAAGCGCATCAGGCGGCGGCGATTCCGGAACAATCGGAATATTCGCCGTCTTGTAACCACGATTGGCGAGATAGATGGATGTCGGCGTTTTGGAGGTGCGGGAAACACCGGCCAGAATAATATCCGCCTCTTCCCAGTTTTCCCATCCGATACCGTCATCATGGGCGATAGTGAACTGGATCGCCTCGACCCGGGCAAAATAGGCGGCATCCAGTATATGTTGGCGACCTGGCCGCGCTTTGGCTTCCTGACCCAGCATGTTGGAAAGTGCGTCGGTGACCGTATCAAGCGCAGGCACGACCGGCAGGCCCAAATGGCGGCATTCGCGCTCCAGTCGCCCGCGAATATCGCTGTTCACCAGGGTAAAAATGACCAAACCCGGATTGTTGGCCACCTCAACCAGAATCCGGTTCAAATGGGTTTCCGACCGCACCATTGGCCAGAAATGCTTGATGATTTCCACGCCATCAAATTGTGCCAGCGCCGCTTTTGCGATATTCTCGAGCGTCTCTCCGGTGGAGTCGGATAGCATGTGCAAATGGAGTCTGTTCATGCCCGCAACCCTGTGATTTCATTGTGGATAAAGCAAGGGATGAATGCGGGATTTTTAGCCTTCCGGATTTCATCCCCATCATCCTGATTTCTATCCACAAGCGATCAAGTTTTGCAATTTTCGTCCACAGATTGTGGATAACGGGAATGAAATTCGGGAATCGGTAAAAATTTCGTTAACAGCTGACTGTCAATCTGTTTGTAATCTCGGTAGAGCAACGTTACCGCCTCTTTCCACGCTCTATCATCATCAACAAGATTCTATAAATATACTATATTATTATATGGGATGACCCTTTTCTTATGTCTCACGGCACCGACTCTCCGAAAACGCTCCTCAACACTCTGCATGGCAGGAAACAGACTCAGACTCCGGTCTGGCTGATGCGCCAGGCAGGACGCTATTTGCCCGAATATCGTGCATTACGCGCGCAAAAGGGCGGTTTTCTTGAACTTTGTTATGATGCCGAGGCTGCCGCTGAAGTCACGATACAGCCAATCAAGCGTTTTGGCTTTGACGGTGCAATCCTGTTTTCCGACATATTGATCGTGCCTCATGCCATGGGTCAGAAACTCTGGTTTGAGACAGGTGAAGGACCCCGGCTGGCACCTAGGTTGGTCGACGCGGCTTTATCGTCTCTTGAGGCCGCTCCGGAGCATTTTGAGGCTATTTATGCCACCGTGCGAAGCGTGGCAAAGCAGCTGGACGATAAAACGACCTTCATGGGCTTTGCCGGCAGCCCCTGGACCGTGGCAACCTATATGGTGAATGGGCAAGGCAGCAAGGATCAGGCTGTTGCCCGGCGCTATGCTTATCAGGACGAGGCGGCTTTTTCAGAGCTGATCGATGCAATTATCGAAAATACCGTCGCATATCTGCTCGGTCAGGTGGCCGCGGGTGTTGATGCGGTGCAGCTATTCGATAGCTGGGCCGGATCGCTATCTCCTGCGCAGTTTGAAAAATGGGTGATCGCGCCCAATGCCCAAATCATATCGCGGTTAAAGGCCGTTCATCCTGACCTGCCCATTATCGGTTTTCCGAAAGGCGCCGGGGCCAAACTTGCTGCTTATGCCAATGAAACCGGCGCCAATGCGATTGGTCTGGATGAAACTGTCGACCCTGTCTGGGCGCATGAAATCCTGCCAGCTGATTTACCATTGCAAGGTAATCTCGACCCTCTCGCCCTGATTGCGGGCGGTGAAGCGCTGGAAAAATCGGTGAAACATATCCTTCAAGTCTTTGAAGACCGCCCGCATATTTTCAACCTGGGTCACGGCATTTTGCCCGACACACCCATTGAACATGTTGAAAAGCTGCTTACACTCGTTCGGCAATGAATGAATATCTGACCATGCTCTATCTCTGGTTAAAATCCGCTCATATCATTTTTGTCATCTTCTGGATGGCTGGCTTGTTCATGATGCCACGCTTTTTTGTCTATCATCAGGAATCTGCGGTGGGATCCGAAGAGGATTCCAAATGGATCGAGCGTGAAGGCAAATTACGCAAAATCATCCTCAATCCATCCCTGATCATCACCTGGGTTCTGGGCCTGTTGCTCGCTTATAATATCGATGCATTTGGCCAGGGCTGGTTCCACGGGAAATTACTTATTGTCCTGCTGCTCTCCGGCTATCATGGGTGGATGATGGGTTATGCAAAGAAACTGGCGCGTGGCGAACGGACCATGACGGATAAAAAGCTGCGGTTGGTGAACGAAGTGCCTGGCATTACCGCTGCAGTGATTGTGATTTTGGTGATTGTAAAACCGTTCTGATCCGGTCTGACCGTTTTGGTCCCAGCTTTTGTTGACAGCCACAGGGCAAAGGCGTAATTGACGCCCAAAGCCCGTCCGGGCGACCTTTCATGTGAAAATTTGACGGCGCACACGCTGCACACATGCAAATATAAATAACTTCCTATTTTATCTGGATAAACTTCCATGCACTTAAAAGAATTAAAAGAAAAATCGCCTGCTGGTCTCGTCTCAATGGCGGAAGAACTGGGCGTTGAAAGCGCATCCACATTGCGCAAACAGGACCTGATGTTCGCGATATTGAAAGAACTCGCGGATCAGGACGAACTGATCATGGGGCTAGGCACGATTGAAGTGCTGCCCGACGGATTTGGCTTTTTGCGTTCACCGGACGCCAATTATCTCGCCGGTCCTGACGATATTTATGTCTCACCCAATCAGGTTCGCAAGTTCGGACTGCGGACGGGTGATACGGTTGAAGGCGAAATCCGAGCACCGCGCGACGGTGAGCGTTATTTTGCGCTGACCAAGTTGACAGCAATCAACTTTGATGAACCCGATGCGGTCCGTCACCGCGTCAATTTTGACAATCTCACGCCGCTTTATCCGGATGAGAAGCTGACGCTCGACAGTCTTGATCCCACGGTCAAAGACAAATCCGCTCGCGTCATCGACATTATCTCGCCGCAAGGTAAAGGCCAGCGCGCCCTGATCGTGGCGCCGCCGCGGACCGGTAAAACCGTCCTGCTGCAGAATATCGCCAAGGCGATTACCGACAATCATCCGGAAGTCTATCTGCTCGTTCTGCTGATTGACGAACGGCCGGAAGAAGTCACCGACATGCAGCGCTCGGTGAAGGGCGAAGTGATCAGCTCCACTTTTGATGAACCCGCGACACGCCACGTGCAAGTTGCTGAAATGGTTATTGAAAAGGCTAAACGTCTGGTCGAGCACAAGCATGATGTTGTCATTCTGCTCGACTCAATTACGCGTCTTGGCCGTGCCTATAATACGGTCGTGCCAAGCTCCGGTAAGGTGCTCACAGGTGGTGTCGACGCCAATGCGCTGCAGCGTCCGAAACGCTTTTTTGGCGCCGCGCGTAATATTGAGGAAGGCGGCTCGCTTTCCATCATCGCAACCGCGCTGATCGATACCGGCAGCCGGATGGACGAGGTCATCTTTGAAGAATTTAAAGGCACCGGTAACTCCGAAATCGTGCTGGATCGCAAAGTTGCCGATAAGCGGATCTTCCCAGCACTGGATGTTGGCAAATCCGGTACACGTAAGGAAGAATTGCTGGTCGAAGATGACAAGCTCAAGAAAATGTGGGTGCTGCGCCGCATCCTCATGCAAATGGGTACGATCGACGCGATGGAATTCCTGCTCGACAAGATGAAGGATTCAAAAGCGAACGACGATTTCTTCGACAGCATGAATCAGTAAGTTTGCGGGGATACCGCAATGATTATCGAACAGGCTTTGCTGCAGGTCAAAGCGGGTCAATCCGACCAGTTTGTTGCAGCAATGCGAAAAGCAAAATCGCTCATCTCGGTGCAATCAGGCTTTCAATCGATTGAAGTTCGTCCTTCTGTGGACAGTCTAGATCTATATCTGTTGCTAGTTAAATGGGACAATGTTGAATCCCATCGTGATGGATTCCGCCAATCACCGGAATATAAGGAATGGCGCGCCTTGCTTCATGATTTCTATGATCCTATGCCCAGTGTAACATATTTCGGGGAAACAATTTTTTCATGATCGATCTGCTGACGATTTTGGCTGTGGCTGCACCTGGTGGTCTAGGATCACCTGCAGAAATCTGGGCTGCGATTGTCCATGATTTTTCCAACATGGGGTCACCAGAAGCAATGGCCGCCTTTGGCCAGGTCATTCTTATCGATCTTGTTTTTGCCGCCGATAATGCGATTGTTGTCGGTGCACTGGCGGGCGGATTGCCTGCAGATCAGCGCCGCAAAGTCATCATGCTGGGTATCGGGGCAGCTTTGGTTCTGCGCATTATTTTTGCGCTGATCGTCGTGCAATTATTGCAAATTGTCGGGCTGGTCTTTGCTGGCGGATTGCTTCTGCTCTGGGTTGCCTGGAATTTTTATCGCGAGATTTTCCATGAAGGAGAATCGCCGGGTTCGCCAGAGATAGCCGGTGATGAACATAGCGGCGTAAAGGCTCGAAGAAGCTTTTGGGCTGCGGCTTGGGCGGTAATGGCCGCCGACGTATCAATGAGCCTCGATAATGTCCTCGGCGTCGCCGGGGCCGCGCGCGAACATCCCGGTATCTTGGTTGTCGGCTTGCTCTTGTCGGTCGCGCTGATGGGGCTCGCGGCGAACGTCATCGCCAAATATATCGAGCGCTATAAATGGATAGCCTATCTCGGCCTGGCGGTTATCGTCTATGTCGCTGGAAAAATGATCTATTCCGGTCTGGTTGGTGATGAACAAACGATCGGAATTTTGACTCTTTTCTGATTTGGAAAATTGCGGAAATCAGGCTGATTTCTTCATTTTTTCCAGCATTTTACCCATTTCATCCCAGACTTTATTGATCGCCTGCAAGGGTCGGACCATGACCTTGAAATCCTGAATCTTGCCGTCGTCATTCCAGCTGATAATGTCGACGCCATTGACCTGAATATCATCCAGTTCGAGCTGAAATTCCAGCATGGCCATATTGGCACCATCATCGACTATCTCTCGCACATAGCGGAAACTGTCATTGCCAAGAACATTATCAGCCGCCAGCAAATAGGCCATGACAATCGGCTTTCCAGCCTGCGGCGTGTGCACAACAGGGGAGTGGAATACCGCATCGTCAGCAAGCTGCGCGCCAAGCGCGGCCTCGCTCTTGTCGGCCATACGCGCATGCCATGCTTTCAGGTTATCCCGTGTGCTCATCCCAAATACTCCTTGAAAAATTCTGCGGTCCGGCTGTCTGCCAATGTTGCCGCTGTTTCATCGCGACGTGCACCAAACTCAGCAGCAAAGCCGTGATCCAGCCCCGCATAGTCATGCAAGGTGACTCGGGGATGATCATTCAGTCCTTCGTGCATCGCAGCTTGGGCATCGGCAGGCACAAAACCATCGGCTGTCGGGATATGCAGCATCACCTCATGCGCAATCGCGTTCTTCTCGCCAAGCAGTCCATCAATACCGACGCCATAATAACCAACAGAGGCATTAATATCGGTTCGCGCTGCGGTCATGAAGGCCAATCTACCACCAAGACAATAACCAACGCAGCCGACTTTTCCGCCAATTACAGCGTCGCGAGCGAAGTGAATCGCGGCTTCGATGTCTCTGATGCCCTGATCCTGATCAAATTTACCCATCAGATCGAGGGCGACTTGAAATTCTTCCTCAACATCGGCGTCCAGATTGGTAGCTTCGTTGACTCGCCAGAACAGGTCTGGCGCAATGGCCATATAACCGGCCTTGGCCCAGCTATCGCATTTCGCCTTGATACCCTTATTCACGCCGAAAATTTCCTGAATCACAATGATCGCAGCGGTTGCGATTCCTTCCGGAGCAGCAACATAACAAGGAAATTCTCCATCTCCGCTCAACGTCTTAATCGGCTTCATCTCACCCATTTTTTGCGCTCCTTTGCATCATGACTTGATTAATGGTGCACAATATCCCCATATCCTGTTGTGGCAAGGTGGAAGATCATCTGTTGCGGTGAGGGAGGGAACTTCGCTTCAACCACAAGGATAAGAGGAAGCATTTATGAAAGTAACCGTAGAACTGGATTGTACACCGGAAGAAGCGCGGAAACTGATGGGTTTGCCGGATGTTGGCAAACTCAACGAAACCTACGTGAAAGAATTGTCCAAATTCCTCCAGGGCGCGAGCTCGGTTGAGCAGCTTCAGAATTTCACCAAGATCATTACCCCGATGGGTGAGGCTGGCATCAAGATGTTTTCCTCCTTTCTCGGTGGCGCTATGGGGGCCGGATCTAGTGGCGGAAAATCATCTTCTAGCAAGAAAAAAGATTAGATATCAAATAGATAGATAAATGTCAGCGGTTGACACCATCTTTGCTCTGTCCAGTGGGCAACCGCCGGCAGCCATCGGTATCATCCGGATCAGCGGTGAAAAGGCTGCGGATGCCTTGCGCATTTTAAGCGGCTCCGTGCCGGATGAACGCCGCGCCAGCCTGGCCAAGTTAACTGATCCGGCAAGCGGAGATTTGCTCGATACGGCTTTGATATTGTGGTTTCCAGGGCCCAATAGTGCGAGCGGCGAAGATCTTGCCGAAATTCATTGCCATGGCGGCCGGGCGGTTGTTCGCGCTCTGGAAGCTGTGCTTGAAAAAATGGACGGTTTGCGCCGAGCGGAACCCGGTGAATTTACCCGCCGGGCCTTCACCCATGGTCGAATGGATCTGGCGGAAGCAGAAGGATTGTCCGATCTGCTCTTTGCCGAAACGGAGTTGCAACGGCGCTCGGCGATCCAGGCAGCAGGTGGGGCGCTTTCCAGAAAGGTGGAGGCGTGGCAGAATAGCATCTTGCGCCTTTCTGCAATGGTCGAAGCAGAGCTCGACTTTTCCGACGAGGACGATGTGACGCCCGCGCAGCTGGACGTGGTGCAGTCCGCATCGCGGGATTTGGCTCAAGAGATGCGCGCTATGCTGGATCGCCCGCGCGCGGAGAAATTGCGCGAAGGGGTGAGGGTCGTTTTGGGCGGCCCGCCAAATAGCGGCAAATCAACTTTGCTCAATGCGCTTGTCGAAAGAGAGGCTGCGATTGTCTCTCCCATTGCTGGAACAACGCGCGACGTGATCGAGGTGCCGATAGCGATTAAAGGCATACCGTTTCTGTTCATTGATACAGCCGGCGTTCGTGACGAAGGGGCGGAAGAAATCGAACGGATAGGGATTGACCGGGCCCATCGGCAATTTGATGTGGCGGATTTGATATTATGGCTTGGTCCGGAAGGGGAGGGCCCGAAAGCATCCAACCTGGTCGAAATAGCATCGCGCCAGGATCATCCCGAATATCAGGCGAAATCTCCAGAAGTCTTGTGCGTGTCTCCGAAGACCGGTGCGGGCATGGATGATCTTGTGAAGCTGCTGGTGGATCGCGCGAAAGACATTGTTCCGCATGGCGATGAGATCAGCGTCAACAAACGGCAGGCCGATCATCTTTCGGAAGCGCGGATGAATCTCGACCAGATATCCGATGTGCAGGATTATTTGATCATCGCGGAGCAACTCCGGCTGGCCCGCGCCGCGCTCGATGCGCTGACTGGACGGGCGAGCACAGAGGATATGCTCGACAGCCTTTTTGGTAAATTCTGCATCGGAAAATAGACTGTTTCACGTGGAACATGTTCTGGCCTCACTCCGGTGAGCGAGATCATTTTGACCTGAAACCCGCCTTCCGCTATGGGCGCAGCATGAATCGAAATTTTGAACTGATCGTCGTAGGAGGCGGGCATGCAGGCTGTGAAGCAGCCGCCGTGGCCGCGCGCATGGGCGTGCGTACGGCATTGGTCAGTTTTACCAAGGACAGCATCGGCGCGATGTCCTGCAATCCGGCCATTGGTGGCCTGGGCAAAGGCCATCTCGTGCGGGAAGTGGATGCTTTTGACGGGTTGATCGGACGCGCCGCCGATGCCGCGGCAATCCACTATCGTATGTTGAACCTGTCCAAGGGTGCAGCGGTGCAGGGCCCTCGGGTCCAAGCAGATCGCAAGCTCTATAAAGCCGCCATCCACCGGATGCTGGATGCGCAGGACAATCTGTCGATAGTGGAAGGCGAGGTAGCGTCGCTGATCTTTGACGGTCAGACGGTCAGCGGGATCTGTTTGGCAGATCAAAGCGAGATCAGGGCATCGGCTGTCATATTGGCGACTGGGACCTTTCTGAACGGCAAGCTGTTCCGCGGCGAAGAAACCGTTGCTGGCGGACGGACGGGCGAGGCGAGCGCGGTTTCACTGGGCCAGCAGATTCGCGATGCCGGCCTTCCTATTGCAAGACTGAAAACCGGAACTCCGCCGCGTTTGGATGGCAGAACGATTGATTGGGCCGCATTGCCCGAGCAGCCATCGGATGATGATGGTTGGTCCATGTCCCCGCTTTCGTCGCGAAGAGACGTGCCGCAAATATTCTGCGCGGTCAGTCGGACGAGTGTCGCAACGCATGACATAATCCGCGATAATCTTGACCGTTCACCGCTATTCAGCGGCGCCATTGATGCGCAGGGGCCACGCTATTGCCCATCGATTGAAGACAAGATCCACCGCTTTGCTGACCGGGATTCCCATCAGGTATTCCTGGAGCCGGAAGGTCTGGATACAAATCTGGTCTATCCCAATGGTATCAGCACTTCTCTACCTGCTGATGTTCAGGAAGCCTTTGTCCGCACCATGGATGGCCTTCCGAACGCCGAAATATTGGTGCCCGGCTATGCGGTGGAATATGATCATATTGATCCGCGCGCCTTGGATCGATCCTTAAAGGTTCGCGAGCTTGAAGGACTTTATTGTGCCGGACAGATCAATGGCACCACCGGATATGAAGAAGCCGCAGCGCAAGGGCTGATCGCCGGTATCGGGGCGGCCTGTGCGATTCAGGATAAGGATGCGCCGCAACTGGATCGCGGAACCAGCTACATGGCCGTGATGATCGATGACCTCGTACTGCAAGGCGTTACTGAACCCTATCGCATGCTTACTGCACGGGCAGAATATCGGCTGCGTTTGCGGGCCGATAATGCAACGACACGTTTAAGCCCAGTTGCCGAAGCTATTGGTTGCCTTGGTGCTGAACGGCAAAGCTGGTTCAATGCACGGCAATCACAACGCACCGCGATAATGGCGGAACTGGGTGCGGTGCATGGATGCGAAGCCATCGCAGATCAGGGCCTTGAAGTGCGCCGTGACGGAACAAAGCAGTCCTTGTTTGAATGGCTGCGTTTTCCCAACATCTCCATCGATGCACTCGGCGGCCTGGGAATATCCATTGATCAAGCCGACCCCGTGCTGTTGGCCGAGGTGGAAGAAGATGCGCGCTATGCGCCCTATCTGCAGCGCCAGGAATCGGAACTGAAAGACTTGCGAGCCAATGAGCAGATTTCTCTGGGTGATGATCTCGACTATGCAGAGATAGCGGGCTTATCGAATGAGATGGTTGAGAGGCTGAACGGAGCCAGGCCTGAGACACTGGCGGCCGCTTCGCGGGTTCGCGGCATCACACCGGCTGCGCTGGCAGCAATTCTTGTGCATGCGCGTCGCCGGGATGCGAAGAATCTAGCGGCATGATGATCATATGACGGAGCAAGAAGCGCAGGATTGGTTGCGCGCAAATTTCGATGTTTCACGTGAAACATGGGAAAGGCTGGAGGGGTTTCTGGCTTTGCTGGCCGACGAAATGCAGCGGCAGAATCTGATTTCGAAATCCAGTGCCGACCATGTCTGGGACCGACATGTCGTCGACAGCGCGCAACTGCTTTTGCATGCGCCGCGAGGAGAGGGTGAAAAGATCTGGATGGACCTCGGCACTGGTGCCGGCTTTCCCGGGATCATCATAGCGATATTGGGTGACTATAATGTCCAGATGGTTGAGTCGCGATCTCGACGGATCGCGTTTCTGGAATCTGTCGTGACAGAGCTGGGCCTTACCGAAAAAGCCTTGGTTTTTGGAGACCGTTTAGAGAATGTCGAGAGCCATCCTGTCGATGTTATCAGCGCAAGAGCATTTGCACCGTTGCAAAAACTATTGTCACTTTCTCACCGGTTTTCCACAGAAAAGACGGTTTGGCTCTTACCTAAAGGCAAAAATGCGGTAAGGGAGTTAAAAGGCCTGTCGCCAAAACGGCAAAAAATGTTCCACGTGGAACAAAGTTTGACGGACCCGGAAGCGGGAATATTGGTGGGATTGGGCTGAAAACGTTATTTTATATCAGCTTAGCGAAGGGTTCTGCGTAAAATGGTCCGGATAGCGATAGCAAATCAAAAAGGCGGCGTCGGCAAAACGACCACAGCTATAAATATGGCTACCGCTCTTGCTGCGAGTGGATGGAAAGTGTTGTTGATCGATCTTGATCCGCAAGGCAATGCCTCGACGGGGCTTGGGTTAAACCAGGCAGAGCGCACGCACAGCAGCTATGACCTGCTGATCTCGGACACACCATTGGCAGATTGCGTGATCAATACGCCGGTTCCCGGGCTTGATATTGTCCCGGCAGTCGTGGATCTTTCTGGTGCAGAAGTCGAACTGGTTGAGTTTGAAGAGCGCACCCATCGCTTGAAAAAGGCGCTGGACGCCGGTGATGATGGCCAATGGGATATCTGTCTGATTGACTGCCCACCTTCATTGGGTCTGTTGACGCTTAACGCCATGGTTGCGGTAGAATCTCTACTGGTGCCGTTGCAATGCGAGTTTTTTGCCCTCGAAGGGCTGAGCCAGCTCTTGCAGACGGTCGAGCGTATCAGGGCGCGATTCAATCGCGCCTTATCGGTCATGGGTGTGGTGCTCACCATGTATGATCGCCGCAACAAACTGACAGAGCAGGTGTCTGACGACGTACGGGCCTGTCTTGGTAATGTCGTTTTTGACACCGTAATTCCCAGAAATGTAAGGCTTTCAGAGGCACCAAGCCATGGTCTTCCAGCGTTGATCTACGATCATCGTTGCAGTGGGTCGGAGGCCTATATCAATCTGGCGCGGGAATTGATTTCCCGGCTGCCAGAACGGAAGGTGGCAGCGTGATGGCGAAAGAAGAGGAAACTCCATTGCCCAAAAAAGCAGCGATCAAGAAGGCCACTGGCTTGGGCAGGGGGCTAAACTCGCTATTCGGCGAAATTCAACGAGAAGAACCGCTCATCCAGGCACCGGAAGCCGAGATAGATGATGAGACACCGGAGGCTCGTACCGATGGGCTGCGCTCCATAGCTATTTCCGATGTCCGTCCGAATCCGGATCAGCCGCGGCAGACTTTTGATAATGAAGCGCTAGATGAGCTGTCAGACAGCATGAAGCTCCGCGGTGTGATTCAGCCGATTGTGGTTCGCCCTCACGGCAAGAATTTTCAGATTGTTGCCGGTGAACGCCGCTGGCGCGCGGCGCAACGGGCACGATTGCACCGTATTCCGGCGATTGTTCGCAGCTTGAATGATGCAGAAACGCTTGAGATCGCTATTGTTGAGAATGTTCAGCGCCGTGACTTGAATGCAGTTGAAGAAGCCGAAGCCTATGTGAGGCTGAAAGATGATTTCGGGCATAGCCAAGCGAAACTGGCGGAACTTGTCGGCAAATCGCGGAGTCATATCGCGAATCTTATGCGCCTTCTGGAGCTACCCGAATCGGTTCGAGCGCTTGTGGGCGAAGAAAAGCTGACAATGGGTCATGCTCGAGCGCTTATTAATGCGCCTGAATCAGCTGAGTTGGCCAAACAGGTGGTCAAACAAGGACTTTCTGTTCGCGATACGGAGAAGCTAGTGCGCAAAGCATTAGGAGGGCCGCGCCGCAAGAGCAGGCTGCCGATAGCGGGTGAGAGCGAAAGCGACGCCGATATTCGCGCGGTTGAAAGCCATTTGGGTGATTTGCTCGGCCTGAAGGTTAAGATTCAATCGAAGGGCCAAACCGGTTCTGGTTCGATGACAATTGACTATAGCAATCTGGATCAGCTGGACTTGATTTGCCAGCGTCTTACCGGAGAACATATATAAATTGTCCGGGATTCTGGCTCAATTCATCTTCGGATGGCCGGATTCGAAATATTTCATTTTGTAACAACTCTGCATAAAACCCATATTTTACAGCAGTTTAAAGCGTTCACAATGCTTTAACCATGACTGGCAGCAAAGATTTATCCTTTGTGGTCGATAAGCAATCTCGAATGTTGGCGTATAGCGACATCTAACCAGTGGGTTTGGTCAGATGCACCGTAGGCGCCCTTTCGTATAGTAGTGAAATATAGGGACCAGAAAATATGTCTAAGTTTATCAAAGCCGCTGTGGCTTCTTCCGTACTTGCCGCTTCAGTAATGGGCGCAAACGCTGCTCACGCTGCAACCGCAACTGCTGACGCACGTGCAAATATCCTCGAAGAACTGACCGTTACCAAAGATGCCGGCACGGATCTTGATTTCGGTACGATCGTTACAACCGGAACCGCTGAAACCGTTACCGTTGGTACTGATGGTGTTCGTGCCGCTTGTACCGCTGTTGTTTGTTCAGGTGCTTCCGATGCAGCTGACTTCTCAGTAACCGGTTCTGCTTCTGAAGCTGTTACACTGACCGTACCTGGCTCAGTTACCTTGACCGGACCTGGCGGCGCAATCATGAACGCTAACCTGAACTCATCCGCGCTTACCGCGTTGGACGCTTCGGGTAACGGTGCTTTCTCTGTAGGTGGTGCGCTTGACGTTGCTGCTACTCAGGCTGATGGCGCTTATGTCGGTACCTTCACGGTAACCGTTGACTATCCTTGATTTTTTCACCGTCCTGTTCGCAGGGCAATGATTAATGAGATATCAGAAGCCCGTCCGCGACCTTGGTTGCGGGCGGGTTCTTTTTTGGGTCGACCACCTTCCAGGCGAGAACCCTCCATGCGTATATAATTGATGTGGTTAGCGCTTTGGTAACCCTCTTTCGGCATAGTGATGGGTGTGGGGATATGCGCGGGAAACCGTCTGTCCGGACGACCAGTATTTAACCGGAGAAAAAGATGACAATCAGGGGTCTGAGACGACTGAGTAAAACATGTGTTGGTTTGGGATTGGCTGCTGCTGCGCTTATCCTCCCGCAAATGCCAGCACAGGCTGCAGGAGATCTTCTGGTTGCTCCCACGCGAATCATCCTCGATGGTCAACGTGGTACAGAGATTATTCTGAATAATATAGGCGCAGAAACAGCCACTTATCGGATTTCCATGGAGCTTCGCCGGATGACGGCAGAAGGCCGTTTAACGGATGTCAGCCCTGAAGAAGCTAATGAGCTTGAGCGCGCTGCAAAAGAGATGATCCGCTATGCACCGCGCCGCGTGACTTTGCCACCGAATCAGCCGCAAGCGATTCGTCTTGGCGTTAGGGCGCCTAAAGACCTGCCAGATGGCGAATATCGCGTACATCTTCTGTTCCGGGCCGTTCCCAAAGCGATATCGGTTGTCGATCAAGTGCAGCAGGAAGATGGCTTCTCCATAGCACTGACTCCCATCTATGGTGTAACCATTCCGGTTATTATTCGCCAAGGTGAATTGAAGGCTACTGCCGCTATTGCCAATGCGCGTATCGAACAAGGCGAAGAAGGTCCGGCGTTTGTCTTTGATCTGAGCCGCACCGGAAATCGTTCCACATATGGTGAGATCCGGGTGAAGAAGCAGGGCCAGAATGAACCGTTGTTGTTGGTCCGCGGTGTCGCCGTCTATCCGGAGATAAGTCAACGGAAAGTATCCCTACAGGTACCAGCCGAAGTGGTTGCCCAGTTGAAGGGGCCGCTTTCCATAGAATATTACGAACCGAGAAATATCGGCGGTGGATTAATCACCAAGACCGATTTGGTTCTCAGATAGTATAGGTATTACAACAATTTAGGCTGACGTCAGACCGCTATGCAGCCGAAATAAATGATGAAACAGCAACTCTCCATATACTATCAGCGGTTAAAGTCGCTGGTATCAGCCGCAGGGGTCACCATGATCCCGGCGGCTTTGCTGTTTCTTCTGACACCGTTCATGGCATCGGCCGCCCATGCCCAGAGCAGCTGGACGGCCAATGATGATGACGCGCTGCTTTTCGATTTGCGGTCGGGTAAATATCGCCTGGGCGATGGTGTAAGGGGTTATCAGACCGACAAGGGCATTTGCGCCGACTTCGCCGATGTGATCATGGCCTTTGATGTACCTATTAGGTTGGACAAAAAGTCGCGCCGCGCAACTGGCTGGGTATTTGCAGAACGCGAAACACTAATCGTTGAGCGTGACAGTGACACGGTACAAAAGGTGAACAGCACCAAAAAACTGTCGCCTGGCGAGATTTACGATACGCCGGAAGGCTGGTGTGTCGATGTCAAAACGCTTTCAAATTGGTTTGATATCGAATTACGGCCTGATTTGTCCAACGCGCTGCTAATCGTTGAAACAGAACGGAAATTGCCATTTCAAAAGGCTTTGGAACGTAAGGAACGGGCCGCAAAAATTCGGCCTCGGCGGAATTTTGACCTTTCGAGCCTGCCACAATCGACCGAGCCCTATAAATTCTGGCGAACACCATCGGTTGATGCGGTGGTTTCAGCTGGCGGCCTGCGCGATAAGCGGTCCGGGCAGGAACTGGACGTGCGCTACGAGCTATTTGCCTCTGGTGAGGTGGGTAAGGCGTCTTTCGATGCCCGTTTATCGTCTGATGACAAGGGTGTGCCCGAAAGTCTGCGGCTCAGAGCCTATCGCACCGATCCCAAAGGGGAACTTCTGGGCCCGCTAAAGGCGACTCATGTCGCTGTTGGCGATGTCTCGACCTTTTCTACTCCGCTCGTGTCGCAAAGTGCGGCCGGACGGGGTGCGATCATCACCAATCGGCCAGTGGATCGGCCCGATAATTTTGACCGGACAAGCTTTCGTGGTGAATTGCCAGCTGGCTGGGACGCCGAACTGTATCGCAATGGCCAATTGCTGGCTTTTGCAGAAAACCGGTCCGATGGCCGCTATGAATTTATCGACGTTCCGCTGCTCTATGGTCAGAATCGCTTTGAAGTTGTGCTTTATGGCCCGCAAGGCCAGATCCGCCGAGACAGCAAGTCCGTTCCGGTGGGGCTGGATTCGATCCCGCCACGCAAAACCTATTATTGGGCCGGTGGACAAGAGGCTGGAAAAGACCTGATCAGCTTCAACGCCCTGGAAAACCTTCAGCAGGCCGGTTGGCGCGGCGGATTTGGCGTGGAACGCGGGCTCAATGCCAAAACATCGGTGGCCGCTTCCCTGTTCAGCCTGCAGCTGGACGGACAGCGGCGCAACTATATCGAAGGATCGGTCCGCCGCGCTGTCGGACCGACCTTGGTCGAGCTTTCGGCCTCGTCCGCCTTTGATCAAGGTACGGCATTCCGCGCCCAATTGCTTGGCGAACTGGGCAATAGCTTCATCACCGCCGAAACCATATGGGCACAGGGTGGTTTCCGGTCAGACCGCATCGAACAAAACGTGAACGGAAAGCACAGCCTCTCGGTGGATCACAACTTCAAGCTAGGCAGTAAGATCCTACCTTTTCATATCGATGCGCAATATGAAACGCGCACGGATGGCCGGTCTTCGCTGGATGTTACCAGCAGAGCATCGTTGAATTTGCGACGATTTTCGCTGACCGGCGAGTTGAAATGGGAAAAACAGTTTACCGATATCGGAAGCATCCCTGATCGGATCGAAGCGCGATTGCTCGCCAACGGGCGGATTGCCGGCGTGCGGCTGCGCGGCGAAGCGACCTATCGGCTTGCTCCGGAAAAACGTTTCGAAAGGGTTAATTTCACCGGCGAATGGCGCGCTGGCGATCGTGCGGATTGGCGCGCGGAGCTTGGCTATGATGTTGGTCTGGATCGCGGCCGTGCCGCCCTCGGGATCATCCGCCGGTTTGATAAATTCTCGCTGACGGCCAGCGCGGAGGCAGCAACTGATGGCTCAGTGGCGGCGGGATTGAATCTCGCATTCAGTTTCGGCCCGGATCCGCGTAACGGAAAATTCCGCTTCTCGAACAACAAGCTTGCCAATAGCGGTCAGGCGCTGGCCATTGTTTATCGCGACAAAAACCGAGATGGAAAGCGACAACCCGATGAAGAGCTGGTCGAAAATGTCGAACTGACCGCCGGGCAGTCGACTGCGCTGACGCCGACGGATGCCGGAGGGCGGTCGATTATCGATAATCTGCAACCGTTCCGGCCTGTTCTGATTGGTATTGATGCCGGAAGCTTGCCAGACCCGTATGTCCAGCCTGCAATTCCCGGCGTTGTCATAACGCCTCGACCCGGCATTGCCGCCACGGTTGAACTGCCGCTGGTCAGCGCCGGCGAAGTGGAAGGCACTTTGATGCGCGAAGGTGGTGCAATCCTGGCCGGGGTCGGGCTGGAACTATTGGATGTTGAAGGGCGCGTCACCCATAGTACACAAAGCGAATTTGATGGCTTCTTCCTGTTTGAAGGTGTGCCTTACGGTGCCTATCAGCTCCGGATTCAGGCGCTGTCCGCACAGGCCATCGAGGTTACGCCGGTTCTCAACATTCGCGCAATGGTGGATGATGATAATCAGGTCGCCAAGCTTGGTGCGGTTGTCGCGCAGTCTGGTGCGGTGATGGCAAATCTGGGCGGTGTTCCAACCGGCGCACCCGGCGGCGCGCCTGAACCCTGATCCTGTCTTGTGCGTTTGGGCGGTTCTGCTAAGCTTTCGGGCTATTTGAACATATCACATAAATCAGGATCAAAGCATGCAAGTCACCGCCAACGGTATCAATATTGAAGTGGAAGATCATGGCAATGCTGGTGATCCGGCGATCCTTCTCATCATGGGATATGGGACGCAGCTCATTGCCTGGCCAATGGATTTCGTGAATGGATTGGTGGAATCGGGTTTCCGGGTTGTCGCTTTTGACAATCGTGACGTTGGCCTCTCCTACAAATGCGATGGCGTATCGGCACCTGGCCCGATTCGGCAGATGTTCACCAAACGGTTTTTCCCCAGCCAGAATCTGGCACCCTATAATCTCAGCGATATGGCCAAAGATGCCATTGGCGTATTGGATGCGCTTGAAATTGAAAAAGCGCATATTGTCGGCGCATCAATGGGCGGCATGATCGGACAATTGGTGGCTGCGGATCACGAAGACCGCGTTATGTCCCTGACCCCGATTATGTCTTCAACCAACGCACCTGGACTGCCCGGAGCTGATCCATTGGTCCGCAAGGGATTGATTCAATCTGCCCGCGCCAAAGCCTCGACCCTGGAGGAAGCCCTAACTGTGGGCATGGCCTTTTCCTCCATCATTGCATCGGAAGAGGGGCGAGCGAGAGAAGAAGAACGCCGCGCGCTCATGAAAATTGCGCTGGAACGCAGCTTTTATCCCGCTGGCCGGCAGCGACAAATGGCGGCGATTATTGAGACCGGTAATTTGCGGCCCAAAGCGCAAGCGATATCGGTTCCGACCATGGTTATTCATGGAACGGCCGACCCACTTATCCCCCATCCTTGCGGCGAAGATATTGCCGCCAATGTCAATAATGCCCGGCTTGAGCTGGTAGACGGCATGGGTCACGATCTGCCTCCGAGCAAATTGCCGATCATGGTCGAAATGATTGCGGAGCATTGCAGCGCCGCGTGACCATTTATAACCCGCGGCTCTAGTCGTCTAGCGGCAGGCAATATTCCATCTCATGATCCGTCATCATGATCTGATGCGGAGCAACCTCCATACTATCTCCATCCTCTTGAAAAAATTGATTATTTATCAACTGCGCTGCAGCCTGGATGGTCAGGGATCGAGCGCGAAGGGGCCGAGCAAAGGAAAGGTTTTCGGGATCTCTACCGCGCGCGATGGAGAGCATGAAACGGATGAAATGCCAACGGCTGGCTCGCGACAATGCAATGAGATGAAAATGATCATCACCCATGCCGGCTTCCGGTGTCAGGGTCCAAGGTCCGGCAAAATATCGCCCCTTGGCTATGTAAAAGGCTTCGCATGTCAGATTATGTTCTGATCCGTCCACTGTCGTAACATCCAGCGTAAATTGTTGGCGCGGCCAGCGCATAAAGAGTTTGGCAAAGGACCACGCATAGGCGGTACGACCAATTTTCTTCTTGAGTTCGGGGGAATGATTGGCAACCGCGACCCCATCGGGTCCGGCGCTGAGGCAGGCGGCGAAAGGTCCGTGATTGCTGCGTGCGACCGGTTCCTTTAACCGCGCCTCCGATCCCGCGAGATAGCCACGCATCACTTCACTGGCAAATTGCTCCGGCTCTGAGGCATAGCCAATTTCGCGCGCCACCAAATTCACGGTGCCAGCGGGGAAAATACAAATCGGTGTTTTCAATCCGCTATTCTGCATGGCGGCGATTACCAGGCGTAGTGTACCATCACCACCGGAGACGCAGATAAGGTCGCTATCCCTGGCCAGCTCCATACTGCCATCAATTTCCGTGATACCCTTGACCACCTTGGCACCACAGGCTTCAAAGGCCTGCGCAAGCACGCCGAGGCGCAATTCATGATGGGTGCCAGATGCTGGATTGTGGATTAGTTGAACATGCATTGATCGGACATGGCGATATATTTCCTGCGGCGTCAATGGTGAAGCGGGAATAGTCTTGTCTATCGCCGGAAAACCAATCTATGAATCACGCCATGACCAAAAAAATCACAATCATTGGTGGCGGTTACGCCGGAACGATGTTGGCCAGGGAGCTGGATCAGCATGCGGATATCAGCTTGATCGAACCGCGCGAAAAATGGGTGCATAATGTCGCGATGATCCGGGCGATGGCACGGCCGGAGTTGCTCGACGAAATCGTAATCTCCTATGAAGGCCTGCTGAAAAAGGGTAAAATTGTCCGTGGCCGCGTGGCTTCGATTGATGGCAATGATGCGATACTGGAAGATGGAACGGCAATTTCCGGAGACATGATCATCATCGCCACGGGGTCGACTTATGCGGCGCCATTTAAAATGCAGGGCGATGATGAAGCGAGCTTTCTGGCTAAAGCGAAGCGGGTGATCACGCAAATCGACAAGGCCAAAAATATCGCGATCGTTGGCGCTGGTGCAGTGGGCAGCGAGCTTGCTGGCGAACTGGCATTTGCGCGGCCAGAGAAAAATATCACACTGATTGCGGCCGATGATAGTCTGTTCCCCGGCTATCCAATCAAGCTCGGCCGATCGATGCAGCGCCAATTGGGCGAACTCGGTGTGAAGGTTCGCTTGGGCGAGCGGATCAAGAAATTGAAACAGACGGATGGGCCGTTTGTTCCAACCAAAAACAAGATAAAATTATCCGATGGTTTCCCGATTGATGCCGATCTGGTGATTCCGGTCATTGGTGCAAGGCCGGTGGCGGACCTATTGCAGAAACTGGCAGATGTGACCTTTGATGATCAGGGCCGCGCAAAGGTGGACGGCTGGCTCCGGCCCACAGCCAATCCCGATCTGTTTGTCGTAGGCGATATTGCCAGCACCGGTGATACGATGACGATTGTCGGGTTGACGCGTCAGGTGGGTTGGCTGAAAAAAGCCATTAAGGCACATCTGCGCGGTAAACCGATTGCGGATATGAAGCCTTATAAACCGTGGCCCAAGCCATTGATATTATTGCCCTTGGGACCAGATAAAGGCGCCAGCGCGCTGCCTTTTGGCGTGACCGGTCCGTTTCTAACCTCTGCGATCAAAGGCAAAAAACTGTTTATCCCGCGCTATCATCGGGAATTTGACTGGCAGCCCTAAGCGGCGACCAGATCGAGCATTTCCAGTGCCAGATTTTTGGCGTCCTTGTAGCCGGGTTTGCCATTGGCCGCCCGCGGCACATCATCGACGACAAGAAACGCGCGCGGCGTTTTATAGTCGGCGAGTATGCCATGAACATGATCATAAAGGGCCGTCTCATCCAGGGCTTGCCCATTGGCCAGTGAGAGCACCGCCGTCACTTTCTCGCCAAAGCGATCATCTGGCACGCCAACGACCAGACAGTCATAAACACTGTCATGGGTCTTGAGCGCTTCCTCCACCTCTTCAGGGAAGATCTTCTCGCCGCCGCTATTGATGCAGACCGAACCACGGCCCAGCAAGGTGACACTGCCATCGGCTTCAACCGTCGCGAAATCACCGGGGATCGAATAGCGCACGCCGTCAAAGGTCTTGAACGTTTCGGCGCTCTTTTTCTCATCTTTATAATAGCCGATCGGAACCATCCCGCCATTGCAGATCATGCCGATCTCGCCGGAACCCGGCTGAATCTCTTTTCCGTCTTCGGTCAGGATCTTGGTCGTGTCGGCCATATCAAAGCTTGCGGTTTTGACAATCTGGCTGTTCTCGCGAGTCATGACAGATGCCCCCATGCTGCCTTCGGTCGAACCCATGCTGTCGACAATTACCATTTCAATATGGTCGAGCAGGCCTTGTTTGACTTCGGAAGACCACATCACGCCGGATGATCCCATCATCTGCACCGATTCCAGGTCATAGGGATTGCCGGCTTCCTTTGCTTCGTTAAGCGCGGCCAGCATCGGTTTGGCAAATACGTCACCAACAATCGTAAGGTCGGTGACTTTCTCATCATCCGCCAGTTTCCAAAGGCCATGCGGATCAAAATTCCTGTTGTTGAACAGGATGACGCAGCCGCCCAAGGCGTGTGGGATCATCGCGCCAATCCACATGCCGGTGCCGTGCATGATCGGGCAAGCGGGGATGGCGCGGCTGGTAGCGCCAGCTGCATGGAGCGCCTGAACCAATGGGCCAAATCCTGCGGCGCCTTCGGGCAGAGCCATTTCCCGCATCTCAAAGCCCTTGGTGAACAAGGCGCTGGAAAATGTCTGATGGTCATACATCACGCCTTTCGGCATGCCGGTGGTCCCGCCTGTATAGAGCATATAAAGATCCTCGCCGGAGCGCGGGATGATCGGCATCGGATCAGCAGCGTTCAAGGCGGTTTCATAATCGACAGCGCCGTCGAGATGCTCGCCGGAACCATCGTCAATTTCCAGGAAAAGCTTCACATGTTCCAGTTGATCTTTGATGGCCGCGACACGAGGGGCGAATTGGGCGTGATATACCAAGGCTTCGCTATCACTGTTGTTGATGACATGAGTCAGCTCTGCTTCGAGATATCGATAATTGACATTCACTGGACAAATACGCGCTTTGAAGGCGGCAAATTGCGCTTCCATATATTCGGCACAATTATAGGCGTAGATGGAGAGTTTCGCGCCGGGCTTCAGGCCGTGATCGGTGTAGACCTGAGCGAGCCGCGCTGCGCGCTGTTCATATTCTGACCAGTTATAGCGCTTGGCGCCTTCCACAATTGCAGGTTTATCAGGAATTGCCTGGGCAATATTTTCCCAGATATCGGCCATTTGCCAGCTCATCGAATCTCTCCTTTTTCTTTTGAACATAGCCGGAAAAGGGCCCAATTCAATAGATAGACCCGATAGATATATTCACCCTGTCTTGATAGAACGGGCTCCTGGCGCTGGCGGGGTTTCCGCACCACCAGCAAAACATTGGGCAATGGCCATCCACCGGGTTGCGTTTGGACCGGTCACTTTTAAGCCCGTGTCAGCAATATTGCGAGACTGAGTGACTACTTGGCAAAACTCCTCAGCCAAACCCTCGATGCGCTCGTCTTTGCTTTCATCGCCATAGTCCCAAGTCGCACCGGATGGAGCGGTCAGTTTCAGATAAGGTACTGGCTGCGGGGCTTCTTCGCTATTCACTTTGAACGTCCAGCCATAGGTGTTGAGGCCGATCATCACGATATTGCGGATGCGGTCTGCATTTTCGCGTTTGAGGCCGAGCACATCATAAATGGCCTGCGCATGCGACCAGTTTTCCATCAAGCGCGCAGTAATTGACGAGCGTACGCTCATGGACGGGCCCGCCCACTCCACCCGCATCGCTGGATCAGCAGCGCCAAATTCGGGCGCCATTTTCTGATAGAAGTCGCGCCAGGTTTTGACGAGATCCGCGCCGGATAGATTATCGAGATAGTCTGCCTCAAAAAAGCGCATCGACGTCTGGCCCTTTTTTGCGTTCTCTTTCATCGCGGCCATCGCCTCTTTGAAAAAGGCGTGGAATTTTTCCGGTTCTGCCAGCGACCAATAAGCGGCCATGTTCCAGATATGCAGATGGCGGAGGATCGCATTAATTGTCCAGTTCTTGAAGCCGGTTTCCTGCTCCATCTCTTCGTCGGAAAGATTTTGGACGAGCGCATATATCGCTTCACTTTCGTCCAGAAAATCCTGTGCCTGATCCATCATGATTTCATTCCCATTTCCTGCAATATCTGTTCGCTATGTTCGCCAAGCGCTGGGCTTGGCCCTGTGGCTGGCAGTTTCTGGCCATTTATATGTACTGGTGAAGCGGCATTGTGGATCGTGCCAAGCAGCGGATGGTCTTGTTCCTCAAACGCTTCTATTGCCAAAATCTGAGCATGCGATTTCACATGATCAAGCGTCAGACAGGGCGCGGCCGGTACATCGCCCTTCGTCAGACCAGCGATCATTGTTTCGGTATCATGGCGCGGCGGCTCGCTAGAAACAATCTGCGCGAGCTCGGCCATATGCATGCTGCGATTTTCAAGGCCCTGATATTTTTCTTCAGACTTTAAATCTTCGCGGCCGACCATTTCGAACACGACTTGCCAATGCGCGTCGCTCATCGCGGCATAGGCAATCGCGCCATCGGTGGTGCGCAGTGGCATCTGATAATAGTCCGCAAAGGGTGCGGCATGGATCGCATCTTCATCCATCAAAGTCAGATGCATACCGCCGTCGGGCCAGAGAAAGGCAATGCAGCTGGCGAGCATGGACAGATCAATATGCTGTCCCTCGCCAGTCCGCTCGCGGGCAAATAATGCCGCGGTGATGGCCTGCGCGGCGGTATAGGCGGTAAGCTTGTCGCAGAGCAAAGTCTTCACATAGGCAAAACCATCAGGATGGCCCTGCGTCCCCATGAAACCCGCCATGGCCTGCATGACATGATCATAGGCGGGACGCTCCGCCATCGGACCCTCGCGGCCAAAGCCGGTAATGGCGCAATAGATTAAAGCCGGTTTTTCGGCGCGCAGACTTTCGCTGTCGAGGCCAAGGCGCTGCATCACGCCGGGGCGATAATTGTGGATCACAATATCGGCATCGAGACAAAGCTTGCGAGCGGTGGCAACGCCCTCTTTGCTTTTCAGGTCCAGCGTGATCGAGCGCTTGGCGCGATTGCAATTGTTGAACAGACCGGAGATGCTGTCTTTCCGACTGCCGAGCCAGCGCATCGGATCACCAATGCCGGGGGGCTCCACCTTGATGACGTCTGCCCCTTGCTGCGCAAACATCATAGTGGCGAGGGACGCGGTGATCATCGTTGAAAATTCAACGACCTTAATCCCGGCCAGCGGCTGCCGTGCTGTCACCTCTACCATATTGTCTCCCGGGTTTATTCTTCCAGATTGGCGGCGAGCCTTTCATAGGCGGCGATAAAATCTTCCTTGAAACCCTGCACAACCTGCGCTGTCGACATCGGTTGGTTCATTAGTCCCACGCCCTGTCCGACCCAATAGGTGGCGAGATCTTTCGCGCCCTGATTGTCGCCTTGGCTCAGTTTGTCGATAGACCGGAGCGGTGGTTCTGCAACTAATGATTGTAACGGCATAGCTAGCGGCGTGGGTGCATCTTCTGCTTCCCAAGCATCGGTCCATGGAGAGCGCAATTGCCGCGACGGCTTGCCGGTACGAGACCGAGCCCGAACCGTATCACGCGACGTCGCGCTGAGCATTTTTTCCTTCACGACGGGATTGGTTTCAGCCTCTGCCGTGGTCAGCCAGACTGATCCGCACCATACGCCGCTTGCGCCCATGGCCATGGCGGCGGCCATTTGGGATCCAGTGGCGATACCGCCCGCTGCCAGCACAGGTGTATCATCGCCCATATCGCGCAAGGCATTACAGACTTCGGGGATCAATACCATGGTGGCGACATCTCCAGTATGGCCGCCTGCTTCGCCGCCTACCGCGATCAGGATATCGACACCCACAGCGACCTGGCTCATCGCATGTTCTTTGGTGCCAATCAGGGCTGCGACCGGCACGCCATGCTGGCGGCCCATATCGGTCATAACCTGTGGTGGGATGCCCAACGCATTGGCAATCAGCTTGATCGGATGGCGAAAAGCAACTTCCAACAGCGCTCCCGCATTACCACCACGCAGATTGTCAGCGCCCACGGCATGTTCCCGGCGCAGCTCTTCCAGGTCGCCGGGATCGACGCCATGACGCGCCATTATGTCTTTGGAAAATTGCTTATGTTCGTCCGGAACCATCGCCAGCGTGGTGTCGACATCGATTTGCTCGCCTTTGCCCTCGACCTTATTCGGGACAATGATGTCGAGGCCGTAAGGCTTGCCATCGACATGGGCGTCGATCCAGCTCAGCTCCTCTTCCAGCGTTTCGGGTGTGCAGTTGACGCCGCCGAAAACCCCCATGCCGCCTGCTCTCGAAACGGCAGCAACAACGTCCCGGCAATGGCTGAAAGCGACCAGCGGAAATTCGATTCCCAGCATGTCGCAAATCGGATTTTTCATTATGCGTCGTCCTCTTCATCGGCCTCATCGGCGGCAATTTCCATGATCAGATCATCGGCCGCAATCTGATTCCCTGCTGCAGCCGCAACCGTTTCAACCGTGCCGTCAATCTCTGCCAATATCTCATGCTGCATCTTCATCGCCTCGAGCACCGCCAGCTTGTCGCCTTTTGCCACAGCCGCGCCCTGCTCGACGAGTATCTCAAGTAATAGTCCGTGCATCGGTGCAACGACAGTGCCGCCGCCTGCCATATCTTCCATGGCGCTGAGCCCGGTCATGTCGGTGACCGACAGCGAGCGGTTCGGTAAAGCAAGATGCAGGTGGCGGCCATCGGCATGGAAAATCGCCTCGACCGTTCGGCCATCGACGCGCAGTTTCGCAGTTTCTCCCGTGATCGAGAGCAGTTCCGCCTGCGCTTCCTGTCCTGCGCCTTCCACATGATAATGGCCGGGCTGGCGGACATGGACGTGGATGATACCGTCCGTCTCGGTTGCCTCAGCCAGTTTTGCATATTGGGTAACGGTCGTCAGGTCCGCCGTGCTTGACCAATCCAGCATTTCCGGATTGACGTTGAGCGCCAGTTTATGGGCCGCAGTTTGGCGCAATTTATGTTGCAGTACCGCAGCAATCGCAAAAGTGGTGAAGTCATGCGCACCGAGATCAACACCTTCTTCGCCATAATTTTCGGCGATGAAAGCGGTGGTCGCCTGGCCATCGATAAAAGCCTGCCTGCCGAGCGCGTCAATCAGGAAGTCACGATTGGTTTTCGGACCGAAAAGGGCGGTTTCGGCTAGTGCTCCGACCATCTGCCGTCGGGCATCTTCGCGGGTCGCTCCATAGGTGATGATCTTCGCGACCATGCTGTCGTAAAAAGGCGAAACCTCGCCGCCCGTGGCAATGCCGCTATCAACACGGGCATGGGCGGAAGGATACCATAGATCGATATGGCCGGTGCTGGGCAGGAAATCATCAGATGGGTCTTCCGCGTAGAGCCGGACTTCCATTGCGTGGCCAGTCAACGTGATATCCTCTTGGCTGAGCCCCAGTTTGTCGCCTTGCGCGACTTTGAGTTGCAGTGCGACGAGATCAAGTCCGGTAATTTCTTCGGTCACGGGATGCTCGACTTGCAGGCGCGTATTCATCTCGAGGAAATAGAAGCTACCGGACTGATCGAGGAGAAATTCGACCGTACCGGCGCCGCGATAATCAACCGCACGGGCAGCTTCTACCGCTGCTGCGCCCATTTCGACGCGCAGCTCTTCAGTCATCACCGGGCAGGGCGCTTCTTCGATTACCTTCTGATGGCGCCGCTGAACCGAGCAATCGCGCTCGCCGAGATGGATCGTGGTGCCATGGCTATCGGCAAAAACCTGAATCTCGACATGACGCGGTTTGATGATCGCTTTTTCAAGGATCAGTTCTCCGTTTCCGAATGCATTTTCCGCCTCTGATCGCGCGAGTTTAATCGCATTGGGAACTTCACTTTGATCATGGACCAGGCGCATGCCACGGCCACCGCCACCCGCGGCGGCCTTGACCATCAAGGGCACACCGATTTTTTCGGCTTCTGCAATCAGGGTCGTGTCGGATTGATCGTCATCCTGATAGCCCGGGACGCAAGGGACGCCGGCCTCAATCATCGCGCGCTTCGAACGCGCCTTGTCACCCATCACATCGATGGCTTTTTCCGGTGGCCCGACAAAGATGATATCGGCATCAGCGCAGGCTTGCGAGAAAGCAGCATTTTCAGACAAGAATCCATAGCCGGGATGCACGGCATCGGCGCCGCTATCTTTCGCGGCTTCAATGATCTTGTCGATCAGCAGATAAGATTCGTTGACCGGCGCGGGCCCGATACGCACCGCGTCATCCGCCATGCGGACATGGGGGGCATCGGCATCGGCATCAGAATAGACGGCAACGGTTCTGATCCCCTGGGCTTTCGCCGTGCGCATGACCCGGCAAGCAATTTCGCCGCGATTGGCAACAAGGAGGGTGGATATTTGTGTCATCTCTGGTTCCTTATTCCGGCTTCACGACCCAATTGGGTTTGCGCTTTTCAAAGAAGGAGGCGACGCCCTCTTTGGCTTCGTCGCTCACCATGCGGTCGGCAAAATTCTCTGCGGCCAGGCGGATTACCTCGTCGCGAGGTTTGCTAGCAATCTGGCCAAGCAATTCTTTGGTCGCTGCGACCGCTCCTGGCGCGGCACCGAGCACCTGTTTTCTCAACTGCATTTCAATCGCTTCCAGACCCGGCACATCATCGGCGATAAAATCGGCAAAGCCCAGTTCATGCGCTTGTGTTCCGTCAAAACGCGCAGCGGTCAGCATCAACCGGCGACCGGTAGCATATCCGAGCTTTTGAATAACAAAGGGCGATATTTGTGCCGGGGTCACCCCGATGGCAGTTTCGGTCATCGCAAAGCGCGCACCGGATTCGCAAATCACGACATCGGCACAACAGGATAGACCGAAGCCGCCAGCCATGGCCGCGCCTTCGATCAGCACGATGACCACTTGCGGTGCGGTGTTGACCAGGTCGAATATTTCGGCCGCCCCCATCGACATAGTTATGGTGGCGTTGCGGTCGCCACTGGCTTGAAAATTCTCTTTAAAATTTTTGAGATCAGCTCCAGCGCAAAAGACACCTCCGCGCCCGCGCAAGGTTATGCCCCTCACGGTCCGGTCTTCACGAACGCCTTTTAAAACAGAGGCTAACTCTGCCACCAAGGCGTCGCTCAGGGCATTGCGATTATCCGGCTGGTTAAACCAGATGGTCAGCCAGCCCTGTTTGAGGTCGAGCTCCAGTGTTTCGGTTTCGGGAAGATTGGTCATATGTGTCATCAGATTCTGGCCACTCCGAAAGCATTGGGGTGCAGCGTGCGGCTCTTGGCCTCGAAAATCGTTTCCAGAGCAAAGCCGAGCACCTTGCGCGTGTCCCGTGGATCGATCACGCCGTTGTCGAGCACACGACCAGAGGTGAAGAAAGCGCTTTCCTGCGCTTCGAAAATATCCCTGATGCGCTGGTTCTGTTTGGCAATGGCTTCTTCGTCGGGTTCCACGCCTTTGCGCTGTGCCTGCACTTTTGCGACATGACTCATTGTATTGGCTGCGGAAGCGCCGGCCATCACACCGGTTTTTGCATTGGGCCACGAGAATAGAAAATCCGGTTCAAAGGCGACGCCGCTCATTCCATAATTGCCCGCACCAAAGCTGGCACCGATATAGAGGGATAGTTTTGGCACGCGCACGTTGGAAACGGCCTGGATCATCTTGCTGCCCAGCTTGATCATGCCCTTATGTTCGGATTCCGTTCCAACAATATAGCCGGTTGTGTTGTTCAAGAAGATGATCGGCAGTTCGGACTGGTCACAAAGCTGGAAGAAGTGGGTTGCCTTTGCTGCAGCTTCGGGATCGAAAGGACCATTATTGCCGATCAGCCCGACTGCATGGCCCATGATGCTCGCCTGCATACAGACGGTGCCGGGGCCATAGCGGCTTTTAAATTCCTCAAAGTCGGATCCATCAACAATCCGCGCCGCGACTTCGCGGACGTCATAGGGAATGGTGTAATCGGTCGGTACGATGCCAGCGATCTCATCAATGTCGTAAACCGGCTCTGCATAGTCATTTTGCCGGATTGGCGCGGTATTCTTGTTCCAGTCAATTCGCCCCATCGTGTCGCGGGCAATCTCGATACCATGAGCATCATCATCCGCGAGATATTCAACGGTGCCGGTGGTACTGGCATGCATTTCCGTGCCGCCGAGTTCGCGATCATCGGCTACTTCGCCGGTGGCCGCATGGACCAAAGCCGCGCCCCCCAATGCTGCCATGCCATTGTCGCGCACGCCGATGACATAGTCGGACATGCCCGGCATATAGGCGCCACCTGCGGTTGACGGGCCGTGCAGTACGACCATGGTCGGGATTCCTGCGGCGCTCAGCCAGGCAAGATTGCGGAACAACATTCCGCCATGCGCCCACAGCTCGACCTTATATTCCATCAAGTTTGCGCCAGCGCTTTCCACCAGATGGATGAAGGGCAACTTCAATTCCTGCGCCATTTTCTGGGCGCCCTTGCTGGCGTCCCAACCGCCGGTCGTCGCGGCACCGGCGCGAATGCCGCTATCATCAACCCAGATCATGCAGCGCACGCCTTTGACAAAGCCAATGCCGAGAATGACGCTGCCGCCAGGAATACTGGTGTCGGGATTGCCATCTTCGACGAGATAATTGGCCATATTATAGAGCCGCAAAAACGGCATGCCGGGATCGAGCAATCGCGTCAGCCGTTCATGTGGCGTGAGCTGACCGCGTTTCTCAAATGTCGGCCGGCGTTTCTCGGATGCCGCCACGGCACGCTGCTCCAGGGTGCGCAAATGATCGATCAGCGCCAGCATATCCTTGCGGTTTTCGGCAAAGCTTTCGGAGCTGGTGGAAATTTTCGATTTAAACTGGGGCATGGTCAAAGCGCCTTAGCCAAAGAGGATTGGAGAGATTGCGGTATGGAGATGGGCGTTGCGAGCAGGATCTGGGCATAGCTCTTACCCTGCGGATCATTGCGCATCGATGCAACCCCGCCGCCGCCAAGAATGTCATGAAGCAGGAAGTTGATCGCGCCAGTGCCGGGCATATAGAAACGCTCGACGCTGTCCGGTGCTTCGGGTTTCGCAAGGAAATGAGCAAAGCGTTCGCGCACCCTATCTTCGCTGAGCGCGGCCCAGATATAAGGTGCATAGCTCTTATTGCGCGGCATGATGCCGATATTGGATTTGTCACCCTTGTCCCCGGAGCGGCCCCAAGCCAGGTCAATCAGTGGCACCTCTATCATTGGCGCAACATTGTCAGCCAGTGCAGGAGGGGCAGGGCGTTGGACGGTCGCTGGGTCAAAAGCTGTTCCACCGGCATTGCCAAATTCTTGCGAGTCATCGTCTATCTTTACCGAAATCGAAATTTCGGACTTCGGTACCAGTAGTGAAAATAACCGCACCACCGGAGTGGGCTTGGGCCGCCCGCCTGCAAATAAAGCCAGTCCCGGCGGTGTCGCGAGACCCATGCCGGTTGCTTCCTTGAGGATGAGCATCGCCGCTTTCGGATCACGATGTTTGACACCGATTTTCAGAACCACTTCTCGGGCTTCGGCGGCCTGCTCGAAAGCCCCAAAATGGCTGTCATCGCCTAATGTCTCAATCAGCACCTCATCAAAATCGCCGGCATTGGAGGCACGCAATTTGGCACGTGTCCGTTTTAGTGCATTGTCCGCGAAACTTTCCGCTTTTCTTTTGGCATCCATGCCGATGAAGAAAAATGGCGCGACCATCTTCCAACCATCAGAATAAGTGGCGCAGGTCTTGTAAGTGTCGGGCGCAGCATGGCCAATGGCACCGGAAACCGATACGCGATCATCACCAAGCTGCTCCAAAGTCACCGCGCTGAAATCACAGACGACGTCCGGCAGCATATAGGCTTGTGGATCGCCAATTTCATAGAGCATCTGCTCGCCGACCGTGCCGAGATTGACGATTCCGCCAGTGCCTTCCGGCTTGGTCGCGATGAAGCGGCCGTCTCCCGCAATTTCCGCAATCGGATAGCCGGCATTGTCCATGCTGTCCGCCACGCTTTCCCAATCGGTGAAATTGCCGCCGGTTGCTTGCGGTCCGCATTCCAAAATATGGCCGGCCAGACTGGCCCCGGCCAGTTGGTCCAGATCATCCGCACCCCAGCCAAATTCATGGATGCAGGCGCCGAGCGTCACGGCGCTATCAACGCAGCGGCCGGTGATCACGATATCTGCGCCCTGATCGAGAGCAGCGGCAATGGGGAACGCGCCAAGATAAGCATTGATGCTGGCGATATTTTCTGGGTCAGGAAACTGCTCGCCTGTAAACATTTCACGGCCGTCTGCAAATTCGGCCGCACGGGATGTGAGGTCATCGCCGGTGACAACGGCCACTTTCAGATCAAGCCCGGCCTCTGCAATCACCGCGCGTACCGCTGCCGCACAGGCCAGCGGATTGGTCCCACCGGCATTAGAGATCAGCTTGACGCCCTGTCTGGCAACAGCGCCAATATGGGGTTTGATCACGGCAGAGACGAAATCGGTCGCATAGCCCATATCCGGATTTTTCGCCCGCGCCCGCGCCATGATCGACATGGTAATTTCCGCGAGATAGTCGAAGACAATATAGTCAAGACCGCGGCCACTCTCCGCCGCTTCCAAAAGCTGCGGCACCGCCATGTCGGACTCGCCCCAAAAACCGCTGGCTCCGCCAATCCGGATGATCTTGTCATTTGACACATCGAGTCTCCTATGGTTATTTGAATAGCATTCGGTATTTTCGAGTCAAGCTCAATAAGGACAGAATTTTGGCAACCAAAGCGGTCAATTTGGAAACCCAGCGCGCGAAGCTGGAGCGCAAGGAAAGGGCGATTTTAGATGCCGCCCGCGCTGTTTTCATTGAGCATGGCTTTGATGGTGCGCGCGTATCGGAGATTGCCCGCCGTGCCAGTATCGGCGAAGGCACGATCTACAGCTATTATGAATCCAAGGCGGAATTGATGCTGGCGGTACTGCAACAATTCTGGGATGGCCTGACTTTGGAGGCAGAAGCGGTCATGGCGTCAACCAAGGCGGAAGGTTTTTTTGATCGTTTACAATCGCTTGCGCAATATCATCTGAACACGGTGATAGTGAATGCGGACTTCATCAACCTTACCTTTGCCCTCCGCCGTAACAATAGCGAAGTGAGTGTGTCACGGGATCATCTGCGCCATTACGTGGCGGTTTTTGATAGCCTGTTCCGGCGCGGCCAAGATCGCGGTGAGCTTCGGCAGGATGCGGTGCTGTGGCAGGCGCGTGATGTGTTTTATGGTACGCTGGAATATAGCGCGCGGTCGATAGAGATGACGATGGAAAGTGATCGCAATGTGAGGCATCAAAAGCCCGTAGTCGATCAGATGATAGCATTATTCCGTTCGCATTATGGTGTGCAGCATCAGGCGGACGAACTTGATCATTCAACTATGGACCATCTGTCATCGAAGCTGGATCGGCTGTCCGAAAAATTTGATGGCCTCGATAAACGGCTTTCGCGATAGGCAAAAAAAGAGCCCCCGAAGGAGCTCTTTCTTTTCTTATTTCGATTTGGCTTAAGCCGCTTTGTAAAAGCTCTCACCCGCATCCGCCTTTTCACGGAAACTCATCGGCGGCTTGAACCGTTCGCCATATTTCTGGGCGAGCATGTCAGCGGTGCGAACGAAATTATCGACGCCGATCGTGTCGATATGGCTCATCGGCCCGCCGGTCCATGGTGCAAAGCCCCAGCCAAAGATCGCACCGAGATCAGCAGACTGCGGATCGGATACAACGCCTTCGTCGAAACATTGCGCGGTGGCAATCAGCTGAATGTACATCAAACGCTGTTTGACTTCCTCAACCGTTGGCTGGTTTTCAGCGAGCGGGAAATGCTCTTTCAGGCCAGGCCACAGTTTCTTGGATCCATCATCGGAATATTCATAGAAACCGCCACCAAAGCGACGTCCGCGACGGTCAATCTTCTTGACCATCAGTTCCATCAAATCCTCTGTCCCGCTAGGAACGTAGGCATCGCCCATTTCTTCCTTGGTTGACGTCATGATGTCGTAGCCCAGTTGCAGGGTGGTTTCATCGACAATCGCCAGCGGACCAATCGGCATGCCCATGGATATCGCGGCATTTTCGATCAGCGCCGGGTTGACGCCTTCCGCTACCATCATGGTAGCTTCATTGGCATAAGGTGGGAAGACGCGGTTGGTATAGAAACCGCGGACATCTTTCACGACAATCGGTGTTTTGCGAATGCGCGCGTTATAGTCGAGCGCGACAGCCAGAGCCTTGTCGCCGGTTTCTTCACCCGGGATGATTTCGAGCAGTGGCATTTTCTCAACCGGTGAGAAAAAGTGCATGCCGATAAACTGATCTGGCCGCTCGCTGTTTTTGGCAAGACCCGTGATCGGAAGCGTCGAGGTGTTGGATGCAAAGACCACATCCTTACCGATTACCGCTTCTGTCTTCTTGATCACATCGGCTTTCACGTCAGGGCGTTCAAACACCGCTTCGATGATCAGGTCGACATCTTTCAGATCATCATAATTATCGGTCGGTGTGATGCGTGCCATGAATGCATCAGCTTTTTCCTGAGTCATCTTGCCGCGCTTCACGCCTTTGTCGACAATCTTCTGACTGTAGTCGATTGCCTTTTGCGCTTCTTCCATATTGCGGTCGAGGACGATGACATTCATTCCGCCTTTGGCCGTCACATGGGTAATACCGGAGCCCATCAGGCCGGCGCCGAGGACGCCGACAGTCTTGAGTTCGGTTGCTGGCACGCCTTCGGGACGCATGGCGCCTTTATCCGCAGCCTGTTTGTTCACGAACAAGGTTCGGATCATGTTCTTGGCTTGCGGGCCGGCGAGCAGCTTGGTGAAATATTTGCTTTCCACTTTCAACGCGGTGTCGATCGGCAGCATAGAACCTTCATAAAGACAGGACAGGATCGCCTTGACCGCTTCATAATTGCCCTTGCTCTGTTTCAGCGCCATCGCGGACGAGCCGAGGTAAAGCGGCACAGCGCGTGGGTCCATGGAACCGGCGCCACCAGGGAATTTCCAACCCTTCTTGTCCCAAGGTGCAGAAGCTTTCGGATTGGCTTTGACCCACTCTTTGGCTTTGGCGACAACGTCTTCCGCAGGGACAACTTCATCGACAATTTTCTGCGCGAGCGCGGCTTGCGGGTTCATTGGCTGACCCATCATGATCGCCATGCCAGCGGCTTGCAGACCAGCCAGACGGGGCAGACGCTGGGTTCCGCCGCCACCGGGCAGCAAGCCAACTTGTACTTCGGGAAGGCCGAGTTGTAGTTTCGGATGATCGGCACACACACGGTAATGGCAGGCCAGCGCCAGTTCCAGACCACCGCCGAGAGCAAGGCCGTTAAGTGCGCAAGCAACTGGTTTGGCGTGAGCCTTGCCTTTCAGCAAGTCCTTGGCGCTGTTGCCGCCGGTTTCCATCTTGCGCAGGATGGCATTCAATCCCCAGGCTTGCTCAAACGCTTCTTTCATCGTTTCGGCTTTGGAAGAGCCGAGCATGTTAAGATCGGCACCGGCGAGGAAGCCGGATTTCTTGCCAGAGGTGATCACGGCACCTTTGATGTCGTCATTGGCAATCAGCTCTTCGACGAATTTCGGGAAGTCAGCCATCAGGCCTTCGTTCCAAACGTTCATCGATTGGCCGGGAAGATCGATGGTGACGAGGGCAATGCCATCGCTGTCAATATCGACGGTGAGTGTTTCGTAAGTCATGAATTTTGTCCTGCTAAATATGGGATTGGAGTGGTTGGAGTCGCCTTCGGCGCTTTAGTTCACTCGCTCAATGATGGTGGCAATGCCCATGCCGCCGCCGATGCACAGCGTCGACAAAGCGGTCTGCTTGTTGGAGCGTTCCAGCTCGTCCAGGACCGTGCCGAGGATCATCGCGCCCGTTGCGCCCAAAGGATGGCCCATGGCAATCGCGCCGCCGTTCACGTTCATGTCGCTATGATCAACATTCATCGCATCCATGAAGCGAAGAACTACCGCAGCAAAAGCTTCGTTCAGTTCCCACACATCAATGTCGCTGGCATCCATGCCTGCGCGCTTCAGTGCTTTTTGAGCAGCGAATTCAGGGCCGGTGAGCATGATCGTTGGCTCTGATCCAATCGCGGCCATGGACACAATCCGTGCTCGTGGTTTCAGGCCGTATTTCGTACCTGCCTCTTCATTACCGATCAGCACCGCAGCGGCACCATCGACGATACCGGAGCTGTTGCCGGCATGGTGGACGTGGTTCATCTTCTCAACATCGGGATGCTTGAGGATCGCGACATCGTTAAAGCCGGGCATCTGCTCACCCATCATCTGGAAAGCGGGATTGAGCGAACCCAAAGATTGCATGTCTGTTTCCGGACGCATCAGTTCGTCATGGTCGAGCACAGTTTCGCCAATCACATCCTTGATGGCGAGGATGGATTTGTCGAAACGTTTCTCTTCCCAGCTTTTCGCTGCGCGTTTTTGGCTTTCTACGGCATAGGCGTCGACATCATCGCGGCTATAGCCATATTTGGTGGCGATCAGATCGGCAGAAATACCCTGCGGTACAAAATATTCCTGAAAGACCAGCGTCGGGTCAGCCATTCCGCCCAGTCCGTCGCTGCCCATCGGAATGCGGGACATGGACTCAACGCCGCCGCCAACGGCCAGATCGGCTTCGCCGGATTTAATCTTGCCGGCTGCGATGTTCACTGCTTCTAGGCCAGAACCGCAGAAACGGTTGACCTGAATCGCGGATGTAGTGTCAGCATAACCGGCTTTAAGTGCGGCCATACGGCTGATCACGGCGCCTTGCTCACCCACGGGAGAGACACAGCCATAAGCAATATCTTCCACTTCATGGCCGTCCAGCTCGTTGCGGTCGTTCACCGAAGCGAGCACCTGAGATGCAAGATCAAGAGCAGTGATTTCGTGCAAGCTGCCGTCGCTGCGGCCTTTGCCACGCGGGCTGCGCACTGAGTCATAAATATAGGCTTCGGTCATGCGATCTTCCTTATTTTGATAGATTCTGGGCTATTTAAGTGCATAGTTAATGTTGCGCTGCAGCACAGTCAAGCAGTTTACGTAAACGTCAATCGAGAAATGGGGGCGACTCGCCTTGCTTTTCTTCTGCTGTCAGTCAGTCTAACCGGGCCTATAGCCGATTCAAGCCAGAACCTTATTCAAGCCCGAATCCTACTCAAGAATGCTTTGATACTTCTGACTGAACACATCGCGTCCAACAATATAGCGCATGATCTCGCTGCTTCCGGCATAGATCCGGCTCATCCGCGCATCGGTGAAAATGCGGCTGATCTCATATTCCTTCATATAACCCGCGCCGCCATGCAGTTGCAGCCCCAGGTCAGCCATTTCCCATTCGATCTCGCTGCCCAGCATTTTGCCTTTGGCCGCGATATTGGCATTAAGACCGCCTTGATTGTGCACCTCTACACAGTGGTCGATATAGACCTGCAGCATATCGATCTTGGCATCCATTTCGGCCATCTTGAACTGGGTGTTCTGCATGTCGCTCAGCTTCTTGCCAAATACGTCGCGCTCCATCACAAACTCACGCGTAACATCAAAGGCCCGGCGCGCTGATGCGCCATAGCCGACCATGCCGATCAACCGCTCTTCTGCCAGGCCCTCCATCAGATGGATAAAGCCCTTGCCCGGTGTTCCGAGTTGGTTCTCTTTTGGAATTTTGACATTGTTGAAGAACAGCTCCGCCGTATCCTGCGCATGCAGTCCAATTTTCTCCAGATTCTGGCCGCGCTCAAAACCTTCCATGCCGCGCTCGACGATTAGCAATACCATCGCATGCTTGTCGTCGACGCCCGCGATTTTAGCCGCGACAATGACCACATCCGCGTTGATACCGTTGGAGATGTAGGTCTTGGAGCCGTTCAGCACCCAATGATCGCCATTATCCGTTGCGGTTGTCTTCATTCCCGAGAGATCACTGCCAGCGCCGGGTTCAGTCATCGCCACCGCCAATATGGTCTCACCGCTGACGCATTTGGGCAGGAATCGCTCGCGCTGTTCTTCGTTGCCGATATTCTTGAAATAGGGCCCGACCAAGCGGCTATGCAGAGTGTTATACCATTCGGCGCAGCCCGCCCGTGTGGTTTCTTCAATGATAATCTGCTCATAGCGGAAATCATCATCGCCCATGCCGCCATATTTCTCATCCGGCCAGATCATCAGGAAGCCCTGATCACCTGCTTTCTTGAATATGTCTCGGTCTACAATGCCGGCTTCGCGGAATTCATCCATCCGTGGCGCAACCTCATCGGCCAGAAAGCGGCGATAGGCATCACGAAACATATGCTGTTCTTCGGTAAACTTACGCATGGGAGAAAACCTTCGAAATTATCTGACAAGTGCGAATATGATCGGCGCCAATATAGTAGTTATGCGCGATATCGAATCACCTTTAACCGGTCAATTAAAACATGGCTTGTGCCAGCGCTACAACCTGTTCTTTTGACCATGATCTCCCGCCATAGTTGACCGTTGCAATTATTTGAAAAGACTTGTTAAGAGTGTCCATGGCGAAAAATGAAGACAAACCCTTTATCCTGGGCCTCGGTGGAACGACCAATCCGCACAGCTCAACAGAACAGGCATTGGCGATTGCACTCAAGACGGCGTCGGATGCCGGTGCCGAAACGAAGCTCTTCGGATCAGCCAAGCTTTGTGCCTTGCCACATTATCGCTCTGATCCGGCGGGATTGAACGAGACCGGAGAGGCGCTTGTTGAAGCCGTCCGACGCGCCGACGGGATCATATTGGCTAGCCCTGGTTATCATGGCACCATATCTGGCCTGGTCAAAAATGCTGTCGACTATATTGAGGAAACGGCCGGAGATGCGCGGGTCTATCTGGATGGCTTGCCGGTTGGACTAATCGTCACTGCTTATGGTTGGCAAGCAACCGGTTCAACTCTGGCGGCGATGCGATCAATAGTGCACGCGCTGCGCGGTTGGCCCACGCCATTGGGTGTGGGGATCAACGCATCGGGCGGGATTTTCAAGGACGGTGTCTGTGCAGATGAAGCGGTAAATGAGCAACTCCGTCTCGTCGCGCAACAGGTCATGCGAGGTTCTCACCGGCGGCAATATTGACCCACTGATTATTCCGGCGGTAGATTACCATAAAAGTCGCGATACCAGCTGACAAATCGTTTTAGTCCGTCTTCCAGCATGACCTCTGGTTCGTAACCGGTCAGCGCATGCAGTTTCGACACATCGGCATAGGTCGCGGTAACGTCTCCGGGCTGCATCGGGCGCATGATTTTCTCCGCTTTCATGCCCAGCGCCTGTTCCAGCGCTTCGATCATGTCCATAAGACCAATCGGCCGGCTGTCTCCGATGTTCAATACCCGGTGTTCACCAGCGGCCGGGGGATTGTCCAACGCCCCCAATATGCCGTCAACAATGTCATCAATATAAGTGAAGTCCCGGGCCATTTTACCCTCGCCATAAACTTCAATAGGCTCGCCCGCGAGAATCTTTTTGGTGAAACCGAAATAGGCCATATCCGGCCGACCCCATGGCCCGTAAACGGTGAAAAACCGCAACCCGGTTTGCGGAAAGCCATATAGCTTTGCATAGGATGCGCTCATCAATTCGCAGGAGCGTTTGGTTGCAGCATAAAGCGACACCGGATCAACAGCGGGCGCTTCCTCGACAAAACCTTCGCCGCCCATCGGCTTGTCACCATAGACAGAACTAGATGATGCATAGACCAAATGCTCAAAATCCGGTGCATGACGGCTGGCTTCCAGCAAGCTCAAATGCCCTTCCAGATTTGATTTTTGATAAGCAAACGGATTGTCGATGCTATAGCGCACGCCAGCCTGCGCCGCGAGATGGATGATACGCTTTACGCCATTGTCTCGTACCAATGTGCTGACGCCTTCCGCATCTGAGACATCGAGTTCCGCAAACGCAAACCGTTCCAATGTCTGCAAATTAGCCAGGCGCGCGGCTTTCAGCCCGGGATCATAATAGTCATTCAGATTATCGATGCCAATCACGCTCTCGCCGCGGTCGATCAGCCTGTGGGAAACCGCATGGCCAATGAAGCCCGCAGCGCCAGTAACCAATATGGTGTCAGATCGAGGCGATTGATCATCCATTTGGTTCATAATATCATTCCTCGGTCACGTGAGAGCATTATCTGGCGCAGTAACAGCAAAAAGCCAAGATTTCCAATGGACTGGCTTCGGTTCAACCCGTTTTTCGGTCAAATGCCAATACATAATCGTCAATGCGCTGGAGCGATTGTGCGACGGTATTCTCACTAAGAAATGATCCACGAAAGCTATTTTTCGCCAATGTGATGATATCATCCTTATCAAGATCCAAAGCTACAGCCGTGGCTTCGTAATTATCATTGAGATAGCCGCCAAAATAGGAAGGATCATCCGAATTCATGGTTGCGCAGAGGCCAAGATCGAGCATTTTTTTCAGCGGATGATCTTCCAGCTTGTCAACCACGCACAGAGAGAGGTTGGACAGGGGGCAGACCGTCAAGGCCATCTGACTGTCACGCAGCTTTGCGATCAACCCATCATCCTCCAACGACCGGTTGCCATGATCCATTCGATCTATCTTCAGCAGGTCGAGCGCCTCCCAGATATATTCCGGTGGCCCTTCTTCTCCCGCATGAGCGACGGTTTTGAGGTCCAGCATCTTCGCTTTGGCAAAAACTTTCGAAAATTTGGATGGCGGGTGACCCAATTCCGAAGAATCAAGGCCAACCCCGGCTATTCGGTCGAGATAGGGTGTTGCCTCTTCAAGCGTTGCAAAGGCATCATCTTCGCTCAGATGGCGAAGGAAGCACATGATCAGCTTCGATGTAATGCCCAGATGCGCCTCAGCATCACTCAATGCCCGCAATATTCCGTCAATCGCGGTTGAAAAAGCTATCCCGCGCTCGGTATGTCCCTGCGGATCAAAAAATATCTCGGCGTGAATAGCATTGTCGGCGTGGATTCGCTTGAAATAGGCCATGGTCAGGTCGTAGAAATCCTGCTCGGTGCGCAGGACATTCATCCCCTGATAATAGATATCCAGAAAATCTTGCAGATTGGAAAAAGCATAAGCTTTTCTAACCTCTTCGGCCGAGGCAAAGGGAATATCAATATCGTTACGCTGGGCCAGCGCAAACATCATTTCGGGTTCAAGCGAGCCTTCGATATGTAAGTGCAATTCGGCCTTGGGAATATCTGCTATAAAAGCCTGGCGCTGTTCCGGAGATGTAAAAGACATATCTAGCTCTTTATGATGATGGGATTGGGGATGTCTTCCTCATCAAAAATGATCGAAGCATCAGATTTGTTGGCGCAAATTTCTTCTTTGGTCAGCCCGTCCAGTTCATGGGGGAAAATCAGCCAATCTTCAGTTTCATGAATGAAGAAATCGGGTTGCAAGGCGGTCTTGTTGCGCGACGGCTTGCTATAGACAGTGGCAACCCGAACGTCCTTGGGCATATTATGGCGGCATCTTTCGCTGAGTTCCTTGAGGAAAGCTTCGATGCTTCGGCCGCTGTCAAACACATCGTCCACAATGAGCAGATTATCTTCGGGATTGAGCGTATCCACCAGATAGCCGAGCGCAAAAACCCGAACGGACCGTTCCTGTTTATCAATCCCGGAATAAGAGGAAGTTCTAATCGCGATATGGTCGGTCGAGACACCGTGAAATTCCAATATTTCTTGCACCGCAATGCCAACCGGCGCGCCGCCCCGCCAGATTCCAACTATATGAGTCGGAGAAAAATCGCTCTTCAATATCTGCATGCCCAATCGAAAGCTGTCCGACAATAAGGCGTCTGCGGTGATGTAGGTTTTTGCGATAGGTGTTTCTAGCGTCATATTGATCACATTCTCCGGCAGCCTTGGACAACGCCACCGCGAATAAATCCTAGGATATTATCGCATTAGCATTATGCAGGGAGATAAGTAGCCGCTGTTTCAAACATGTTAAACCCATATTTCCCGGAGAGCCAAAAATGACATTGATCGTCCACCATCTCAACAATAGCCGGTCGCAGCGGATATTATGGCTGCTTGAAGAAATTGGCCGCCCCTATGAAATTCGCCATCATCAACGCGATGCTGTTACCAATCAGGCACCGCCGAGTCTGACCGCGCTGCACCCTCTCGGCAAGTCGCCGATGATTGAGGATGACGGACGGATGATCATCGAATCCGGCGCCATTGTTGAGCATATCTGCGCGCATCATGGAGGCGACCAATATGTACCGGAGCGCGGGACGGACGATTACATCCGCCATCTTGAGCTTATACATTTTGCCGAGGGATCGGCGATGACACCGATTTTGCTGAACCTCTATGTCGGCCGGTTGGAAGAAGCTGGCGCGCCGCTGATGCCGCGGATCAATGAACAGCTGACCAGCCATTTCGACTTTATGGAAAATGAACTCAGTCCGTCCGGCCATTTCCTCGGTGATAAACTGAGTGCCGCTGATTTCATGCTGAGCTTTCCCGCCGAGGTAGCGATTGCTCAAGGTCGTGCAAAAACGCATCCCAAGCTGGCCGCATTTGTTAAGTGGCTGCAAGCCCGCCCGGCCTATCAGCGAGGCCTTGAAAAAGGCGGAGAATATAGTTTTGTCGCGGGCTGAGATTTCCGCTCTCGCTGTGCAGTAGAAGATGGTGCCATAGACACAACGTCGGATACGGACAGCATTCGCAAGTCTTTGAATCTCTAGTCCGCAGCTATCGCAGAACTTAGCGGCTAGAGATTGAAGGCCCGGCTGGCATTGCCAAACAGAAAGGCGTCCTCCTGTTCTGGTGTAAGGTCTAGCTGATCCAAGTGATGCAGACATTGCTGTGGAGACAACATCGGCCAGTTTGTTCCAAACATCACCCGCTTGGATCCGATTCCCTTCATGTAGTTCACAAAGTCGGTCGGAAGACGGTGAACGGCATATGCTGATGTGTCGACATGGAAATTGGGAAACTTGATGGTTAGGGAAATCAGTTCGTCAATCCACGGAAACCCGACATGGCCGGCTACAACGACCAGTTCTGGAAAGTCCAGCAGGACATCTTCGAGATAAGGGATGGGACGACCTGTTTCTGAGCGCAGCAGAGGTCCGGTGTGCCCGATTTGCGTGCAAAACGGGACGCCAAGATCGACACAGGCGGCATAAACCGGATAGTATCGGCGATCATTGGGCGGAAGATCCCAGAGCCAGGGAACCACACGTACGCCGACAAATTTTTCTCCATCCACCCATTTGCGAATTTCCCGGACCGCCTGCATCGGATTGCTGAGGTCAACTGTTGCAAGCCCGCGGAATCGATCTGGCGCGCTATCGATTTGATCATTCACTTCTTCATTGCTGATCAGTGACCCTTGCGGACCATGCCATGCCGACAACAGGGAAATATCTACCGCCACCGCATCCATCGCCTGCAAAGTTGATTGCGTGGTGGGTGTCAAGGGATCGCCTGCCTGACCTGTCCATCTCAACAAGGTTTCCAGCCAGGGGGCTTTGGCCATGCGCTCGGTTGTCATCTGCGACCAGACATCTATCGCGCCCATTTCAATCTCCTCTTGTAATAATACTACACATATGTAGTAATTGCATATCAATAGGATTGTCAATATCGAAGGACCTTGCATGTCGGCGTCGGAACATCGTCTCTATTTCATGCTGCAGCGCGTTGCGCATCGCTTGAAAAAAAGTACAGACGCTGCGCTCAAGCAAACGGCGGGACTGACGACGGCGCAAGCAGCTGCGTTATCCATCATTGCCAAGAACGGACCCGTGACCCAGCGCTTTGTGGCGGACAAGCTTTCTCAACGGGAAAGTGCAGTCATGACTATGGCAAACCGTCTATTGGCTGCTGACTATATTAGCAGAAAGCGATCAGCCTCCGACGGCAGGGCTTGGGAACTGGCGGTTACGCCAAAAGGATCGACTGCGCTTAGCGATATCAGCGCTCCATTTGGCGAGATTAATGCGCTTATCGATGAAAGTCTCTCGACCGACGAGATTAAAAAATTGGCAGGGAGCCTCGGAAAGATACTGGCCGCTCTCGATGAATAGCGAAAATTTGGAATGAGAGGAGAGAAATGCAATGCCCAGCCGCAAGCGTGTTGAACAATTTGTAGATGCCGTTGTCCATGGTGACCACGCCAAGGCAATTGAAGATTTTTATCATGCCGACGCCTCTATGCAGGAAAATCTGGCGCCACCGCGCCGTAGCCGAGAAAATCTCGTCGCGCATGAGAAGCGAGCGCTTGCCAATCTTCAGGAGATGAAGACTCATCCCCCGGAAACGATACTGGTCGATGGCGATAATGTGGTGATCGTCTGGACGTTCGATGCCACCGATAAAAATGGTGTGACGCGCCGGCTACATGAAATCACACACCAGATCTGGTCTGCCGACCACATCTTGCAAGAGCGCTTCGTCTATGACAGCGCAACCGCCTGGCAGATTGTCGAAAAGGATTGATCACAAAAGATAATCACAGCCTGTCTATTTGAGAAACCTTCGCCTAACGTCCTTCAAAATAGATTGAACAGGACATTATATTCATGAATCTCAAAGACAAAATCATCGTGATCACGGGTGCTGCGAGCGGCATTGGCGCAGCGATGGCGCGGCGCTTCTCAGAAGTGGGCGCGAAGCATGTCATATGTGCAGACCGGGATCTGGCCGGTGCACAGACAGTAGCAGCGGACATTGGCGGAACGGCAATACAGACCGATGTCTCTTCCGAGGCCGACATTGCGTCCCTGATCGAGACCGTGGAGAATGACATCGGCCCCATCGACCTTTTTGTCTCCAACGCTGGCATCATCATGGAAGGCGGTGTCGAAGTCGCTGACGACGGCTGGCAGAAAATATGGGATATTAACGTCCTCGCGCACATACGTGCTGCCCGCATTTTGGTTCCAAAAATGTTGGCGCGTGGTGGTGGGTACATCTTGAGCACGGCCTCTGCGGCTGGGCTTCTGGCCCAAATCGGTTCTGCTCCCTATTCGGTTACCAAACATGCGGCCGTCAGTTTTGCTGAGTGGCTGGCAATAACCCATGGCGACGATGGACTGAAGGTCTCGGTACTGTGTCCGCAAGGCGTAGCAACTGCGATGACGGCGGATATTGACACCTCGACCGTGGCGAAAGACGGCATGCTGTCCGCCGAAGCGGTGGCGCAGATCACGCTGGAAGCCATTGAAGAAGAACGCTTCTTGATAATGCCGCACCCGCAAGTGGCTGACTATATCAAGCAAAAGGGCAGCGATCCGGAGCGTTGGATTACCGGTATGCAGCGCTGGCAGAAGATGCTGAACGAGCAAGCCTCCTAACAAAAATGCCCTGATAAAATGGAGCATTGGGCACTAGTGCCTGTGCGATTAGCCTCCTTTCCAAATATAAAGGAGGATTCGAGATGGCATTGGTATCAGTGGTCGGCGCAACCGGGCGTCAAGGTTTGGCACAAATCAGGCAGTTGGGCGCAACGGGCCACAAGGTGCGGGCATTGTCCCGCAGCGAAACCCCTGATCTGGGCGGCAGCAATGTTGCCGATGAAGCGCGGATTTTCGATCTTTATGATGAGGATACCTGGGTACCGGCTTTTGAAGGTTCTGACGCGGTATTCTATACCCATCCGCTGCAAGCGAGGGAAGATCGGGCAACGCTGACCGGGCGGGTTGCTGAAGCGGTTCAAAAAGCGGGCGGAAAGCGCTTTATCTGGAACACTTCGAGCTGGATCCCGGAGCGCCCGGGCGATCCATTTACATATGGCAATAACACAATCGCGGTAAACTCGATCTTCCGCTCGGGTGTGCCGGCGACGGTATTCGGATCAGTCCTTTTCATGGACAATCTCCTGACCAACTGGGCGCGGCCGTTCATCGTCGACGAAAGCCGATATGTCTATCCGCATGAGGCGCATCTGGAAGCCAACTGGATCAGTCTGGATGATGTCGGCAAATGTATGGTCGCCGCTATGGACCGCCCTGACTTTGAAGGATCATGGCTGAACATCGGCGGACCGCAACGCATCAAACCGCCGCAGGTGGCCGAGATATTGTCGAAAGTTTTCGGCCGTGAGATCAAATATGATCCTTGCACACCGACAGAATTTGGTGACCTGCTAGTCGGCGCATTCGGTGACGACGTTCCGGAAGAAAATCGTGAAACCATGTCTGCCGGCATTGCTGCCTTCTACGAATATAACAACAAGGCAGAGACCAAGCCATTCTGGGTCAATACCGATTTCGTGCAACAACGCCTGCCCGAGGTAGAGTTTGAAACGCTCGAACAATGGGCCGCGCGGCAGGACTGGTCGGATAGCGCCCACAGACCGCCAGCAGGCTGAAGTAAATGACCAAACGATTGGAAGGCAAGGTAGCGCTGGTCACAGGCGGCGCGTCTCGGCCGGGCATTGGTGCTGCCATCGCGGAGCGGCTGGCCGAAGAAGATGCGATCATTGTGCTCAGCGATGTCGATCATCCCGGCGTTGAAGAAACCGCATCGTTGATCCGCGAAAAAGGAGGCATTGTAACGGCAGTCAAGCAGGATGTTACATCGCAGCAGGATTGGGAAAAAGTGACGGCGGCTGTACTGGCCGAGCATGGACGACTGGATGTGCTGGTCAATAATGCCGGTATCCTGGATGTTGCTGCCATTCACAGTGACAATGCCATACCCGCGCTTCGTCGGCAGTTTGAAGTGAATGTCGAAGGCAGCTTCATGGGAACGCAAGCGGCTGTTGCGGCAATGCGTCAATCCGGTGGAGGATCGATTATCAATCTGTCTTCGGTTGCCGGACTGGTCGGTTTTCGCGGCAGCGCCAGCTATGCTGCATCAAAAGGTGCCGTGAAGCTGTTCAGCAAATCGGTGGCGCTGGAAGTGGCGGCAGAGAATATTCGGGTCAATACCGTTCACCCGGGCATCATCCGCACCAATATGCAAAGCGCTGGTGCAGATACAAATTCGGATAATTACCAAGCGATAGAGGCAGCGATCCCGGCGGGCAGGTTGGGCGAGCCGAGAGACATTGCGAATTGCGTATTATTTCTAGCATCGGATGAATCGACCTATGTAACCGGTGCCGAATTTGTTGTCGACGGTGGTTATACAGCGCAATAGCGCAAAAAATTTTCGCTCAGTTGAACCTTTTGGCGCTTTGCTCCGACTATAGGAGTAAAGGCCATTGGGATGTCTATGCGCTACAGCGATACCGATCGAATTTATGACGAGTTGTTGCTGACCCGGATTCAGGCCGGAGATCGGCGTGCGGGCGAGCGATTGGCAGCGCGATGGCATCCCCGTTTGATGCGGACAGCCTATCGGCTATTGCGCGATGAAGAACAGGCGCGGGTCGCCGTGCAGGAAGCATGGAGCGGTATTTGCAGAGGCTGGATCGGCCTTCGTGATCCATCACGGTTTCCCGCCTGGGCCTATAAGATATTACATCGCAAATGCGCTGACCGGATTCGTAAGGTTCAGAAGTATCGAGGCACTTACGATAGCGATGTCACTGATGCCGAGATATCGCTGCCACCGTCTGCTGAGAACAGGGTTTCAATCGATCAGGCCTTTGGCCGACTTAGTGACGATCATCGGTTTGTTGCAACGCTCTATTTCAGTGAAGGTTTGACCTTGGCGGAAATCGCGACAGCGACCGGAACGGCTTTGGGCACAGCAAAATCACGCCTTTTCCATGCCCGCCGCCATCTCAAGATGGCATTGAGCGAAGATAGTGACGAATAAGGAGAATATATGATGACAAAATTTGATGACGATCTGGGCGCCAGCCTTAGCGCCGATGACAAGGCCTTTTTGCAAGACCTGGAAAATGGTCGCGGCCTTTTCGACCAGTTGGGCGCAACTTTTCAGGGACCGATGCGTTTCTGGACCTATCTGGCGGGTGTGTACGCCTTTGCCTTCTTCTTGTTGGCTGTTTTCTGTGGGTGGCAGGCCATCGAGGCGCAGGCGTTGCGTGATACTGTCTTGTGGTCGGCTGGCTGCGTGATTGCATTTATTGCGCTTGGTTTGCTGAAAATGTGGTTGTTCGATCGAATGAGCACATTGAGCCTGCTGGGTGAAATGAAGAAAATTCAGTTGCGTTTGGCACAATTGGAGATTGATCGCCGCTAAACTGTATCAAGCGACCATGCGTTCGATGAACCAATAGGTGGCGATGATGCCAATGGCATAAGAGGTTGCTGTCTTGACCGGCTGTAACCATGACCGCTGAAAGTGGCGGATTAATCGGAGGAGCGCAAAGGCGATTGCGACGATGATCAACTGACCAATTTCGACACCCAGATTGAAAGTCAGCAATGCCATCGGGACATCATCCTGTGGCAGTCCGATTTCGGCCAGGGCTCCTGCAAACCCGAACCCGTGCAGCAGCCCGAACAGAAAAGCGACGATCCACGGGAAACGTTCTGACAGGCGGGGTCCGTGGATATCATGATTGCGTTGTGCTTTGACAATCTCGACCGCCAGAAAAACAATCGACAAGGCAATGATCGCTTCAACTGGCTGCGAGGGCAGGGACAGGTAGCCGAGCGTGGAGCCGATTAGGGTTATGCTGTGCGCGATGGTGAAGGCGGTAACTGTTTTTGCAACGAGCCATCCGCCTTTCAGTAAAAGGACAAGTGCCAGGACGAACAGAAGATGGTCAAAGCCGAGTACGATATGCTCGATACCGATGATGGTATAGGTCCACGCGACATTAGCAATTTCATCTTTTTGTGCGATTGTTGCGACGGGGGCCTTGGGTGTTAGTCGAAGGGTTTGTGTTTCCTCGCCAATCGGTGCGATCCTCACCAGAGCATCGGTGGTGCTGAGTTCCAGGCCTTTTAATCCAACAGTCTCACCGGCTATCGACCCCGTGCATTTGAGGGATAGGGTGGTGATGACATTGGTTGCCGCAAATCTCTTTTCCGTTTCACCGATTTGAGCGCAATTGCCGGGCAAAATTATCTCGCCCGATCGGCCCAGCCGCGATCGCTCAGATGCTTTCCACAACAGATGCCAATCGTTTTCAGATTGCTGGGTCAGTTCGACATAGGCTGGACGCAGTTCATCAGCGCTGGCCGGCGAAACAGAGACTAGTGTGCAGATTACAAGCGCCAGAGCAGAGAGACAAAACTTCATGGGCGACATGTCATCGGCGCCCGACAACCGTCACATCATATTGCTCTTGATATCTGTTCAATCTGGCCTTTTCCTGGGTCTCAGTTTGCGCCGCACGCCAGTCATTGGTGACGCGTTGGCGAACATCTTCAAGGCTGGCTGCTTTACCTGGCTTCTTGTCAGTGATCTTGACCAGGTGCAGGCCGAATCCCGATAGGACAGGTCCTTGCCAGCTATCGGTTTCCAGACCGGTCAGGGAACTTGCGAATTTCTCACCAAACTGACGGGATATATCTGCAGTGTCGGCTCCGCGCAGTTGACCGGGTAGCGAAATCGGTCGCCCAGCATCGTCAGGTTGAACTATGCCTTGGTTCAAATCGTCTACCAGCTGGGCGATACGTGCATCATCGCGCATGCCAGGTTGCCCAAGATAAATTTGTTCCAGATCGTAGAGCGAAGACTGCGCATATTTTTTCGGATGTTCATCCAGCCATTTCTGCAAAACCGCATCGGTTGGCTCCGTGGTCAGCATCTCCTCATTGTCGAGGAACCGCATTTTTGTGAACAAGCGGCGACGGATAACGGGATCATTGCGATCAAGTCCAAGTCGCAAGGCCTCGCGATAATAGATTTCTTCCCTGATTTCCCGATCGATCAACCCATCCAGTTCAGACTGAGTGGGTGCGCGCCGGAAATTTTGCACCCAGCCCGCTTTTATCCGCTTGATATCGGTCTCACTGATGGTGATCTCATAATCGGCCGGATCGCGATTCGATCCCGTGGCCCAGAAAAATGCAAAAACCAGCAATGCCCCGCCCAGAAAATGGACCAGAGGCTCTTTCAGCAATTTCATCTCTGCATGATACTCCTGATTTGCCGCGCAGGTCGCGCAACCATATTGTCAACTTGTTGAAGCGCTAGGTGTGTACCAGATCGGCGACGAATAGGCCCGTTCCTGCTGGATTTTTATGACATCGTCCGGCAGTGTGAGGCCGAATTTTAACGCATCATAAACCGGCCATGTTGGCGTTGGTATCTCGAGCACACGCACATAGTAAAATGCATTTTGCTGCGCATCGAAATCGGGATCTTGCCACCATGTGATGAGCTCCGGTGCGCCGATACTATTTTCCCAGGTGCCCTTGGTCAGATCCACAGTATTGCCGACCGTGGTCAGCTTTCCGTCTGCGCCCACCGTGCGGTCATCAGGGCTGCTCCAGCTGACATTGTAGATTTTCTCCTGGGATTCCCCGCTGGCGTCGATCCATCCTTTGACCACCTGAATCCGGTCAAGATTGGCGCTTTCAGGGTCCATCAGAGCAGAAATGAGGAAGCTGGGGACCTTCCCGTCTCCACCCGTGAGATCGCCTCCCATCGGGACGCCCTTGGCATAGCCGGTTTTGACCAGATCACCGGTGTCGCCTTCGGCAAAGTCAAAACCGCCAAAGAAACGCACCTGCATACGCGGACCAGTTGTTGCATAAACTTCGCGGCGCATCATCGCATCAAAAATCGCTTCACGCGTGTTACTGGTTGCCCAGACCGCTGCATAGCCACTCGACAGATAGTGCCAGCCAAACCGGCCTCTGCGTGTGCCCAGATTTTGCGGCGCCATTGCGCGGTCTTTATTGTTGATCTCGTTGCCGCTGTGCTTGCCGTAAAAATTATCCTCGTCGGCTGTGGCCAGCGAGGTATGGCTGTCGGTTGAACCGATCATGCCAAACTTGAATGGATTAGCGCCCATTTTCTGTGTGAATTCCAGGCCGCGCTTCAAGGCTTCACGAGCATAGCTGCCGCCGTAGCTTTCCGGAGGCATATCCTTGCCGCAGCTCAGATTGCATTTGTCCCAGCCGGCATCGCCATAATTGGCAAATTCATCATTGGGAGAGAGGAATGGATGGCTTTCACTGTCGCCCTTAATCTGGGTGACCTCGACAATTGGCTCGCGCAGAGCGCGCGTTTTAATATAGGCTTCATCGATTGGACTGCCGTCCAGCTTGTTCATCGCAAACATGCGGCCGTTCGACACATTGCTGTTATGCGGGATCGCGAGGACTTTTCCGCCCGTGCTTTTTTCATAGGCCGCCATATAGGCCCAAAGCTGTTCCGGATCGCCGGCGTCAAAGCTGGCGAAGGGAAGCATGGTGCTAGTCTTGTCGGCACCGTCACGGAACATAACCACGCGATGCAGATTATCTCCGCCGGGCATGGGCGTATATTCAAAGCCATGAAAAGCGGTAAACTTGCCGGGCTCGTTATACTCATCCAGCGTCTCGCCATGTTCTGTCCACAACGATGTGATCCGATCCGCGGATTCTTCCGGGTCGAAAAGACCTTCGGGCAAGGTTCCAGCAGCTGCGCCGTCGATGAGTTCAGCCGTGACCGCCAGTGAACCTTCGTCGCTTTCGTGCATCATATCATACCAGCGGAGCAAGAAATCATTGCCTAAAAGTGCAATGCGCGGCGCTTCATAAAGCGCCTTGGTCGCACCCACGGCATCGCTATGGTCCGCGATAACCAGAAAGTCGAGAGGGCGGGAGAGCTTGGCCTTTTCGCCCTTGGTTGCAGTCACCTCCTCGCCTTTGGCGAAGCGCAACGCTGCCTCGGCATCGAGCCGGTTGCCAAATCCAAATGCGTCAATACTGTTGTCGGTGTGGAGATGGGTGTCGCCCCAGAATACCTGTTCGGGATATTCGGTGTTGGTGACGTCGGCATCCGAGCCACCGGATCCACCGTCTTGGCTGCATCCTGAAATGGCCAATGCTGCTGAGCAGACCGCGAGTAAAAGTGCTTTGCGCATCATAGTTTCCCTCATCCTGTGGTGGGAAAACTATCGGTCATGGGGTCATCGCGCAAGGGTTACGTGACTAGCCATTTTATCAGACCGATTCCGTAGCGTCATCGCAACGGCACGCCAGGGCAGGCCGGTTTGTCGCTAGTGATCAGCAGAAAAATAAGGCCGATCGCCGGCGATTGTGGCGCGCTCCATGACGCGGCGGGCCGGGAAATAATCGGATGCAGCAAAATGCTGCGACGCGCGGTTGTCCCAAAATGCGATGGCGCCTTTGGTCCATTTGAATCGGCACTGAATCTCGGGATTGGCGGCTGTCGCATAGAGTTTTTTTAGCAGTTCTTGGCTGTCATCTGCATCCATGCCTACAATATGGCTGGTAAAGGCACTGTTGACATAAAGACTTCGCAATCCGGTTTCCGGATGGGTGCGCACCACGGGATGTTCCTGTGGTGGATATTGATCATGCAGCTCTTCCGGTTTTTTGTTGAGGCGCTTGGCGAACACTCTGGCAATATCATGCACCGCCGTCATGCCGGTAATATGTTCGCGGACATCTTGCGGTAGTTTTTCATAAGCGAGGTTCATATTGGCGAATAGCGTATCCCCGCCAACTGGCGGTATTTCGAGAGCGCTCAATACCGATCCCAGCGATGGTTTGGTACGCCAGGTGACATCACTGTGCCACATATTTTCCTGGCCCTTGCTTTTTGCGCCATGTTCAATGCGCAAAATTTCCGGATTGGGTTGATCCTTTGGTGTGGCGGGATGGATTTCCAGGGCCCCAAAACTTTTAGCAAAATGCAGCAGCTGTTCCCGATTGAGATTCTGGTCACGAAAGAAAATGACCTTATTGTCGAGAAGAGTTTGCCGGATGTCAGCGATAATTTCGGCTGACAGGGGTTCAGACAGATTAATGCCGGAGAGTTCTGCACCGATAGCCGGGGTCAACGGATGGATTTCAAAAGCGCTATCAATACCGGATGTTTGTGCTGCGCTTGCCATGCCAACTCCTCCACAGTGCGTTTCATTGTTGGTCTTTGCTAGCATGATTGGCTGTGCAATCGCTACCATTAGATCATATTGCTCAAAATAGCTTTCAAGGGCTTCAGATATCTTGCTAGTGATCACAAAACATTCCGCAGGAGAGCAGATAATGAGCGATATGATTCAGCCTGATCACAAGGCGACCAGCAACACCAATGCGAGCTCGTCTGACTATGAGGCTCTCTACTCTGAAAGCCTGTCGGACCCTGATGGATTTTGGTCCAAGCAGGCGGAGCGTCTGGAATGGACGCAGGTGCCAAGCACGATTTCGAACTGGTCTTACGATCCTGTATCGATCAAGTGGTTTGAAGATGGTGTGCTGAACATTTGTCACAATGCAGTGGATCGGCATGTCGCAGCGGGCCGAGGGGATGTCACGGCGTTGATCTTTGAGCCTGACGATCCTGCTGGCAATAGCCGGAAGCTGACCTATGCCGAACTGCTGGCGGAAGTGGTCAAGATGGCCGGCGCCCTGAAGAAGCTGGGCGTACAGAAAGGCGACCGGGTGACCATTTACATGCCGATGATTGTCGAGGGTGCGGTGGCGATGCTGGCTTGCGCCCGCATTGGTGCGATCCACTCGGTCGTGTTTGGCGGTTTTTCTCCCGAAGCGTTGGCTGGACGCATTGAAGATTGCGAGAGTAAGTTTGTGGTGTGCGCTGATGCGGGGCTGCGTGGAGGCAAGGCTGTGCCCCTGAAGAGCAATGTCGATGCGGCGCTCGAGAAGGATGGCACGGACGTTGATGCGGTGTTGGTGATAAACCATACAGGCAGTGATATCGTGATGAAAGAAGGGCGCGATCACTGGTATCATGAAGTTGCAGCGGATGTGCCCACAACATGTCCGTGCGAACCCATGAATGCGGAAGACCCTCTGTTCATTCTCTATACTTCGGGCTCAACTGGCAAGCCCAAGGGCGTGCTCCATACCACTGGTGGCTATGCAGTCTGGGTGGCCACGACCTTCCACTATGTTTTTGACTATAAGCCGGGTGAGGTCTTCTGGTGTTCAGCCGATATTGGCTGGGTAACCGGACATAGCTACATAGTATATGGTCCACTTATAAATGGCGCGACCGAGGTGATGTTCGAAGGCGTACCCAACTATCCCGATCATGGCCGTTTTTGGCAAGTGGTCGCCAAGCACAAGGTCAATATCTTCTATACTGCGCCAACGGCAATCCGTGCCTTGATGCGCGAAGGCGACGAGCCGGTCAAAGCGCATGACCGTTCTTCCATTCGCTTGCTGGGCACGGTGGGCGAACCGATAAACCCGGAAGCCTGGCGCTGGTATTATGATGTTGTGGGCGAAGCCAAGTCGCCGATTATCGATACCTGGTGGCAGACCGAGACCGGTGGCGTAATGATCACGACATTGCCCGGTGCCCACGGCATGAAGCCGGGCAGTGCCGGCAAGCCGTTCTTTGGTATCCAGCCGCAGTTGGTTGATGGTGAAGGCGCAGTGCTGGATGGGGCGACCGTCGGCAATCTGTGCATCACAGCGAGCTGGCCAGGCCAGGCACGTAGTGTTTACGGAGACCATGATCGCTTCATCCAGACCTATTTTTCGACCTACAAGGGCAAATATTTTACGGGTGATGGCTGTCGGCGAGACGATGATGACTATTACTGGATTACCGGCCGAGTCGATGATGTGATTAATGTCTCCGGCCATCGCATGGGTACGGCAGAAGTGGAAAGTGCGCTGGTCTCGCACCCCAAGGTCGCCGAGGCGGCTGTGGTTGGTTATCCGCACGACATAAAGGGCCAGGGCATATATTGTTATGTGACGCTTAATGTTGGTGAAGAATCCAGCGATGCGTTTGCCGCGGAACTCAGGAACCATGTTCGTACCGAGATTGGTCCCATTGCCACCCCTGACCATCTCCACTTTACGCCCGGCCTTCCTAAAACCCGCTCCGGCAAAATCATGCGGCGCATCTTGCGCAAAATTGCCGAAAATGACTTTGCCAATTTGGGAGATACTTCCACGCTCGCAGATCCGACGGTCGTCGATACGCTTGTTGACGGAAGGATGAACAAATAGGCCTTCGGGACTTTGTAATAAAATTACGTGGATTGTTTACGGCGCGAAAACGACCTGATACCAGTGCGATAACCATAAAGGGAATCGCAATGACCAAATATGTCCTCCTCGCTACCACTGTCATGCTAGCGGCCTGTTCATCGCAAAGTGATACCGTTGCTAGCGCGAGTGCCACTCCTCCGGAAACGCAGGCCCAACAGGTTGATGTTGATAGTGATGTCAATGCGCGCCTGTCTGCTTTTTTCGACGACTATGACCAGATTGAGCTAGCCAACTCGCCAATCTCGAAATCCTTCCGCGGCATCAAGGATGCGGATTATAGCAAGTTGGATGATCCAAGTGATGTCGCCGAGGTTGAGCAATATGAGCGCGGCCAGGAAGCGTTGGTCGTGATGGAAGCGGAATTTGACGAGAGTCGGCTCAACGACGCCAGCAAACTCAGTTATCGGTTGTTTCAAGCCCGAGCCGCGCGCTCGAAAGAAGCATTTCCGTTTCGCCGGAACAGCTATATTTTCGATCAGATGAACGGAGCGCAGAGCCAGATTCCCGCGTTCATGATCAATATACACCGCGTTACCAACAAGGCGGACGCTGAAGCTTATGTGGGCCGGCTAAATGCGTCGGGACCTTTTTTTGAATCGCTGGTCACACAATCGGCAGAGCGCGCAAATGACGGCGTTATCGTTCCGGACTGGGTTTTCCCCTATGTGATCAATGATGCCAAAAATGTCATCAGCGGCGCGCCGTTTGAATCGGGTGAGGATTCCCCCATTTACGCTGATTTGAAAAAGAAAGTGAATGCGCTTTCCATTCCAGATGCCGAGAAAGCAGATCTGATTACAAGAGGCCGTCAGGCGCTGACGGGCAGCCTTGCTCCGGCCTATCAGAAACTCATCGCCGAGATGGAGCGTCAACAGAAAATGGCGGTTGATGGTGATGGTGTCTGGCGGTTCAAGGATGGAAAGGCTTATTATGCCGAGCGTCTGAAAAACTATACGACAACTGATTTGACGGCTGATGAGATTCATCAAATCGGCCTCGACAATGTTGCGCGTATCCACGGCGAAATGCGCAAGATCATGGCTAAGGTTGGTTTTGAAGGGAGTTTGCAGGACTTTTTCACGCATCTCAGAACCAGCGATCAATATTTCCACACCAGCCGGGAAGATTATCTCGCGGAGGCCAATGCCAAGTTGGCGGAGATGGAAAAAGAGTTGCCGAAATTCTTCAATACATTGCCGAAGGCCCCTTTCGTCATCAAACCTGTGGAGGCTTTTCGTGAAAAATCCGCTGGCAAGGCCTTTTATCAGCGACCTGCGCCGGACGGATCACGGCCGGGCACTTATTATGTCAATCTCTATGATTTGAAAGGCATGTCGAAGACCGAGCTGGAGGCGCTGGCTTATCATGAGGCGCTGCCGGGCCACCATTTGCAATTGGCGATTCAGACCGAATTGGGTGATCTCCCTGCATTCCGCAAATTTGGCGGTGTCACAGCTTATTCGGAAGGTTGGGGCCTTTATACCGAGGAGCTCGGCAAGGATATGGGCTTTTACACGGACCCTTATTCCGACTTTGGCCGTCTTGGCATGGAGCTATGGCGCGCTTGTCGTCTGGTGGTTGATACCGGCATCCATGACAAACGCTGGAGCCGCGAAAAAGCGATCAAATATTTGACCGATAACACCCCCAATCCCGAAAGTGATATTCGCAAAGCGATAGAGCGGTATATTGTCTATCCTGGTCAAGCGACGGCCTATATGATCGGCAAGCTCAAAATCATGGAATTGCGCGCCAAATCGCAGAAAGAGCTGGGCGATAAATTTACCATGGGTGATTTCCATGACGTAATTTTGCGCAGCGGCCCGGTTCCCCTGAATATCATGGAAGAGCGGGTCAATAACTGGATTGCCGCATCACGCTGACACATAAATTACTGCGTTATTGGCCGTAACTGTCAACAATCACAAAAAAAATGTCGATTTTGTCCAATCTCGGCAGAGGGTTTTGTGTGCATGGAAATCAAGCGACCCTAAGAATTCTGACTGCGGTGATTCCGCAGAAAGGGCTTCTTTTCCTTAATGGCCTGGCTATTTTATTAGCCAGGCCAGTTTTTTTTCCTATTTTTTTTGGTTATAAGCGTGCAACCAATGGAATGCCGGTTTGCCCCCGAGCCGGTTAAAAGGGGTTCGCTTTGGTCAGTTTGAGATATTTCGCTCCTGCAGAAGATGTTCGGGACCTGGTCTCGGTCTACTATCTTTTTGAAGTTGAGCATCCGAGATTTTCGGACAATGAACGTGCCGCCATTGCACAGTTGCGTTTCCTATTGGAAGGCACAGCCGATCTTGGTTTTGCCAACGGAAAAACCTATCCGGCTAAGGATAGCATGTTGGTCGGCCCATCCACTGGTGCCATGCATTTTGATGTGAAAGGGCCTTTTCGGATGTTTGGCGTCGGCCTTTTGCCCGCGGGCTGGGCAGCGCTGACCAAGAAATCTGCGGCAGATTTCGCTGATAAAGCGGTGCCGGCAGGGAAAATTTTCACCAATGAAATTGACAAAAGCCTGGAACTGTTGCGCGGCTGTGATGATGCGGACGGGATGACCGCCTGGGCCGACCGGATTTTTCGGGATCTGCGGCACCGCGTCAAACCGGAGGTACAGCAATTTACCCATATGGTTGATGATTGGTTGTCATCCGAACCATCTCCTCCGGTCAGCGCGCTGATGGAGCGATCGGATCAGAGCTCCCGACAAGTATTGCGGACAGTCAACAAGCTCTATGGCATGGCACCCAAATATCTTGCGCGTAAGTATCGCGCCTTGCGCGCTGCACGGGCCTATGCCGAACAAAATGAAGATGAACTGCTGGCCCTCGAGGACGCATTTTACGATCAGTCTCACATGATTCGCGAGATAAAGTTTTTTGCGGGCACCACGCCGACCAAGTTGCGGGTGGCCGAAGGGGAAACCGCCAAGCTGATCGACCAGCGCGGCCTGTTAAAAGGGCATATTCCCCCTCTCACTTCTGATACCTAATGCTCGGCAGGAGTTGCATTCCATCATAAATACGACTAAATAAGTCGTATTTAGAGAATCACAGGATTTTGAGACGTTTCATGCGGCTTTCCAGCCTTGCCGACTATGCTGTTGTCATAATGTCCGCTGCCTCGCGGCACTGCGGTGCTGCGCTGTTGGCAGAGGGCAAGATGAACGCATCGACCTTGTCACAGGAAACCGGTGTTCCGTTGCCAACAACGCAAAAACTTGTCAGCCGCCTGTCGGCCGCCGGATTGATCGAATCGACCCGCGGCATCGGCGGTGGGATCAGGCTGGCGCGGCCTCCGGCATCGATCAGCCTTGCCGATATTGTTGAGGCCGTTGAAGGGCCGCTGGCCATTACCTGCTGCACCATTGAAGGCAATCATGACTGCGCGCTGGAAGATAATTGTACGGTTAAGCCGCATTGGGGCGTAGTGAACCAGGCGATCCGCAAAGCACTGGATGATGTGAGCCTGGCAAGCCTTTCGGAATTCCCCGCCACACAGAAAATAAAATCTATGGAACAAGCGTTATGAGCGAAGAAGTGAAAACGGATCTCCAGGAGCAGGACGAGCGCGCGGCAATGAACGCCGAAGCCCAAGCGGCTGTGGACAATGCCAGCAATTATGAATTTGGTTGGTCGTCCGACATCGAGCAGGATTTTGCTCCCAAGGGCCTGAACGAAGATACGGTGCGCTTCATTTCCGACAAGAAAGGCGAGCCGCAATGGATGCTGGACTGGCGCCTCAAGGCTTTTCGCATGTGGGAAACCATGGAAAGTCCGGATTGGGCGAAGCTCGACATCCCGATGATCGATTATCAGGATGCTTATTACTATGCCGAGCCCAAGGCGAAGCCGAAGCTGAACAGCCTCGATGAGGTCGATCCCGAAATCCTGCGCGTGTACGAGAAACTCGGCATTCCAATTGAAGAGCAGAAAGTCCTCGCCGGCGTCGAAGGCGCACGCAAGGTCGCTGTGGATGCCGTATTTGACAGTGTATCGGTGGCGACCACTTTCCGTGAAGAGCTGGAAGAAGCGGGTGTGATCTTCCGTTCCATTTCCGAAGCAATCAAGGAATATCCCGATCTGGTCCGCAAATATCTCGGCAAGGTCGTGCCGATGAAGGATAATTACTTCGCGACGCTCAATTGCGCCGTGTTTAGCGATGGGACCTTTGTTTATATTCCCAAGGGCGTTCGCTGCCCGATGGAGCTTTCCACCTATTTCCGGATCAATGCGGAAAATACCGGCCAGTTTGAGCGCACATTGATCGTCGCCGATGAAGGCAGCTATGTATCATATCTCGAAGGCTGTACCGCGCCGATGCGTGATGAAAACCAGCTGCATGCCGCGGTCGTCGAGCTTGTCGCGATGGATGATGCAGAGATTAAATATAGTACTGTGCAAAACTGGTATCCCGGCGATGAAGACGGCAAGGGCGGGATTTACAATTTTGTGACCAAGCGTGGTCTGTGCCAGGGCAAGAACAGTAAAATCTCCTGGACCCAGGTCGAGACCGGCAGCGCGGTGACCTGGAAATATCCCAGCTGCGTCTTGAACGGTGAAAATAGTGTGGGCGAATTTTACTCGGTCGCTTTGACCAATAACTATCAGCAGGCCGATACCGGCACCAAGATGATCCACAATGGCAAGAACAGCCGTTCAACGATTATCTCGAAGGGTATCAGCGCCGGTAAGTCCGACAACACCTATCGCGGTCTGGTCCGCGTCGGCGCGAATGCAGAAAATGTCCGCAATTTCACGCAATGTGACTCGCTGCTGCTCGGCGACACCTGTGGCGCACATACCGTGCCCTATATCGAGGTAAAAAACCCGACCGCGCAGATAGAGCATGAGGCCACAACCTCCAAGATTAGCGATGACCAGATGTTCTACGCCCAGCAACGCGGGCTGGACGAGGAAGAAGCGGTATCGCTGATCGTCAATGGCTTTGCCAAGGATGTGCTGAAACAATTGCCGATGGAATTTGCGGTGGAAGCGCAGAAGCTGCTGGCGATTTCGCTTGAGGGGTCGGTTGGATAGTGATGACCGAACCTAGCACCAGCGTATATGGTGAAACGCACTCAACCCCCTCGTCCAAAGGTGAAGGACTTATGAAAGCGTGTGTACAATGAGTTGGCCACATATTTTGATTGCTGGATTGGTGCCGATGGTGATCGGATTGACAGCTATGTACCTGAGGAAAAGAAACGGAAAAAATGCTAAAAATTGAAAACCTCCACGCCAATGCAGGCGATACAGAAATCCTCAAAGGGCTTTCGCTCGAACTCAATGCGGGTGAAATCCATGCGATCATGGGCCCCAATGGCGCGGGTAAGTCGACGCTGTCTTATGCGCTGGGAGGACGGCCCGGTTATGAGATCACCTCTGGAAGTGTGAACTTTGACGGACAGGACTTGCTGGAACTCGATCCGCATGAACGTGCTGCAGCGGGCATTTTCCTCGGCTTCCAATATCCGGTTGAAATTCCTGGTGTGTCCAACCTGCAGTTCCTCCGCGAAAGCCTCAACAGCCAGCGCAAGTCGCGCGGTGAGGAACCGCTTTCCGGTGCGGAATTCATCAAGCTGGCCAAGGAAAAGGCCGGCCTGCTGAAAATGGACATGGATATGCTCAAGCGTGCGGTCAATGTCGGCTTTTCCGGAGGCGAAAAGAAGCGCAACGAGATGGTGCAGATGGGGATTATTGATCCCAAGCTCGCGATTCTCGACGAGACGGATAGCGGCCTCGACATTGATGCGCTGCGCGTCGTCGGGTCCGGCATTAACGCGATTATGCGCAAGCCGGACAAGGCGGTCTTGCTGATCACGCACTATCAACGCCTGCTCGATTTGGTGAAGCCGGATTATGTCCATGTGCTTGCAGGTGGCCGGATCGTCAAAACCGGTGGGCCGGAGCTTGCATTGCAGCTCGAAGAAGAAGGCTATGAGGCGGTGGCCGCATGATTTTGACTATTCTCTTGCTGGCAGCAGTGCAACCGGTTGCGCCTTCGGTCGAGGATGAGGCGGCCGAGAATGGGGCGGTCGAGGATGAGATTGTCGTCATTGGACGGCGATTGAACAGTATATCGGCGATGGTTGGCAAAGACCAAAAAGGGCGTTTCACCTGCTCGCTCGACAAGTCTTCCGGCAATGTCAATTTGGATAAACGGCTTTGCAAAACAACTGTGCGCTGCATCCGCGATGGTGCGACGGGCGACAGCGGCATCAAGGCCTGTGTTGAGGCAGAAAAACCCAAGCTAATGGCCAAGCTGCGCCGCGAATTGGAAGGTTCCCGATAATGTCAGCAACACTTCCTCTCCCCACCAAGCGTGATGAAGCCTGGCGCTATGCCGATCTGAAGGCGCTGGAACCGGTCTGGCCAAAGCTGGACGGGCCCGAAAAGGTGACAGTTGCGGATGGCGAAACGGCTTCCCGCCAAATTACCACGCTACCGATTATCGATGATGTCGGAATAGTTGATCTCGACATCAGCATTGGTGACAATGCAACCTTCGCCTTGCATGTGCTGGCCAGTGCCGCCGATTATGGCCGGATTCAGGTCAAAGTCACATTAGGCAAGGGCGCGCATTTTGAATTGGGCGGTGCGATATTGGGCAGCGGAACGCAGACGCTGGAAATTGTCACGGAGACCATTCACGCGGAGCCCAATGCAACCTCCAATCAGGTCGTGCGCTCGGTGCTGGCAGGCAAAGCTACTGGCAGTTTTCTCGGTCGGATCAATGTTGTGCGCGATGCCCAAAAAACGGACGCGGCTCAGTCGGTCAAAGCCATGTTGCTCGACCGCACCGCGACCGCCAATGCCAAGCCAGAGCTGGAGATCTTTGCCGACGATGTGAAATGTGCCCATGGCGCAACCGTTGGTGAACTCGACAAGCAGGCGCTTTTCTATATGGCGTCGCGCGGATTGCCGCCGGAACTGGCCCAGAAATTAATGCTGCAGGCGTTTATCGCCGATGCCTTTGTAAGCATGGAAGACGATGCAGCCCGCGAGGCGATTGAGAGCAAGGCGCTTGAAGCGCTGGAGCGGTTGTCATGAACGAAATGTCTGCCATCAAGACAAGGTATCGCGCCGACTTTCCCGGGATCGCCGGTGATTGGCATTATCTCGACACGGCTGCCACGGCGCAAAAACCGAAGGCGGTGCTTGATGCGATCGCGCGCGCCTATGGTCCGGACTACGCAACCGTCCATCGCGGCGTGTATGAACGCTCGGCCAATATGACGCTTGCTTATGAAGCGGCACGCAAACGGTTGGCCGGTTTCCTGAATGCGGCCAGTGAGAATGAAATTGTCTTCACCAGCGGCGCGACCGACAGCATCAATCTGGTCGCTGAAAGCTGGGGCAATGCGAATGTCGGCAAAGATGACCGGATCATGCTGTCGCAGCTGGAGCATCACAGCAATATCGTGCCGTGGCAATTGCTCGCAGAGCGAGTCGGAGCGCATATCGATGTCGCTCCGCTCACCGACGATGGCCAGGTTGATCTCGATTGGATCGAAGTCAATCTGACCGAGCAGCATAAGCTGGTCGCCTTGGCTCATGTGTCCAATGTATTGGGATCATTGCTCGACGCCAAAAGGGCGGCGGTCATCGCTCATAAAGTCGGCGCAAAACTGTTGCTTGACGGCTGTCAGGCGGCACCGCGATTGCCCGTTGATGTGCAAGATATGGGTTGTGATTTTTATGTCTTTTCCGGGCATAAAATCTATGGCCCAACCGGCATCGGAGCGCTCTGGGCGCCCTATGAGATTCTTGACGCCATGCTCCCATGGAAGGGTGGCGGCTCGATGATTGACCGGGTGAGCTTTGACGGCACCAGCTATGCGTCGCCGCCGGGTCGCTTCGAAGCGGGCACCCCACATATTGCAGGCGTTGTCGGTCTTGATACCGCAATCCAATATGTTGAAGCCATTGGACTGGATGTTATCTCCGCCCACGAAAACGCAACGCTTGCCAGTGCGCGTGAAGCATTGTCGGGAATCAACAGCGTGCGCGTTTTTGGCCCTGAAAAGAGCATGGGCATATTGAGTTTCGCCATAGGAGACGTGCATCCGCATGACGTCGCCACCATATTGGATGAGGGAGGTGTTGCGATTCGTGCGGGTCATCATTGTGCACAGCCGCTGATGGACTATCTCGGTGTGCCGGCAACGGCGCGAGCCAGCTTTGGAATTTACAGCGATGCAGAAGATGTCGCAGCCCTAGTCAAGGGTATCGAACGGGTGAGAAAGATTTTCGGGTAGGGAAAGACAATGAACGAAGAACGCAAAATATTGGTCGAAGAAGTCGACAGCGTCGAAAAGCCGCCTTTGGCAAAGGTCGAAGATGCGGTTGAAGATGCCCCCGCAGAAAAGCCTGCACCGGTTATGGCGCCGTCGCCCTATGAAGCGGAAAGCGATGCCAGCAAACTGAATCGCAAACGCGACTATCTCGAGGGCTTTCTGGCGCAGCAGCCGACCGGCACACCGGCTGGTGAAGCGGGCGGCGATCTCTATGAAGCGGTGGTCGATACCTTGAAGTCGATTTATGACCCTGAGATTCCGGTGAACATCTATGATCTTGGCTTGATCTATGGTGTCGAGATTACCCCAGACAATCACGCCATTGTCACCATGACCCTGACCACGCCGCATTGCCCGGTGGCTGAATCCATGCCCGGTGAAATCGAAATGCAAGTCGGCAGCGTGCCTGGCGTCGGCCATAGCGAAGTGAACCTCGTCTGGGACCCGCCATGGGACCCCCAGAAGATGAGCGACGAAGCGAAGCTCGAACTGGGAATGCTATGACGGCAACGGCAACTCTTTCCAACGCATCAGCGGCCACCGTCATTCGCGCGGACTATGCCGATGCAGATCACGCGGCAGATATTGTCGCGATGCTGCGTGTCTATGCGATGGATCCGATGGGCGGCGGTGCAGATCTGTCCCCGGAAGTGCAGGAAAATCTAGTGCCCGGACTAGCCGCGACACCAGCGGCCTCTTCCTTGCTCGCCTATGTTGGTGGCGAGGTCGCGGGGCTTGCCAATCTGATGACGACATTTTCATCCTTTGGCGCAAAGCCATTGATTAACATTCATGATATAGTGGTGACCAAAGAGCATCGCGGCAGCGGCGTCGGGCGCGCGCTGTTCGCGGAAATTGAAACCATCGCCCAAGAAGCCGGCGCCTGCAAAGTCACTCTGGAAGTGCTGGAAGGCAACGCACCGGCAAAGGCGCTCTACGCGTCATTGGGCTATGGCGACTATGTGCTCGATCCTGAAATGGGCAGAGCATTGTTTTGGCAGAAAAGGCTTTAGATATGACCGATACACAAACCAAAACCAGAGAAATTCCGGCGGCAATCATCCTGACGCCTGCCGCAGAGCAACGCGTCGCCGACCTGATGGCGAAAGCACCGGATGACGTCATCGGCGTGAAACTATCTACTCCGCGCAGAGGTTGTTCAGGCCTCGCTTACTCGGTCGACTATGTTACCGAGGAAGTGAAATTTGACGAGAAGATCGTTACTCCCGGCGGCGTGTTCTATGTCGATGGCCCAAGCGTATTATATCTCGTCGGCTCGACCATGGACTGGCAGGAAGATGATTTCACCGCCGGCTTCGTGTTTAACAACCCCAATAGCAAAGGCGATTGCGGGTGCGGGGAATCGTTCACCGTATAAACGAAAAGGGCGCGATATTGCTACCGCGCCCTTCCTTGGTGGCTGACTAACCGTCCGTCAATTTGACGATATCGTTCATCAAACCGCTGGTGCCGTTGTTGACCGTCAACCGGTCCACTTTTCCGGCAATGCTTTCCAGAGCTTCGAGCTCTTTCAGCCGCAGCATGACCGGGTTATCGGCCATCACCTTTGCGGTGTTCAAAAGCGACCGCGTTGCGTTCGTTTCTTCCCGCCGCTTGATGACGTTAGCTTCTGCCGCTTTCTGCGCAGAAACAACCTGGTTCAAAAGCTCCCGCATTTCACCCGGCAGGATCACGTCCTTCAGGATGATCTCGGATACTTCCAGACCAATGGCCGCCATATCGCTCCGGACTTTCTGAGCCGCTTCGGCGTCAACCGTCACCTGCTTTTCGAGGATCTGGTCGAGCGTCATCGCGCCCAGCGTTTTCCGGAACGCATATTGCAGCGCCCGGTAAAGCGCATCGACAAAGTCCTTGACCTCAGTCACGGCCTTGACCGGATCAACCACCCGGTATTCCGCCGAGATGTTGATCCGCAAAGTGACGCGATCCTTGGTCAATAGCTCCTGACCGGTTACGTCGAGCGGCTGCCGCGTCAGATTAACGATCTTCACGACCACCTTTTGACCAACCATCCAGTAGCCATAGATACCAGGCGTCAATTCACCGGCAATCTGACCATCGACAGTGAGCAAGCCAATCTGGCCTTTGTCCACCTCGATGATCCGGACATTGGAAAGCAGGCTTGCCACGCCGGCTTTCATCAGCCGCTGCAGCAAAGCCGGTGCGATCACTGGATTGGTTTCCAGCGGAACGACCTCTGCTTTCCACGGACCGGCATCGGTCCAGACCGTGAGCTTGCTATCCGGTGAGAGGACGGAATGTACCCGTCCGTCGCATTCTATGACAGCAATCTCGTGCGTTCCGGTCCGGTACTGGGTCAGATGCGCATCCGCCTGATCCGGTGCTTTTTCGAAAAGCGCCTTTTCATAGGCCGAAACAAAAGCGGCACTGTTCAGCGCCATGCGCTCGATGCGCAATTGCTTCCGCCAGTTTGGCAGGACATGCTCGCCCGCTCCCAATATACCGCGTACCTCGCCTTTATAAAGCCAGATCGCCCGTTCGTTTTCATTGATGGTTACCCGTGTGCGGCCCATCAGCTTGTCAATCAAATACAACATAATACTCACTCAAATATCAGCTCACGCCAATCTCCTTCTTCATTTGCCATGGCCGGAATTGGCCATAGACTTGGTCCCGATCAAACAGGCCCCGGATAAGATCCAGGGACCGGTGGCATGCCGCGCGGCGGGCCAAGGCGGAGCGGATATTGCAGCGCGCGGGGCGGATGAGGAGGCGTTCGAAAACATCTCCTATCGACCCCGGCACAGCGCCATCATCACGCATTAGCCGAACCGTTTGGCATGGTGGCAGGCACTTTGACCTTGGCGTTTGGAAATCCGAAGATTCCCGCCCGCCGCAGACGCCGCGCCATTCACATGCCGGTCCCCGAACCCGGTATATTCTCAAACAGCATTATGAGTGCTGGGGTCTTTTTAAGACCAAGAGTGGAACAGGATTCGAACCTGTAACACCGGAATTACAATTTCCGTGCTCTCCCATTGAGCTATCCAAAGGTGCGATGAGACGAGAATCGAACTCGCTCTCCTAGCGCCTGAAGCTAGTGCTCTAACCGTATGAGCTACTCATGCAACCAATCGAGACAAAGCAGCATCCGTACATGCGGGTATCAGAGATACTCCATGCGGGCGGGCTTCATGAAACCCTGACCGTTGACGTCCGCCCCATCCACTGATCGGGGAGCGGGCCGTTAGGACGAGGTCTGAGATTTGACAATGATTTTTTCGGCCAAGAGGTGTTTTTAGCGATGAACAGAAAGATTGGCGCGATAAGTCGTATCAATTGAAACCAATTGCTTCAATCGGAACTCATTGAAATTGGGCGGAGAATCGAACAGCGGTCGTTCTCGCGACGCTATATTTAAAACTCCACCTCACTCGGATAGTCGGTATAGAAATCATTATCCACCGGGAAGTTTGTGAACGACATACCGATCGTGTGGTCGAGCGCTTCGACATGGTGCCACCAACCGACGGGCAGGAAGATCGCTTCGCCCGGGCCGATATCGCATTGCCATAGCTTTGGCGCGGCATCGCCCAGCGCGCGGATTTCTTCCGGCGCGGTCCATTCGCTGAAGCAATGCAGATGGTTGCGCATATGGGCTGTGTCATAGGCGGCGACCATGGTGACACGCTTGCGCCCGGAAATTTGCAAGAGCAGATTATTGGTCAGGTCATGGTGAAACGGCGTGATCGTACCCTTTGGCCCCATCCAGAAAAATCCGTCATTGCCGCCGCTGGCGTTGAGCAGCGAGATATCGCCAACATCCTCCCATAACGGCGCCAGCGCCTGTTTGTTGACCGTGTCATTATAGGCAGTGATGTAGAAATCATTGCTGCTTTCGGTCTGGCGCAGCAGGCCGGTAAATTCGGAAAATTTCACATGGCGCTTGTGGCGGTCCTTGGCCATTTCATAGTCATCACCAGCCAGGCGCTGGCCCTGCAGTTCAACCACCGTATCACCGATTTTGTCGGCCAGATAGTCCAGCGTCCAGCGCTGCATCGCTGGCCAGTGATCGACCAGTCCGGTCAGTTTTACCGGCAGATTGCGATGATGATAGTCGCGGAAGAACTGGTCAGGGTCGATTGTCTGGACGGTGGGAATCTCCGCCCCATCTCCCGCATCAACCCGATGCAGACGGCGATAATTGTCCATTGTCCAATGGCTTTTCTGAAGCCGGTTGCTGACCCGTTTGCCAGCATTGAAAAGCGGATCCTTCATCGCCCGTTCGGCCTCATAAGCGGCGGCTTTTTCGCTATAGCCTGCGGAGACAAAACGCTCCGCAAGCTGCGTCAAAGGCGTTCCATCGAGCAAGGCTTGCGCCAGGACTTCGCGTTTGTCGATTTTGGTTTTGGAGGAATTGGTGGCTGTCATGAAACTGCCATATCAGCGGCAGGTTTCAGAAAAAAGACGGTGGAATTCGCAATAAGCCGTTGAGCCATAGAGGTGACGCCGGGCATGGCCGGAAGATTATCTCGGAATCTGAAATTGCACTGTGCTTTGCCAGTAAGACGCAATCGGGTTCCCCTCTGCATCGAGGGCAGGAAGAAATTGCGCACGCTTCATCAAAGACTTGCATACGGCATCGTCGAAGTCTTTTGGCCGTGTGGTTTTTTGGATATGGCATCCGTTAATTTCTCCAGCGGGACCAATATCAACTCTGAATTGGACTACAGCAGGCTGCCCCCGGCTGAGCATATCCGTTGGATAATCATTAGGGATCACCCAACGGCCGGGATCACTGGCCGGCTGTGCTGTTCTGCTAAGGGTTTTGTGTTTTTCAACGTCTATGCCCCAATTGGTCATCAATTCATCAATGCAAGTGGAAAGGGCAGCAAAGGGTTTGGCCATGGAGCCCAATTCCAATTGCACGGATTGCTTAAGCGGGCGCCCGACTGTGAGATATTTTACGGCTGCTTGTCGTTCTGCGCTAACCGGTTCGACCAGGGGTTCGTAATATCGGCTACCTTGCCTAATCCTCTGTGTTGGAGCTTTGTTGGGCGCTGCGATACCTAATAACCCTTGAAAAACCAGCGCGGGCCTGTCTTCGCCTAAGCTACCAATGAAAAAATGGACATCCTGCTCTTTCTCGGACGGACCAAATTGCAGTTTTGCTGCTCGTTTATCGCTCCGCAATTTGACCGGCTTACCACCCAGGGTGAGGCGGAATCCATCACCTGGACCGAATCTGCTAAAAATTGCCAGCACATTCTTGTCTTCGGAGCCAAATTGACGGAGCAGTCGACAGCTATCATCGTCGTAACTCGCAATCCATTGAGAAGTTGGCTTGAGTATCAGGGGCTGTTTTTGCGCGACCACGGGCTGACTAAATAAAATAATAGCCGTGAAAGCGAAAACAATGAAGTATAATAATCTCGTCATGGTGAGACAATATTCGATGACCGACTTATTGCAATAATTGGTTGATTCATGGGCCAATAAAAAAACCCCAGCGCTTTCACGCCGGGGTCTTAAATTTTCAACCTCGATCAAAGTACCACTTTTATCGAAACGCTTATACCTTCTCCGTCAACTCCGGAACGGCGTTAAACAGATCCGCAACCAGGCCGATATCGGCAATCTGGAAAATCGGTGCGTCTTCGTCTTTGTTGATCGCGACGATTGTTTTGGAATCTTTCATGCCCGCGAGATGCTGGATCGCGCCGGAAATGCCGATGGCGATATAGACCTCTGGTGCGACGATCTTGCCGGTTTGGCCGACCTGATAATCGTTCGGGACATAGCCCGCATCGACCGCAGCACGTGAAGCACCGATGCCGGCACCGAGCTTGTCGGCCAATGGTGTGATCACTTCTTCGAATTTCTCCGAAGAGCCTAGGGCGCGGCCACCGGATACGATGATCTTCGCGCTGGTCAGTTCCGGACGTTCGGACTTGGCAATTTCTTCACTAACGAAGCTGGACAGGCCGGATTCGCCTGCGCCGGTTACGCCCTCAATTGCAGCGGAGCCACCTTCAGCAGCCGCCTTGTCAAAAGCCGTACCGCGCACGGTGATGACTTTCTTCGCGTCGGAAGATTTGACTGTTGCGATGGCGTTGCCCGCGTAAATCGGACGCGTGAACGTGTCTTCGCTTTCGACCGAAAGAATGTCAGAAATCTGCATCACATCGAGCAAAGCAGCGACGCGCGGTGCAATGTTTTTACCGGTCGTGGTGGCGGGCGCGAGGAAAGCATCATGGCTTTCCATCAGGCTAGCGACCAATGGCGCAACATTTTCAGCGAGCTGGTTGGCAAGCGCGGCATCGTCGGCGACATGCACGGTGCTGACACCAGCAACCTTGGCGGCTTGCTCACCAACACTGGCACAGCCGGAGCCGGCAACTAAAGCATGGACTTCGCCCAGTTGCGATGCGGCGGTGACAACAGCCAGCGTCGCGTCTTTCATGTCTGTGTTGTCATGTTCTACGAGTACAAGAGTCTTCATCAGATGGCTCCTACAGCTTTAAGTTTGGCGACCAGCGCATCCACATCTTCAACCTTCTCACCAGCCTGTCGGACAGGGGGTTCGGAGACATTGGTGGTGGTAAGGCGCGGAGAAATATCGACGCCATAATCGGCAGGCGTTTTCTCATCGAGTGGCTTTTTCTTGGCCTTCATGATGTTTGGCAGCGACGCATAGCGTGGCTCATTGAGGCGCAGATCGGTGGTGACCACGGCAGGCAAGCTGAGCTTGACCGTCTGTAGGCCGCCGTCAATTTCACGTTTCACTTCAACGCTGTCGCCATCGACATCCACGGTGTTAGCGAATGTACCTTGGCCCCAACCGAGCAATGCTGCGAGCATTTGTCCGGTCTGGTTGCTGTCATCGTCAATTGCCTGTTTGCCGGTAATCACCAGCTTCGGTGCTTCTTCTTCAACGATCTTGGCGAGGATTTTGGCAACGCCCAATGGCTCGACTTCGTCGTCGGTCATTACCAGGATCGCGCGGTCTGCACCCATGGCGAGAGCCGTGCGTAAGGTTTCCTGCGCTTTTTGCGGGCCAACCGAAACCGCGACGATTTCTTCTGCTTTGCCTGCTTCTTTGAGGCGAATCGCTTCTTCGACAGAAATTTCGTCAAATGGGTTCATCGACATTTTGACATTGGCGAGATCAACGCCGCTGCCGTCGGATTTAACCCGTGGTTTCACATTATAGTCTATCACCCGTTTGACGGGCACCAGGATTTTCATTGCTGTTTCCTTCTTTATAATTCTGAGAACGCTTTAGCTTACGTTCACGTAAACGTCAAATATCTATGTTGCGGCGCAGCATCACCGTTTTCATGGGCCACGACTAGCTGTACTTTGTGCCTAAGCTGCGGTTCAGGCCGCGTCTTTCACTTGCGCAACAATTTTCTTAGCCGCATCGCCCAGGTCGTCAGCGGATACGATCGGCAGACCGCTATTCGCCAGGATTTCCTTACCCTTGGCGACATTGGTGCCTTCCAACCGGACGACCAGGGGAACCGATAGATCGACTTCCTTCGCTGCGGTGACAATGCCTTCAGCGATAATATCGCATTTCATGATGCCGCCGAAAATATTGACCAAAATCCCTTCCACAGCCGGGTCGGCCAGAATGATCTTGAACGCTGCGGTCACTTTTTCTGTGGTCGCGCCGCCGCCGACATCGAGGAAGTTGGCCGGGAACGCGCCGTTGAGCTTGATGATATCCATGGTCGCCATCGCGAGGCCAGCGCCATTGACCATGCAGCCGATATTGCCGTCGAGCTTGATGTAAGCGAGGTCATATTTGGACGCTTCGACTTCTGCCGGATCTTCTTCCGTGACATCGCGCAGTTCCATGAGGTTCGGGTGACGCATCAGAGCGTTGCCGTCAAAGCTCATCTTGGTGTCGAGCACGAGCAGCTGTGCATCGTTGGTTTCCACGAGCGGGTTAATTTCCAGCATCTCGCAGTCCATGTCGGTGAAAGCGGTGTAAAGCTGCTTGCCGAGTTTCTGGGCTTGCTTGTTGAGGTCACCAGACAGGCCGAGAGCAAAAGCCATCGACCGGCCATGATGCGGCATGAAGCCTTGCGCTGGATCAATCGTAATCGTCTTGATCTTTTCGGGCGTGTTATGCGCGACATCTTCAATGTCCATGCCGCCTTCGGTTGAGACAATCATCGCGATGCGGCCGGTTGCACGGTCGACCAGCATGGAAAGATAATATTCTTCCGCGATATCGACGCCGTCGGTGACATAGAGCCGGTTGACCTGTTTGCCTTCGTCGCCCGTCTGAATCGTAACCAGCGTGTTGCCGAGCATTTCAGTGGCGTTATCGCGCACTGCATCGACCGACTTGGAAAGGCGTACGCCGCCGCTTGCATCCGGACCGAGTTCCTTGAACTTGCCCTTGCCGCGTCCGCCCGCGTGAATTTGCGCCTTCACGACATAAAGCGGTCCGGGCAATTTCTCTGCGGCCGCGACGGCTTCGTCAACGGTCAGTGCCGCGTGGCCCGCAGGGATGCCGATGCCATATTTGGCAAGTTGTTCTTTGGCCTGATATTCATGGATGTTCATGGGACGGTGCAGCGCCTTTCTGTATCTTCTGTTAGCGAGTCTTGCGGAGGGCTAAAGCACAGTCAGGGGCCGATTTCTACCCCGATTTATGATATTTGTTGCATCTCTGAACAGCTCTGCAAATATGGGCTAACCGTGATTTTCATTCCCCCCTTGGTGAAAGAGGATATCCCATGACTTGCAAAGGCCTGTTTGGCGGCGTTTTATTGTCACTGTCCATGATCATACTGCCTCTCGGTAATATGGCATTGGCTTCGGAGAAAAACGATATGGATAGCTATGAGGAATTTGGTCCCTTCCTTTCTGATTTTCGCAAGTCGCAATCCATTCGGGCACTGACCGCAGTGATTGTCAAAGATGGTGAGATTGTGTGGGAACAGGCACTGGGAACATCGGATGATGAGCGTGAAGTTCCGACCACTATGGACACTGTTTTTGGTATAGCTTCAGTGACCAAACCCATTGCCGCAACCGCCATATTGGCAGAGGCTGATGCTGGCGGATTATCGCTTGATCTGCCGCTGTCCAATGACCCGCGCTGGCCGGATTTTTGCGAATGGTTTTCGACATCGGGCATTCCGTTTGGTGGAGGCGGCGAAGATAGTGACGGAACGCCTATCGCACCCGTAGACTGCACTCGCAGATTGTCGCTAGCGGACAGTCTCAATATGCGAGTCAATGGGCCCGTCGGATCCGACTTTGTCTATAACCCTATGACCTATGCGCGCATAGATCGGGCCATTGAAGGGGCGGGGGGCAGACCGCTGCGCGCCATTGTGCGGGATCATGTTCTAACTAAGGCGGATATGCAAAATGTCGCTCTAGGCTGGCATGATCCGGACGGTGGTTCCGCGCTTCGCCTCCTGGCGCCGCCTTTTACGGTTCAGGATAATGGCCGCGATATTAAAGCCAGCCACTCGGACGATGATTTTCGGGCGGCAGCGGGAATCAGGGCCAGCGCAAGGCATGTGGCCCAGTTTGATATGGCGCTGGATGCAGGGAAATTGCTTTCACCTGCATGGATGGCGCGCATATTTTCCGCTGAGAAATTGCCGCCGCGCGGAGATTATCGCTGGGGGTGGTTTGCGCAGGACTGGGAGGGCAAACGGCTCTATTGGCATTCCGGTTGGGAACCGGATCGCTATTCCGCCATTTACCTGAAGATTCCTGAGGAAAAGCTCAGTCTTATCGTGCTGGCGAACAACGAAAATCTCTGGTGGGCTAATGCCTTATCAGCCGCAGAAATTCATAGAAGCCCAGTAGTTGCCAAATTCCTGTTAGAGTTTGTCGCTCGATAAACCACTGAAACAGTCTTATTTCACAGCGCAGACCAGGCCAGATGATGTCACCACACCCAGAATTTCGGGATCTTGTAACGCCTTAGTCCGCTTCACAAATTCATTGACGCTGATATCGCTTGGATCACGCTTGCGCAGCTTGTCGAGGCGGCTGAGCTTGTCAATTTGCGCGTAAGACAGGCGGTCCACCATGCGGTCGGCCATACAGCTTGCGATCGGTTTGGACAGTCCGGCGCTCATCAAGCCATTGCGGACCCGGGTTTCCGGGGTCGCGCAAGCGGCCAGACTGGCGATCAGAGCCAATCCAACCGCTAGATGCGTCGTCCGTTTCATTTCTTTGTTTTGGCCAGTTCGATGGCGTCCAGCACTACCTTGCGTGCGTCTTCAGCGTCGCCCCATTTGCCAACCCGGACCCATTTCTCCGGCTCTAGGTCTTTGTAATGGGTGAAGAAATGCTCGATCTGCTGCATGACGATCTCAGGCAGATCGCCGCCTTCGCCAATCGCCCGATAATAAGGGAAAGTGGCATCAATCGGGACGCAGAGCAGCTTTTCGTCGCCGCCATGTTCATCTTCCAGATTGAGAACCGCGATCGGCCGGCATCTGACAACACAGCCCGGCATGAAGGGCGAACGTGCCACCACCAGCGCGTCCAATGGATCGCCATCGGGTGACAAAGTATGCGGAATAAACCCGTAATTGGCGGGGTAGCGCATCGGCGTATGCAGGATACGGTCGACAAACAGTGCGCCGGATGCCTTGTCAAATTCATATTTGACGGGTTCACCGCCAACAGGAACTTCAATGATGACGTTGAGGCTTTCCGGCGGGTTATCGCCGATAGGAATTTGGGTGATGTCCATAGGCTATGGTCCTATTATCTGGTTTTTGGCTTCAAAAGCCGGTCAATGCCCCCTTCAGTCTGGTCACCCTCTCCGGCGGTTTCGTCCGCCGTTATTTTATCGAGGTGCGGATAGCGAAGCCCGCCTGAATAATCGACCAAAAAATTGCTATACTGATCGTCATTCTTTGCAAATATCTCGATTTTATTCATTTGCCCGCGATTTTCCTCAATCGCTTGCGTCAACATTTCGGCGCTATAGGCCTTGCCATTAATCGCGGTGATGGTGAGGCCGGTTTTCAGACCTGCCTTGAATGCCGGGCCATCCCACATTACCGATTTGACCACGCCTTTGTCGCTCATCACCAGGCCGATCGAATGGCTGAGATCAAGTTGTTTGCGGCGTTTGTCATTTGCGCGGATAAAGTCGCTCGGCGTCGCATTGTAGACCAGCTTATAGCCGCCGAGAGTCAACCCGTCCTTCGGCGCTTCTGTTGTTGGCCGATTGACCCGCTCGTCAATGAGGCTGGCCCAGTCATAGGGCTGTACGTTATTCAGCGCCTCGATGACGTCGGTCAGCTGATAGGTGACAACGCCATAGTCGCCATTTTTGCCTTTGAAGAAGGTACGGGCAAAATTTTCGAGCGATCTTTTTCCGCCTGATTCGCGGCGGATTATCCCGTCGACCTCCAGCCAGATGAGCAGGCCTTCATTATAATAATCTTCCTGCCGCTGCCAGCTGCTCCAAGGTTTGGGGCGCCTTGCCGAGATGATTGGATCATGGGTGGTGTCGATCAAAGGGCGCCATTCTCGTCCAACGCGCCGATCCATGCCAGCGGCAATTGCAGCGAAGGCATCAAGCGTGTCCTGCTTCGAAAAAAGTCCCGACCGGGCGCCCAATACATAGCCCCAAAATTGCGTCTGCCCTTCATAGACCCAAAGCAGGTTATCGCGCATGGGCTCGCGAAAATCCGGTGTCCACATTCCTACCGGGCGGCGGTATTTGCCGTTCCAGCTATGGACAATTTCATGCGGCAACAAATTGCGACGGCCTGGGCCATCATTCCATTTGGTGAAATATTCGCGGTTCACCCCGTTCTCAGAGGATCGATGATGCTCAATCCCGATGCTGCCCATTTCCTTGGTCAGCGCGAGCAAGAAATCGTAGCGGTCATAAGGCTGACTGCCAAACAGGGCCTCGGCCTCTCGCACCAATTTGCTGTGCTTGGCGATATGGCTTTTCGCAGGTTTGAGATATTTTCCATCATCGGCAACAATGTTGAGATGCGCGCGGCGACTAAGCCTGTGCGTCTGGAAATGTTTCCCGGCAAAGACGGGGCTGTCGACCAGCGTATCATAGTCGGTTTTCTGATAGGTTACGCGGTTTAGATTGTCGGTTTTCTCCTGCCTCGGCTTGGGCCGCATGGCGCTGGCTGCCCGCCAACCTGCCGGATAAATGGCGGTAGCCTCAACCGGTATCTGACGGACATAATGGCCGGCCGGATAGAGTGATACCTGATGCCAGCGCAGGTTCAGCATGGATGGCGCCATGACGATACGACCCTGATTGCTGGTGGTGGCAGAGGTGAATTGGAACAGGGCTTCAATTTCTGTCACGCCAGGCGGAATATCCACGTGAAATGCATAAACGTCGACATTGTCACGTATCCAGGGCAGCTCTGTTTTACCCGCCAATATGCGCAGCCCGGTCAGCTTTTCAATCTCGCCGCGTGGCGCATGATTCCCGGGCAGCCACTCCGGATATAGCAGAGTGAGACGGGAGGGGCCGGAGACAGGAATAAACTGTTGTACCCTGAACACGCCCTGTTTGTTGTCACGCGCATCAACAATCAGCCGCATGGTGCCAGGGAAGGGAGTATCCTGCGCTTTCGGGATTGTGTCTTCCGGTGCAGTATAGGCCGGCTTGCTCAGCTTATCTGGCATGGCGGCGGAAACGGCGGTGGCAGGCGAGACGAAAGAAAGGGCCAAAACCAGGCCCAAAAATGCAACCAGACGCATACTCACTTTATCCCCTGTCTAATGTCTTGAACTCTGAATGGCGGTTTTTAGCGGCTGCGTCCAGAGGGAGGGGAAGAAAAGCACTGATATTTACAATAGAAAATAAGCCATCTTTCGCTTTTGCGCAGCACCGGCTAAAGCGCGCTCAAGATAAAAGGGCAAATATGGCAAAGATTCAGACGCCGCAACCGGTACGCGGCACCCAGGATATATTTGGCGAAGACCAGGAGCGGTTCCAGCATGTGGTGGAAACGTTTGAGTTTGTGCGGCGACTTTATGGGTTCAAGGGCGTGCAAATGCCGGTGTTCGAACCGACTGCAGTTTTTGCCCGTTCGCTCGGCGAAACTACCGATGTCGTGTCCAAGGAAATGTACAGTTTCGAGGATCGCGGCGGCGATAGCCTGACGCTGCGCCCCGAATTTACCGCCGGTATTTCGCGGGCCTTTCTGACCAATGGTTGGCAGCAACATGCGCCAATGAAGCTTTCCACACACGGCCCCCTGTTCCGTTATGAGCGCCCGCAAAAGGGTCGCTATCGCCAGTTTCACCAGCTGGATGCCGAGATCATCGGTGCAGGCGAAGCGGCGGCAGATGTCGAATTGCTGTGTTTTGCGGACCAGCTTTTGAACGAACTGGGCATATCCGATGGCGTGACCTTACAGCTTAACACTCTGGGCGATGCCGAAAGCCGTGATGCCTGGCGTGACGCTCTGGTCGATCATTTTCGAGCCCATAAGGCGGACTTGTCCAAGGACAGTCAGGACCGTCTGGAACGCAATCCGCTGCGCATCCTCGACAGCAAGGAGCGGCAGGATCGCCCTATTGCCGACAGCGCGCCGGAAATTGACGCGTATCTGTCTGACGAGGCGCAAGAATTTTTCGCGCAGGTGACTGAGGGGCTGGATGCGTGTGGGGTGGCGTGGACCCGCAATAGCCGTCTGGTGCGCGGCCTGGACTATTATCGCCACACCGCATTTGAGTTTGTCACCGACCGACTGGGCGCACAGGGCACAGTGCTGGCTGGCGGCCGTTATGACGGGCTGATTGAATCGCTGGGCGGTCCCGCGACGCCGGCTGTCGGTTGGGCAGCTGGTATTGAGCGGTTGGGTATGTTGCTTGATGATGTTGCGCCTGAACCATTGGAGCTCGCTGTTGTTCCGATGGGAGACGCAGCCACAACCAAAGCTCTGTCGGTAGCAAACGAGCTGCGAAATTTTGATTTTTCGAGTGAGATTTTCGGTAGCGGCAAGTTTAAGAAGCGGATGGCGCGAAGCAATCAGGCTGGAGCGCTGGCTGCCATCATCATTGGTGAAGATGAGCTGGCATCAGGCAAAGTGCAGTTCAAAAATCTGGCCACCGGTGAACAATCCGAATTAACAATGGATGAAGTCATTGAACAAGCCAGGGAGCTCCAATTGGCAAAAGTTTTTGATGACGCAGACTCTAATAGCGAGAGGCTTGATTCGGCGATTGAAGCGTTGGGAGATCTTGATTGACCACCATCACGCCCCAACGGATCGCCCAGATCGAAGCGCGCTTTGCCGAGCTGCAGGCAATGATGGCTTCTGGTAATCTCGACGGTGACAAATTTGTCGAGGTGTCCAAGGAATATGCCGAGATTGAACCGGTGGCTGAAGCTGCGGCCGAGGTCCAGCACCTGCGTGATGAGCAGACGGGTCTCGAAGAAATGCTCGCCGGCGATGATGCCGAGATGAAGGCGATGGCCGCTGATGAGTTCGACGACGTCAAGAAAGCGCTCGAAAAAGCAGAACATGCCTTGGCGCTGAAATTATTACCGCGGGACAGCGCTGATGATCGCCCTGCGATGCTTGAGATTCGTGCTGGCACCGGCGGTGATGAAGCGGCGCTTTTTGCCGGTGATCTCTACCGCATGTATAGCCGCTTTGCCGACGAGCAGGGCTGGAAGGTCGAGCTGATCTCGGCCAACGCGTCTGAAGTGGGCGGGTTCAAGGAAGTGGTCGCCAATATCAATGGCAAGGGCGTGTTTGCGAAACTGAAGTTCGAATCCGGTGTCCATCGGGTGCAGCGCGTGCCCGAAACGGAAAGCGGCGGGCGTATTCACACCTCTGCCGCCACGGTGGCTATTCTGCCGGAACCGGAAGAAGTCGATATCGATATCCGCACCGAAGACCTGCGCATCGATACCTATCGGGCAAGCGGCGCAGGTGGTCAGCACGTTAACAAGACCGACAGCGCGATTCGTATCACCCATCTCCCCACGGGCTTGGTGGTTCAGTGTCAGGATGGCAAATCACAGCATAAGAACAAGGCGCAAGCCATGAAGGTGTTGGCGGCGCGGCTCTACGAGCAGGAACGCGATGCTGTCCAAAGCGAGGAAGCGGAAGCGCGCAAGTCGATGGTCGGCTCTGGCGATCGCTCCGAACGCATCCGCACCTACAACTATCCGCAGGGCCGAGTGACCGATCACCGGATCAACCTGACGCTGCATAAATTGCCCGAAATTGTCGAAGGCGGCGGCCTCGGTGAGATGGTTGATGCCTTGATTGCCGAGGATGAAGCCAGCCGGCTTGCGAATCTGGATGGGTGATATGGCCAAGGCGTTGCGGGAAGCGGCGCAGGCGCTGGAACCGGTTGGTGAAACACCGCGTCTGGATGCGGAATTGCTGATGGCGCATGCGCTTGAAACAGATCGTCAGGACATGTTGCTCAACTTGCCCAAACTCACTGTGCCTAAAAATTTTCAGGCCTTGCTAGAACGCCGTAAGGCGCATGAGCCGGTGGCGCATATCATTGGCGAGCGGGAATTTTGGAGTCTGCCGTTTAAAGTCAGCTCCGACGTGCTGATCCCGCGGCCGGATAGCGAAATTTTAATCGAAACAGCCGTGCAAGTGGGTGCGTCGTATCTGCCCAAAAAAATTCTCGACCTGGGCACTGGCAGCGGCGCATTATTGCTTGCGGCTTTGTCGGAGTTTCCCGAAGCGCAGGGTGTGGGGATGGATGTCAGTGCCGCAGCCCTGGCCGTTGCCCACAATAATGCCGATATTCTTAAGCTCGCAGATAAGGCTAGATTCTTGTTGCTCGACTGGGCGACACCCGGGTGGCAGGAAAGTCTCGGTGGACCTTTTGACCTGATCCTCGCGAATCCGCCATATGTGTCGACCAAGGCTGAATTGTCTCGCGAGGTCGCTGATTTTGAGCCCCATCAAGCACTGTTCGCCGGTGAAGCTGGCATGGATGATTACGAAACCATCATTCCCGCGCTGGACGGGCTATTGTCCGGAAATGGTACAGCGCTGCTGGAGATCGGCTTCGATCAGGCCATTCCTGTCACAAAACTGGCTGAGAAATATGGCTATCGCGTTGAATGCAAAAGGGATTTAGGTGGAAATGACCGGTTGGCCGTCTTGCGGAGGGGAGCCGGCCAATAGAATTTGCTTGGTTTTGGTGTATGAAGGCGCTAAGGATGTTTCAGGCCCAGATGATTTCTGGCAATTTCCCTAAAATCGCTGGCCTACCCCGATATTGATAATATTGCTGATGTCCGGCAAATTTTTATCTTTTTGGGTTGCGGTGGATCATTTTTTCCGCCGCACGGTTACTGCCCTTGTGGCAGTTAAATAACAGGAAAGACCGAGTTTATTAACGGTATAAGGACACCCAGAATTTGATGAATAATCGTCAGGCCGGCGGCCGTCGCCGTGGCCGGAACAACAATAGTAATCGCAATCAGGGCAACCGCGGTGGTGGCGGTGTTGACCGGGACAACCGGATTGACAATCGCGCGCGTGGCAATGCGGCCCAGATGCTCGATAAATACAAAAAAATGGCGCAGGATGCCCAGGTGAATGGCGATCGCGTCAATGCCGAATATTATCATCAATTTGCCGACCATTATTTCCGCGTGAATGCGGATAGCCAGGCGCGCCGTGAAGAGCAGCGACTGGCCCGCGAAGAACAACGCAACCAAAATGCAGATCGCGATGACAGGCCTGATCAGGACGATGGCGACCGTCAGGATCGCAATCCACGTGGCCGCCAACAACGCGACCGGGGTGCGAAACCGGATAATGCGCAGGATACAGCTGCTCCGGCCGGCCAAGAAGATGGGCAGACTGACGCTCCAGCGGAGAAAAAACCGGTCCGTGCGCGCCGCCCGCGTAAGCCGGCCGCTGAAGTCGCCGAAACCAACGGCGAATCAAACGGCCTGGACGCTAGCGCGCTGCCGCCTGCCATCTCGATAAAATCCGATGATGGTGCGGATGGTGAAGCGGAGAAGAAGCCTGTTCGCAAACGGCGTACGGTCAAAGCCAAGGCGGCAGAAACCGAAACCGCACAAGAAGGCGACGCAGCCTAACTCAGTCCGGTTTATCTGCCAAGGCAGCCTTTAACCAGTCCGGCAGTGCAAAGCCCGTGATGTCGTCGACCCGGCGATGCTCGACGGACAGGCCTAGATCCGGATAGGCCACACGCTGGCGTTTTTCGTCCGCCTGATCCAGTGGAGCGACGACCAGCCTGCGATTGACCTTTTGCCGATAATTCATCCGTGCGGTGTTTTCCTGTCCGACATAACAGCCCTTGGAAAAGCTGACACCGTTCAGTTCGGTGGCGTTGCATTCCAACCATAATATTTTGTCGCTGCCCAATTCTGCTAGGCCTTCAGTCACGCCCAGCGAGAGGCGATGGGATTTATAGGTACCATCGGCACTTTCGCCACTCTGGCTTTCTTCTAACCAGCGATAACCGATGGCAGAAAGTCGAGGGTCAGCTGGTTTTCCGCTGGCATCGCCGGACCAGTGCACCGTCAGATCATCGATAATCTCAATGGCGATCTTCCGGCGCAGGCGATAGAGTTTCAGACGTTTGGTCAGGGCTTCGGCCTGTTCCTGTTCGCAATCGATCAAGATGTCCTCGCCATCCGCCCACAGGAAAAAGTCGAACAGCACTTTGCCTTGTGCTGTCAGCAAGGCGGCCCATTGCGGCGTGGTGGGCTGGACAGCTTGCATATCCTGCGTGATCAGTCCTTGGAGAAATTCACGGCAGTCTTCCTTGTCATCGGAAGCGGATATGCGGATCAGTCCGCGCTGATTAAGTCTGGTTTCGGTCATGCAGATTAGGTAGGGACGCTCAGCGTCAAAAGAAAGCCCGAACCATGAATCAATCTCCCGACCAGATCACGATCAGACAGCCAGATGACTGGCATGTCCATCTGCGTGATGGTGATATGCTGCGTTCGGTGGCGAGCTATACGGCGCGGCAATTTGCCCGCGCCATCGTTATGCCCAACCTTTCGCCGCCGGTCACCAATATGGCTGCTGCGCAAGCCTATCGGGAACGCATATTGGCAGCAGTCCAAGAGAGTTCTGGCTTTACACCGCTTATGACCTGCTATCTGACCGACACTGCGGATGCTCAGGATATGGCGCAGGGATTCGAAAATGGCGTCTTCACCGCTGCTAAACTCTATCCTGCCAACGCAACTACAAATAGCGCTCATGGGGTGACCGATGTTGCCAATATCATGCCAGTGCTCGAGCGGATGCAGGATATTGGCATGCCGCTGTTGATTCACGGCGAAGTCACTGATGCGGATGTCGATGTGTTTGACCGGGAGGCGGTTTTTATCGAACGCACGATGTCGAAAATTGTCGATCACTTTCCGGGACTGAAAATAGTGTTTGAGCATATCACCACCGCTGACGCCGTTGATTTTGTAAATAGCGCCGGTCCCAATGTCGGTGCTACAGTTACACCGCAACATCTTCATATCAACCGCAATGCCATGTTTGAGGGTGGTATCCGGCCGCATGCCTATTGCTTGCCGGTGGCCAAGCGCGAACAACACCGGCTGGCCTTGCGCAAAGCGGCGACATCAGGATCTCCCAAATATTTTCTGGGCACGGACAGTGCGCCGCATGAAATCGATGCTAAGGAATCGGCTTGTGGATGCGCTGGTATCTTCAATGCCCCCTACGCGCTGGAAAGCTATGCCACAGTTTTTGAGGAAGAAGGCGCGCTCGACAAACTTGAAGGCTTTGCATCCACTCATGGCCCGCAATTTTACGGTCTACCGCTCAATGAAGGCACTGTTACGTTGCGACGATCTGCGGTGACGGTGCCAGACACTATCGAAGCAGGTGGGACGACGATCGTGCCCTTTCACGCCGGACAAGAGCTGCGCTGGCAAATTACCGGATAGCAGCAGTCAGGTCGCGGCCGCTTTCTTGCTCGCACTGCCGAAAATTGCGTCGACGGAGAATATCGCAAGGCTGGTCCAGATCAAAATGAAGCAGATGATATGCGATGTTGTGAGTGTCTCGCGATAGAGCAAGGTCCCGATGAGAAATTGCAGCGTCGGGGCGATATACTGCGTCAGTCCGATCGTACTGAGCTTCATCTTCTTAACCGCTGCGGCAAAGAGCAGCAGCGGCGTCGCTGTGACCATCGCGCCGCCGAGTAGCATTATATCGATGGTCAGCCTGTCACCGAAATGCGTGGTCGTTGTCGGCGCGGTAGTGCCAAAAGTGATCCACGCTATAAACAGCAGGAACGGCAGAAACAGATAGCTTGTTTCCATGGTCAGCCCTACAATCGGACCAACATCGGCGATTTTGCGGACCAGGCCATAGAGCCCCCATGACCCCGCCAGCGCGAGACTGATCCACAGGGTTTGCCAAGCTTCCATCGCAAGAACGGATACGCCAATGGCAGCGATGCCGACGGCGATCCATTGATTGCGGCTCAGCGTTTCCTTGAGGAAGATTTTGCCGAGGAAAACGCTGATCAAAGGGCTGATAAAATAGCCAAGGCTGGCGGCGAGAATATGGTCCGATTGTACCGCCCAGACGTAGACGAGCCAGTTGACGGAAATGAGCAGCGCGGTGCCGAGTAATGGCCCGCGTATTTTCGGTTGTGCCCAAGCGGTACGCAAACCGGGCAGATTTTTACGGAAATAGAGAATGATCAAAAGCAACGGCACCGACCAGATAATACGGTGGGCAACGACTTCGAGCGGAGCAACACTCTCTAAAATTTTGAAGTAAATCGGCATCACACCCCAGATGCAGCACGCGAGAAGTGCCTGTAAGAGCCCCAGTCGGCTAGTGGATGCTTGGCTTGTCATAGCTTCGCGCCTAGGCCCGGGCTGATGGGGTGGCAATATAAATTAGTTTGGGGCGCCGATAATTATGCTGTTCTACAAGATGCCGCTTAGACCATTTTCGGGCCTATGGATCGGAAGGAATCTTTTTGGATGGTTTGGGGTAGGGCTTATTTTATCGTTCAAAAACAATAGGTTAAACGGAATTTGACTCAAATTTCGCGCAAAATTTGTCGCGTTTCGCAGATGTTGGAGTCAGATAATTCCTCCTCCAATCCATAAGCGGAATGCGCAAATGCACATGACGATCAAGCAAAAATACATACCGCTGCTGCGCGAGGAAAGCAGCCCGAACAGCGCGCCAACGCCAGCAATGGGCAAGATTAGCCAATTGGTCCAGCCAAGAAGCGGGACCAGTCCGACAAAAGCCAATATGAGCGCGATACCGCCGATGAGAATAGAAATTAGATTAGCCATAACTGTATTATAGGTATAGTGCACCGGTTTTGCAAGGGTTTGTCTCTCGATAAGCCTATGATAATAGGGGCGCTTGAGGGAGGAAGACCATGGATATCAAAGACATCAGGATTGAAACCGAGCGCCTGATCTTGCGCCCGCCCAATGCCGATGATTTTGCCGCTTGGGCTGCGTTTCAGGCAAATGAAGCGACGATGACTTATCTAGGCGGTGTCAAAAGCCAGGCGGAAAGCTGGCGGGATCTCTGCGCTATGGTCGGTGCTTGGCATGTGCGCGGCTATGCGATGTTCTCGCTGATCCTCAAAGATAGCAATTTATGGATTGGCCGGATTGGCCCCTGGTATCCCGATGGCTGGCCGGGAACGGAAGTCGGCTGGGGCGTGGCACCAGAATATGCTGGCAAAGGCTATGCTCTGGAAGCGGCAGTAGCGAGCATGAACTATGCGGTTGAAACGCTCGGTTGGAGCGATATCTGCCATACCATTGATCCGGAAAATCTGGCGTCGATTAAACTGGCCGAACGGGTTGGCTCGACTAATCGCGGACCGACGAAGCTGCCCGCGCCTTATCAGGATGCGCGGGTTGACGACTGGGGCCAATCACGCGAACAATGGTTAGAGAATAGAAAGCAATTTCAATAAGCCGCGACTTGAGGAGAGGGTGAAAATGGCCGAGGAACGATATCTGGACCCAACGCGGGAGCATTTTGACGCGTTTAAGGCGTTGCCCCGTGATGTGCCGATCAACATGCTCAACTTGCTGCAATTTCACGGAACAGCACAATATCCTGAAGGCCATCCCAATGCTGCGCATGGCTGGAGCGGCGCGCGGGCCTATGAGGAATATGGCAAAACCAGCGGGCCGATTTTCAAACGGGTTGGCGGTACAATCATCTGGCGCGGCAAGATGGAAGCGATGGTTATCGGGCCCGATGACAAGCAATGGGATAGCTCGTTCATCGCACGCTACCCCAATAGTGGAGCGTTTCTGGAGATGGTGACGGATCCCGAATATCAGAAAGCGGTGGTTAACCGGCAGGCGGCTGTCTTGACTTCCAGACTCATCCGATTCGGTGAAATTGATGGTCCAGACGGCTTTGCGTGAAAATCCCGATTTGGGACAGGTGGTTAACGAGAGATTGCCGGTTTAACCACGTTTCCTAACAGAAAATTAACGCTTTTTGGTGCAATTGTCCGTGATATTCAGGAGCTTATTGCATGACAAATATTTCCCGTTCCTTCTTGCTGGCAGCCACGGCATTCACCTTGCCGTTGACCTTGGCAGCCTGTGGTAGCAACGAAGGCAATGAAGCGGAGCTGGCGGAACTGGATGATAACCTGACTGCCGACCCGGCTATGAACGATGCTTTGGAAGACCAGATTCTGGTTGATCCCAACTTGACCGATCAAGCCAACGCCAATGCGATCCGCGGCGCAAATGGCGCAGTTGACGGTAAAGTGCCTCCTGAAGGCGGCAAGGCTTATGCAACGGCTCAATTTGAAGGCAAGATGCTCAGTGCGCCCAAACCGCGTAACATGACGTCGGATGATGAATGTACCAGCTGCGGCGGATCGGAAGGCGTGACATTGGGTGCGAAAGCCGAAGCGCAAAGCGCACAGCGCGGCAAAGGCACCTGTGACCAGAAGCTTAGCTATGACATGGGCTGGGCCAACCGGATGCCACCTGAGTTTCCGGTTTATCCCAAAGCCAATGTTAAGGAAGCAGCCGGCGTTGATGGTGGCCTTTGCGATATTCGCGTGGTGAGTTTCTCGACCGCCAGCCCGATTAAAAATGTCGTGGACTATTATTACACCCAGGCCAAACGCGGCGGCTATAGTGCGGAATATTTGCTGCGCGGTAACGAACATGTTTTGGGCGGAACCCGCGGCAATGATGATGGCGCTTTTGTGATTACGCTCAACAAGCGATCCGGCGGCGGGACGGTGGTTGATATCGTCGCCAATAACGGACGTTAGTCTAGACAGAAAATACCGAAGCCGGATTTTCGCATTTCACATATCCGGCATAGGAAGGGGCGGCTTCGGCGGCCCCTTTTTCATTGGTACAGACTACTCGCGATAGCTACCGCCGCCATCCACGGTAACATCGTTCGCGGTGGTAAAGCTGGCTCCGGAACTGGACAGCCAGATCATCGCATTGGCCACTTCTTCGGCCTGGCCCACACGGTTGATCGGATGATTGGAATTAAAGGCCACGACTGCCTCTTCGTGGGTGCCAGGAAAAGCAGCCAGATATCGCTGGTACATAGGTGTGTCGATGGCGCCCGGGTGGACCGTATTTACCCGCACTTTATTCCCCTGTGCCGCGCAATGCAGCGCCAATGATTTGCTAAGGGCTGTGACGGCACCTTTGCTCGCAGAATAGGCGGCCATGCCTGACCCGGGGCGCATGGCCAGCATCGAACCGACATTGACAATCGAGCCGTCTTCGTCGCTCTCGACTATGGCGGGCAAGGCCGCCCGGCATCCGTAAAAGGTGCCGTTCAGATTAATGTCGATGGTTCTGCTCCAACTGTCCAGATCCACATCATCTACCGCACCGGGCTCTGATATGCCGGCAATATTGAACAGGGTTGTTATCTTGCCGAATTTGTCTTGCGTTGCCTTAACCGCGGCTTGCCATTGATCAAGATCGCGCACGTCCAGTTGGATCGCGTCGGCGCGTTCACCCAAAGCAGCTGCATGGGCTTGCGCTTTTTCGATCTGGATATCGCCGAGCATGACAGAGCCGCCTTCTTCGACAAAACGCCTGGCCGCTGTCCCGCCAATACCTTCCGCACCGCCGGAGATCAGCGCGACTTTTCCGTCCATCATACCCATAGTTTTGGCCCTTTATCTGTTATCAGCGTTTGTCAAAAGTGAGCGGCAGGTTGGTGAGGCCGCGCAGCATCATATTGGGCGGATAGGTAAGTTCCGCACCTTCCTGTATCTGGATATTGTCAATCCGCTCGGCAAATTGCTGGAACGATACGGTCATCTCTTTGCGTGACAGCATGTTGCCAACGCACATGTGGATGCCCTTGCCAAAGGCGAGATGGGTGCGCGCATTTTTGCGGTCGACCTGAAAGCTGTTGGGGTTTTCAAACTGCTTGGGATCGCGATTGGCGGCGTGATAACGCATCATCACCATCGCGCCCTTGGGCAGCATGACCCCGCCCAGTTCCGCATCCCGGTGCATCACTCGCCAGATACCGGAAGACCCGCTCGACATCCGCAATACTTCTTCGACGGCATTGGGGATCAGCGACGGGTCATCCTGAATCTTTTTATACTGATCCGGGTTGGTCGCAAACAGACGCAACCCTTCACCCAATGCAGCCGTTGTGGTTTCATTGCCCGCGACCATCAGCTGCTGAACGATGGAGAGGGATTCTGCATCATCCAGAGGGCGCTCGCCATCTACCTGTGCATTGACTAGATCGGAGAGGATATCGTCTTTCGCCTCTTTGCGACGCGCGTCCATATTGGCTTTCAGCGCATGTTGATATTCGACCACTTCACGTTCGGTCTCCAATTGTCGCTCGCGGGTCATCATGCCTGACAAGCGATCAACAAAGGCATTGGTCCAGCGTTTGATCGTACCGGCATCGGCAACATCCAGCCCCAGCTGCACAGCGATAGTGCGCACCGGCATCGGAATGGCATATTCCTCCATGAATTCGCATTCGCCCTTGTCGACAAATGTATCGATCAACTCATTGGACATGGCCCTTATGCTGTCTTCCAGCTTGTTTACCTTGGGCATGGAGAAGGCGAGATTGACGAGCTTGCGAAACCGTGTGTGTACCGGTTGATCGGCGGTCAGCAGAGTATTGACCTGCGGCCATCCTTCCGCCTGAATCGCTTGGATTTCTTGGTCATTTGCCAGTTCTTCGTCAGATTTTCCGCCTGAAAGAAGGGCCGTAAAATTATTGGAAAAATCATCGAGCCGACCAACCGCTTCAGATATCAGATCATAGTCCAGGACAATATAAGCACCGCTGGCTTCATCCAGAAAGACGGGGCTTTTGGCGCGCTGTTCTTCGTAAAAGTCGAAGGGATCAACCAATATATCTGGCTGGAATAGTGATTTTGAGGCCAGTTCGTTCATGTTCTCATTCCTGTTAGGGGTTCAATCAAAGGCGGGAGTTGGAACGCCTTCTGCGTTATAAACCGGGCCCTCTGCATCCACGCGATATTTGGCACTGACCGCGTTGGTCAGACCGAATTTGCCGATATGGGCCAGCATGCTGGCATAATGGACATCCTGGAAATGTTGCGCGAGGGCCTCTTCGTTTGTCCACTCCTCAAACACTTCGATACGGGCAGGATTATGCATGTCAGCGCACCAACTATAGCATAAACAGCCTTCCTGACTGAGTGCGCCGTCAATATAGGGTTGCGCCTTTTTCAGGCATTCTTCGCGTGTCGCCGGTTCCACATCGATATGCGCTGCGATCAGTATTTTAGCCATGTTTCAAATTTCCCTTAAAGCTTTTGTCCGCCCAGTTGAGCGACGACATTGAATATGCGTTTTTTGTAGAACCACTGGCCATCAATCTTGACGAACTCGTCATCATAGCGGCCACCTGCAATCCGCGGCTCACCCTTTTCGACAAGGATTTCATGGGTTTGATAGCGACCTGTTGCCGTGTCTCCGGTAACTTCCAGACTGCCTGGTATGCCGAGAAAGCTGACGGCATCAAACTGGCTCATCGCGCCATTCCACAGGTTGACGATATTTTCACGCCCGACAACTTCGGTGCCCATGAGCGACCAGACGGCGTCTTCCGTCCAAAGCGCACCCCAGTCATCTGGGTCTGTGCGCAATACTGCATCGCAATAGGCGTCGTGTAGTTCCCGGATCGCCAGCCGGTCTTCTATTGGTCCTGAAAACATGGACTCATCCTCTCCTCTTTATAGGAGAGATTACAGGGTAAAAGCGCCCGACATGCAAGCTGCCATAAGTGCTAGGTAGCGAGTTGTCAGTCGCCGCTGATGCGCTCAATATCCGCGCCGACGGCAGCCAGTTTTTCCTCCAGGCGTTCATAGCCGCGATCCAGATGATAAATCCGCTGCAACTGGGTTTCCCCCTCTGCTGCAAGAGCAGCAATCACCAGACTCATCGAAGCGCGCAGATCGGTGGCCATAACGGGTGCGCCGGTCATTTTATCAACTCCGCGCACGACCGCAGTACGCCCCTTGGTTTCGATATCGGCGCCCATCCGGTTAAGTTCGGGCACATGCATATAGCGGTTTTCGAAGATCGTCTCGGTCAGGACGCTAGCGCCATCAGCCATGCACAGCATCGCCATTAACTGGGCCTGCATATCCGTTGCCAGGCCAGGATAGGGTGCTGTTTCCAGCGTCAGCGGTTTCAGCGTTCCATTGCCCGCAACCTTTATTCCTTTGTTATAGGGTTCGATATGCAATCCGGCCTCGGTCAATGCGGCAAGGGTCGCTTCCATTTCTTCCGCTTTTGCACCGACAAGATCAACCTCTCCGCCGGTAATTCCAACCGCACAAGCATAGCTTCCGGCCTCGATCCGGTCTGCCATGACCCGGTATGTGCAACCATGTAGACGGGAGACACCATGAATGGTGAGGTCGGACGACCCAATGCCTTCAATCTCTGCGCCCATCGCGACCAGCATGTTGCAAAGGTCGACAATTTCCGGTTCCCGGGCTGCGTTTCTGAGGCGGCTTGTGCCTTTGGCCTGGACCGCAGCCATCAAAGCATTTTCGGTGGCTCCAACCGAGACAACCGGAAATGTGAACTCACCTCCGGGAAGGCCACCATCAGGCTGGCGGGCGGTGACGTAACCACTGGTGGTTTCGATTACCGCGCCAAGCGCTTCAATCGCTTTCAAATGTAAGTCGATCGGGCGGTTGCCAATCGCGCAACCACCGGGCAGCGAGACCCGGCATTCTCCTGCGCGGGCGAGCAGAGGGCCGAGTACTAGGATCGAGGCGCGCATCTTGCGAACAATATCATAGGGTGCTTCGGTAGAGGTGATCTTCCCGGCCTTCAGGGTCATAACACGTCCGAAGTCTTCCGGTCGCGCACCTTCAATGGTTGTCGAAACGCCAAGCTGGTTGAGCAAATGCCCGAAACTGTCGACATCAGCGAGCCGCGGCAAATTGCGCAAGGTGACCGGTTCGTCAGTGAGCAGTGCGCAAGGTAACAGCGCCAGAGCACTGTTTTTTGCGCCAGAAATCGGAATTTTGCCAGACAGCTTTTTGCCGCCGCGTATTGAGATAATATCCATCGCGATGGTTTAGCGAAAATGTACCGCTGCGCAAGTCGCAGCGCGTATCATTTCCGTAAAGTTACAAAGCCTGTTGCTTAGTGGTCAAAACCGGGATTGCTGCGATTCAATTTGCGCATCAGACCAGGCCAGACCAGATTGTCACCCAGGCCCGGCATAAAGGCAGGCGCGGTTTGTTGATGGACCCGATTACCCATCTCTTCTGGTTCCTCATGCAAATGCTGTTCACCGCCAACAGCTTGCGCCAGAATTTGTGTCTTGCAGGCATTTTCGAGGAAATACATGCGCAAGAAAGCGAGCGCGCAATTTTTACCCACAGTCAACGTCCCATGATTGCGCAAGATGAGGAGATTCTTGTCACCCACGTCGGCAACTAGGCGCTCGCGTTCATCAAGGTCCAGCGCGATGCCCTCATAGTCATGATAAGCCAGATCATCGTGAACCTGCATTGAAAATTGGGTGTAGCGGCGCAGGCCTTCTTTCTGGACGGAAACCGCAATACCATAAGGCGTGTGGACATGAATCACGCAGCCGGCATCTTCGCGAGCGCTATGCAAAGCACTGTGGATGGTGAACCCGGCAGGATTGATGAAATAGGGCGTGTCCTGTTTGATATTGCCTTCAAGGTCGATCTTGACCAGCGAACTGGCGGTCATCTCGTCAAACATCACTCCATAAGGATTGATCAGAAAACGTTCTTCACCATCCTCATCAGGCAGACGCGCGGAGATGTGAGTGAAGACCAGATCGGTCCAGGCATGCATTGCACATAGCCGATAGGTCGCGGCGAGATCACAACGCAGTTTCCATTCTGCATCAGAGACTTTGCCTTCAAGCCGCTCAATGGTGGTCGGATCGGGAATGTTGAACCCGGCATCAACATTCATTGCACTACCGGTATCCTGTACAGCGGTGGCCATCTTTTTTCTCCTCAAAGAATCGTTTCAATCTGTTGAATTGATAATGGCATAATCGTGGGAGTTTAGGACAGCTTTTTTTGCTTCTGCTCTGGTGCTGCCTAGCGGCAAAGTTTTCAATCCGGCGCAAAATTTGTTAAACGCAATGGCACTTTCCTTCTCCCAGAAAGGGCTATTCATGTCCCAGAAAAGCGATGCCACCCCCGAATTGCCCTGTTCGATTGTGACAGAGCTGCGTTCCGGGATGAAGGTTTGCCTGCGCCCGATTCATCCGTCTGATCAAGGTAAGATTGAGCGCGGAATCATGGAATTATCTGATCGCTCGCGCTATTTGCGCTTCTTCTCCAGCTTTAAAATTGCCCCGCCATCGGTGGTGGAAAAGCTATCGGCCGTAGACGGCTTTGACCATATTGCCTGGGGTGTGGTTAATCTTGATGCGGATGACCACCCGGCCATTGCTGCCGCCCATGCGATCAGGAATAGTGATGATCCGGCTAGAGGGGAGTTTGCCATTGCAGTGCTCGATGACTATCAAAGCAAAGGTGTGTCACGCGTGCTCATCGCTGCCTTGTTCAGCAACTGCCTGGAGCAGGGGCTGCGCGAGCTGGATATTGCGATATTGCGTGAAAACAGAAAAGCCGCCGGCCTGATAGCTGCTCTCGGTGCTGAAATGTTACGAAGCCAAGATGCGATTGCCTATTATCGTCTTGATCTGGAGCGCGCTTTGCATGCTTTGCGGGCGATGGAAAAGCCCAAGGGTTTGCATAATATATGGGCTGTTTTCGACAGTTAAGCCATGTCCGGTTCATCAATAGACGGTATCTATCAATCACCATTATTCTTGACCATTGGCGTGCATGCATGCCTATGAATAGGTCGATATTTCAACGCGGTGGGGATCAGGCTCTATGACAAATGGCGGGACGCAAAGTCTGAACAAGGGTTTTTTCGGCTGGATCGAAAGAACTGGCAACAAGCTTCCTGACCCGGTCTTTCTGTTTTTCTACTTGATTCTCTTTGTTGTCGCATTGTCGGTTGTGGCGGACTTGCTCAGCTGGTCTGCGGTTCATCCGATCGAAGTGGATCCTGAAACCGGCGAACGGACCGTCATTGCGGCCTCTAGCCTGTTCTCTGCTGACAATATCAGGCGGCTATGGGTGGAAATGCCCAAGACTTTTACACATTTCCATCCGCTTGGTTATGTGTTGGTCGTGATGCTGGGTGCCGGTGTCGCGGAGCGGTCAGGCCTTTTCGGCACTGCTATGCGGGCCGGTGTCCGCAACGCACCAACGATATTGCTCACGCCGATCGTGGCGCTGGTGGCTATGCTCGGCAATCTGGCTGCTGATGCCGCCTATGTTGTACTCATCCCGCTTGCCGGTATCATCTTTGCAGCTGCCGGTCGCCATCCGGTGGCGGGAATTGCCGCCGCGTTTGCCGGTGTATCCGGCGGCTTTTCCGCCAATCTGTTCCCGGGTCAGCTCGATGCATTGCTGTTCGGAATTACCCAGGCAGCGGCAGAGACCGTTTTTACTGGATGGGAAGCGAATATAGCCGGCAACTGGTATTTCATCTTTGTGATGACCTTCGTTTTTCTGCCGGTCATCTGGTATGTTACCGACCGGATCATCGAGCCGCGGTTGGGGACTTATAGCGGGTCGATTAACCCGAGCGCCAACAAGCTGGGTGGCGAAGATGTTGCATCTGAAACGCAGGACCGTCCTCTGAATGCGGGCGAGAAGCGCGGATTGCGCTATGCTGGCCTCGCAACACTGGGCGTAATAGCGCTATGGCTGGCGATGACCTTCGGCCCGGGCACCGCACTGATCGATGAAACCGCTTCGGCAGAGGCGCAGTTCACCCCCTTTTATCGATCGCTGGTCGCTGGTTTTTTCCTGCTCTTCCTCCTCGCCGGCTGGGCCTATGGCAAAGGTGTAGGTAATATTGAAAACCATCGTGATCTCGTGAAGATGATGAGCGACAGCATGGCCGATATGGCCTATTTTCTTGTCCTCGCCTTCATGGTTGCCCATTTTGTCGCGATGTTCGGCTGGTCCAATCTTGGTCTGATTACCGCTGTCCATGGCGCGGAATTCCTTCAAAGTCTCGATATGCCCGCGCCGATATTGTTGGCTCTGGTTGTTGTGTTCGTGGCGGTGATGAACCTTTTTGTTGGTTCGGCGAGTGCCAAATGGGCATTGCTTGCGCCAGTATTGGTGCCGATGCTTATGCTGATCGGGGTCAGTGCCGAAACCACGACCGCCGCCTATCGTGTTGGTGATAGCGCGACCAATATCATCACGCCGTTGATGGTCTATTTCCCGCTTATCCTGATTTTCTGCCAGCGCTGGAATAAGGATTTTGGCATAGGCAATCTGACCGCGATGATGCTGCCTTATGCGCTCTGGTTGCTGGGTGCCGGATTGGCACTCATCATGGTTTGGGTGGCATTTGAAATACCACTGGGGCCGTCTTCGCCGGTATTTGCGCCACCGCCATTAGCGGCCAACTAAACCAAGGTCCGGACTGTCCCGATCACCAAAGAGATGCTTGTCAAACCAGCGGGCATTATGCTCCATCGCGGCCATTCGCTCTTTAGGCCGTGAAATAACGTGACCGGTATCCTCATAGATGATCAGTTCGGTTTCGACGCCAGCATCCTTTAGTCCGCGGAAAAATTCCATGCCATTGGCGAAGGGCACACGGTTATCATCGCGACCATGTTGAATCAGTGTCGGTGTGACCGCATTTTTGATCGAACCCATGGCTCCCGTTGCCTTGTAAATTTCCGGATCATCCGAAGGTGTTGCTTTCAGATAGGCGAGCGGACTGGTGGGCTGATCGCTTAGTCCATAATAGGTGGAATAGCTTGTAATCCCTGCGCCCACGGAAAACGCCTTGAAGCGGGTCGTTCGTACGGCAAGGCCAGCAGTCACTGAGCCGCCGGCGCTCCAGCCCATGGCGCCAAGTTTTTCGGGGTCAGCTATCCCGATTTTTATCAAGTGATCGATCCCGGATTCGATGTCCACCGTGTAGCCGATGCCCAAGGAGCGAACGTTCGCTGCCATCAACTCATCGGTATAACTTCCCGAACCACGATAATTGGGCTCAAAGATTGCGGCACCTTTGCGCAGCCAATATTCTGTGGGGTAGATTTCATCCCCCACGCGCCGTGGGCGCGAGGCGACTGATGGGCCCCCATGAGCGACAACCAGCACGGGCATAGGTCCATCCAGCCGGTTTTCCGGAGCTGGTAGGGTCAGCACGCCTTCCAGCTCCAGCCCGTCCGGCGTGGTCCACTGGACCAGGCGCACTTCGGTGTCCGGCCAGTCGGCGATGGCCTGGCTGAATTGGGTGAGGCGCTTTTCATCAGCATATCCGGTCGCGGTCACCTTGCGGGTGTAAATCTCCTTCGCGCGCTCGCCATCCACCGCGCCAAAAGCAACGGTTTTGCCGTCAGTGGTAAAGGAATATCCCTCTACCCGGCCGCGACCAGCGGTCAAATTGGTGACAACTCGCGTATCCAAGTCCATGCGGTACAGATTGCTTTCGACCCGATAGTGCGACATGAAAAATATCGCGTTACCTTGCCAGCCAATAATATTGGCATCATTATATTTGTCGGTCGTATTACTGATCTGTTCGATCTTTCCGCCATCAATCGGAATCAGGCCCATCCAATATTGACGGGTATAATAATAGGGCGGCTCGCCCATATGAAAGGCCACGGTTTTACCATCGGGTGAGACTTTAGGGTCGAGATCCATACCAGGACGGCGAACAATGGGACGTTGCTTGCCGGTCGCGATATTGACGGCGGAAATATCCTGCGTGCCAAGATCATAAGGCGATCCGCTGTTGGCATGATCAAACAGGATTTCCTTGCTATCGGGCGTGAAGGTAAAGCTGCCACCAAAGAAGCTACCAATGGTAAAGGCCGTGCCCCCCGTCAGCCGCCGTAACGGAGCCTCTTTGTCCGCATGTTCGGAGCGATCGGCAACCGGTGCATTGGCACTTTGAGCCTTTGTCAGGTCGAGCAGCCACAGATGATCGCGTCCAGAATAGTCATCGGCAAATGCAAAATTACCGTAAGTCTTTTCGACTTGCGCTTTGGATTTTGCCGCTCGCTCGCTCAGTTTCAAAGCCATGTAGCGGCCATCGGGAGACCAGATATAGGCATTGATTCCGCCCGGCAGAGCCGTGATCTGCCGGACATTGCTGCCGTCCCGGTTCATCAAGAAAAGCTGGGTGCCGATATCGGTATTGGCTTGATAGGAAATCCGTTTTCCATCGGGGGACCAGGCAATGTCGCCGGACGATCCTTTGGGATTGTTGGTCAGCTGAACCGTTTTCCCGTTTTCGGTTAGATGAATTTCCCGATCATAGCGATTTTTCTCCCAGTCCGCGGTCCGGATGGTGAAGGCGACTGCTTTGCCGTCCGGGGATATTGCTGGCGAACCAGGTGTTTCAATGGATGCCATACACTCCAGCACACCATCGCTACATCGGTTCTCAGTGACGGACGGTGACACAATAGTGTCGGCGGCATGAGCGGGCATGGTTGCTTTGGACAGCATGAGGACAGCAATGAACAGGCAAAGGGTACGATTCATTATGAGGACCTTCTGAGTTTGGGGGTATTCAAAAAAGAAACTGAGGGAAGTTGAAGATGAAGTAGATGTGATCTAGCAACGATTTTCTGCTTATTCTCACTTTTTATCGTTATCAATTTGCCGCAAAAATGCGCTAGGAGTTCGTAATATGGCGAATAACGCATCAACAGCAGTTTCCGATCTGGATGATTTTGACCGGCGGATCCTCGATATTGTTCAACGCGACAACCAGCGGACCCATGCCGATATTGGTGAAGCGGTAGGGCTTTCGGCTTCGGCGGTGCGGCGGCGGCTGAAACTCCTCCGCGATACTGGCTTCATCGAAAAGGACGTCGCGCTATTGCGCCTCGGTGAAATGGGCGTACGTTTGGTCGTCCTTGTTTCCTTCCAGAATGAAAGCATTGAGGCCTTTGACGCTTTCGATGAGCAAATCCGCACCACGCCCGAGATTCTGCAAGGCTATCATATCTCAGGTTCGGTCGACTATTGCCTGATAGTGCAGGGTCCGAGTCTGGAATGGTATGAAGATTGGGGAAAACGGGCCTTTATGAGCAATTCTGCCATAAGGCGTTATGACAGCCATGTCGTCTGGTCTTGCAAGAAATTCGAGACTGCGATCCCCCTACGAGATGGGCTGTTACCTATCCGATAGCGGCTCAATCGCTATCAGTCTCTTAGCAACCCCAACGCAGCATAAGCTTTATCCACCGTCGGTTGGGCCAAGGCCTGAGCGCGTTCCGCTCCATCGCGCAAGATCGTGTCAATCGTGCTTTCATCTTTACGTAACTCTTCATACCGCTCCCGGATCGGGGCGAGTTTTGCTACGGCAAGATCGGCCAGAGCTGGTTTAAACGCCCCAAAACCTTCTCCGGTATGCTGGTCGAGCACTGCTTGTGGACTGCTGTCTTCAAGTGCCGCATAGATGCCAACCAGATTTTTGGCCTCCGGACGTCCGTCCAGATCCTCCAGTTTGCCAGGCAGGGGCTCGGCATCGGTGCGGGCCTTCTTGATTTTCTTGGCGATTGTATCGTCATCGTCGGTCATGTTGATGCGGCTCAAATCAGACGGATCCGATTTCGACATTTTGGCCGCGCCGTCGCGCAAGGACATGATCCGCGCTGCGGTCGCACCGATAAACGGCTCCGGCAAGGTGAAAACGTCTGCGGTAGTATCATTGTTGAACTTTGCTGCAATGTCGCGCGCCAGCTCGAGATGCTGTTTCTGATCTTCGCCTACCGGCACATGGGTGGCTTGATAGATCAGGACATCGGCAGCCTGTAGCACAGGATAGCCGTACAGGCCCAGCGAGCTGCGCTGTTTATGCTTGCCGGATTTCTCTTTGAACTGCGTCATCCGGTCGAGCCAGCCCATTGGCGTGTTGCAAATCAGGAGCCAGGCCAGTTCGGCATGCTGGGGTACCCGAGCCTGATTGAACAATATTGACTTTTGTGTGTCGACCCCAGCTGCGATGAGGGCCGCCGTCATGTCGCGGCAATTGGATGACAATTCTGCCGGATCATTGGGTACGGTAATCGCATGCAAGTCGGCGAGAAAGAACAGGCATTCGGATTCCTGCTGCAGTTTCACCCAATTTTTAATCGCACCCAGATAATTACCAAGATGGAGATTACCTGTGGGCTGTATGCCCGAAACTGTACGCATGACTTACGATCCTTCTTGCCCAGCCTCTTCGGCTGTATTCTTCCTAGTTAACAGAGCGATTTTGTCGCGGTCCACTGCGCCGGTCACCCATGCGAGCACCGCATAGACAAGACCGCCGACGCTGACCAGTACCGTAATTGATCCAATACGCTGCCAGACATTCCCGTCATAAAGGCCTTCGCCCAGCGGTACCGCATATATAAGAACCGCGGCCATACCAGCCGCTGACAGGATGATCCGGAAGATCCGCAACAGTAGAGACAGTTCAATCCGGTAATGGCCGCGTCTGTGCAGCATGGTGTAGAGCATTACGCAATTTGACCAGGCCGCCAACGCTCCGGCCAGTGCCAGCCCGTAAATTCCATATATGGGGATGAGAATGATGTTGAGTGTGACGTTAATGAGGAGGGAAATGCCCGCCGTATACACCGGCGTTCTTGTATCCTTCCGTGCAAAAAACCCAGGGATGAGAACCTTGACCAGAACATAGGCTGGCAGGCCGATTACCAATGCCGCCACCACACTGGCCGTTGTCGCACCATCGCTCGCCTCGAAATTTCCGCCGACATAGAAGGATGTCACCAGCGGTCCTGCGGCAAAGAACAAGGCCATTGCGGCCGGGATGGTCAGGAGCATGGCAAGCTCTATGGCATTGCTTTGCAAGCGCTGTGCACCGCCTTGATCATTCTTGGCAATGAAGCGGGAGAGCGCCGGTAAGATGGCGGTCCCCAATGCAATGCCGATTATGCCTAACGGCAGTTGGTTGAGACGGTCACCCATGGCGAGATAGACGAAGCTGCCCTCTGGCAGACGGCCTAGAAAGAACAGGTCGATGAAGCGGCTAATCTGATAAATACCTGCGCCAAAAATGGCCGGGAGTATCAGGATACCAAGCTCCTTTACATCAGCCGTAAATTTTGGCTTCCGGATGGCAAAAGAGAAACCCGCTTTGCGCGCCCAGTAATAGAGCCAGAGCATTTGCAGCAGGCCGGATATCGATACAGCGAAGGCAAGATAGTAAGCGGTACGGCGAGGGTCAGCCCCCCCGTCGATCCACAATGCAATCAGCAGTGCGGTAATCTTGCAGATATTAAGCATGATCGGCGCTGCGGCCGCAGCGGCGAAGCGGCTGACGCTGTTCAGGATCGCCGCGAAAAGCGTCGTGATACTGATCAGCCCAAGATAGGGAAAGGTTATGCGGGCCAATGCGATGGAAAAGTTGTTGGTTCGGCCGCCTTCACCAAAATCATCGATAAACCATATGATCGCGGGCATGGCCAACATCATAATGGCTGAAAATATTAGCAAGATCGGGACAAAGACCGACAGAACATCAATCGCAAAATTTTGCGCGGCAGAGCGCTGTTCGTCTTCTTCCATCTTGCGGTTGAACAATGGCACAAAAGCGGCTGAGAAGGCGCCTTCGGCGAATAGCCGGCGGAAGATATTGGGCAGCTGAAACGCGAGCTGCCAGGCGTCAGCCGCGGCGCCCGCGCCGAGCACGCGCGCAAGCATGATGTCGCGCACAAAACCGAAGATTCGACTGACCATGGTCAGTCCGGCAATGGTTCCGGTAGACTTTAACAGGTTCAACGGTTCGCCCCAAAGCGAACGCGCTGCATATTCATGCCTCGAAAGGCGTTATAGTTGGGATGTTTAGGCGTTACCAACCGGTTGTTCTCCGGACTGCATCGCGGCCTGCTGTTCACGCTGCTGCATATAGAGCGCCGTGAAATCAATCGGCTCAAGCATTAGCGGCTGGAAACCGGCGTCCCGCACGGCATCTGAAATAATTGCCCTGGCAAAGGGGAAGAGCAACCGTGGTGCTTCGGCAAACAGAAACGGATGGGCTTGCTCCTCGGTAACATTACGCAAACCGAAGAGGCCGCTATAAAGCAGCTCGACCTGGAAGGCGATGCCTTGATCGGCCTTGGCGACAACGTCGATCTTCAGCTCGACTTCATGGACTTCGTCTGAGACCGGTTTGGATCCAATGTTAAACTGTACATCGATCTGCGGCTGGGTTTCCCACTGATAGACGTCCGGTGCATTAGGGTTTTCAACCGAAAGATCTTTTACATATTGCGAGATTACGCCAATTTGTGGCTGGTTATCTGCGCCGTTGGCTGCTGGATCCGCTGTTGTGATATTGTCATTTTCGTCAGCCATGTGGCTCATCCTTTCGGGAAATTTCATATAATTGACTCAGAAGGCATCATCATGCCCCGTTTGCAGCGCGCCTAGCAGGGGATTGGGGACAGAGCAATGCCTCAAATAGGTCCGTCCTTGAGGCAGATAAGTGTCTGACATAAGTAACAATCCGTAAGGCCATATTCACAAACTTACGGCTAAACTGGGCGTTATTCGCTTCCTGAAGCCGATAATAGCCTGTGAAAGACGCGAAAGCCATTTGAAACTGGCGCTCTTCCCGCCTATGTAGGATGGAATTGAGATATTGGAGATATCGTGACTATCGAGATTGTTCTGTTAGCGATGGTGGCTGCCTTTTTGGGTCTGCGCCTCTATTCCGTTTTGGGAAAACGCACCGGCCACGAGCAGGAGCATACCCCGCGAAACATAGAGAATGGCTTGGATAAGCGGGTTCAGGACCGGCCGATGGGCGAGGACAAACAGGATAGTCCTATCCCCGATATCGTTCCGGCTTCCCCTGCTCCAGCGGCACCGCCGACGATGATCTATGACACTGCAGCCGAATCGGGCATGCGCGCGATCATCAATGCGGATCGCAATTTTGACGCGGGCCGTTTCGTAGAAGGCGCAAAAGCGGCCTATGGGATGATATTGGAAGCATTCTGGACTGGTGACCGCGAGCAGTTGAAAGAGCTGTGTGACGACGACGTGTATGAAAGCTTTGTCGAAGCCATTGAAGCGCGCGAGAAAAATGGCGAGATTCTGGAAAACCGTCTGGTGCGGATCGAAGAAGCACGGATTGCCGATGCCGACTATGACCGTCGGATGGCGCGGATCACGGTGCGCTTTGATGCCGACATTGCTGCTGTGGTCAAAGATAAGGACGGCAAGCTGATCGGCGGATCGCTAAGCGATGCTGTCGAGACCCATGATGTCTGGACCTTCATGCGCGATCTTTCCAGTGCTAATCCAAACTGGATTCTCGACGAGACCGATGAAGCATAGGGCTTTCGCGGAGCAAAGCATCAAAATCATGAAAATCGGGGGATTGTTGGGCGCGATGGCGCTAGTCAGCGCATGTTCGCTATCTATTATACCCGAAGGTACCGCCCGCAGCGCACCGCCTGAAGAAGGTGAATGGACTGCGGGTGATGTCCCGACTTCTCAGCCGACACGTCCCCCCGCACGACAAACTCCGGTCAGGCAAACGGCGGGAACCGTTGAAGCGATTCCCGCTGACCGAGTCACGCCCATTTCTGATGACGCTACAAGAGCAACCGGAGCCGGCATTGCTCTGGGCCCCGACATCGCATCTCTCAACTTGCGATCGGGTAAGGCAAGCGCAGCGCTGCAATCCTTTCGGGCCAGTTGTTCTTCCTTAGTGCGCCGCACCGATAATAGCGGCCTGAGTCAGGGTGAAGATTGGCGGCAATCCTGTGATGCGGCCAGGGATTGGCGAGATGGAGACGCGCGCCGTTTCTTTGAAAGCTATTTTGAAGCGGTACAGGTCGGTGATGGCAAAGCTTTTGCTACCGGTTATTTTGAACCGCAGATTCAAGGATCGCGTGTGCGCAGCAATGGCAGTCAGGTGCCGATATACAAGCGGCCATCCAATTTGCTGGATGTCGACCTTGGCCAATTTTCCGATGATCTGAAAGACAAGCGTATCCGCGGCAAGGTCGATGGAACCAGACTGGTTCCCTTTGAGGAGCGGGCGCAAATTGACGATGGCGCCTTGCAGGGCAAGGGCCTTGAGCTGGCTTGGGCGTCTGACTATATCGAATTTTTCTTCCTGCAAATTCAAGGTTCTGGCCGCGTTGCCATGCCCGACGGTTCGGTGATGCGGATCGGCTATGATGGACAGAATGGTCGCGACTATACCGGCATCGGACGGGTGATGCGCGAGCGCGGATTGCTCGCCGATGGCAAGACCAATATGCAAGGCATAGTCGAATGGCTGCGCGCCAATCCCGAAGAGGGTCGCAGGATCATGCGGGAGAATAAGAGCTATATTTTCTTCCGTGAACTGACTGGTGACGGGCCGCTGGGAGCGATGGGTCACCCGGTTGTGGGCCGGACGTCGGTCGCCACCGATCCCAAATTTGTGCCCCTCGGTGCGCCGGTTTTCCTCGATATGGAGCATAATATCGCTGACGGCCTTTGGATCGCCCAGGATACCGGCGGCGCAATCAAGGGGTCGAATCGGATCGATACTTTTTGGGGGGCAGGAGAAGAGGCAGCCCAGATTGCTGGTGGAATGTCATCGCGTGGACAGGCACTAGTCTTCCTGCCCAAAGGCAGTGTCGCCAAGCTGCTCCAACGCCAGCAAGGCAATTAGGCCCGATGTCTGACCGGCCCCTAACCGCCGGTGAAAAGGCGCTGTGGCAGAAAGTCATCGAGACGGTAGAGCCGCTGGACCAGGCGCGTATAAGCCGCGTGAAAGCTCTACCTGTGGCAAAGAAACTGCCAGAAGTGCGCGGGCCAATTACAGCAGAAACGTTTGGCGGAGCATCCACCAAAGCAGTTCCACTCAGGGATCAAGTTGCCATTCCCGAAAAAGCGGGATTGGATGGCCATTGGGACCGCCGCCTGAACAAAGGTGTAGTCCAGCCTGACGTAACCATTGATCTGCACGGATACACCTTGTCATCTGCGCACGGACGGCTGGATAGTGCCCTGGAATTGAGCATCGCTGCGGGTCATCGTGCGATATTGCTGATCACTGGCAAGGCGCGCAGCGAGGAGCAGCGACGGCGTGAAGGTGGTCGCGGTGCCATCCGGGCAGCGATTTCCGACTGGCTGGCAGCATCTCGCCACGCCTCGCATATAGCGGCCGTCAGACGTGCCCATCCCCGCCATGGCGGGGCCGGAGCGCTTTACATTATTTTGCGGCGTCGGCGATAAACCGACATCAAATTACCGAGTCGACGGTGACAATGTTCTAGGTGAGTGCCCGTTCCACAACCAAAGCGTATATTTGCGCCAACTGATCCAAATCATCCAACGCCACCGCTTCATCCAGCTTGTGCATCGTCGCATTGCATAGGCCAAACTCGACCACTGGAACTATTTTCGATAGGAAACGCGCATCCGATGTTCCGCCAGTGGTCGATAGTTCCGGTTCCACCCCGGTGACTTCGGTAATCGCCTCGGCAATCAGCCCGGACAATTCTCCCGGAGGCGTCAGAAATGGTTCGCCGGAGATGATAGGGCTGAGTTCGCCGCCATGGCGCTCGACAATTTCGTGGACCAGCGCGCTCAGACTATCGCCGCTATGCTGATCATTAAACCGGATCGACAGCCGTCCCTCGGCCTTGGCCGGAATGACATTATGCGCCGGATTGCCAACATGCAGATCGGTAAACTCGATATTGCTTGGCTGAAACCAGTCGGTGCCTTCATCAAGCCGGACCGCGTCAATTTCGCTAAGGATCTTGCCCAGCTTAGTGATCGGATTGTCGGCAAGATGCGGATAAGCGACATGGCCCTGAGTACCATTGACGGTAATCCACATATTGACTGATCCGCGCCGGCCGATTTTCATCATATCGCCAAGCCGATTCACCGATGTGGGTTCACCCACCAGACAAAGATCAGGCGTAATGCCGCGCTCCGCCATCAGGTCCATCAACGCGACGGTGCCAAAACGCGCAGGGCCTTCTTCGTCACCGGTGATGATCAAGCTGATCGTTCCCAGATCGCGGGGCAGACCATGCAATGCGCTGACAAAGGATGCGATGCTGCCTTTCATATCTACCGCCCCGCGTCCGTGAAGCAGATCGCCCCTCACTTCCGGAATAAACGGATCGCTGCTCCATCCTTCGCCGGGTGGAACAACGTCGAGATGACCGGCAAATGCAAAATGGTGCGATCCTTCTCGGCCTTTGCGGATCGCGAAGAGATTCTCGACCGCACCGCCTAGTCCTTCATCTTCGGGCCCGTCGCCAGCGATAAAACGGGATATCTCAAAACCAAGTGGTTCCAGCATCGCTTCCATTTCGTCGAACACCGGCCCAGTAGCAGGGGTTATACTTGCACAGGCAATCAGCCGCTTGGCCAGTTCAAGGGCGCTGTTTTCGCTCATGATAGGGCTCAGCCTTGCGCCGCTTCTGGCGTATCGAAATGTTCGATCACCCAGGGTTCTTCCTCAGCGGCCTCCATCCATTCCACCATCCAGTCATGACCCAACATGGTGTCCATGTAGGATGTTGCAAAGCCGGGAACCTGAATGCCGTAAGTCAGGAAGCGCGATACGATTGGGGCGTACATGATATCGACAGCGCCAAAAGTGCCGAACAAAAACGGGCCGCCGCGACCAAAGCGCGCCCGCGCCTGGGCCCATAGCTGCATGATGCGGGCAGCGTCCTGAATAACCTCTTGTGTAAACTGCAGGCCTTCAAAGCGCTTGCGCGTGTTCATTGGGCATTGTTTGCGCAGCGCCATGAAACCGCTGTGCATCTCAGCGGCCATGGAACGGGCCATGCCGCGGGCGGTTTCGTCTTTTGGCCAGAAGCGATCGCGATGGGTTTTGTCGGCGAGCCAATCGATAATCGCCAGACTGTCCCAGATCACGCTTTCGCCATCCCAAAGTATCGGAACCTTGCCTCCTGAAGGGGCAAAATTTTCGCCGGTTCGCATGTCATCCCAATCCTCACCATAGAGCGGCACGGTGAGCTCCTCGAAGGAGAGCCCCGATTGTTTGCAGGCGAGCCATCCACGCATGGACCAGCTGGAATAGGCTTTGTTTCCGATTATCAGTTTCATGTTCAGCCTTCAATTATAGCGTCATCCCAGCGAAAGTTGGGATCTTCCTGAGAATAGCGCCTCAGCTTAGGGGATTCCAGCTTTCGCTGGAATGACGACAAAAGGCAAGAGACCGGTGTTAAATCTGGACGGCTTCGAGAACCGCCATGCGCAGCTCGTCAATGCCCTGCTTTTTTTCCGAAGAGGTGACGATCAGATCAGGATGCGCGGCAGGATGTTTTTTTGCCTCGGCCATGACCTTTGCTTTGGTTGCTTCCAGCGCGGCTGTCTTTACCTTGTCCGCCTTGGTCATGACGATCCGGTAGCTGACAGCTGCCTTGTCGAGCATCTCGAGCACATCCTCATCGGTATTCTTGATCCCGTGACGGCTGTCGATCAGCACAAAAGTGCGCTTGAGCACTTGTCGCCCACGCAGATAATCATTGATCAGGTAACGCCATTTCTGGACCACCTTGGGCGGTGCCTTGGCAAAACCATAGCCGGGCATATCGCATATTCGGAAAATCAGCGGATCGCCTATATCGAAGAAGTTCAGTTCCTGGGTCCGGCCAGGCGTATTGGACGTCCGCGCGAGCCCGTTCCGGCCGGTCAGCGCATTGATTAGCGATGACTTGCCGACATTGGATCGACCCGCAAAGGCAATTTCCGGAACTGTCGGGTCCGGCAAAAACTGCAACTGCGGTGCCGATTTCAGGAAAGAAATTGGCCCGGAAAATAATTTGGGATGCAGTGGTTCGGTCATAGATTAGTGCTCGTCATGCTGAACTTGATTCAGCATCCTGGATATTGGTCATGACGCCCACTCGGGATCCTGAATCAAGTTCAGAATGACGAACCCAAAGGGCTTGTCGCGCCTAGTTTGTTTCAGCAGCTTTTTCTTCTGCCGCTTTTTTCGCCTTTTCTTCTGCATCCTTGGCCATTTGCTCTTTCAGCTGCGGGTGGCGCGAATAGAGCCATTTTTGCTGAGCAATGGTAAGAATATTGGATACCGTCCAGTAAAGCTGCAGTCCGGCGGCAAAGGGTGCCATAATGAACACCAAGATCCACGGCATGATGCTGAAAATCTGTTGCTGCATTGGATCCATTTGCTGCGGGTTCAGCTTGAACTGATAGTGCATGGTGATGCCCATCAGGATCGGCAGGATGCCGACGGCGAGGAAGCTGGGTGGATCAAATGGGATCAGGCCGAAAAGATTGACCGGCGTCAACGGATCTGGCGCAGACAGGTCCTTGATCCATAGCGTGAAGGGCTGATGCCGCATTTCGATCGAAAGCATCAGTACTTTATAAAGCGCAAAGAAGATCGGGATTTGAAGGAAGATGGGCAGGCAACCGGCGAGCGGATTGACTTTTTCATCCTTGTACAGCTTCATGATTTCTTGCTGCTGCTTTTGCTTGTCTTCCTTATATTTTTCCTGAATCTTCTTCATCTTCGGCTGCACGGCGCGCATTTGAGCCATGGAGGCAAATTGTTTTTGCGCTATCGGGAACATGATTCCACGCACAACAAAGGTCATCAGGATGATAGCAACGCCAAAGTTGCCGGAAAATTCAAACAGCCAGTTGAGCAGATAGAAAAGCGGCTTTTCAAACCAGTAAAACCAGCCCCAGTCGACTGCACGGTCGAGCAGGGTAATATTATACTGTTCTTTATACGTGTCGAGCAGCGCCGTTTCCTTGGCTCCCGCGAACAGGCGGGTCGTGGTCGTTAGGACCTTGCCCGGGGCAATGATTTGCGCATTTTCGCGCGCGACCTGTGCCTGATAGACGTCGCCGCTCCCGGCGCGAAACTTGGCTTCCACTTTTGCATTGCTGACGGGAATGAGCGCGCCGAGCCAATATTTGTCGGTAAATCCGACCCAACCATTGGTGGCATTGCCAGAAATGCCGCTCGCCCCGGCTTCATCAACATCGTCATAATCGGTGTCAAAATTTGCCGCTCCGTCAAAGACACCCATGGGGCCGATATGGATGGTCCAGCTATCAGCCTCGCCAGGTGCCACATTATCAAGATCACGAACGCGGCTAAGGATACCAAAGGGATTGAGAGCAATTGCGTTTTCACCGCGATTGGTGGCGCTTTGTTCGGCGGTGATCAGGTAGTTTTCATCGATCGAAAATGTGATCGAAAATGTCTGGCCGGTCTCGTTGGTCCAGCTGAGCGTCACTGGTGTGTCGGGTGTCAGTTTTTCCTGATCAGCGGTCCAGACCGTTTTGTCATCCGGTAATGTAACGCCATCGCCAGCCCAACCAAAGCGACTGAAATAGGCGTCCTTTGTACCGGACGGGGAGAATAGGCGCACGGGCGGGCTGTCCTTGTCCAGTTCCGTTGTGTGATCGGTCAGGGTCAGATCATCAAACCGTGCACCCTGCAAATTGATTGAGCCTCTGAGGCGCGGTGTTTCAATCGCAACACGCGGATTTTCGGCCAGAACGACGGGAAGCTGACGGATTGTACCGGCGGCAGCGTCGGCTCCGATGGTAGTGGTGCCGGGCGTGGTTGAAACAGCGGGTGTGGCACCATCAGACTGCGCGGTTCCTTGTGCGCCTGCAGCGGCCTGTTCAGATTGTTCGACCGCTTCGTTCTTATTCACCATATCCGGGAAAAATGTTTCCATCAGGACCGGCCAGCCAAACAGAATGATGCCGGTAAGCAAGACCGCCATGATGATATTACGCTTGTCGTCCACTATTTTTCCTAAACTCTGGTCTTAAAGATCGATTTTACACCAAATAAGACTGGTGCCTGTCCTATTCAATTGGCCCTATCCAATACTGGGTTCAGGGAACCGGGTCATAACCAGAGCCCCCCCACGGATGACAGCGCAATAGCCGTTTCATTCCCAACCAGCTACCCCTAATTGCACCGTGTTTTTCGATCGCTTCAATCGCATAGGCCGAGCAGGTGGGGCTATAGCGGCAGGTCGGCGGCAAAATGCGGGACGGCCCCCATTGCCAGCAGCGTACAAAGAAGATGAATACGGCTTTCAACATGCCCCTTTATAGCTTTTTTGCGAGATGTTTCAGCGCTTTTTCGAGATCTGATTTCATCACGGTGAAATCCCGTTCCCCATCTTGTTTGCGGCCAATCATTATATGATCTGCACCTCCGATGCCGTATTGTGGGAGCAATTCAGCGAGCAGTGCCCGAAACCGGCGCTTCATTCGGTTGCGGGCCACCGCATTACCAATCTTCTTGGTCACGGTTATACCGTAGCGAATGGATTCCGGCACCACCGGATGATCTTCAGGACGTCTATATGCGAGCAGAACGAAGCTCGGCGTCACGAATCGCTTGCCGCGATTCGCGGCAAGAAAATCCGGACGCTTGCGAATCACCTCGATAGGGGAACCCGGCTGCGCTCGATCAGAGCCTGCCGAAGGATTGTTGCGGACGGTCACTGTTCACCCTTAGACAAGCTGAGGGTGAATGCTGTGCGTGGTTTAGGCAGAGAGCTTCTTGCGGCCACGCGAACGGCGGGCAGCCAACACTTTGCGGCCTCCGACTGTTGCTTTGCGGGCGCGGAAACCATGGCGCCGTTTGCGGACCAGGCGGCTCGGTTGAAATGTGCGCTTCATCGCGTTTATCCTACGTCTAAAATTTCGATAAAAAAGGCCGCTAAAAGCTGCGGCCACCTTGTTGAGGGTGCGGATAAGTGTGCAGGCGCAGAAAGTCAAGCATTAGCCAGAGGCGCAGACAAAAAAAGTGGCGCAGAAAGCTCAGCTTTCTGACTTGGTTTTAACCTTACCAAATATCGGCAGTTCAAACTCATCGGGCAGCGTCTTGTGCCGTTTCCGGCGCATCGCCCAGTCTGTCCATTGGCCATATTTAGGAAAACGCCGTTTGAAATCGGCATAGCGCTTCTTCGCCCAACGTGAATTTTGCAGTACCAGAGCGAGTCCCAAAGGAAACATGATGATAAAACCGGGGCCGGGAATAGCGCCGACAATGGGCGAAAGCAGCATTAGCGCAAAGCCGAGTATCGAGAGCGCGAAGCGCGATCCCGACCTATATCTCCAACGTTTCTTTCTCTGTTTCTCGTCCATATCCACTTTCATGCGTCTTATGTGATGCATCATAACACTGCTCGCAAGCCGCGCTGTCGAAGAAATCACGCTGCTCGTCGATTATCGTTCTAATTTATGCATATAGCATGAATGGAAGACGGAGCAGAATCGCTGCACCCGCATTTTGTCTTGGATATGTGGCTAGTGTACCAGCTGAAAGCGTGCAAGATCCGTACGGGACAGTTTAAGTTGCCCCGCAAAAGGCACACTGTTGGTCAGCGCATAAAAGGCGCGCGCCTTGTCGGCTGGAACACCCATTTCCTTATAATAGCTTAGATATTCGTCATGAACCGGGTCATTGGGTGGATAGTCATTGGCTTCTCTTCCGTCTTCATCCATCCAGCTGTGGACGACAAATTCTGCGCCTTTATCGGCAGTGTGCCGAACACCAGCGAGAAAAAGTTCAACGGCACCTGAGCGTACCGAGCCACGCGAAGGCACATGAGTACTGATTCCTGCGCGCCTTATCTGTCGCGCGAGATTGAGATTGGCTTCTTCATCAATCGATCCGTCACAGTCGATCATCTCGATCCGTTTGATACCCGGATAATGTTGCAGCATTTCCTGAAACAAGGCGGGCGAATAGCTGTCAACAGTACCGGACATTTCGACTGTATCAGCCGAGATGACGCGAAACGGGCCATAGCTTGCCTCGGCAGGAGCGGACGTCCAGCCGGTCTGGTGCTCCGGTTCCACGATTTCGTAGGTGAACGTCTCGACGGTCTCGATGACCGTATAGCCGGAATCAGCGGCTTGGGCCTTTTCGACGGGAAGCAGAAAGAGAGCAAAAAAGGCAAATAGCGTAACCCAGAGACTGAGCCCCAGATTGTCGTCTAGCCCCTGACCTTGGTCGAACCGATTCACATCAGTTGTTTGATCCATACCACTTTCCATCGGCCGCTTTTGTCAAAAAGCATTTGATAAATAGTAGGGACGGTTGGTTTGCAGAAAGTTAACCAAGAATAAGCGCAAAATTCCGTCGATCTCGACTTGCGTTGACGGTTCCGGCCAAGCCGCGCTTCCCGCTCGACTCTTGTGATTCGTCTTGTCACTGTCACGAGCGATAGCAAGCACATAGGGCAGGTTGAGATGGTAGCACTGGTTTCCACCGTGGCCTATCTGGGTTTGGAAGCGCGCGGGGTTGAGGTGCAATGTCAGGTCGCACCAGGCATTCCGGCCTTCAATATTGTGGGATTGCCAGACAAAGCTGTGGCGGAAAGTCGCGAGCGGGTGCGCGCCGCGATCGCAGCGCTCGGGCTTTCCCTCCCACCCAAACGGATCACGATCAATCTGTCGCCTGCGGATTTACCCAAAGAGGGTTCACATTATGATCTGCCCGTTGCCTTGGCCCTGCTCGGGGCGATGGGTATTATCGATGCGGAGACCTTGGGCAGCTATGTCGTGGTAGGGGAATTGTCACTCGACGGGCGGCTGGCGGCGACGCCCGGAGTGTTGCTCGCAGCCCTGCACGCGTCCGGCGAGAATTCAGGGTTGATTTGCCCCGCCTTGCAAGGACCAGAGGCGGCCTGGGCTGGCGATGTCGAGATTTTGGCACCGCATGATCTTCTAGCATTGCTCAATCACTTCAAGGGCCAGTCCGTGCTGACCCCTCCCGAAGCAGGCACTGCGCCAGAGCCGGAGCGCGGCCCGAATTTGAAAGACGTAAAGGGTCAGGAAACCGCCAAGCGCGCATTGGAGATTGCGGCGGCGGGTGGGCATAATTTGTTAATGAACGGTCCGCCGGGGTCGGGAAAATCACTACTCGCATCTTGTTTGCCTGGCATCTTGCCACCTCTATCCCCTGCCGAAGCTTTGGAAGTATCTATGGTTGCCAGTGTGGCAGGGACATTGGAGGGCGGTCAGATGAGTCGAGCCCGACCATTCAGGCACCCGCATCACTCCGCTTCGATGGCCGCCTTGGTTGGTGGTGGTTTGAAAGTCCGTCCAGGAGAGGTCAGTCTGGCGCATTTGGGCGTGTTGTTTCTCGATGAACTGCCGGAATTTCAACGGGCTGTGCTCGATTCGCTACGTCAGCCCCTGGAAACTGGAGAGGTTAGCGTCGCGCGTGCCAATGCGCATGTCACCTTTCCGGCGCGCGTGCAAATGGTGGCGGCCATGAATCCGTGCCGTTGCGGCCATCTGGGTGATGCAACCCTTGCCTGTTCCCGCGCACCAAGATGTGCAGCTGACTATCAGGCCAAGGTCTCCGGACCTCTTCTCGACCGAATTGATTTGCATATTGAGGTTGAGGCTTTGTCGGCAGCCGATCTGACGATGCCGGCCCCCGCTGAAGGGTCGGACTTGGTTGCCGCGAGAGTGGCAGCGGCTCGGGCCTCGCAGAGCAAGCGCTATGCCGACCTCGATTGCCGCACCAATTGCGAGATTGCTGGCGATGCTTTGGACACATATGCCGCGCCCGATGAGGCTGGTCAGAAATTACTGGCTCAGGCCGCCGAAGCGATGCGACTATCCGCTCGGGGTTATACGCGCGTCCTGCGCGTATCCCGAACCATAGCGGATCTGGCCGGAGTCGAGCAGGTTGGGCGCCTTCATGTGGCAGAAGCACTCAGTTATCGCCGGCAGACACCGCGTAACTAAACCTGCGCTGGCAGAGCCGGCATTGCATTTGTAAGAAAGAACCGCCGTTTAAGCGGCCTTGTCGTCCGAGGTCAGTTCCAGTGGCGGCGATTTTTTCGCCATATCGACGGTTGTCTTGGCCAGGTTTGGAGACTTGGCGCTCTTATGCTTGAACTTGCCGTCAACATGACCGCCCTGTTCAATTGTGACATTTTCATAAGACACGTCGCCACCGATTCGCGCGCTGGAGCTGATCACAAGATCGCCGGCTTCAATCGAGCCTTCCACAGCGCCCGACAGGCTGGCATTTTGTGCAACAATGGCACCCTGGATTTTGCTCGATGGGCCCTGAACGAGAGACAGGCATCTGATGTCGCCGATCACTTCGCCATCAATATGCAGGTCGACTTTCGCCTCGATATTGCCGGTAATGACAATGCCGTCTCCGATAATGGAGAAGCTGGATCCGTTACTTGCACTGCTTCTAGCCACGGCTGGAGCCTGACTTTTTGGCACGCTTCTTTGGTGCGTTTGTTCGCTGTCTTGCGACGGCTTGGACTTTGAGAACATCTGTATTCGCCTCCAGAAATGGTCTTGGGTTTACCGCTTGGCCATTCAGCCGCACTTCGAAATGAAGATGTGTGCCAGTTGAACGTCCGGTGCTGCCCATTGCCCCCACTTGTAATCCTTGTTTCACTTTTTGACCAGTGGCCACATGAATTTTGGAAAGATGTGCATAGCGTGTCATCAGGCCATTGCCATGGGTAATTTCCACTGTTTTGCCATAGCCCGACTTCCAACCTGCATGGGTAATTTTGCCGCTGGCTGCGGATAAAATCGGCTGACCATGCGGTCCTTTGAAATCAATGCCGCTATGCATCGCGCCGCCGCCGGTGAATGGATCGCGGCGATAGCCATAACCACTTGACATCATGGTGATATCTGCCGGCATGGCTGATGGTATGGTGAGCAACGTACGCTCTAGTTGATCCATCCGCACCAAAGCGTTGTTTAAACGTTCCAGGGTGGGGTGGAGTTCTTTCTCGTCATCGTCGAAAAACGGGATAAGCGGACCACCGACTGCCGCACCGGATGTTTTAGAGAGGGTTTCGGGGTTGAGCCCGAATTTGCGAATCGCGGCTTCGGCATCGGCCGTGCGCTTCATCGCCGCGCGGGTCAGTTTCCGGGCAAATGCGATCTGCCGAGCTTCCACCTTTGCCAGAAACGCAGCTTCCGGAAATGCGGCACTGATCTTGTCCGTATTCTCGGAAAGTTGCTTGTCAGTATCAGCAGCATCCGTTGCTATCGGTGCATTGCCGCCAAAATGCTCCTTGAACATGTTATCGAGTATGTCCTGACGCTGGCTGAGATCACTCGCTACCCCGTCAATCGATTCTTTATACGCTGCAACTCGGCTCTGGCTGCTGTTCACAGCCGCTTCTTTCTCCGCCAATGCCATTCGTTCGCTGGTTACAGTCAGTTGATTGACCGTCATCGCAAGAGTGACAATCAACCAAAGGCTGATAATTCCGGCAACGGTAATAGCGACGCGTTTCTGCAATTGTCCTGAAATGGTAAGGAACCGAACCTGTCCGTTAGCGCGCATGAAAAATTCGCGATCTGTGAACATATGATCCAATCGGGCGAAAAGCCCTTCCTTGGTTTTGTGATTGTGCATGACCCGTATACTCTTACTAATCCCCGAAGCCGCGCTAGCAGAGGGTTGTTAACGGCGCGAATCGTGTGGATGCGACTCGTGACGAGTCGAAAGAGGTATGCGGTGAGCTGCAAAATTAATGTAAAATTAACCGACGGTAGCGGGTTTTTTCGATTCGTTTGTGCGATTTGTCACTTCCTCAAACTTTAATTTTGACGTCAGTTCGACTTCGATTTTTGCTTATATCAAAGCATAAGCCATGCTAGCAGGCGCGCATGACTGATCATCAGCAAATCATGTCCGATATGGGCCGACGTGCGCGTACTGCTTTTGCAGCCTTGTCTGGCGTCACTAGCGAACACAAAGCAAAGGCTTTGATGGCGGCGGCGGCAGAACTGCGCCACCGCCAGTCTGCGATTCTCACTGCCAACGCCAAAGATATGGACCGAGGCCGCTCTAATGAGCTCAGCGACGCCATGCTCGACCGGTTGATGATTGATGCACAGAGGCTTGACGTCATTGCGTCTGCGGTGGAGCAAGTCGCGGCCCTGCCGGACCCGGTCGGTGCGATAATTGACCAGAATGAGCGGCCTAACGGCTTGATCATGGAGCGAGTACGGGTACCGCTTGGCGTCATTGGTATCATTTATGAAAGCCGGCCCAATGTGACGGCAGATGCCGCGGCCTTGGGATTACGATCGGGCAATGCCGTCATCTTGCGCGGTGGATCAGAGGCGATTGAAAGCAATCGCGCTATTCATGAGGCAATGATTGCCGGAGTCGCTTCTGCAGGACTGCCGGAAGATGCGATCCAGCTGGTTCAGACGACCGATCGTGCGGCCGTCGGGGCAATGCTGAAAGCCTCTGGCCTGATCGACATCATCATTCCACGTGGAGGCAAGTCGCTTGTCGCAAGAGTACAGGAAGAGGCTCGGGTTCCGGTCCTCGCGCATCTTGATGGTATTTGTCACACCTTTATCGGCAAGGCGGCAAATCAGGACAAAGCCATTGCAATCGCGGTCAATGCGAAGATGCGGCGCACTGGCGTATGCGGGGCAATGGAAACGCTACTGATTGATCAGGACTATCCTGCCCCAGGGCCTATGCTCCGGGCCCTGATCGATGCCGGTTGTGAAGTGCGCGGCGATGATGCGATCATGGAGCTTGATCCCAGAACGGTTTCAGCCGAATCCGAAGATTGGGACACCGAATATCTTGCCCCTATTGTATCGGTTCGGATGGTCGGTGGAGTGGATGAGGCGCTTGCCCATATTGCCGAACATGGATCCCATCATACGGATGTTGTGGTGACTGAGGACGAAGCTGTTGCCAATCAGTTTATCCAGCGCACCGACAGCGCAATTGTGATGTGGAATGCCTCCAGCCAGTTTGCTGACGGCGGCGAATTTGGTCTTGGCGCGGAAATCGGAATTTCCACTGGCCGTCTGCATGCACGCGGTCCCGTCGCGCTGGAGGGATTGACCACCTATAAATGGGTCGTGCGCGGAACCGGGCAGATCCGGCCTTAATGTTGGCGACGGTGGATCTCGGTCAAAAACTGCTCGTTGTCGGCGGGATATTGAGCCTGCTTGCTAGCATCCTGCATATTGGCGTCATCATTGGCGGACCCGACTGGTATCGTTTTTTCGGAGCCGGCGAAGACATGGCGAGAATGGCTGAAAAGGGCCTATTTTATCCTGCGCTCATAACGATCGGGATCGCGTGCGTTTTGGCGATCTGGAGTTGGTTTGCCTTCGCTGGAGCAGGGCTGGTCTGGAAACCGCCGCTGCTGCGGACCGGCCTGGTCGCCATAAGCGCAGTCTATTTGGCGCGCGGGCTGATAGTGTTACCAATGGCGATATTTGCTCCTGAAAAGATCAATGGTTTCGCGATCTGGAGTTCACTGATTGTCCTGATCTATGGTCTTTTCTACGCCGCAGGCACTTGGAAGTCCTGGCCCACATTATCATGAAAACCACAGGCCTTTTGGGTGGATCCTTTAACCCTGCGCATGGCGCGCATCGCTCGATCAGTCTGTTTGCGATGCAGGAATTGGCGCTGGATGAGCTGTGGTGGCTGGTGTCGCCGGGCAATCCGCTGAAAGAGGGTTCCAAGGATATGGCGCCACTTGGTGCCCGTCTGGCTTCGGCCCGAAAAATGGCGCGGCGCAGTGCAATTCGACCCACTGCTATCGAACAAACATTGGGAACCCGATATACATATGACACGTTGCGAGCGCTGATCAGGCGCTATCCGAAACGGCAATTTATCTGGATCATGGGAGCGGACAATCTCGCACAATTTCATCGCTGGAAAGACTGGCGAAAAATCGCTCGATTATTGCCGATTGCAGTTATCGCCCGGCCCGGCTATGATGATGATGCTTTTGCGGCACCCGCAATGGCATGGCTCCGGCGCTCTGTCCGGCCCGGGAGCCAGCGGATGAACTGGACTAATTGGAGTACGCCAGCGCTGGCATTTTTGCGCTATCGTCCCGACCCACGCTCGGCCACCGCGATCCGGATGGCCCGGCCCCATTGGCACAAACAATATGCAAATCGCTGCGTTCGCGACGCAGTGACACGTAAACTGCTTTGCTAGACAGATTGATAGGATTTGAATTGACGAAACCGAAAACCAAAGCGCTGAAACCGGCTAATTCCAAGGAAGGGAAGGCTGAATCAGACGCCCTTTATGCGCTCGTGATGAAATCGCTCGATGATGATCAGGCACAGGATATTGTGTCTATTCCGCTCGAAGGAAAAAGCAATATTGCCGATCATATGGTCATCGCTGAAGGGCGTTCGACCCGGCAGGTCGCATCCATGGCGCAAAAGCTAGCTGAACGCGTTAAACAATCAGGCGGGGAAGCGCGAATTGAAGGACTGGCCAATGCCGACTGGGTGTTGATCGATGCGGGTGACGTGATCATCCATCTTTTCCGCCCCGAAGTGCGTAGCTTCTATAATCTCGAACGCATGTGGGCGGTTGGCGAAGAGGACGCGTCCGAGGCCGAGGCGGCAGGCGCCTGATAATCGCGGTTTTTTCGGCTATGAGGCTCCATATCGTCGCTCGCGGGAAAATCGGCCGCAGTCCTGAACAGGAAATGGTCGAGCGTTACGTCAAGCGGATCGGCTGGGAAGTGAAGTTGAGCGAATTGCCAGAACAAGGCGGAAAAACGCCCAAAGTCATGGATCAGACCAAAATTATCGCCCTCGACGAAACCGGGGAAACCTGGACCAGCAAAGCGTTTGCCAACATTCTCAATGGCTGGCGAGACAATGGCGTGCGTGAGGCGCGCTTCCTGATCGGCGCTGCCGATGGTCTGACCAGTGAAGAACGCAGCAGTGCCGACCATCTCTTTTCCTTTGGCAAAGCGACATGGCCACATCTGATGGTACGTGCGATGCTCGCTGAGCAACTGTTCCGAGCAACCGCCATTATTGCCAACCATCCCTATCACAGGGAAGGCTAGATCATGGCACGCGAGCTTTTCCTTCTCACTGGCTTGGCCATTCTGGGTGCTTTTTTTGCGGTGGCGCTGCCCGCGCAAACCCCGGGACTTTCCCTGGCAGAAGAACAGCGCGCCCTGGTCTCTGCACGCGAGCAATCCGACAAAGCGCGGCAACGCAGCGATGCTTTGCGCCGTCAGGCCGAGGCGGCGACCAATGAAGCAGACCGGATCGGGAGCGAGGCCGCGTCTTTGGCTGCCCGCATTCAAGCCGCCGAGGCCGATATCCGGGCTGCGCGGTCGCGCATCGCAATTGTCGGACGATTGCAAGAGCGTCAGCGTGCTCGGTTGGCGGAGAAACAAGGACCAGTGGTGCGTTTAACTGCCGCCTTGCAGATGATGACGCGCAAGCCGACGGCGTTGGCGCTGGTTGAACCGCGGTCACTGGATGAGCTTATCTACATTCGCTCGATCATGGCAACGGTGGTTCCTGAAATCGAACAGCGTACAGCAAGCTTGCGTAGCGAAGTCGAACAGGGCGAAAAACTGCGGGCCCAATCCGCCCGGGCAATCGCCTCCCTCAATGAAAGCCAGAAACAATTGGACCAACGGCGCAAACGGCTAGCGGGCCTGGAAGCCAATGAACGTGTCGAGGCGCAGCAGTTTTCAGATGATGCCGGTCTGGAGCAGGACCGCGCGTTGGCCTTGGGCGAGGAGGCGAGAGATATACTCGACCTGATGGATCAGATACGAGAAAGCGGCGCGGTGCGTGAATCTCTATCCATCTTGGATGGTCCGCTATTGCGTCCCAGTCAAAATGGAGACGGACCTGCTCGCAATCCCAGCCGTAAAAGCAATGTTGCCAATGCTTACCGTCTGCCGGTCATCGGGGACATTGTCACCGGATTGGGTGAGATATCCGATAGCGGCTATCGCTCACGCGGATTGACCATTGCTGTGGAACCGGATGCGCAGATTGTCGCTCCGGCCGCTGGCCGGATCGCTTTTGCCGGGCGCTATCGTGGCTATGGCAATATCCTGATTATCGAGCATGATGCCGCTTGGACCAGCCTGATCACCAATTTGGCAACAACAACCGCAGAGGTTGGCGATAGGGTGGTGCAGGGCGCGCCTGTCGGTCGTTCGGGTGCCGATGACCCCAATGTAACCGTCGAATTGCGACGCAATGGCCGGCCGATTGACATTGCCGCCTTGGTGGGTTGATCGGACCTCAAAAATCCGGTTCGAAAAATGACGTTCGTCGATAATCAACGTCATATTTGGTTAAGGTGCTTGGCTTTAAACCCGATTCAGGCCTATATTTATGGCATATTTAGACTTACAGGACATTTTTCGATGAAAAAGCCCGTTTTACAGGCAACAGCCCTTGTTTTGACCGTGGCGCTTTTGCCCGCAACCACCTCTGCTATTTCTGCTGTTGATGCGAATACTTATCGCGAGATGGAACAGTTTATGAGCGTGTTTGACCGCGTGCGTACGGACTATGTCGACCAAGTCGATGATGCGGATTTGATCAAGGGTGCGATTAACGGGATGCTGGGCAGTCTTGATCCCCACAGCAGCTTTTTGGACGCTCGTGATTTTGAAAATCTGCGGACCCAAACCGATGGCAATTATGGCGGTCTGGGTCTGTCGGTGACCATGGAAGATGGCGCTGTGAAGGTGATTGCACCGTTTAAGGACACCCCGGCAGACAAGGCGGGCGTCAAGGCCGGTGACTATATTACCCATATCGATGGTTCGCTGATTTATGGCGGCTCGCTCGATGAAGCCGTCGAGGAAATGCGCGGTAAGCCGGGTTCGCCGATTAAGCTGACCATCGTCCGCCCTGGCCGCGACAAACCTTTTGATGTGTCAATGAATCGTGCTGTTATTGATCTCAAGCCGGTAAACTGGGAAGTGAAAGACAAGGTCGGCGTGATCAGCATCACCAGCTTCTCAAATGACACCGGTGCAGATGTTGCGGCGGCCATTGTTGGTATTGACAAGGCGCTTGGAAAAAAGCCGCTGGGCTATGTTCTTGATATGCGCTCCAATCCCGGCGGTCTGCTGGATGAGGCGGTGAACGTGTCGGATGTATTCCTCTCTCGCGGAGAGATTGTGTCACAACGCGGCCGCGGCAAGTCCGACATTGAACGCTATTTTGCGAAAAGTGGTGATGCCGCCAAGGGCCTTCCCGTGATTGTCCTCATCGACGCAGGGTCCGCTTCGGCCTCCGAAATTGTTGCGGGTGCCTTGCAGGACCATCATCGTGGACTGGTGATGGGTGAGCGTAGCTTTGGCAAAGGATCGGTGCAGACATTGCTGCCGCTATCCAACACCTCGGCCTTACGCCTGACCACGGCGCGCTACTACACCCCGTCCGGGAAATCAGTTCAGGAAGGCGGTATCGAGCCTGACATCATGGTACCGCAGCTCTCTGATCCTGATTACAAGACCCGTCCACGGTTCCGCGAATCAGATCTGCGCAAGCATCTCATCAACGAAGTGAAGCTGGAAGATGATGTTCTGGAAGAAGATGCCAAGGATGATCCGCGTTTTACGGAAACGGCGGAAGGCCTGAAAGAAAAGGGCATTGAGGATTTCCAACTGCACTATGCCCTGCAGACAATTGGGCGTTTGGGCCCCGAAGGCCTGAAAGTAGCGATGAATAAAGCTGCGGCCAAGAAATCGGCAAAACCGGCAACCGCCAAAAACTAGGAAGCCGGTTATGGCCCTTTCCCGAACAGCCCTTTGGCTGTCCCTGATCATTCCCGCGGCCTTGCTCGGCGGAGCTTTGGTCAGCGAATATGTATTTGGTCTTTATCCGTGCGAAATGTGTATGTGGCAGCGCTGGCCGCATCTGGCCGCCATCATCTTTGCGCTGGGTGCGCTTGTCTTGCGTCATCTCAGATGGTCAAAATTTCTGGTCCTTGACGCGGCTTTGGCAATATTGATCAGCGGTTTGATTGGCGGTTTCCACGCCGGTGTTGAATATGGTTGGTGGGAAGGGATTACATCCTGCGCGACCACAGTATCAGGTGGCGGCGATATGCTGGACACCATTATGAATGCGCCGCTGGTCCGTTGTGATGTCGCGCCTTGGACGCTCTTCGGCATTTCTCTGGCTGGATATAATTTTCTCTTGTCTGTCGGTGGAGCAATCCTCATCTTCATTCTGATGGCAGCTGGCCGAAAGGATGAGCGCAATGACTGAAAAGACACTGGGAAAAGCAAAACCGGATATTGCCTCGATGATTCGGGTGAATCAGGCCGGTGAATATGGTGCGGCGCAAATCTACAAGGGTCAGCTTGCGGTCATGGGCGATGATGCGCCTGACAGTAGTGCGATTCATCATATGGCAGAACAGGAGCAGCGGCATCTGGATACGTTTGACCGGATGATCGCGGAACGCAATGTCCGGCCGACAATATTGCAACCCTTCTGGAAAGCGGCGGGCTATGCGCTCGGTGCGGGAACGGCGATTATGGGGCCACGCGCTGCGATGGCTTGTACCGCAGCGGTCGAGACAGAAATCGACCTGCATTATCAGGAACAGATGGAGCAGCTAGAATCGCAAAACGAGCCTGAGCTGCTCGGTAAGATTGCGGAGTTTCGCGAAGAGGAACTTGAGCATAAACAAACAGCAATTGAATCGGGTGCCGAAGAAACGCCCGGCTATCCGGTACTGAGCGCAGCCATTCGATTGGGATGCAAGGTTGCGATCGGGCTTTCCAAACGAATCTGATGGGATTATTGCCCTTCAGCACGGGTTCATTGAGTTTCTGGCAAAGGAATAGCATGATAAAAACAGCTTTTTTCTCCGTACCTCTGTTGCTTGCAGGTGGTATCATAGCATCGCCAGCCATGGCTCAGGACGCAGCTGGAGACCGTGTGAACCAACTCGTGATCTATGGCGATGACCCCTGTCCACAAAGCTCGGACGGTGAGATCGTGGTTTGCGCGCGCAAGGATGAATCCGAACGCTACCGGATACCCGAAACGCTGCGGGACAATCCTAATGATGCAAAAAATGAAGCATGGTCACAGCGCGTGCGAGCCTATGAATATGTCGGTAAAGACGGCACGCAGAGCTGTTCACCCTCCGGCGCAGGCGGTTTTACCGGCTGCACGCAGCAACTATTGCGTCAGGCCTATGCTGAGAAAGGGCAGGATGATACGGTAAACTGGGGCCGGTTGATCGAGGAAGAACGCCAGAAGCGGTTGGCGCGTATCGACGAGGAAGCGGAGGCGGTCGAAGAACGTCTGCGCGAAATTGAAGCACAGCGCGAAGCCCGTGAAGCGGGCGCGGCTGAGGCGCGTGCACGTCTGGAAGCACAGGATGCAGAGGCGTTAAAGGATCAAGAAGCCGAGACGAGAGCTGACAATGATCTGGCGGTGCCGCCGGCTGCTGATGAAACACCACCGCCCGCTCCTGTGGATGATGAAGGCTAATGGTTAGTCCGTCAGTCTTTAGCGGCTGGACTTTCTAGGGACTTTGCCAAGTCTGCCATAAATTGAGCTGCAATCGGCTCTTCCAGTTTATCGTTAAAGTTGAATGCAGTCAGGTTCCAACCATCTTTGGCCCGGTAGAATTTAAGCTCCAAGGACATAGCGTATTGTTCTTGAAAGACGATATAGCTTTGCTCAACATACCGGTTTGAAGCGTAGCGCGAACCGACCAGCTCCCATCCCTCGACTTCTCCATAGCTAGAGAAAAGCGTGTTGAGCGTATTGATTAGATTGGTTTTCTCGGCAGGCCCCGTTGATATCAGAGGCGCCTTGGCCAAAAGGTTTTCCACAACATTTGTTGCATCACCAGCCTTAAGGTCTACCAATACAGAATTGGCTATGCTCTCAGGAGTAGCCTGCGCAAAAGAAGGCGCAGCGATAGCAAGACTGGCGATCGCCAGTGTAGTACGAAGAATGTTCATCCTATTTCTTCCCTTCAATCCAACGATTGACCTGCGCTTCCAATATATCAAGCGGCACTGCGCCTTGCCCCAGCACGACATCATGAAATTCGCGCAAGTCAAATTTTGTGCCTAGGGTTTCCGTTGCCTTGGTGCGCAGTTCGCGGATTTTGAGTTCGCCCATCTTATAAGCCAGTGCCTGTCCGGGCCAGCTGATGTAGCGGTTTACTTCTGCCTCGATATTGGCTTCGCTAAGCGCTGTATTGTCGGTCATGAAGTCAATCGCCCGCTGCTTGCTCCAACCCTTGGAGTGAATGCCGGTATCGACCACCAGGCGGGTGGCGCGCCACATTTCATAGGACAAGCGGCCCATATCCTTGGCGGGCGTGTCATAAAGGCCCATTTCAATGCCGAGGCGCTCGGAATAGAGGCCCCATCCCTCGACAAAAGCGGTGAAAAATGCCCCATATTTGCGAAAGTCAGGCATATCGAGTTCTTGTTGCAGTGCGATTTGCATATGATGGCCGGGGACGGCTTCATGGACACTGAGCGCGGGAATCTCCCAGAATGGCCGCTGGTCCAGCTTGGATGTGTTGACATAGTAGAAACCGGCAATGCCCACATCGGGCGACCCTGGATTATAATAGGCTGTTGTGGTGCCTTCCGCTGTTTCTGCTGGTATCTCTTTGATGCCATAGGGCAATCGCGCGAGCTTACCGATGATCGACGGCATTTTTCCATCAATCAGTTTGGTCACTCGTGCAACTTTTTCCATCAGCTCTTCAGGTGTCTTGGCATAATATTTGGGATTGGTCCGCAGGTCTTCTATGAACGCCTCGCGCGTTTCGAAACCAGCCTTTTTGGCAACTTCCACCATCTCGGCGCGGATGCGGGCAACTTCCGACAAGCCGATATTGTGAATCTCGTCTGCAGATTTTTCGGTGGTCGTCATCTGGCGGATGCGGAAGTCGTAATATTTATCGCCGCCAGGTTGGGCCGACACGCCGGGTGCCTTGGCGCAATTGGGTGCATATTCTTTCGTATACCAGTCGAGATGCTCTTTCAGCGACGGATTAATATGCGTGGCAATAGCCTTGGCAGCATCAGCGGCAAGGCCGTCGAAAACGGCCTGGTCAATTCCGTCGGGCTTGGTTCGCCTGAAGGGTTCAAAGAAGCGAGATTCTTTCGGATCGTCCTTGATTAGCCCCGATATGCTGGTCTCATAACCAACCATCGAAACACAAGGTTGCACATAGCCGCCCTGAAGGGCTTGGTTGGCCACCGCGATGGATTGCGCATGGACGTTGCTATATTGTGCCAATCGATTGATATATGTCCGATAATCAGCTGCATTACGGAACGGCAGATTATTCTGCATGCTAGCAAAACTTTGATGCCAGCCACCCCGGTTGGTGAAGTTGATTGCACGCTGGCCATAGGTGCTGGCCTCAACCTGCTCGGCAAGGCTGCGGCGCAGGATGCCGTAGTTGGTCCTGTCATCTTCGGACAGGCTGTTCTGGTCTATCCGATCCAGTTCCGAAAGCCATTGCCTGGCTTTTTCTACCCGCTCGTCTTCAGCTTCCAGGCTGCGATTGCTGACACGGCCTTTCGGATCATCCACACCGAGTGATGATGCAAATTCGGGATATTGCTCCAGATTATAGGCCCAAAAGGCATCAATAATTTGGTGCAGTGCAGCCGACTTGTGCGCAACATTATGTTCGGCACTATCCCGTTCGCTGGATTGCGCCGCAACGGGCATGGTGAAGGCTAGCGCCGTCAAGGAGACCAATGTTGTAAGATGTGCACGTATCATGCCGACTTCCCCAGAAAATATCATTGGATACCATCGTGAATATTCGGCGCTTCCTGTCAAGCGCCATTGTTGATCGTCAGGTCAAATAAGCTGTTCGCGCAGGGCCATGGCGCTGACCATCGGAATGTCATTAATCTTGAGCGGGGCTATCGATGATCCACCGGCAATACCCACGGTAACAGTCGCCAGATCCAGGGGATGGTCCAGTGGTGACTGGCCGACGTCGACAGTTTGAATCTTGCGGATTGGCAAAATCGTCAGCTTGCGCCGCCACCAGCCTGAGCGCACGAACAATTGCGTCTTCGTCAGCGCATATTGATGATGTTTCCAGTTCAACACCAATATTGTGATGATCGGTATCGCAAGTAAGATCAGGGTGTAAAAGGCTGGCTGCACAAACAGACCAACCCCAATGCTGACGGCCCCCAATATGATGGCTAGAATGACCGCATCCCGCCACCAGAGCGCGGAGCTGACTCTTTGAAAGACCAGATCCGGCGGCACATTGGCGATATTTGTTTCGGCTAAGATAGGATCAACTTCCCCCATTTGCGCACAGGGTGCTGCACTATGGTCGCTCTCGCCGCTGCCATCGCTGGCGAGCGACTGGAATTTCAGATGATACCAGCCAAAGCGCTGCCGGACCGGACCGGTTCTCAGTATGGCGGCCTGGACCCGATGGATCGGCATGACCATGTCGGTCAGCGTGAACAGCCCGCGCCGCCGCCGGAAGCCAGGCTGTCCGCGATCAACGCGATCCAAACGGAAGCCATATTCGCGGATGAACGTACGGATGATGCCGCTGCCCAAGCCCACCGCAATCAAAGAAACCAAGGCTCCAACAGCGCCAGCAATCTGTGCGCTAAAGCTTAGTCCGTTGACGACATCCTGCTCCGACAATTGCTTGGCCCAGTACCAGGGATTGAAAAAATCGTCCGGCAACAGGAAATCGAGATTTTGGGCGATGGCCGCCAATATCGCGAGTAGAACGAAGGAAAAATTGAACAAGCCGGCGATGAAAATTCGGCGATTGTCCATCGCAAATAGCGGCGTGCTCTCTTCTGCCTCAGCATCAAGAGGTCCATCTTCCGCTTGCTCTGCCGCACTGGCTGAAATGCCGGATTTATAGTCACGGAGCCTGTTGCGCATTGCCTCGGCATCGACCAGTGCCAATGCATCCAGTTTGCCATCCTCACCGCCTCCTGCGCCGGTTTCCAGCTTTACAGTGGCGAGTCCCAATATCCGGCTGATCAGTTTTTGCTCCAGACTGACATCCTGAATCCGGTCAAACGGAATGGAGCGGTTATTGCGGCTGATCAGACCACTTTTTATCCGAATTTCCTTCGGCCCGACATGATAGGTGAAGCGTGACCAGATCAGCGCGGTTATCCCGATGATGATGGCCAGTAAGGCGAGAGCCGCGAGGCTGGCATAGAGGATATTCTGATCAAAAACACTGAAATAGAGCACGCCGATTGCAATCAAATTCTGGCCGATAGCGGCAACAGATTTCAGGATGATGCTGAGCGGATGCAGATGTCGAAAAGATGTGGATTCATCCGTTTCCGGTTCCATCGGTTCTGCGGCTGTTACGGGGAGGTCACTCATATCATGTCTTGGCGGATATGGCCCTTGATAATGTCACGCATGGTTTCGGCATCGGGCGTGCTGAGGCCGGGCAACGTGACGATACTATTATGCGTTCCGGCGGTGTGCACGATCAGGGTCGACAGCCCGAACATTCGCTGAAACGGCCCTTGCGCAACATCGATATGCTGAATGCGATTAAACGGAACAATTGTATCGGTGCGCCACATGAAGCCGCGCAAGACCCTTAGCTGCTCATCCCCCATGTCATAGCCCCAGCGGCGATAGATGCGGCCGGGCAGCATTGCGAAAAGGAATAGCGCGATGGCAGCGACTGGCCCGATGATCGCTCCGGTTGCTAGTGGCAGTTCGTTGCGGATTGCAAATTCGACGATGATCGCAATGATTGTCATAATGCCAACAGTGATCGCAACATTCAGACGGATCAGCGATTTTTGCGGGGGATGGAGCGGTGTCAGACCCTGATTATAAGCTCTTGCCTGGTCCTGCTCCATTTCGGCGAAAGGGTCGGGGGTGCTAACGGTTTCTGTCATGGAACGACTATGGCGAAGCTGTGTTATTTAGGCAAGACGGATAGGCTTGTGCTCGACACTTGATGCAGAACTTCGGAAGCTGAAACCCAGCACCGCTCGCTCTGAGCGCGCTAAATTTTACCGAGCCAGTGCCGTTTCCGCTTCTTCCGTCAGCGCCTTGATAATATCCGCGACGCTTTCCTCCGCCTTGACCATACCAACCGATTGCCCGGCCATGACGCTCCCGTTTTCGACATCACCGTCAATCACCGCCTTGCGTAATGCGCCAGCCCAAAAATGTTCGATCTGCAATTGCGCCTCGCCCATTTCAATGTCTCCCGCATCGAGCAGCTTTGCCACTTCAATCTGTTTGCGGGTAAATTCTTCGGTGCCTTTGTTTTTCAGCGCGCGCACAGGAATGACAGGCAGGCGAGGGTCTACTTGCACGCTGGTCACGGCATCACGGGCATTACCGCGCATGAACGCTTTCTTGAAATCGGGATGGGCGATGGATTCATGGGCGCAGACAAAGCGCGTGCCCAGTTGAACGCCGCTGGCACCCATTTCGAGATAGGCGCCAATCATATCACCGGTACCAATACCGCCAGCAACAAAGACCGGCAGTTGATCGGCAATTTCGGGCAGGATTTCCTGTGCGAGGACTGAGGTCGAAACCGGTCCGATATGTCCACCCGCTTCCATGCCCTCAATAACAATGGCGTCCACACCGGAGCGGATGAATTTCTTTGCCAGCGCCATCGCCGGAGCAAAGCAGATCACCTTTGCGCCGATTTCCTTGATCGCTTCAAGGCTGCCCTTGGGCGGCAGACCGCCAGCGAGCACGACATGGCTGACGTCATGATTGCCGCAGACTTCGATAAGCTTCATCAGATCGGGATGCATGGTGATCAGGTTGACGCCAAACGGTTTGCTTGTGCGCTTCTTGGTTTCGGCAATTTCTGTATCCAGCAATTCCGGCGTCATCGCGCCGCAGGCAATGACGCCAAAGCCGCCAGCATTGGAAATGGCGCTAACCAGATTGCGTTCGGATACCCAGCTCATCGCGCCGCACATGATCGCGGTTTCGCTGCCAAGCAGGTCGGTGCCGCGTTTCATCAACGCGGAGAGTTTGGATTGAGTCATAAGTTAAGCTGCATCCTCTGCATCCAGGCCATAAGCGGTGTGAAGCACCCTGAGCGCCAGTTCGGTATAATCTTCCTCGATCAAAACACTGACCTTAATCTCCGATGTTGTAATCGCCTGAATATTGACGCCGCGATCGGCCAGTGACTTGAACATGGTCGAGGCGACACCGGCATGGCTTTTCATGCCAACGCCGACGACCGAGATTTTCGCGACATTCGTATCCGAGATCAGCCGGTTATAGCCGATGCTTTCCTTGGCTGTTTCAAGCACTTGCATGGTCCGGTCGAGGTCGCTGGTCGGCGCAGTGAAGGTCACATCGGTTTCGCCTTTTTCGCGGCCGACATTCTGAATGATCATATCGACATTGATCGCGGCTTCGGCCAGCGGTTCAAATATATTGGCCACGGCACCAGGTTTATCTGGCACGCGGGTCAGGGTGATTTTGGATTCATTCTTGTCATGGGCAATGCCGGTGATCAGTTGACGCTCCATATCCTCTTTCTCCATTTCACTTTCGCTGACGATCATCGTTCCCGGCAGATCATCAGCACTTGGTGCGCCATCTTCGGTGAAGGATGACAATACCTGAATGCGCACATTTTCTTTCATTGCCAGACCAACCGAGCGGGTTTGCAACACTTTCGCTCCGACGCTTGCCAGCTCCAGCATTTCTTCAAAAGTTACCGTTTTCAGTTTACGTGCGCGGGTTACAATGCGCGGGTCGGTCGTGTAAACGCCGTCCACGTCTGTATAGATATCGCAACGATCGGCCTTGACCGCTGCGGCAATTGCGACAGCACTGGTATCGGAACCGCCGCGGCCAAGCGTGGTGATCCGGCCATCCTGGCTAATGCCCTGAAAGCCCGGAATGATAGCAATTTCACCGCTTTGCATGGAGGCAGTCAGGTCATCCGCGTCAATGGTTTCAATCCGCGCCTTGCTGTGTGACTCGATCGTGCGGATCGGCATTTGCCAGCCCAGCCAGCTGCGCGCCTTCGCACCCAGCGATTGCAAAGCGATGGCCAGCAGACCCGATGTCACCTGTTCGCCACTTGCCACCACCACATCATATTCGGCAGCATCATATAGCGAGCTGGCTTCGCGGCAGAAATTGACCAGCCGGTCGGTATCGCCAGCCATTGCCGAAACAACCACCGCGACTTCATGACCGGCGTCGGATTGCTGTTTCACAATCTGTGCAACCCGTCGGATACGTTCAATCCCCGCCATGGACGTGCCGCCAAATTTCATCACTATGCGTGCCATGATGCCTGTTATCTGTCTTTCTGTTGAAAAAGGGTCTGAACGAGACGCGCGGGCTGTGATAAAGAGACGTTATGACAAACGCAAGCACCAGCAAGAGTTCGGTTTCAGGCGCAACCAAAAGCACGATAAACCCAGAAGAAGCGGCGCATTTTGGCGCTTTAGCGGCCGACTGGTGGGACCCGGACGGATCGTCCGCCATGCTCCATCGGCTCAATCCGGTGCGGCTCGGCTATATCCGGGAGGCAATCGACCTGCATTTCGGCACAGAGGCAAGCAATCTGAGACCTTTGGCGGGCAAGCGCGTGCTGGATGTTGGCTGCGGTGCTGGACTGGTTTGCGAACCTTTGGCCCGGATGGGTGCATCAGTGATCGGGCTGGATGCAGCGCCGGAAAATATTGCTGCGGCCAAAGCGCACGCGGAACCCCAGCGGCTCGATATTGACTATCGCAATATCGGGATCGAGACTTTCGGCGAAAGCGGGTTTGATTTGGTAACCTCGCTTGAGGTCATCGAACATGTAGATGATCCGGATATGTTTGTGGCCGGACTGGCAAATGCGCTGACGCCGGATGGCTTGATGATAGTCTCCACGCCCAATCGCACCGCGATGTCGAAACTGATGCTCGTCGATCTGGCGGAAATGACCGGGCGCATTCCCAAGGGGACGCATCATCATGATCAGTTTTTTACTCCGGGCGAGCTCGAGGAGTTACTGGGACAGGCTGGCCTGCAGGTAATTGACACGACCGGCCTGTCCTATAGCCCTTCGCATGGGTTCGCCTTGTCCGACAATCTGGCGCTCAATTATCTAATGACGGTGAAATGGCGATGAGCGCTTCCGTTCGACCCTATCTCACGACCGATAAAGAGGCCTGCCTCGCTTTGTTTGACAGCAACGTACCGCGTTATTTTGATTCAAGTGAACGCACCGGCTTTGCCGATTTTCTGGATGGACCGAACGGCGATTATTTTGTGATTGAGCCTGGCGATGAAATCTGCGGGTGCGGTGGTTTTGCTGCGGGAGATCGTGGGCAGGCGCATTTTACCTGGGGCATGGTGGATAATGATCGTCATGGTTCTGGACTTGGCCGAATGCTCGCGGAATATCGCCTGCATGCAATTGAATCATCAGGTCAGTTTCAGGAGGTCGAGCTGTTCACGACACCTCAAATTGTGCCGTTCTTCGCAAAATTTGGTTTTGCAAAAGAAGGCGTCGAGAAAGATGGCTTTGCGCCAAATATGGACAAGGTGCAGATGATCAAAAAACTGAACCTCACGACGCAGGGCCCTTAGGATGGCAAACCGGGATGGGCGCATTGATGACTATATTGATGAGGCACAGGAATTTGCCAGACCGATATTGTTGCATCTTCGCGCATTGGTGCATCAAGCCCGGCCGGATATCGAAGAGGCGATGAAGTGGAGCATGCCGTTTTTCACATTGGGCGGCAAGAACCTATGCAACATGGCCGCTTTCAAAGAACATACTGCATTTGGTTTCTGGGAAAGTCTGGGGGTTGAAACGCCCAAGTCCGGAGAGGCCATGGGTCATTTTGGACGCATAGAGTCCCTAGAGGATTTGCCAGCGGATCAGGAATTGATTGAGATGATCATCTCGGTTGCAAAACGGCTGGAGGCGGCCGGTGTGCCGAAAGCTAAAGTTGCCAGATCAAAGTCGGTGAAAGTTCCCACGGTGCCTGACGATTTGGCCGATGCGATGACAAGCAATTTGGCGGCGCAAAAATGTTATGATGATTTTGCGCCTGGACAAAAGCGCGACTATATTGAGTGGATAACCGAAGCCAAGCGGGAAGACACGCGGCAGCGTCGGATCGCCCAAGCCGTTGAATGGATGGCCGAAGGCAAGGATCGCCACTGGAAATATCGTTAGGATTGTCGGCGAATAGTCAGCCTTCCGGCAAACTATAGTCAATCGTGTAGCTATGATTTCCATCGACATTTTGGATGTCCATGGTTCCGCTTATCCCACTAAGTGCGCCGGTTCCGCTATCGGGCACGATAATGATAGTCAGATCCTGACTATCTTTGGTCATGGTTCCACGATGGGTAACGATGAAACTGCCCTGTTTGCCGTTGAGCGAGCCCGTGATGGTTTCCAATGCGACATAGACACGTGCGCCGGTGGCTTCATTGCCGCCAGCCATCATCTGGCCAGTGCTGGTTCCTACAAAGTCACCGGTGAAGCTTTTGGTCAAAGCCATACGGGCCGGGCTCTCGCCTTCGCCTGATACTGGTTTCAACTCGACTTCAAACGCGCCACTGGCTTTTATCATTGTTGCATCCTTTGCGATTGCCGGACTTGAAAGGCACAAGACCGCTGACATGGCAATCAGGTGCCGTCCGAGTGGCATTAAAAGTCCACCTTCTCATAGTGAGCCGGAGGGCTGATGACTTCCATGCGTTCCGACAATAGTGGCCGGAAAGAGGGCCGCGATTTGAACATCGCATACCAGGCTTTGGTTTGTTGATGCCCGGCCCAGTCTATCCCGCCGAGATAATCCGCGACCGATATTTGTGCTGCTGCGGTCAAGTCAGCCAGACTCATGGTCGCGCCAGCGAGCCAGCTGCGATGGTCGATTAGATAATCGATATAATCGAGATGCACATTGGCCCGCCGCATGGCTTCGCGCAGCACCTTGGCATCAGGTGGCTGACGATGAACAATGCGCTTGTGCATGCGTTCATAAAGCAGCGGTGCGGTTACATCTCCGTAAAATTGCTCGTCGAACCAGGCAACGAGCCGGCGGATCTCGGCCCGGTTGGTGGCGGTTCCGTTGATCATCGGCGTCTTTTCGACCGTTTCTTCAATATATTCGCAGATTGCGACGCTATCGATGAGAATAATGTCCCGCTGATCATGCCGCATGACCGGTGTGCGGCCTGCCGGGTTCATATCGAGAAACTGGTCACGCTGTTCCCATGGCGATTCGCGGACGAGCTCATAGCCGACCGATTTTTCGCCCATAAGCAGGCGAACTTTGCGCGAAAACGGACAAAGAGGAAATTGGAATAACTGCCACATATTGTTGCTGTTAATCGGGTTTGTGTCGTGGGGGAAGGGGCTTGATGCGTTAAACCGTCAATAGACGGTCAGCTGACATGAAATGGGCTAGCGCGAGGCCCTATTCGACATCCTCCATTCGGCGTTTCATTCTTTCACCCATGGCTTTGAGCTGGGGAAGCAATGCGCCAAATTCGCTCGCCATGATACCCATCATGGCTGTGCCTTTCCGCATCTTGTCTTCCATCTCTGCATTGAAATTGGGATTGTCGCGTGCGGCGAGATCACCCAATGTCGCGTCAGGATCGATGCGGGAAAATGCCTCTTGGTCATCCATGCCTTCGGGCACGGCTTTCTCCATCGCAGCCGCAAATTGGCCGATAGGGAGGTCCATCATCGCGGTCATGAAGCCAGACATTACCGACACCATATTGTCCTGAAACGCTGGATCATTGAACTTCTCAATCATTTCTGATTCAGATGCCTGATCTTGGGCGGAGGCCGGTGCGGCAAGACTCAGCGATACTGCTAAAAGGGGAAGGGCAAGAAAATGTCGCATAAGAGCCTCCTGGATAATTATCGTTAGACTCCGTCTAACAGCCTGCATCTGAGCCAAAGCTGAACCCAGGGGGATCCAATGGACGGCCAATGTAAACAGTTGTAACTCCGCAAAAAGCTAGCAGGTTCAACCCGGTTTATAGATGGCCAGACGGTTCCCGGAAGGATCAAGACATTCAAAACGTCGGCCACCGGGATAGGCAAAAATCTCTTGAACAATTTTGCCGCCGGCCGCTTTCACCTGCGCCAGCGCCGCTTCCAAATCATCACTTTCAAATGTCGGCATCGGCGCGGCAGGCTCTTCACCGGTCGCCAGCCCAATTTGCACCGGCCCGCCTTCGACTGCGGCATATTCGGGACCATAATCGGTAAAGGCAAAGCCAAAGGCCTTTTCGTAAAAGGCCTTGCTCGCACCGAGATTGGTTGCTTTCATTTCCATATAATTGGGCGTGATTTTGGGCATGACGTGGGTTCCTCTTGATGGAGAAGCAGATTTCGGTGTGCAGGAGACAAGGCCGGTAAGCCCAAGCAGGCCTATCCCCGCCACTACATCGCGCCGATCTGTCATCAATCAAGCATAGCAGAAGACAAGATCAAAACAAGAACATAGGGGTGGGGCTTGCAATGTTTTGGGTTAGTCAAATCTCGGGTGGTCGCTACGCCGCTCCAAAGATATCACGTCGCGCCATTGGCCAGCCAAAGAACCAAAGCCCATTTTACCGATCCGGTTCCGACGACCCAAGACTTTGAAACCCGCCTTTTTATGCAGGCTTATGCTTGCTTCATTCTCAGGAAAAATCCCTGCGGTCAGTGTCCATATGCCTTGCTCTTCGGAAGCAGAGATGATCGCCTGCAGAAGCGCCAGGCCAATCCCCATGCCCTTGAACTTTGTACTGATATAGACGCTTTCTTCAGCAACTCCCGCGTAGACGCAGCGTGATGAGGTGGGACTTAACGCCGCCCAACCTGCCAGCTCTGTGTTTACAAAAGCACCGAGACGGGGCGTTTGCAGATGACTCTCGTTCCACTGATCCCAGCTGGGAGCTCGCTCTTGAAATGTTGCGTGACCGGTATCCATGCCTTGCTGATAGATATCGAGGATATCATCAGCATTAGCTGCTGTGAGGTTTTCAACAACAAAATCTGATACAGGCATCATTTCAGACTATTTACTCCGCCGCAACGACAGCATCCCCATCTGATAGCGGATGATCCAACCGATCGACCATTTCCTTTGGACAAACCTGCCAGAAGCGAGTCCGCCAGCGATCCCAGTCGCGCAAAATTGTCTCGGACCAATTGCTGTCCGTGGTCCGATGATGCGCTTCGATCAGGGATTTGAGATGCTGTTCCCAATAGTCACTGTCGAGCCGCTGCCAGATGATGCTTTCGGGATTGGCGTGCTTTTCGAAGTCGCGGTCGAGATCGAGGATGAAGGCCATGCCCCCGGTCATGCCCGCACCGAAATTATTGCCAACCGCACCAAGGATCACGGCATTGCCGCCGGTCATGTACTCACAGCCATTGGCGCCGCAGCCTTCGACGACAACATCAGCGCCGGAATTGCGGACAGCAAACCGCTCGCCGGCCTGACCGGCCGCAAAAAGCTGGCCGGAGGTCGCGCCATAAAGCACGGTGTTCCCGATAATCGTATTGTCCTTTGAATCCAGTGGGGAGCTGACCATCGGACGAACGACAATCTTGCCGCCAGACAGGCCTTTGCCGACATAGTCATTGGCATCGCCAAAGACTTCCAGGGTGATACCCTGGCACAGGAACGCACCCAGAGATTGCCCGGCACTGCCGCGCAGACGGACATGGACATGATCCTCGTTTAGCGCGGTCATGCCATATCTGGCCGTAACCTCTGCCGAGAATCTCGTGCCAACCGCACGGTGAGTATTGCGCACCGTATAAGTGAGCTGCATCTTTTCACGCCGTTCAAATACCGGCTGCGCATCCGCGATCATCTGTGCATCGAGACTGTCCGGCACTTCATTGCGATGGGTAGGCAGGTTGAACGTACGCTCGGTATCGGGCGCGTCCACTTTCGCAAGGATCGGGTTCAGGTCGAGATCATCAAGATGCTCGGCCCCGCGGCTAACCTGACGCAGCAATTCGGTGCGGCCGATGACTTCCTCGAGCGACCGGTAGCCAAGGCGTGCCAGTATCTCGCGCACTTCTTCGGCCATATAGGTCATCAGATTGATTACTTTTTCCGGTGTGCCGGTAAACTTCTCGCGCAGTTTTTCATCCTGCACACAGACGCCGACCGGACAGGTATTGCTGTGGCATTGCCGGACCATGATGCAGCCCATGGCGACGAGGCTCAGCGTTCCAAGACCAAATTCCTCCGCGCCCAGAATTGCGGCGATCACAATATCGCGTCCGGTTTTCAGGCCGCCGTCGGTGCGCAATTTCACGCGGTGCCGCAGACCGTTGAGGGTTAGCACCTGGTTGGCTTCGGTCAGGCCCATTTCCCAAGGCGTGCCGGCAAATTTGATACTCGTTTGCGGCGATGCGCCGGTCCCGCCGGTATTACCGGAAATCAGAATGACATCAGCATGGGCCTTGGCAACGCCCGCTGCGATTGTCCCGATGCCGGCAGCAGATACCAGCTTGACGCAAACCCGCGCTTTTGGATTGATTTGCTTGAGATCATAGATCAGCTGGGCGAGATCTTCGATCGAATAGATGTCATGATGCGGTGGAGGGCTGATCAGCGTGACACCCGGTGTCGAATGACGCAGCTTGGCGATAAATTCGGTGACCTTGAATCCTGGCAATTGGCCGCCTTCTCCAGGCTTGGCACCCTGCGCCACCTTGATCTCAACCTCTTCACAGGCACCCAGATATTCCGCTGTTACACCAAAGCGGCCTGACGCGACTTGCTTGATCGGACTGGAGGCATTGTCGCCATTCTCAAATGGCGTATAGCGGCGTTTCTCTTCCCCGCCTTCTCCGGATACGGATTTCGCACCGATACGGTTCATCGCAATAGCAAGCGTTTCATGGGCTTCCGGGCTGAGCGCGCCAAGAGACATTCCGGGTGTGTTGAAACGTTTGCGAATTTCGGTAATCGCCTCAACCTCATCGATCGGAATTGGTTCCGGCGCGTAGTTAAATTCCATCAGGTCGCGCAGATAAACCGGTTCCAGTTCACGAACACCTTGCGAAAACTGCAGGTAGGAAGAGTAGCTGTCATGCGCCACCGCGCTTTGCAGCAAGTGCATCAGATGGGCGCTATAGGCATGGGCTTCGCCGCCATCGCGCTGCTTGTAGAATCCGCCTACCGGCAGGCGCACCACGGCCGCCTCAAAAGCGGCCTCATGTTTTTCCTGCGCATTGATAAACAGCGATGCATAGCCTTCGCCGGATATTTTCGTCGGCATGCCGGGGAACAGGTCATTGCACAACGCGCGCGACAGACCCACGGCTTCAAAATTATAACCGCCGCGATAACTGGAAATTACCGCAATGCCCATTTTCGACATGATCTTCAGCAAGCCTTCGTCGACAGCCTTTTTGTGGCGGGCGATGCACTCGTCGAGCGTCAGCCCGTCAAACAGTCCGCGCGCATGACGGTCTGCAATGGCCGCTTCAGACAGATAGGCATTGACCGTGGTCGCACCGACACCGATGAGAACGGCATAGCAATGGGTATCGAGACATTCGGCAGCCCGTACATTGACCGAAGCATAAGCGCGCAGACCTTTGCGCACCAGATGGGTGTGCACAGCGGCGGTTGCGATAACCATTGAAATGGCCATATTGTCTTCATCAATATTGTCGTCCGTCAGGAAAATCTCAGTCTTTCCCTGACGCACGGCCTGTTCGGCTTCATCACGAATCCGTGCCAGTGCATCGCGCAGTGTAATCGCGCCTCCGGTTGTTGACATGGTGCAATCAATCACCGCGACGGCGTCACCGAAACTGTCTTTCAGCCGTTCCCAGGCACCACAGCTCAAAACCGGACTGTCGAGCACCAGAACATTTTCGTTCTGGCTGTCCTTCTCCAATATGTTGGCAAGATTTGAAAAACGCGTGCGCAGGCTCATCACATGGCGCTCGCGCAAGCTGTCGATCGGCGGGTTGGTAACTTGCGAAAAATTCTGCCGAAAAAAATGACTGACTTGGCGCGGTTTCAGACTGATCACCGCAAGCGGTGTGTCGTCACCCATGGAACCGATAGCTTCTTTGGCATCTTCAACCATCGGCGCAAGGATGACTTCCATATCCTCAAGCGTATGGCCGGCAGCAGTCTGGCGGCGGATGAGTTCTTCCTTGGAGAAATTCATACCTGCATTGGCCGGTGCCGGGGGCAGGTCATCCATGGTCTGAAAACCCTTCACCAGCTCGGCATAAGGTTCTTCGGACGCGATTTGATCCTTGATGGCCTTGTCAGTGAAGACAATACCTTCATCCAGATCGACCGCGATCATCTGGCCCGGGCCAAGGCGACCCTTGTCGATAATCTGGCTTTCGGGGACGACAACCATACCGGTTTCCGATCCAATGATCAGCAGATTATCAGAAGTTTTATTGTAGCGCAGTGGTCGCAGCGCATTGCGATCCACTCCAGCCACTGCCCATCGGCCATCGGTCATGGCCAGCGCCGCTGGACCATCCCATGGCTCCATGACACTTGCCATATATTCATACATGGCTTTGTGATTAGCGGGCATCTCCGCTTCATTCTGCCAAGCTTCGGGAACGAGCATCAACTTTGCCGTCGGTGCATCGCGGCCAGAGCGGCAGATGGTTTCAAACACCGCATCCAGCGCAGCAGTATCTGAAGCGCCAGCAGGGATCACGGGCTTGATATCTTCGGAATGATCACCAAAAGCGAGGCTCGCCATTTTGATCTCGTGACTTTTCATCCAGTTTTTATTGCCCCGGATCGTGTTGACTTCACCATTATGGGCAAGCGTCCGGAACGGCTGGGCCAGCCACCATTGGGGGAATGTATTGGTCGAATAGCGCTGATGGAAGATCGCAACGCGACTTTCAAAACGCTCGTCGGTCAGGTCCGGATAAAAGACGGACAATGATTCCGCGAGGAACAGACCCTTATAGATGATCGAGCGACAGGACAGGCTGCAGACATAGAAATCGTGAATTTGTGCCGCTACCACCTTCTTCTCGATCCGACGGCGAATGAGATAGAGGTTTTTTTCAAACTCCTGTGCACTCTGGCGATCCGGCAGCGGACCGGCGATCATGATCTGCTCAATCTCCGGACGGGTATTTTGCGCCTTCACACCGATGACGGACACGTCGACGGGCACTTGCCGCCAGCCATAAATCTTGTAACCCGCTTCGATAATCTCGGCTTCAACAATTGTCCGGCAGGTTTCCTGTGCACTGAGGTCCGTGCGCGGCAGGAAAATCATGCCCACGGCCAGTCGGTTAGGCATGACTTTATGGCCGCTATCGGCAATCGCATCGTCAAAGAAACGCTCGGGCAAATCAACATGCAACCCGGCCCCGTCACCAGTCATGCCATCGGCATCTACCGCTCCGCGATGCCAAACCGCTTTCAATGCATCAATTGCCGAGGATACGACCCGCCGTGACGGTTTGCCATCGGTTGCCGCAACCAGACCGACACCGCAGGCATCGGACTCAAATTCGGGCCGATACATGCCGGTTTCGGCAAGGCGTTTGTGCTCGGGCGTTGGGTAGTATGTCATTATTTTTTCACTTCAGTTAAGGGAAACAACCGGAACGACGTCGCGGTCTATTTCTTTTCAGCCATTTTTGCCTTGGCATTTTTTTGCGCCTGTTCCAGCGCCTCATAATATTTTTCAAACGCGGTATCGGAATCGGTACTGAGTTTGTTGACCAGTTCCCGATCTTCAGCCGACCAGTTATCGGGGTCTTCCCAATTTGTTCCATCGTCAGAATTTTCGCTGCTTTCGATAATATTCTCGACAGAGCCGAAAGGGTCGTTCCCGGTCACCTTTACGGATGGCAGATGGGCGGTGGCTTCCTCGACCTTCTTCATAATCTCGGGCATCGCCTGCATCATCTCTGGGACCATGGTCATCATCGATTGCATCATTTCCGGATCGACAAAGACCATCATATAGTCCCGTGCGAAGGCGCTGCCGGTATCGGTGGCGAAAAATCCGTTCATTTCGGTGAGTTGGCCGACGGAAAATTTGCGGGCATATATGTTAGTCAGCGCTCCGCGAACCGCTGGCTCCATACCGATCATCAGGTCTACCATTTCGTCCATGATCACCTTGGTCGAGATTTGCGTCCGCTCTTGGTAGTGCGGGTCCATTTCGGTTGCCATCTCGGCCAGTGTCTTGTCACCTAGTCCATCCGGGATATCACCGCGAGAGACACCGCCAGCGCCGGCCAGATCACCCATGCGCATATTGCCCATACTAGCCATCATTTGACTCATCATCTGGTCCATCGTGCCCTTCATCATCCGCTCGTAGGTGCCGAGAGGAAAGAGATAGTCGACGGTTTTCTTAGCGGCTTCCAAACGCACCGGATCGATAGGCTGTGCTTCGGTTTCAGCGGCAGCTGTCGTTGCATCCGTATCTTGTGCGGCGGCAGGAACACTGAAGGCCAAGGCGAATGAACTCACGGTAATCGCAAAGAAATTTTTCATTATGTACTCCGAACTGAGTGATCAAAAGAGGGGATTAAGCGGCCTGTTTCTCCGCCTTTGCTTTTTCACGCAAAAATTTGTGCATATGCTCGGTCACATCGCGACCGTCCCGGATACCCCATACCACAAGGCTTGCTCCGCGAACAATATCTCCCGCCGCGAAAACACCGTCGAGATTGGTCATCATGCTCTTGTGATCGACTCGCAAAGTACCCCAGCGGGTCACGCTGAGATCGGGGCAGTCGAACAGGCTGGGCAGCTCTTCGGCGTCAAAGCCCAGGGCCTTGATTACCAGATCGGCCTCCAGCGTAAAATCACTGTCGGGCTGTACCTCTGGCGCGCGGCGGCCGCTCGCATCGGGCGCACCCAGACGCATCTTGGTCGCTTTCACGGCTGTCGCATGGTTGGTGCCTTCCACCGCCTTCGGTGCGGAGAGCCACACAAATTCCACGCCTTCCTCTTCGGCATTTTTCACTTCATTCTGGGATCCGGGCATGTTGCTGCGGTCACGGCGATAGAGGCATTTTACCGATTTTGCGCCTTGCCGCACCGAGGTGCGGACGCAGTCCATGGCGGTATCACCGCCACCGATGACAACGACATTTTTGCCTTCAGCGTTGAAGCGGCCATTGTCAAAATCCGGGACATCATCGCCAAAGCTTTTGCGGTTGGAGGCCGTAAGAAAAGCCAGCGCTTCCTCAACGCCCGGCGCGCCGACACCTGGCATTTTAATTTCGCGGGCTTTGTACACGCCAGTGGCGATCAATATGGCGTCATGCTTGTCGCGCAGTTTATCCAAGGTGGCGTCCTTGCCGACTTCAAAATTCTCATGGAAATGAATTCCACCATCCTTCAACCGCTGAATCCGCCGCATGATGACATCCTTTTCCAGCTTGAAGCCGGGAATACCATATGTCAGCAACCCACCGGCGCGGTCATGGCGATCATATATATGAACGTCATAGCCAGCGACGCGCAAATATTCGCCAGCGGTCAGGCCCGCCGGACCGGCGCCGATAATACCAACGGACTGGCCACGCGATTTTCCAGCGACTAGCGGTTCAACCCAACCTTCTTCCCAGGCGGTGTCGGTTATATATTTCTCCACCGCGCCAATGGTTACGGCACCGTGACCGGAAAACTCGATCACGCAATTGCCTTCGCATAATCGATCCTGTGGGCAGATCCGTCCGCAAATCTCTGGCATAGTTGATGTCAGATTCGACATTTCATAGGCTTCACGCACCCGGCCTTCAGCGGTCAGACGCAGCCAGTCCGGAATGTGATTGTGCAACGGACAGTGGGTCGAACAATAAGGCACACCGCATTGCGAGCAGCGAGCGGCCTGTTCCGCAGCCTTTTCTGGTGCATAACGGTCGGCAATCTCCTGAAAATCCTCGGAACGAAGGGTTGGTTCACGCTTTTCGGGATAAGTTTGTCCTGTATTGACAAATTTCAACATGTCTAATTTTTTCGTGCCTTTTGGCATGCAGGTTGCTCGTTTCTTGTATTTTTCGATTAAGGTGAGCCAGCCGTCGTGAGCGGGCGTTGGGCTGGCGATAGTCGAAAAGCTGAGCAGAGTCACGAAAAAATGCATATATAAGGCAGCAATACTGACCTATATAACATGTTTCGCTAATTTTAGCGCCCATTCTCCGGCAAAGGATATTGATAAAAGTCTCATACCGGACCTAAAATCATCAACGACAAAACGAGATGGCGCCCCTATAAGTGCATTTCCTTCAGTCGATCCGGATCCCATCATGACATTCATTCAAATGCTGCTCCTCGCCGTAGTGCAAGGCGTTACCGAATTTTTGCCAATTTCGTCGTCCGGACATCTTATATTGCTCCCTGTTTTTACTGGCTATGCTGATCAGGGGCCGATGATAGACATTGCAGTTCATGTTGGTTCCCTGCTTGCGATCATCACTTATTTTTTCAAGGATGTGGTTGCGCTTGGCAGGGGCGGTTTTGCCACAATAGGTATTGGCAAGGCGGATGCTGAAAGGCGTTTGCTCTGGTGGATCGTCATCGGAACAATTCCCGCTGTAGTCGTCGGGCTCTTTCTGAAAACCGGCGGCTATCTAGAAGGCTTCCGCAGCACAACACTGGTTGGCATCAACCTGATTATCTACGGGGTGCTTCTTGGTGTTGCTGACCGGATTGGGCGGCAGGTGAAATCTTTTGAAGACATGACGCTAAAGGATGGGCTTATCGTTGGTCTTGCCCAGGCCCTGGCGTTGATTCCGGGTACCAGTCGATCAGGCGTCACGATGACCGCAGCCCGGTTTTTGGGTTACAGCCGCGTCGAATCAGCGCGCTTTTCTTTCCTGCTGTCAATTCCAGCCGTTGCTGGAGCTGGCATCTTGATAGTGCCGGACTTGCTGGAAGCTAGCGGCGAGCTGCTCAAGGAGGCACTGATCACCGGAGCGCTAACCTTCGTTGCTGCCTTTGCAACGATGACATTTCTGATGCAATTCCTGCGGAAGGCATCGATGATGGTGTTTGTTGTCTACCGCGTTGCGATGGGTGCCGCACTGCTTATCTGGTTCTAGAACTGGTCTGAACTAACTCGCTTTTGCGCGGGCACCGAACCGACCATGAGCAATATATTTTTCCATCCATCCACGCGCGACGGAGGCCAGCGGTGTCGGTGTAACACCAAATGCCTCTAGCCCAGCATGGCCATCGGAAACGACATTGTCCTTTTGCAGCATCCTATACTGATCGGATGTAATCGGGGCGCCTGGCAAAAAGCCGGTGCAGGTTGCCATGATTTTCGCCGCAAAATCTGGAATTTCGACAAATCCGCGATCACGTTTCGTCATCTTTGCGATCCGCCGATTCAGATCACCCATGCTAATAATCTCTGGGCCACCCAGCTCAAATATCTGGCCCGCATATTGTTCCGGACTTTCAATGGACTTCGCTACAGCCTGCGCAATGTCACCCACAAAGATTGGCTGAAAATTGGTGCCGCCGCCAATAATTGGTACGATCGGCATCATTTTGATCATGCTGGCAAAGCGGTTGATAAACTGATCCTCACGGCCAAACACGATCGACGGCCGCATCACGATGGCGTTCGGAAAGGCGGTCAGCACGGCTTCCTCTGCTTCACCCTTGCTGCGGCCATAGCGGGACGGTGAATCTGTATCCGCTCCGATAGCGGACATCTGAACCAGCGTACCGCATCCTTCCAAAGAAGCTGCTTCGGCGATATTGCGGGCTCCGGTTACATGTACTGTTTCAAAATCTCCATCCAATATGCCCACCAGATTAATGACCGCATCACAACCATGTACAGCGCGGAGAACACTCTGCTTTTTGGTGACGTCGGCGCTTGCAAACTGGGTTTGCCCCAGATTGCCCAGCGGCTTGATATGCATGGCATTTTTGGGATCTCGTTCGGCTATCCGGACCCGGGCTCCGTGCGATAAAAGCTGCTGCGCAATATAACGGCCCAGAAAACCGCCACCGCCAAAAATGCAAATCAATTGTCCGTCGAGTGCCATAGTCAAATGTCCGTTTCCCATGCGAAGTTATGTGTCGTTCTCGCCGCTCGCCTTTGCATGACCGGCGCACAGCGCGCAATATCCAAATCCACTTTATTCATGAACAGTCCATAGCATATTCACGGCCGAATTTCGCTGCCGCTTAGCGATTTCGGCGACGTGCTGGCGAATGGCAGGCAATACATGGCACTAAATATGGTCAAGGCGCTACTTTTAACCGCTATGTTCGCAAATTGCCTTCTGACGACAGTAGATTTTACAAATCCGCCGAATTTAGCGGCTTTTCGGGCTTGCGACGCCTTATACATATCTGTTAACCACCTCTACTAATAAATAGTCTTTGGGGCATCGGCTATTTGTTTAGTTTCAAGTCGTTACAGGCACGGTCGCAGAATATTTTAAGTGTCTTTATTGGAGAGTTAGATGGCCCAGCAACCGAGAAATGCTCAGACTCATCTAATTGCACTTGAGCCACGCATGATGTTTGACGGTGCTGCTGTTGTCACGGCGGCAGTGACCATATCTTCTGCAGATGTGCTCGAAGGCGGTATGTCGACCACCGGCATATTTGGCATGGAAAACAAGGCTCTGTCAGCAGGTGCCGTCCCGAATATCGGCTTGGCACCGCCAATGGCTGCAGGTCAGGATACGGGTAGTTTTGCTCCTGGTTCATCGGACAGGGCCACGGTCAATCTGCCATTGCCGAGCGAATTCGCTAATTTTTCCAACGATGCCATTGGCTCAACAACTGACAATAACAGCATGGCCTGGGCGTCGCTCGGTATTGTCGAGGGTGCAGGTCAACCACTGGAGACTGCAGCAATTGCGATCGCCGCTGGCGATACAAACGAAGCGCAATCTTCCACTGCACTAGTTTTGTCCGCTCCTGTAAACACCGATCCGGTCTTGAAGCCACTCGATCCTTCGGATCATGGATCTGATGTAAGCAGCAATGATATTGTAACGGAGCAGGTGGTTGCAAAAGAGGCGCTTGGCTCTCAAGCCATAGCCAGTTTTGGGCAGCAAGGCGCGCAGGCAATTGCTGGCTCGACTGAAGCCGGAGCGTTTGTTGAAACGGCCTTTTCTCAGGACGCATTGCAGCCAGAAAATCTTGCAGTTTTTGCCAGAGAGCCCGGTGTTCGCCCGGTTGATTTTCGGGATTATTTTATCATTGATGACAATGATTCCCGATCTGCGATTATGCCACAATGGCTCGGATACTCGCCATTTAGCGCGGATAGTTTGGCAGAAGATCTGGTGGTTGAGCAAACGGCGACACAGGCTGCGCAAGACTATATTTTCATCGATACCAATGTGGAAAATTATCAGGAGCTCGCCGAGACGTGGGCGGGCAAGGGTATAATTGTTTTCATTGACGGCGATCGCGACGGGATCGACCAGATCATGACGGCGCTGGCCGGGGCCAGTGACATTGGTGCCATCCATATTGTCAGCCATGGTGATGAAGGCGTGTTCTGGCTCGGCACAACCCAGATTGACAGCGCTGCGGTATCCGGCGCGCTGGCATCCTCACTGGCATCCATTGGCGCAAAGCTGTCTGTGGATGGCGACATATTAATCTACGGCTGTGATGTCGGTGCGGACGAAGCCGGCCAGCAGCTGATGGATGCACTGGCGGCAGCAACCGGAGCGGATATAGCAGCTTCGATTGACGATACTGGCAGCATATTGCGCGGCGGTGACTGGACGCTGGAAAACCGGCTGGGCAGCGTCGAGGCGACTTCGCTGGTGGCGCGCGATTGGGATGGATTGTTGGCGACCACAGCCATATCAATTCAATCCGGTAGTCCGACCGTGCGCGACGGCAATGGCAACATTGTGCCCAGCAATACACGCGTTGGGGAAAATGCAACCGCGACATGGACCGATGCTGGTACCTTTAACGGGCAGCAATTTAGTCTGCGCGCTACGATTGTTTCCATTACTGACAGTGACAATATAGCGTTCAATACGTCAGGCGATGACCCAGGTTTTCTGCTAAGGGCCTTTGGCACACGCACCACTGCCACAGCTGAAATTCGCTGGGACATTTTTAACACCAATAGCGGCGCACCCATTGATATTGATGTCTCCTTTACGGTTGCAGATATTGATGGTCGTAGCGGCGACCCCAGAAGTCGCGAGTGGGTGACGGTTGATACGGATACCTTGTCGTCTTTCCAAAATGCCGGACCATCGGATATCGAGTTTGATACCAGTATTCCCGGGGAGGTCACGGCATCCGGGACCCAAGATGAAGGTGGCGATCCCAGTTCCGCGGCGCGATTCAACTGGTTGGATACGAGCAGTTTCGCGATCACCTACAATCTAAATCCCAACGCCGCCAGTGCGGCTGGCTTCAGTCATGATGGCGATCTGGATTTTGATCTCGGCACGGGCGGTACAACTGTTTCGATTCCACGGTTGGACCTTGACCGCAACGACAGCACAGCGAGCGGTTCGGGTTATCAGGGCACCTATGTTGAAAACAGCAATAGTGTAGGCATTGTTGATCGCGATGTTCGGATCACCAATCCTGACGGTCAAGTGCAAAGCGCGAGCATTACACTGACCAATGCGCAGGCTGGCGACCGTCTGTTGGTCAATGGCTCGGATGCTGCATCGGGCACGGTGAGAGGCATTAGCTACACACGCACCGATAGCGGTGTGGAGTTGACGGGAGCAGATAGCGCGAATGACTATCGCAGAGCGCTGCGGGCGATCACCTTTGAAAACACCACGGAACGGCCATCCGAGGTGGATCGGAATATTGAAATCAGCTTCGCCAATGCGGCACTGAGTTCGAACGTGGCCGTCTCCACGATAAGTGTGGTCGAGATTAATGACCCGCCGACGGCGGTTGATGATGTGACGCAAACGACTCCCGAAGACACACCAATTAATAATATCGATGTGCTGTCCAATGATTTTGACGGAGATGGTGATACGCTGTCGGTTGTGTCAGCGAGTGCACCCAATGGAACGGTGGTGATTAATGGCGATGGCACATTAAATTATACTCCGAATAGCGGATTTTCTGGCACCGATACGGTTACCTACATAATCAGTGATGGGCGGGGCGGCACATCAACCGCAACCTTCGATGTGACAGTAGCGGCGGTCAATGATCCTCCGGTACCGGTAGGCAGCCTGCCGCCACAAAGCAATATCGATGCCGCCCAGGGAATATTTGTTGGCACGTCACAGGGTTTTAATGATCCGGATAATCCAAATTCAGAGCTGACATATTCGGCAACCGGTCTGCCGCCCGGCCTGTCGATAGATCCCGACAGCGGTGCCATCACAGGTACGATCGACAATAGCGCCAGTCAGGGTGGCACGGGTGGCATCTATAACATCGTTGTAACGGCCACCGATCCCGATGGCCTGTCCGCCAACCAGAACTTTGCCTGGACGATTACCAATCCGCCGCCACAAGCCAATAATGATGGCGGGTCGACCAATGAAGATACGCCGATCACCGTCAATGTACTCGCCAATGATCAGGATCCTGACGGCGATGATCTAACGGTTATTTCCGCAAGTGCGTCCAATGGCACCGTGGTGATCAATGCTGATGGGACGCTGACCTACACGCCCAATGCCGATTTCAATGGCAATGACCAGATTACTTATACGATCAGCGATGGCGAAGGCGGAACCGATTCTGCTGTTTTTGATATAACTGTCGTTGCAGTGAATGACGGACCAATTGCAGTCGGCTCGTTGCCACCGCAGACCAATGTGGATGCTGACAGCGGAGTAAGTGTTGCGACGGCTAGCGGCTTCAACGATATCGATGGTCCATCAATCAGCTATAGTGCCACAGGACTACCGCCCGGACTCTCGATTGATTCTGGCACAGGTGAGATAACCGGCACGATCGACAATAGCGCCAGCCAAGGTGGTACCAATGGCGTCTATATGGTCACCGTCACAGCCACGGATTTTCAAGGCACGCCTGCGACCCAGACTTTTGCATGGACCGTCACCAATCCCGGACCAACAGCGGCCAATGATACGGCGTCTACCGATGAGGACACAGCCGTTAACATCAATGTCCTGGGCAATGACAATGACCCCGATGGCGATGATCTGGCGGTCATCTCTGTCAGCTCAGTAAACGGTTCAGTGTTTGTCAATCCCGATGGCACACTCCTCTATATTCCCAATCCCGGCTTTAGTGGCACCGATACGATAACCTACACGATCAGCGATGGCGAAGGCGGCACATCCACGGCAACCGTCGATGTGACTGTAGCTGCGGTCAATGATGCACCTGAACCGGTTGGTGCCTTGCCGCCCCAGACCAACGTTGATGCCGATAGCGGGATCAGCCTGGAAACAGCAGGCGGCTTTACCGACAGTGATGATCCAGTTCTGACTTATAGTGTGTCTGGTCTTCCGGCGGGCCTGAGCATTGATTCCGACACCGGTGAAATAACCGGAACCATTGATCGCTCGGCCAGCCAGGGCGGCTCCAACGGTGTTTATTCTGTAACCGTAACAGCGACAGATCCGGGCGGGTTGAGCGCCGAGCAGACATTCAGCTGGACGGTGACCAACCCAGCTCCATTCGCGGCGGATGACACCGCCACGACCAATGAAGACACGCCGGCGCTGATCGACGTGCTGCCCAATGACAGTGATCCGGATGGGGATCCGATCACCCTTATCGCAGCTGCGGCTTCGGTCGGGCAGGCGACTATAGTCGGCAATCAGGTCAACTATGTTCCGCCCGCCAATTTCAACGGCACGGCGACCATCACCTATACCATTAGCGACGGTGAGGGTGGCACGGCAACGGCGACGATTGAAGTCACCGTCACACCGGTCAATGACGCACCAGTTGGTACAGCGCTTCCACCGCAGAATACCGAAGATGGGGCAACCATTGCGGTTCCGGTTGCGGATAATTTCTCTGATATTGATGGCGATATGCTGACCTATGCGGCGGCGGATCTGCCGCCTGGCCTATCCATTGATCCGGATAGCGGTGTTATATCTGGCACGATCGACAATTCGGCCAGCCAGACGAATGGCGGCACTTATACAGCGACCATCACCGTTTCTGACGGCAATGGCGGCACGACGACGCAGGAAATAGTCTTCAATGTCAGCAATCCCGGCCCGGTGGCGGTTGACGATAGCGCGTCGACCGATGAAGACACGCCGGTCATTATCTCACCTCTGGTCAACGACAGTGATCCCGATGGCGACGATTTGACGATCACTTCTGTCAGTGTGCTCAACGGCAGCGTGTTCGTGAATGGTGATGGCACGATAACCTATATTCCCAATCCGGGGTTTAATGGCACGGATACCATCACTTACGAGATTTCTGACGGTGAGGGTGGTACTGCGACCGCCGAGATCACTGTTACCGTTGCTGATGTTAACGACACTCCCGTCCTTAGTGGCAGCATTGGCGACCAGACCAATCTTGACAGTCAAGATATCAGTTTGCCGGTTGCAGGCGCGTTTAGTGATCCTGACGGTGATATGTTAAATTACACGGCCATCGGCTTGCCCGCGGGGCTGACTATTGACCCTGATACGGGAGTAATTTCCGGCACGATTGACCGCAGTGCCAGCCAGGTCAACGGCGGCGTCTATGCAATTACCGTAACCGCCGATGATGGCCGCGGCGGAAGCGTTTCGACAAGCTTTGAATGGACAGTCACCAATCCGGCGCCAGTCGCAACCAATGATAGCGTGACCACCGATGAGGATACGGCAGTCAACGTAGCGGTGCTAACCAATGATGTGGACACTGATGGGGATCCACTGACCATTACCGAGGCAGAAGCTGGCAATGGCACCGTCACAATCAACCCTGATGGCACGCTGGCCTATAAGCCAGATGCCAATTTCAATGGCGAAGATACAATCGTCTACACGATCAGCGACGGGGAAGGCGGTTTCTCAACAGCAACCGTCACGGTAACGGTCACGCCGGTCAATGATGGTCCGACCACGGTCGGACTTGCCAATCAAAATGGTGAGGATGGCGCCGATGTTTCCATCCCAACGGCACAGGGCTTTGATGATATTGATGGCGATGACCTGACCTTCACCGCTTCCGGTTTGCCGCCGGTGCTATCGATTGATCCGGATACCGGTCTGATCACAGGTACGCTTGCTTCCGACAGTTCGGTCAACGGTCCATTTGTTGTGACGGTCACTGCGACTGATCCCTCGGGTGAATCCGTGTCGACCACTTTCGTCTATTCGATCCAGAATGTACCCCCAATAGCAGTCGATGATATGGCGACCACGCCCGAAGACACGCCGGTCACCGTTGCAGTGTTGACGAATGACAGCGATCCTGACGGTGATCCGCTCATGATCACCGCCGCAAGCAGTCAAGATGGCACGGTGGTGGTCAACGCGGATGGTACGCTGACCTTCACCCCGGCAGAGAATTTCAATGGCGAAGCGCTGGTTACCTATACGGTATCCGATGGCCAGGGGGGCGTTGCCACGGCGACCCTGACTGTGGACGTGGTTGCGGTAAATGATGCGCCGGAATCCTTGCCCATCCCGGACATCACCAATGAAGACAACCAGTCGGTTTCAGTCGATACCAGCAGCTTCTTCAGCGATCTGGACGGCGATATATTGACCTTCGAAGTTACCGGTCTGCCGGCTGGCCTCAGTATTGATCCGGCGACCGGCATCATCAGCGGCACGATTGATCGTGATGCTAGCCAGCCAAATGGCGGCGTTTATTCGGTCACCGTGACAGGCACCGATCCTGATGGCCTGACCACCAGCCAGACCTTCACCTGGACGGTTACTAACCCGGCGCCAACTGCAGTCAATGACAGCGCGACAACAAACGAAGACACGCCGGTTGATATTACGGTGCTGACCAATGACACGGACCCCGATGGTGATCCGCTAACGGTGACGATGGCAACCGCATTGAACGGCACTGTGACGGTCAACCCTGACGGCACTCTGACCTATGTACCGGATGCTGACTTTAACGGAAATGATACGATCACCTATGTGATCAGCGACGGCAATGGCGGCACGTCTACTGCAGCAGTGGACGTCACTGTCAATGCGGTCAATGATCCGCCAGTGGCTGTAGACGATGTTGCGACCACCAATGAAGACACGCCGGTTGTTATCGGTGTGCTGGGCAATGATACAGATATTGATGGTGACGCGTTGACGGTTACCGATGCGACATCACCGGATGGTAGCGTGGTGATTAATCCGGACGGCACGATTACCTTTACGCCCAATCCGAATTTCAACGGTCCGACGACGATTACCTATACCATCAGCGATGGCAATGGCGGTACATCAACCGCAACCGTTGCAGTGACGGTCGATGCGGTCAACGATCCGCCAGTGGCTGTAGACGATGTTGCGACCACTGACGAAGACACGCCGGTGGATATCGCGGTGCTTGCCAATGATACGGATGTCGATGGTGATCCGCTGACGGTTACGGCGGCCGATGCGCCCAATGGCACAGTGACGATCAATCCGGATGGCACTGTAACCTATGTTCCCGATCCGGATTTCAATGGCACGGATACAATCACCTATACGATCAGCGATGGTCAGGGCGGCTTCTCCACCGCTACCGTTGAAGTAACAGTCAATGCGGTGAATGACGCACCGGTTGCTACACCCATTGCACCACAAAATGACAATGATGCGGATGTGATCGATGTTTCGGTGGCGAGCAATTTCACCGATGTGGACGGTGATGCGCTGACCTTCAGCGCCACAGGTCTGCCGCCCGGTCTGTCGATTGATGCGGACGGCAATATTACAGGTACGATTGACCCGGATGCCTCTCAGGGCGGCCCGGGTTCTGACGGCATTTACAGTGTGACCGTCACAGCGGATGACGGCAATGGCGGCACTGTGGACCAGACCTTTATCTGGGAGGTGAATAACCCGGCGCCTTTGGCTGCGGATGATGCAGCGGCGACGGATGAAGATACGCCAGTGATTATCGATGTACTGACCAATGATGATGATCCCGATGGCGATGCGCTAAGCGTTACGTCGGCGACCGCATCCAATGGTCTGGTGACGATCAATCCGGACGGTACAATCACTTACTCACCCAACCCAGATTTCAACGGCACCGATACGATCACCTACACGATCAGCGACGGCGAAGGTGGAACCTCGACGGCTACGGTCGAAGTCACCGTGGCTCCCGTCAACGATGGGCCGGTCGTGGATAGTCCGCTGCCTAATGTTGCCGGCGTTGACGGAGAGGCGGCCGCTATTCCAACTGCCGGTAATTTCAGTGATGTCGACGGTGATATATTGACCTTTACCGCTGCTGGCCTGCCAACGGGGCTGAGCATTGATCCCGATACTGGCCTGATCACCGGCACGATTGATAATCAGGCCAGTCAGGTCAACGGTGGCGTTTATACCGTCACGGTCACGGCTGATGACGGCAATGGCGGCATGGTCTCTACGACCTTTACCTACACTGTGACCAACCCTGCACCAACCGCGACCAATGATACCGCGACCACCGATGAAGATACGCCGGTGATCATCAATGTGTTGGCCAACGACAATGATCCCGATGGTGATGATCTAACGGTTACAGTGGCGAGTGCACCCAATGGCACGGTCGTGATCAATCCTGATGGTACGATCACCTATACGCCCGATCAGGATTTCAACGGCACCGACACGATCACCTATACAATCAGCGATGGCAATGGCGGCACCTCCACTGCGACCGTTGAAGTCACGGTAGCGCCCGTCAATGACGCGCCGGAAGTTGATATTCCGATTGCGAATCTGAACAACGAAGATGCCGATGTCATCTCGGTCGATATTAGCGACAAGTTCAGCGATCTTGATGGCGATACGCTGACCTTTACCGCGACCGGCCTGCCTGCTGGCCTGTCGATTGATGCTAATGGTGTCATCACGGGAACCATCGATCCGGATGCCAGTCAGGTGAATGGCGGCGTCTATACTGTGACGATCACCGCGGATGACGGCAATGGCGGTACCGTCGACGGTAGCTTCACCTGGACGATCACCAATCCGGCTCCGACGGCTGTCAACGATACCGCGACCACCGATGAAGACACCCCGAGCGCACCGATTGCGGTGCTGGCCAATGACAATGATCCTGATGGTGATACCCTGACCGTCGTCAGCGCAACAGCGCCTAATGGCACGGTGGTGATCAACCCGGATGGCACTTTGGTCTATACACCTGCCGAAAATTTCAACGGCACCGATATCATCACCTATCAGATTAGCGACGGCAATGGCGGCACTTCGACCGCAACTGTTGAAGTGACGGTGACGCCAGTGAATGACGCACCGACAGCGGACCCGCCGCTCAACAACCAGACCAATGACGATGCCGATATTGTCTCGGTCGATGTCAGCGGCAGTTTTGAAGATCTTGATGGCGACACACTGACCTTTACCGCGACCGGCCTGCCTGCCGGCCTTTCGATCGACACCAATGGTGTCATCACAGGGACGATTGACCCCGATGCCAGCCAGCTCAATGGCGGTGTTTATACTGTCACCGTTACTGCCGATGATGGCAATGGCGGTACCGTTGATTCGATATTCACCTGGACCGTGAACAATCCGCCGCCGGTTGCGGCCAACGACACGGCAACCACGGCAGAAGACACATCGGTTAACATTCCTGTTCTGACCAATGATAGCGATCCTGATGGTGATATGCTGACCGTCATTTCAGCCGATAGCAGCAATGGCGTTATTGTGATCGAAGCAGATGGCACCTTGACCTATCAGCCTGATCCGAACTTCAATGGCACGGACACGATTGTCTACACGATCAGTGACGGCAACGGTGGTACCGCCACTGCAACGGTCGAAGTAACGGTGACGCCCGTCAATGATGCTCCGGAAACCATTGGCCTGCCCGACCTGTTTGACTCGAATAATGAAGCCATCACGGTCCCGTTGGGATCGGCCTTTAGCGATGTTGATGATGCGACGCTGACCTATAATGTTACCGGATTGCCGACGGGACTGACCTTTGATCCGGCTACCGGTGAAGTAACAGGGACAACCGGTGCAACGGCCTCTTCGGATGTTACGGACGGTGAATATACCGTGACCGTGACTGCAACTGATGCGGCGGGACTGAATGTCAGCACGACCTTTACCTGGACAATCACCAACGAACCGCCCCGGGCGATTAATGACAATTTTGTCGGCACGGAAGACACGCTGATCAATCTCGATGTCCTCGCCAATGATATCGATCCCGATGGCGACCCAATGACGCCGATCGTGATTGTTTCGGCCGATGCTACCAACGGGACTGCGGTCATACTGGCAGATGGTACGATCGATTTTACGCCTGACCCCGATTTCAATGGTACAGCGACTGTCACCTATACGATTGAGGATGCAAACGGCGAATTTGCCACGGCAGTTGCCACCATCGTCATTGATCCGGTCAATGATGCACCGGATGCCACGATCATTCCGGATCGCGACAGTGAGGATGGCGATGTTGTCAGCGCCGATTTCGGGCCACTGTTCAGCGATCCCGAAGGCGGCGTGCTGACCTTCTCAGCTAATAACCTGCCAGATGGCTTGTCGATCGATACCAATGGTCTGATCACCGGCACGATTGATGCAGATGCCAGTCAGGTCAATGGTGGCGTCTATCAAGTGGAAATTACCGCAACCGATGATGGCGGGTTGGAGACAATACAGAGCTTTATCTGGACAATCACCAATCCCGGACCAACTGCAAATACGGATACGGCTGCGACGACCGAAGATACGGCCACCGGACCCATCGATGTGCTCGCCAATGACAATGATCCTGATGGCGATGCGCTGACAGTTACAACCGCTACCGCACCCAATGGCACGGTCGTGATTAATGCCGATGGCACTTTAACCTACACGCCGGATGCTAATTTCAACGGCACGGACACCATCACCTATGTCATTGACGACGGCCAGGGCGGCAGCTCGACATCGACGGTGACGGTGACCGTTGGTGCCGAAAATGACGCACCGACCGTGACGCCGCTGGCCGCGCTCGGCAATGCCGATGCGGATGTCATCGCAATTGATGTCAGTGGCAGCTTTGATGATCTCGACGGAGATATGCTGACCTTCTCCGAGACCGGGCTTCCACCCGGACTGTCGATTGACGCAGCGGGTAATATCACAGGTACGATTGATCCTTCGGCTTCTCAAGGCGGACCAAATGGCGACGGTATCTACTCGGTCACTATCACGGCCGATGATGGTAATGGCGGAACAGTGTCGAGCACCTTCAGTTGGACTGTCACTAACCCTCCACCCGTGGCCAATGATGACGGTCCGATTGCGGTGACCGAAGACACGCCGCTGGATATCGATGTTCTTGGCAATGATACGGATCCTGATGGCGATATGTTGATCGTGACTCTGGCTACCGCCGGCAATGGTGAGGTAACGATCAATCCGGATGGGACTTTGAACTATGTGCCTGATCCGGACTATAATGGCCCCGATACGATCACCTACACAATTAGCGACGGCAATGGCGGCACGTCCACGGCAACCGTGGAAATAAACGTCGGCGCGGTTAATGACGAACCAGTGGCGAGCCCAATTACACCGCGCAATGATGTGGATAGTGCAATGGTTTCGGTTTCGGTCGCTGCCAATTTCTCCGATGTCGACGGTGATACGCTGACCTTTACTGCCAGCGGCCTGCCGGCAGGTCTATCGATCGATACTGATGGCCTGATCACGGGCACGATTGACAGCGGCGCGAGCCAGGTGAATGGCGGGGTCTATACGGTTACGGTCACAGCCGATGACGGCAATGGCGGGACGGTCGATTCCACCTTCACCTGGACGATCACCAATCCGCCTCCTGTGGCCGTGAATGACAGCGCATCAACATCCGAAGACTTGCCTGTGAATATTCCGGTGCTCGCCAATGACAACGACCCCGATGGTGATATGCTGACGGTGACCACGGCCAACGCGGCCAATGGCACTGTGGTCATCCAGGCCGATGGCACGATTGACTATACCCCCAATCAGGATTTCAACGGCACGGACACGATTACCTACACGATCAGTGACGGTAATGGTGGGACAGCCACTGCTACGGTGACGGTCACAGTCGGCGCCGTCAACGATCCGCCAGTAGCGGTCGATGATAGCACAGTGACCGATGAAGAGGTGCCGGTTACGATTCCTGTGCTGGCCAATGACAGCGATGTGGACGGTGACCCGCTGACTGTCACCAGCGCGAGCGCACCTAGTGGCACGGTCGTGATCAATGCCGACGGCACCGTGACCTATACGCCCGATCCAGACTTTAATGGCAACGATACAATCACATATGTGATCAGCGATGGACAGGGCGGCACCGCAACAGCCACTGTCGATGTGACTGTTAATCCGATCAACGACGCACCAGTTGCTGTAGATGATGTCGCGACGACGCCAGAAGATACGCCGATCACGCTCAATGTGCTCAGCAACGACAGTGATGTCGATGGCGATCCGCTGATTGTAACGGGTGCGACATCGCCTGATGGCCAGGTGACGATCAATCCCGATGGCACGGTGACCTTCACACCCGATCCGGATTTCAATGGCACGACAACTGTCACCTATACAATCAGTGACGGCAACGGTGGCACCGCGACCGCAACCGTGACGCTGACGGTTGATCCAGTGAACGATCCGCCGGTTGCAACGCCGGATGTTGCCCAGACCGATGAAGACACGCCAGTGACTGTTTCCGTTCTCGATAATGATACGGATGCCGACGGCGATCCATTGACCGTTACTGCGGCCAGCGCACCTAACGGCACGGTCGTGATCAATGCTGATGGCACGGTGACCTATACGCCGGACGAGAATTTCAACGGCACCGACACGATTACCTACACCGTTTCTGATGGCAATGGCGGCTTTGCAACGACAACCGCAACGGTCACGGTCAATCCGGTCAATGATGTGCCAGTTGCAAATGATGACACGGTTTCGACACCGGAAGATGCGCCGGTCACGATACCTGTACTGGGCAATGATACGGATGCCGATGGCGATCCTTTGACGGTAACCGACGCGACGTCACCAAACGGCACGGTGGTTATCAATCCTGATGGTACGATCACCTTTACACCCGATCCGGATTTCAATGGTCCGACGACGATCACCTATACCATCAGCGACGGCAATGGCGGAACCTCCACCGCAACCGTGACGGTTGATGTCACCCCGGTCAACGATGCGCCTGTGGTGACGCCTGATGTTGCTGCTACGCCGGAAGACACGCCGGTCACGCTCTCGCCGCTCGATAATGCGAGTGACGTTGATGGTGATCCGCTGATCATTTCCAGCGCCACAGCTCCCAATGGCACGGTGACGATCAATCCCGACGGAACGATCACTTACACACCGGATCCGAATTTCAACGGTACGGATGTGATCACCTATCAGGTCAGTGACGGCAATGGCGGTTTCACCACTGCGACAATTACTGTCACCGTAAGTCCGGTCAACGATCCGCCGGTTGCGGCCAATGATATTGCTGATACCGATGAAGAACGGCCTGTGGTCATTCCGGTGCTTGCCAATGATGTTGATCTGGATGGTGATCCGCTGACGATAACCAATGTCAGCGCGGCCAACGGTACGGTAACGATCAATCCGGATGGCACCATCACTTACACACCGAATATCGACTTTTTTGGCACAGATACAATTACTTACACGATCAGCGACGGCAATGGTGGCACCTCGACGGCGACCGTTGCGGTCACCGTCCGCAACACCAATGAAGTGCCGGTTGACGGTAATGAGGAAGTCTTCGGCATCGGCGGCGCAGAAACGATTATCGATGTGCTTGCCAATGGAAGTGACCCGGATGGTGATCCGCTGAGCGTATTCACCGCCAAGGTTGATGTCGGCACCGTGGTGATCAATCCGGACGGCACGATTTCGCATTTCGCAGATCCCGAGTTTCAGGGTGTGGCGACTATCACCTATATTGTCAGCGACGGGCAGGGCGGCTTCGTTGAATCCACAGCGACTGTCATAGTCACACAGGCCAATGCCAATGTGAACGAGTTGCTCGGCAATCCAGGAATCGGTTATCCTGATAGCGAACGGCTCAATACAACATTGGACCCGGTTACCGAATTTATCACAACACCGCTGATTATCGATGACATGGTGAATAGTTTCCGCTCACTCAACAATACGCCTGACCTTGGCGGTGATCGGCCGCTTCTAACAGCGGTCAACGGATTGCGCTCGCTGAATGGAATGGGTGAGCTGGATGTCGATGGCAATCCGATTGATGATGTTGTCAATCAGCTCGACAAGATCCGGGATTTGCGCTTTGGCGCCGACCGCCTGTTTGATCCACGCTTCGGAGATTTCCTGGTCGAAGGCCTGACCGGCTTCTCGGTGCGTCAGCTATCCACTGGCAGCGATCAAGTGATGATTGAATCGGTCGTCCGTGATCGGGTCATCTATATGGAAGTCCGTGACATCGGTGCCGACAGCGATCCGCGTATTGTCGAATATCAGCTGCGCGCGCGCGACGGCAGCCCGCTGCCCGGCTGGATCCGCATGGATGCTCGCGGCCTCGCGATTATCGAACGGCCAGTGGACGCGGAAACCGTTCGCCTGATCGTACGGGCGATCCGCGCGGATGGCCAAGTCGTTGAAATTCCGGTTATTGTCCAAGGGGCGACCGGGGAAATCCAGATTGATGAGAAGCGCACGCTTTCTCAGAACATGAACGGTGCTGCGCCCCTGGGCAGTGCCATGGCAATGGCAGACGCCAGTGTCGCAGATGAAACAGCGCAGCTTCTGGCTGCGTTCAATAGCTAGATGGGCAAGGCCTAGATGGGAAACAGACTATGCACATGAAACACACCCTGAGTATTTCGGCATTGGCCTTACTGGCTGGCTGTGCGGTGAATCCCAAACCGCTTACACCAACGCAGATCGACACCACCGCGCGCGAAAATATCCTCGCGGTTGATGCCGATCAGGAACCTGTGACCGCTCCGATCAACCTTTATGAGGCGATGGCCCGGGCACTCAAATATAATCTCGACTATAAGGTCGAGCTGATGGAAGAGGCGCTCAAGACCCGTGAGCTCAACCTGTCGCGCTATGACATGTTGCCGCAACTGGTCGCCAATGCGGGCTATGCTGGACGGAATAATTTCTCCGGTGCCAGTTCACTATCGCTGATCACCCGGCGCCAATCGCTGGAGCCGTCAACCTCGGCAGAGCGGGATATTTTCACCGGCGATCTGTCGCTGAGCTGGGACGTGCTCGACTTTGGCTTGTCCTATGTCCGGTCCCAACAGAAAGCGGATGAGTTTCTGATTTCGCAGGAACGCCGGCGCAAGGTTGCAAACCGGATCATTGAAGATGTCCGCACCTCCTATTGGCGCGCGGTGAGTGCCGAGCGTCTGTTGACCAAGCTGAAAGAACTGGAAGGCAATGTCAGCACCACGCTCGACAATAGTGAACGGCTTGCAGAACGCCGCCTTTCAGCGCCGCTGACCGCGCTCACTTATCAGCGCGAGCTGGTCCAGATACAGGCGGAAATCCGAAAGTTGCAGCGCGAACTGGTAGTGGCCAAGGCGCAGTTGGCCGCCCTGATGAACCTGCGTCCTGGCACCAATTTCTCCCTTGTCTTGCCAGATCGCACCGAAAATTTGCCGGCGGTGAAATATTCGGGCGAGGATATGATGATGACCGCGCTGAAAAACCGCGCCGAGCTGCGCGAAGTCAGCTATCGTCAGCGGATCAACAGTAAGGAACTGGATGCCGCGTTGCTTTCAGCCCTGCCAAGTTTCCGGGGCATATTGGGCGTGAATGTCGATTCCAACGATTTCCTGTTCAACAATAACTGGTTCCAATATGGTGCGCAGGCGAGCTGGAATGTGCTTAACCTGTTCAAGCTTGGTCCGAAGAAAAAGGCAGTGCGGGCGCAGGATGATCTGCTCCGGCAACGGGAACTGGCGCTGACCATGGCAGTGATGACACAGGTCCACGTATCGCGGGCGCGCTTTGGCCATTTGCAGGAAGAATTGCAAACCGCCGAACACCAGCACCGGGTGCAGGACAAGATCCTCTATCAGATCCGCGCGGGCCACAAGGCAGGCGCGATGAGCCAGCAAACCTTGCTGCGCGAGGAAATGAACACTCTCGTGGCAGAGGTGAAATATGATATAGCCTATGCCGAGGCGCAAAATGCCTATGCCAATCTTTTTGCGTCTATGGGCATAGATGATTTCGCGCCGGATCTGACAGGCCGTGAGGATGTCAGCACATTGACGGCATCCCTGACCAGTTTGTGGCAGGAACGCGAAGCGGCAATGAAACTGGATCAATAGCCAAGTAACAGAAAGCATATTTGATGAGTGAAGCACCCGAGGACGACGCCTCGGACACCGGGGAAAAATCAAAGGCTCCATGGCTTTGGGGCGGCGGTATTGCGATTGCTGCAGCAATCGGCATTGGCCTTGCTACGAGTGGCGATGGCCCAAATTGGTCGAGCAACGAAGCGGCCTTGAGTGCCACGGAAGAGAAACCAACTGAAACGGCTGAGGCAGAGGTTCAGAAACCGGAACCCAAGCCGGACCCTGATGTTCGCGGGGTCATCAAGCCCAAGCAAGAATCGACCATAGCGTCGCGGATGACTGCGCGGATCACCTCCATGCCCTTTGGCAAGGGGCGCAGTTTCCGCAAGGGCGCATTGCTAGCGCAATTTGATTGTTCGGCCATTCGGGCAGAGCTAAAGGCTGCGCAGGCGGCGGCCAATGCCTATAATGTCACTTACCAGACCAATGTCGAACTCGATCAATATGAAGCAATTGGCAAGAATGAAGTCGCCGTTGCAAAAGCCAATCTCGGTAAAGCCAATGCAGAGGCCAATGCGATTAAGGCCAACTTGACGGATTGTGCCGTCTATGCGCCTTTTTCCGGCACGGTTGTTGAAGAGATTGCCCATCGCGGCGAGATTGCCGCCAGCGGTCAGCCGCTGTTGACCATTCAGAGCGGCGGCGATCTTGAGGTCGAGCTGATCGTTCCAAGCAACTGGCTGACCTGGCTGCGCCCGGGCGCCGATTTCACCTTCACGATTGATGAAACCGGTGCAGATGTGACGGGCCAGATTTCGCGGCTGGGTGCGTCAGTTGATCCGGTGAGCAAGACTATCCGTGTCACTGGCAACGTCGACAAAACCGAGAGCCTGGTCTTGCCGGGGATGAGCGGCTCTGGCGTGTTTGTGAAGCCGTCGGATAAGCCAGCGCAAAGCGCAGCGGAAAAAACATCAGCCGGTACCCAGAGTAAATCAGAAGCAGCAAAAGCCGATGGCCGTCAGCCCTCCTGATTCCGACCCTGCACCGATTGCGATATTGCCCGTTGCTGCGGGGGCGGCACCGCTGTCCGGTGATGCCAATATGCTCGCCAGCCTGCTGCAATTTGAAGCGGAGGTGCGTCGCCAGCCGGGTGTGGCTGAACTGCACTATCATGTCGCCAATGAAATGCGCCGCATTCTGCCCTATGAGCAGATGTTTATCGCGCGTCAGCCGCGTATCGGTGATGATTTTCATATCGTCTGCGCCTCCAGTATATCATCGGTCGATCGCAACGCACCGCTGATTCAGGCGATAGAGAAACTGATCGCCAAGTTGGCGAAAAATGACGGGCTGGAACGGCCACATGATTTCACTCTCGGCGCGATGAGCGAAGACCCAGCGCTGGCCGAATATCCTTATGGTGAATGCCGCTGGCAGCCTTTGCTAGACAGCGAGGAAAAGGTGTTTGGCGGACTATTGGTTATGCGAGAAACGCCGTTTCGTGAAGGCGAAGGCTATCGGCTGACACGGCTTTCCGAGACTGTTTCGCATAGCTGGCGGGCGCTAACCGGCGACAAGCCGGTCAAGCGCATTGGCCGCTTTGGGCGCAAAGAGAAGATCGGTATATTGATCGCTCTGCTGGTGATCGCGCTCTTCCCGGTTCGCATGACAGCATTGGCCCCCGTAGAAGTTGTGGCTGCGCGTCCGTTCATGGTTGCAGCGCCGTTTTCCGGTGTCATTTCGCGTATCCATGTGGCCCCGAATGCGGCGGTCGAGGAAGGCGCGTTGCTGGTGTCTTTTGATGATGTGAAGCTATCCAATGAATTGAAACTCGCGCAGGAAAAACTGGCTGTGGCCAAGGCGCGGGTGGACCGGTCCACCAGTACGGCCTTTGGCAAGGATGACGAGACCCGCGAGATTGCTACCCTTCGCGCGGAGTATGAACTGGCGCAAGCCGATTATAATTTTGCCAATGATGTCATGGGACTGTCTCAGGTCAAGGCCCCGCGCGGGGGCATGGCGATTTACAGCGACCGCCGCGACTGGGAAGGGCGCGCGGTCAATGTCGGCGATCCGATATTGCAGGTGGCTGATCCCGGGCAGATCGCGCTGCGCATCGATTTGCCCGCAGCCGAACAGATGGCCCTGGACCGCGGATCACGTGTGAAAGTCTGGCTGGATGCACAGCCGCTCTGGGCGATTGAGGGCAAGGTTGAACATGCCAGCTATCAGGCGCGACAGACCGCGGAAGGCATATTGGCTTTCGCTGTTACGGCGAAGCCAACATCCGGCAATCCGCGTATTGGCTCGCGCGGCACGGCCAAGCTTTATGGCGAGTGGGTGCCGCTTATCTATGCGTTGCTCAAGCGTCCGATAGCGAGCTTTAGACAAACAATCGGACTATGACTGCCGCTGCACCAGCGGAGCCGGAACGGCCCCTATTGCCGCCACTTAGGCAAGAGTTGCGGATTGAACCGGGCGCGGCTCTGGTTACCGGCGCACCAAGCTGGACTCTGTTTGATCCGGTGCGGCATCTGTTTTTTCAATTGGGCAAAATTGAATATCGCATTCTCTCCCGCTGGGCATCCGGTGATCTGGCCAAGGTCAATGATGACCTTGTCGCGGAAGGATTGGACGAAGAAGAAATCAATACGGCCTTTGGTCAGGTCGTCGATTTTTCCCTGTCCAACAGCCTCACCGTAGCGCCAATGGGCGACACTGTCGCAAGCTTTACGGAACAGCGGAAAACGGCCAAAAAGGCCTGGTGGAAATGGATGCTGGATAACTATCTTTTCATCCGCATTCCGATCGTCAAACCGGCGGCCTTTCTGGAACGGACGATAGATAAAGTCGCGCCGCTATGGTCCTATCCGGCCTTGACCTTCTTTGCCTTGCTGGCGCTTACCGGCCTGTTTCTTGTGTCGCGCCAGTGGGATAGCTTCCTCGCCTCCTTCCTCTATTTTTTCAGCTGGCAGGGCCTGATCGCTTATGGTCTTGGACTGTTTGTCATCAAGATCCTCCATGAACTCGGCCATGCTTATACTGCGACGCGCTTTGGCTGCCGTGTGCCGAGCATGGGGGTCAGTTTTCTGGTGATGATGCCGGTCCTCTACACAGACACATCCGGTGCATGGCGGCTGACTTCGCGCAAACAGCGGCTGATGATCGATTGCGCTGGTGTCACGGTCGAGTTGATGATTGCGGGGCTTGCGACCATGGCCTGGGTGCTGCTGCCCGATGGTATGCTTCGCAGTGTTGCGTTCATTCTCGCCACCACCAGCTGGGTGATGAGTCTGGCGATCAACCTTAATCCGTTCATGCGCTTTGATGGTTATTATGTCCTCTCCGACTGGCTGGGCGTTCCCAATCTGCAACCACGCGCTTTTGCCCTGGGCCGCTGGCGGCTGCGTGAGCTGCTCTTCGCCTTGGGCGATGAAGCACCCGAACAGGTGCCGGACAGATTGCGCCGCGGGATGATTGTCTACGCGTGGATGACGTGGATCTATCGCCTGTTCCTGTTCATCGGTATCGCGCTGCTGGTCTATACGCTGTTTTTCAAACTGCTCGGTGTGATTCTGTTCGTCGTTGAAATCGCGGTTTTCATTGCCCGTCCTGTCTTCTCGGAATTCAAGGTCTGGGCCAGCATGAAAGATCGGATATTGGCGACGTCGCGGACCCGCCTGTTGCTGATCGGAAGCGGTATAGCGCTGCTGCTCTGCTTGTTGCCGCTTGACCGGCATATCAGCGCGCCAGCGGTACTGACACCGATTGGCGCATCTCCGATTGTCGCGGGTGATCCTGGTAAGGTTGAAAAGCTGTTTGTCGAGAATGGTCAAAGGGTTGCGGCGGGCGAGCCGCTGCTTCAACTTTCTGCCCCGGAGCTGGAGCAGTCGATTGCGTCGACGAAGGTCAAAATCGCCAATCTGCAACTGCAATTTGGCCGCGGGGCGGCGGATGAGATTGACCTGTCCAATCGCATGGTTCTTGAACGGGAGCTCAAGCAAGAGCAAGATCAGCTCAGCGGTCTTGAGCTGCGTAGCGAGCGCCTGATACTGCGCGCGCCGATTGCAGGGATCGTCACCGACTTGTCACCGGATATTCACAGCGGGCGTTGGCTCGGTGGGGCGGAGGCTATTGCCTATATCGTCACATCCGATGACTATGATATTCAGGCCTATGTCAGTGAAGACGATATCTGGCGTATTTCCAAAGATGCGCGTGGCCGCTTTGTTCCGGATGATCCGGTGCAGGCATCTCGGGCAGCCAAGCTGGTAGAGAAATCGACCAATGCGGTAGAGAGAATTGATCAGCCGATACTGGCCTCGGTCAATGGCGGACCAATTGCTTCGGATAAGGACGAGAATATCTTGCGGCCCCGTTCGGCGCTTTACCGTGTCCGTCTGATCGCTTCGAAAAAGGTATATAAGGATGGCGCTGCTTTACAGCTCACCCCGGGCAGCGTGGAAATCGCGGCAACCGGCCGATCGGTTGCGGGCGGTTTGCTCGACAAAGTAACGCGCCTGTTTAGAAGCGAGGCCTCTTTAAGCAACTAGTCGCGCCTCGTGCTTCTCCCGCTCCGTTTAACTGATTCGCTTCTTTAACCAATCTGATTTATGCTTGCCTCAATAAGAATCACGAGGGGTATGGACATGGAACAACTAGGTGCGCTCGATGCGATGTTTGCCTATACGGAAACACGCAATACACCGATGCATATCGGCCAGCTGCTCATCTATGATCCCTCTACCGCACCCGGCGGTAAAGTCGGGTTCAAGGATATATTACACTATATTGAAGGTCGGCTCGATGGCGCGCGGATATTCCGTCAGAAACTTGTGCGTGTGCCGCTGGACCTTGATCATCCCTATTGGATTGAGGACGAGAATTTCGATCTCGAATATCATGTGCGTCATATTGCCTTGCCACAACCCGGTGACTGGCGTCAGCTTTGCATTCAGGCGGCACGGATTTATGCGCGGCCTTTGGACATGGATCGCCCGCTGTGGGAGTTTACGGTCATTGAAGGCCTCGACAATGTCGAAGGCATCCCCAAGGGCAGCTTTGCGGTGATGCACAAATTCCACCATGCTGCTGTGGATGGGCAATCGGGGCTGCAGATGACTTTGGCGCTGCACGACCTTGACGCCAAAATGAAACCGCGAAAATGGGACAAGCAATGGCGCGCCGAGCCCAAGCCGAATGACCTTGGCCTGTTGATGCGGGCGCAGGTTAATAATATCGCCAATCCGGTGCGCGGCCTCCAGACGCTTGGTAAGCTGCTTCCCGTGCCGAAGCGGATGTTTGATTTCGCAAGAGAGAATAAGCAGCAGAAAGATGCAGCGACCGGCATTCCCAAGACGCGCTTTGGTGACAGGTTGACACCGCACCGCGTGTTTGACGGAAAGATATTCCCACTCGCTGATATCAAGACTATCCGTTCCGCATTTCCCGGTGTGACGGTTAATGATGTAATGCTGACGGTGGTCGGCGGGACCATGCGCGCCTATCTTGAAAGCAAGGGCGAGCTGCCGGATAACACTTTGAAGGCTGGCGCGCCGATTTCAGTTCGTGATGACAATGGTGAAGCGGCTGGCGGGAATCAGGTATCGATGATGACCGTTGGTCTCGGCACGCATATTGCCGATCCGGCGAAGCGGCTGGAGTTCGTGGCGAAGGAAACGAATCGTTCCAAGCATATGGTTGAAGCGGTCGGTGCGCGGACCTTGATGGAGTTGAGCGGCGCAATGCCGGCGGGCCTGACGGCCGCTACCACGAAACTTGCCGCACGCATGGGCCTGGGTCAGACTGTCGCACCGCAGATGAACACGGTTGTGACGAATGTGCCGGGTCCACCGGTTTCGATGTATTTTGCCGGTGCCGAACTGAAGCGCAGCTTTGGCATGGGTCTGCCAACCGATGGCATGGGCGTTTTTCATATCGTCACCAGCTATCACGGAGAGATCATGCTGACGATAACGGCTGATCGCGAGATGCTGCCGGATCCTGCCACTTATGTTGATTTTGCTGAGAAAAGCCTCAAGGCGCTGCTGGCGGCGGCGAAGAAAGCAGGCGCAGCAGCGGCCAAAAAAACCAAGCCGAAAAAGGCAGCAGCAAAAAAACCGAAAAAACGTATGACCACGCCTTCCGCTACGGCAGGCAAGGGTCGCAGGAAGACTGCAAAATAGTCGGACCGGGAATCTAGACGCCTTAGCTTGACTCACTTGGCTTGATTGCGCATCCATCGGCGCAAACAATCCCATTCATATGAGAAAGCGAGAGGCGAAACTCCCATGAGCACAGTAGAATTTAATGATCGCGTAGCCATAGTCACCGGTGCCGGTGCTGGCCTTGGCAAGCAGCATGCGATGGAATTGGCGCGGCGCGGCGTAAAGGTTGTCGTCAACGATTTTGGTGGCGCACGCGATGGCACCGGCGGTTCGGCAACCGTAGCGGAGCAGGTTGTCGCAGAGATTGAAGCTGAAGGCGGCGAAGCGATGGCAGCAGGCTGCAGTGTGACTGATATGCCAGCGGTTGAGAAAATGGTTGCCGATGCGATTGCGAAATGGGGCCATGTCGATATTCTCGTCAATAATGCTGGCGTCTTGCGCGATAAGAGCTTTCACAAGATGGGCATGGAAGATTTCCAGTTTGTCATGGATGTGCATCTTACCGGAAGCGCCAATTGTACGAAGGCGGTATGGGATCATATGCGCGAGCGCCAATATGGCCGGATCGTGATGACGACCTCGTCGACAGGACTTTACGGGAATTTCGGGCAGGTCAATTACGGCGCCGCGAAACTTGCGCTGGTCGGCATGATGAACAGCCTGCACCAGGAAGGCGCGGGCAAGGGCATTCATACCAATTGTATCTCGCCGGTTGCCGCGACCCGCATGACCGAAGACATCATGCCGGAAGAAGCCCTGAAATTGCTGGTTCCCGAGGCGGTGACGCCGGCGGTGGTCTATCTGTGCAGCGATGGCGCGCCATCCAAGACGATATTGACGGCCGGTGCCGGTGGTTTTGCTGCCGCAAAAATCCTTGAGACCGAGGGTATCTGGCTTCCTGAAGCGGATCGCAATGCTGAATCCATTGCCGCAAATATCGATCAGATTCTCGATGAAACCGGTATGCAAGAATATGCCAATGGCGGCGGACAGGGCGGCAAATTTTTCCGCCGGATGCAGGAAGTGATGAAGGGCTAAAAGAACCCCAATTAGGAGAAAGAACATGCCAATAATCAAACCCGAAGAACTGGAATCCTGGAAAGGCAAAGAAGTCGGTGTATCCGAATGGTTTGAAGCCAGTCAGGACCGGATCAACAAATTTGCCGATTGCACGGAAGATCACCAGTTCATCCATATTGACGAAGAAAAGGCCAAGGCCACGCCTTTTGGTGGCACGATCGCCCACGGTCTGCTGACTCTCTCGTTGATGCCAGCCATGTCCTACGGCTGCACCCTGGGTCTTGAAGGTACGGTCATGGGCATCAACTATGGCTATGACAAGGTCCGCTTCCTCAACCCGGTTCGTGCCGGATCAAAGGTCCGCGCCCGCCATGTGCTGTTTGATGCGGTGGAAAAACAGCCGGGTCGCTGGCTGATGACCTATGATGTCACAGTGGAAATTGACGGCATCGAAACGCCAGCCTTGATTGCCCGATCACTGGCAATGATCGTGGTTGGTTAGACGCAAATCATATTGGTTTCACAAGGGGCTCCGGACTGGTTTCGGGGCCCTTTCTTGTTTGTGCGCTATTTTTCCGCAAACGCTTTCAAGCCATCCCCGAGCAAGGTTTTCCAGCCGCCTTCAGCACTTTTGGCTGACGCCTCGGTCACATTGCCTAACAGGGCATCCGAAACAATCAGCGCGCTGCCATCGTTGCGGTCTTCAACCGCCAGTTTCAACATAGAGGTCGTCGGCCCACCCCAGTCTGGGGCCATATAGCCAACCAGATAAAGCGCCTGTTCCGGCGAGACCATCTGTACCCGATACCATTCCAAACTGCTGCCATCCGCTGTGCTTTCGATCAACTGGCCACCCGTTCGCGGATCTAATGTCACTTTTGAATCTTCGCCCAGCGCCCGAAAATCATGCATCCACCATGCGTCAGTCTCATTTACCATCAACGCCCAGATATCGGCAGCGCTGCGCTTGATTGGCAATTCAAATTGATATTTGATGATCTTTGCATCGGTTACGTCGTTCATGTTTCCGTCTCCCGTTCGGCGATTTGCTTCAGTTTTGCAGTCGATGATTTCATGCCATCAATATGTTTCAGCACCCAGCTATTGCAGACCGACTTGATGGGTTTTGGATTAAGGTAATTCCAGCGTATGCGGCCTTCTCGGCGTACATCGATAATCTTCCCCTCCGTCAGGATATCGATATGCTTGAGGACGCCAGTGCGCCCGATATCGGGGAACAGATCAACCAGCTCGCCAGTTTGTTTAGGGCCCGTCGACAGCGCCTCAACGATTAATCGTCGTCGCCCATCGCTAAGCGCTTTCCAGATCAGGTCGTCATGGGAAAATTGATATGTCACTATTTAGTGACATATAGATGGACAGGTATCCTGTCAACCGCGACACGATGGTAAGGCCCCCTATTCTCCTCTTTCCTACAATGTACCAGATAGGTTATATCTATGTGTTTCTCTGACATGAAGGACCATAGCTATGACCGAACAGCCTGCTCACGACAGTTTCACCGATATCCCTGCTGCTGAGGAGCTGGCGCGGCCCCGGGCGCGCCATGATGGCTGGTCGCCGGACCGGCAGGTGGTGTTTCTGGAAGCTTTGGCAAGGACCGGCAATGTCCGGGCGGCAGCGCGCTATGCGGGATTGTCTCGGGAGAGTGCTTACAAGCTGCGTAGGCGGCCGGATGCACGGGCCTTTGCCCGGGCGTGGGATGCGGCGATCATCCATGCCCGGGATATCTTTCAGGATGAGCTGATGGACAAGGGGCTTAATGGCTGGAGCGAAGCGGTCTGGCACCAGGGCGAAGAAGTGGGAACAAGGGAACGCTGGAGCGCGCCTCTGTTTCTGGCAGCGCTTGCCCGGCTCGACAAGATGGCCGACCGGATTGATCTGGCAGGCAAGCCGGCACAGGTGGCGGCCGAGAGATTTGATGATCTGCTGGACGGCATCGGCAAGGGCGAGGATTGTGCAGCGCTGGTCGACGAGATTGATGCATCGGGTGAGACAGTAGGTGCAAGCAGCGGCGCGCTGTCCAACGCGCAGATCATGAAGGCCCTGGAGCTGCAGCATGGCCGCGAGAAGATCCAGGCCATGGCGCCGGAGGATATTAATGTCTCTGATCTCGACATAGCTGAGTGCGAGGAGTGGGACGATCTTGACTGGGAGCGCGCTGATCGCAGCGGGTTCCTGGAACGCAGCGGCTTTTATGAGCAGGGCGAGAGTGAGGTGGAAGCGGAAGGGACGCAGGAAGGGGCGGAAGCGCAGGGTGTGTGAATTGTGTGAACTTTGAGAGGGGATGAGTCTTTGTTAGACCTCAAGCGCCGGGCGCGGGCATCCGCCCGCTTGGCTACGCGCCATAAGGCGCGGCGGCCAGTCGGCCTTGCCTCGCTGCGCTCGGACGATGGTCTCAAGGGTGTGCTCATAGGTCATGCTCTCGAGGTCGCGCCGATCCGACGCGAAGCGGAGGCAAGCGCGACCGCGCGCCCGAGCTTATGCGAGGAAAGCCAAGCGGGCGGATGCCCGCGCCCGGCGACTGAGGTTATATAAAATCTCCCGCCCGGCGCCTGAGGTGAATATTAAAAACTCCTCTCCGCTCTCCCGCAACATTGCCAGCGCCTCATCCGCTGGTTAAAGCGCTGAGAATAAATAGAAGGTCTTGTTTAATGAAATGGCTTATCACTTTCGGGATCGTGGCGATTGCGGTTGCTGGCTTTGCCTATTGGTTTTTCTCACAACCCGGTCCGCGTCAACTCGACATGGTCAACAATATCATTCCCGGCGATGGGGATGCCAAACTGCTGGTCGGCGGACAGGTTTATGATGAAGAGCTTGGCCTTGGCCTGAATATCTGGGTGCCGACCAAGGCTTCCGATAAGCCCTTGCCCGTCGTGGTGTTTATCTATGGCGGCGGCTGGCGGGCGGGGTCGAAAGATGAATATGCCTTTGCCGGCCGGGCACTGGCGCATCGTGGTTACATGACCGTGCTGGCCGACTACCGACTTTATCCCGATACCAAATTCCCGGGATTTCTCGAAGATAGCGCCAAGGCCGTCGCCTGGGTCCATGACAATATTGCGGACCATGGCGGCGATCCGCAGCGGATATTCCTGTCCGGCCAGTCGGCTGGCGCGTATAACGTCACAATGCTGGCGCTGGACCGCCAGTGGCTGGGGCGTTTGGGCAAGACACCGGATTTGATCAAAGGTGTGGCTGCTTTGGCCGGGCCTTATGATTTTTATCCATTCGACAGCGAGACAACAAAGAACAGCTTTGGCTCCTATCATGTCCCCGAAATGACACAGCCAGTCAATTTTGTCCGCGCCGATGCGCCGCCACTTTGGCTCTCGACCGGCGTGGATGACACTCAGGTACGGCCCCGAAATAGCCAGATATTAAGCGACAAGATCCTCGAGGCAGGCGGCGATGCCGAATATGTGGAATATCAGGACATGGATCATCTGGAAATCATGATGGCAATCTCCAAGCCCTTTCGAAATAAGGGCCCGGTGCTCGATGATATGATTGCCTTTTTCGAAAGCCGTCCATGACGGCCGATAATAATAGAGACGGTGCATCTTCTTCAACCGCTGACGCACTTGTTCTTGCGGGAAGTCGTCCCGGTGGCGATCCGATGGCGGACAGCCGGGGCATCGCGGTAAAAGCGCTGATCCCGATCGCAGGCAAAGCCATGCTTGCGCATGTCACCGACGCTTTGCTGGATCATCAGGCTATCGGCGATGTACATGTTCTGGCGCAGGATTTTTCGCCCTTTTGGACCGATGCCGATACCAGCGAACTGGAAAACCACCCTCGCGTGATTGCGCAAACCAGTGGCTCGACCATCGCGACATCACTCGACACGGTTCTGGATCAGGATGACGCCCGTTTTCCGGTGCTGATTACCACAGCAGACAATGTGCTGCTCAACGCGCCGATGCTAGATGACTTCCTGAGCGCGGCCGAAGATACCGATATTGCTATTGCGCTTGTTGAAAAGCAGGTGCTGCTGCACCGCTATCCCGCATCGCAGCGGACCTGGTTGAAATTGCGCGGCGGCCATTATAGCGGGGCGAACCTCTTCTATTTCGGTTCCCCGAAGGCGCGCGAGATATTGCGCTATTGGGCCGAGGTTGAGCAGGATCGTAAAAAGGGCTGGAAGATTTTGACAATATTCGGGCCGTGGCTTTTGTTTCTGGCGCTGACCAGGGTGCTTACTGTTGATCAACTGGTGGCGCGGGTTGGCAAGAAGCTAGGCCTGACCATAAAGATCATACCGATGGCCCAGGCAGAGGCTTGCATTGACGTTGACAAGGATAGCGACCTTGAAATGGTTGAAAAGATACTCGCCGCGCGGAAGGAAGCGGCTAGAGCCTAGCCTTTGGCCAGATTGCGTCGTGCTGCGACGCCAAAAAGAACAAGTCGTACGATAGCCGCGACCAGCATCGCACCCGCGGCACCCCGCGCGCCATAGAATTGCAGGCCGAGGAGCAGCATGGTGATGAACAAGATGGCAATAGCGGCCTGCAATATCAAGGCGGTACGAGCCCCGCTGCCTGACAATAATGTCGGCTCATAAATGGCACCGGCAAGATCGACTGAAGCCGCTGCGGCTAGCAGAATCAGCAAGGGATAAGCCGGTAAGAACTCCGGTCCGGACATGTAGAAAAGGGCGGGTTGGCCGATGACCACCACAATCAGGATGACGGTACCGCCGGTGATGAAGAGCATCCGGCTGGCCTTGCGAAACAGCACCTTCATGGCCTCTGCACCTTGTTGCGCACGCATCAGATTGACTTCGGCGAATATCGCACGCGACAGGAGTACGGATATTTTGGTCATTGCGACACTGAGCTGGCTGGCGAGCCGATACAGACCGGCTGCGGTTGGGCCGACAAAATAGCCGACGATCAACAGAGAAATATTCTGGGACAGTCCGGCGAGGGTGGAACCGAGATTGGATATCAGCAGGAACTCGCCAATCCCGCGGTTCTCCCGCACCGCCCGTTTCACGCGCAACAGATTTCGAGGGGCCATGATGTCGCGGCTATTCCACGCTGCAAACAGCCAATAGCCAATGGCATGAATGACTTCCGACAGAGCCCAGACCGCGAGAAAGTTGATCAGACTGGGGTCGGTAAACCAGACAATCAATGTGCCGATCAGGCGAATTGTCGGAATAATCGCCTCGGCATAGGCTGCGAGATCAAACCGGTTCTCCACCCGCAATATGCCGGTGGGCGTTGATTTGATGGACAGCAGCATCACCAGGGCAAAGATCAGAGCATTTTGTGCCAGCTCCTGATCCCAACCGAAAAACGGGGCCAGCCAGCCAACGGCAAAATAGGCCAAGATGCACCCCGCGACTGCTCCGGCAATGTCGAGCAAGGTGCACAGCCCGACCAGCCGCCCGAATTGCCGTCGGTTTTCCTCCCCCTTGATATTGCGCGCACCAAAGCGGATGACGACTTGCCAAGTCTGAAAGGTAACGATCAGGGCGATGGCCTGCGCAGTTCCGGTAATCAGCGCAAACTGTCCAAAGCCAGCCACGCCCAGCGTACGGGTGAGGATAGCGAGATAGAAGAGGCTTAAGACGCCCCCAAAACCCTTACCGCCAAGCAGCCATCCGGTATTGGTGATAATCCGCTTGATCCCGGTTTTTTCCGGTTTGGCATTTGCTGGTTCGATCGCCACTTCCTCAGCCATGGTCAAACAAGCATCCGAAGACATATCTGCAACCGGTTGTTACAGGATTGAGCTTTGATGGCCATCGTTCTAAGTGTCTCCCCACACCATCCCTATCCCGATAAAGGCCAATTGCCAACATGATCGACAAAGTAATAATCCTGAGTGCAGGTCAAGGCTCGCGGTTGCTGCCGCTGACCGCCGAACGCCCCAAATGCCTGATCGATTTTTCGGGCAAGAGCCTGATCGCATGGCAGATCGAAATGCTGGCTGCAGGTGGGGTGCGTGAATTTCATGTCGTGACCGGCTTTATGACAGATATGGTTGAAGCGGAGCTTGAGGATCTGAAGCAGGTGGGCACCGACATAACAATCCACTTTAATCCGTTTTTCAAGGTTGCTGATAATCTTGGCAGCTGCTGGATTGTGCGCGATGTAATGGATGGAGATTTCATGATCCTGAACGGCGATACGCTGATTTCACCCGAGATTATTGCCACTGCCCAGAAAACCGAGAACTGGCCGATTACGGTGACCGTCGATATTAAAGACCATTATGATAGCGATGATATGAAAGTATCGCTGAGCGGCGACCGGCTGACGGCAATCGGAAAGACATTGACCGCCGAACAAAGCGACGCGGAATCGATCGGCTTTCTGGCATTTCGTGGAGAAGGCGGTGCTATGTTTCGGGAAAAAGTTCGCGACGTCATGCGCACGCCGGCAGGTGTGGAGAACTGGTATCTCAAGATTATTGACACGCTGGCTCCCAGCGAAAAAGTCGGCACCGTGTCTATCCAGGGTCATGATTGGGCCGAGGTCGATTTTCTCAACGATGTCGAAGCGGCAACCGCTCTTACAGATCAGTGGTTGGCCAAATCCGGCTAGTCCGGAAAGCTTGATTTGATCCAGGTTGCCATTCCAGAGATTTGATCGTCCGATAATTTGACTGCATCGCCAAGCGCTGGAGGGCCAGGCCACGCCTTGTCCTCAAAATCCTGACCCATCCATTCACGCGCTCCCTCATAGCGCGGGATGAGATGAAAATGGACGTGCGGGTCGACCATCATCAGCATCAGCCAGTTGAGCTTCTTATGGGAAACCAGCGCTTGCAGAGCTGATGACACATCCGCTGTTACAGATTTCAATTCAGCGAAATGATCGTCAGACAGATCACCAAAATCGGTTGCATCCGACTTGGCTGCAACAACCAGTGAACCGAGAGTTACCTGAGCGGGGCGCAGCAAAACGACCCAATGATGATAGCCCTTCACCAACGTCGCGGGATATCCGAACTTCTTGATGGTATCGTTGATCATCAGCCTATCCTTGCTCTTGTTCCAGCCATGATACAATCTGACCACCTCGCATTTTCACCAACCAGGCCTGCATCAGCTGCACCAAATGGACCGCCAGCGAAATCAAAGTCCACCAAGCCACTGCAATCAGACCGATGTCGGGGCGACCAAAAACCATAGAGACAAATAACAGCACCATATTGGGATTGCGCCTTGCGGTGATCAGACGGAACCATGAATCCATCGGTCTCCAGACATGGATATGCTGACCAAAAGCGCGGATGAATATCCCCTCGATGATCCGTTGCAGGACATAGCCGCCCAGAATGACGATCAGCGCCAGACGAAGTTGATCTTCCGGCAAGGCCAATCCAACCGCACCAAGCCCTATCGCCCATGCCACCCACCAGAAAGGCGGATGGACCAGATCAAGCCCGTGATCAAAAATATTTCCCCAAAAGGATGATGTTATGGTGCAGCGGGCAAGCTTGCCATCAACGGTGTCCAGAACCATGAATACAAAACCTGCGGCCATACCTGACCAGAAATAACCGTAATAGAACAAGAAGGTCGCGGCGATACAGCCGATCGCACCGATGCCGGTGACCATGTTTGGCGTCATCCCGATTCGGGCGGCAAAGCGAGTGAGTATCAATGCAAGTTCCGGCCAAAGATATTTGGTGAGAATGTCGGTGACCCCTTTATAGGCCCCAAAATAGCTTTGCCGCTCGATATCCTTCACCGTCGCCGGTGTGAGTTCGCGCGCAAAAGGTGTCTCCAGCTTGCGCAGTGCATGATTGTGAATGCGCGGTCCGTCGCGATATTCCATCACCCGCGCGTCAGTAGGTATGCGCTTTGCAGCAAGCTCTTCCGCTTCTATCTCGTTTCTCAGATGTGCTAGTATTGGAACGCCGCCAATAGTCAGGACGCTTCCCGGATTGTCATGAACGTAGCTTATCCATTGCGGATCAAAAACATAAGCCAAGTTTATCCATAGGCTGCCGCTGATATTCCCCTGCAGTTTCTCAACCAAGCGGCGACCCCGTTCCGCATTGGTCATTCCCCATATCAGCGTGTCATTTTCGCCATGCAGCAAAAGAGTCACACCGTTTTTGGTCTGCATATGTTTTTTCCTGTCGTAATTTAGGTGATGTGGTCTTTTTGAGCAAATAGCAGAGATTTGATTATGTTAGCAGACAATTTGGGTATTTTAGAATCGAAAAAGAGGCAAATCGTGCAAATAGCGAGGGCATAGGCGCTTATCAAAATGACCAGCACAAAAGGTTTCGTTGGTTTTTAGAGGCCTAGGGACGGTTTGGCCACCTATTTCAGGCATTGAGTTTGTCGGAAAACTGGCTATTAATGGCGCCTCACAATCGATTACTAACGCGACACCTACTATTTCGCCAACGCAAGAGAATATTGATGGCAACCTTTACGCTCCCGAAAAACAGTAAAATCCGGAAAACCGGTGAAGTGCACGAAGCGCTGAGTGGTGGGAAGGCCCGTGCGTTTAAGGTCTATCGTTATGACCCTGATAGCGGTGAAAACCCGCGCTATGATACCTTCAAGATCGATACCGAGGATTGCGGACCGATGGTCCTGGATGCGCTGATCAAGATGAAAAGCGAGCAGGATTCAACACTGACCTTCCGTCGGTCCTGCCGTGAAGGCATCTGCGGGTCCTGTGCGATGAATATCGATGGCAAAAATGGCCTCGCCTGCACCACGGCGATTGAAGATTGTGGCAAGGAAGTGAAGATCACGCCTTTGCCTCATATGGAAGTAATCAAGGATCTGGTCCCGGATTTCACGCATTTCTATGCGCAATATGCGTCGATCCAGCCTTGGCTTAAGACGGTAACGCCGACGCCTTCCGGCAAAGAGCGGCTGCAATCTCCTGAAGACCGTGCCAAGCTCGATGGCCTCTACGAATGTATCCTGTGCGCCTGCTGCCAAACCAGCTGCCCGAGCTATTGGTGGAATTCCGACAAGTTTCTTGGCCCCGCTATTCTGCTTCAGGCCTATCGCTGGTTGGCCGATAGTCGTGACGAAATGACCGGAGAACGGCTTGATGAACTGGAAGATCCATTCCGCCTTTATCGCTGCCACACGATCATGAACTGCGCCAATGCGTGCCCTAAAGGCTTGTCGCCGGCAAAAGCAATTGCCGAGATCAAGAAGATGACGGCGGCCCGGGAAGTTTGATAATTGGCTGGCGAGAAGCTGATGGCTGACGCCGAGCCTGAATTTTTTACCAGCGATCCGCACCCTGATCATCCAGGTTGGTACCATTGGAAATTGCGCGATCCGGAATGCTATAACAGCTTTCTCGGACCGATGATTGTCCGGCGCGGCGGCGATGGTATTGCTGAAAATATTGCCCGCGTCCGCATGTTCCCGGAACGACAGCATCGCAATCTCGGCGACGTGGTTCACGGCGGCACGATGATGGGCTTTATCGATTGCGCTCTGTTCGCAGCCATGCGGGTGCTGGAAATCGGGCCCTCCGGATTTGCCGTGACACTCGAATTGCAAACTCACTTTATCGGTGCGGCGCGCCTCGGTGAGCCGCTCGAAGCGCAGGTGGAAATAGCCCGTGAAACGGGGCGCTTCCTGTTTCTTCGTGGACTGGTCGTTCAGGGTGATGGTCAAGAAAATATGGCGTCTTACACGGCCATCGTGAAGAAGGCACCTGCCGCAAAACCGCCGCAAAAAACCGCGCAAAAAACCGTGCAAAAACCGGCTTCGCAATGACCGACTTTTACGCGCGCTACAAAGCGTTGATCGCAAATGGCGAACTCAAATCTGATGCCGATCAGAACGCCTGTGCACAGCGACTCGCGCAATTGCAGCAAGAGCTCGAAGCGGTTCCACCACGCGGTAGCGTGCTGTGGCGAATGTTCTCGAAAAAGCCGACGCCGCCGCGCGGCATCTATATGTGGGGCGGCGTCGGGCGCGGCAAGTCGATGCTGATGGATCTGTTTTACGACAGTCTTCAGATTAATCGCAAGAAACGCGCGCATTTTCATGAGTTCATGCTCGATGTCCACGCGCGCCTGAATGAAGAGCGCAAGAAGGAGCAGGGTGATCCGATCCTTCCGGTTGTCGAGGCACTGGCAGGTGAGGCGCGTTTCCTCGCCTTTGATGAAATGGTGGTGAACAATAGCGCTGATGCGATGATCATGTCCCGGCTGTTCACCGGTTTGGTTGACGCTGGCGTTACATTGATTGCGACGTCCAATCGGCCGCCGGTTGATTTGTACAAGGACGGCCTCAATCGCGAGCATTTCCTGCCGTTTATCGATCTGCTCGAGAATCAGCTGGATGTCATCTCGCTAAACGGCCCGACGGACTATCGCCGCGAACGATTGGGCGGTGTCGATTTGTGGCATGTGCCCAATGGTGATGCAGCGACCAAAGCGTTGAGCGAAGCGTTTTTCCGGCTGACCGATTATCCGCCGGAAGACCGCGCTCATGTTCCTTCCGAGGAGCTGGCTGTGCAAGGAGCCCGGTCGATGCATGTGCCCAAAGCGTTGAAAGGCGTCGGTGTTTTCTCCTTCAAACGGTTGTGTGCAGAGGCGCGGGGAGCACCGGATTACCTCGCCATTGCGCGTCATTTTCACAGTGTCATCATCGTCGGTATCCCGATTCTTTCCAAAGAGAACCGCAATGAAGCGGCACGCTTTGTCACCCTGATCGACGCGCTCTACGAATATCGCGTCAAGCTATTGGCAAGCGCCGATGCCGAGCCTGATTCGCTTTATCCCGAGGGCGACGGGTCATTCGAATTTGTCCGCACCGCCTCCCGGCTGGTCGAGATGCAGTCAGACGACTACCTCGCTCTCGGCCATGGCACCGGTGAAGCGCCCTGATCTAAAGCAGGCTCAAACTGTCGAGATCGAGCGCCATTTGCGCGGGACGTTCGGCCATTACCGCAAACATCTCATCGCCGCGTTCGGTCTGTTCGACATGGATCGAGGCGTTGATTGCCATGATGAAACCGGAAAAGGCATGGCGACGATAGTCCTGCCAGAACAGGTCATGATCCTGCTCAATCCCATTTGATGATAGGCAAGATAGATAGTCGGAAATCAGCTTCTGCTCCACTGATGCCCGCTCTTGCGGATCCGCGAAACTGGTCCCGATCAGATAGGCAATATCGTTTGCGCCATTGCCTAATGTTGCGGTTTGCCAATCCACCAAAATGGCGCGCGCACCGCCCTCATCGAACAAAATATTGTCGAGCCGCATGTCGCTGTGCGTGATGCAGGGACGCCCAGGTTCGCGTTCAAGATAGTTACCAAATTTCGCGATCAGTTCCGCGCCCATATCCAATATATCGGCGCTTAATCTGCTCGCGAAACGCTTGCGAAATTCGGGATAGATAGCGGGCAACGCCTGCCGCATATAGTCGCCATTGCCTTGACCGTGGAGCAACCAGCTATATTGCTCCAGCGTTCCGGTTTCAGGCTGAAAACTGTGCAGCGCGGCGGCCTCACCGATCGCGGATTGTACCTGTGTCTGCGTTGCACCAGCCAGCTGATCGCCTTGCCGCGCCGGCGCCATATCTTCGAGCATCAGGACAAATTGTGTCTCGTCCTCGCCAATTGCGGCATGATAGCAACCCGGGCAGCCAACACCGGATTGTCCGGCAACATCCCGGTACCAGCCCACCTCCATATCATAGAGATGGAAGATCGCCGCTGCCCCGCGGCTGACTGGGTCGGCACTTGGACATTTGGCGACAAAGCTGGTGGGATAGTCGCCCTCCTGCCAGTCACAAATGAAGCGGAAACTGTCACATACCTGTCCGGTACCCACCGGCTTGTGGGTCATCGATTGCAGCGATCCAGACGGCGCACCAAACACGTCCTCAACCCAGCGCGGATCAAATTCTTCCGGGCGGAGCGGGAATGCGGCGCTCATGGTGCGGGGTGCAGCAGGTCGGTAAGCCCGCTGGTCTTGTGGGGGCCGACAAATAATTGTTCAACAATGCCGATACCGTCATGACGATCATCGCCACTCGTCAGCACTGCATCGCTGAGCGCCTGAATATGGATGTAGAGCATGTCATGATCCGGCACATTGGCGAGATCGATTGCGTCATAGGCGGTTTCCAGCGGCCCGTGGTCCATCCCATGACCCCATTCCGGATGCATATAGCCAAGGCCGGACATATAGAAAGTTCGCGTCGCATCACCGGCGCGCGGGGTGATGGACAGCGCGCCGTCTGCCGTTTCCAGGTCCAGCTGCTTCACCCGCCGTGTCCCGCTATGATAGCTGATATCAAAACTGCCGGGTTCAAACTCCTGGCGTTTGTCGGCGATTGCATCAACGACACCGCGACGGTTCCAGGGCAATCCGTCGCCATCATCATTGCTGTGAAAGAAACAGGCATGATTAGCGAAGTTGAGCGGCGTCCAGAGCCACCAGAATTGCGGTAATGCTCCGGCTGGTGGCGGTTGGGATTCCGGTGAGCCCACTGGGCGGATGCCCCAGCTGCGATCCCGTGTGCCGCGGTGTGTTTCCGGTGAAAGTATCAGTTCTTGGTCACCGATATGCAATGTCCCGGACCAGCCACCATTTTGGGTCAGGCGGGTATAGTCCATGACCATGCGCGGTCCCTCGCGGCGAATGAAGCGTGGCTCCTCAATCGGCCTATGGCGGGCGGTGAAGCGGATATCAGCCGTGATTGGGCAACCGGTTTCTTTGGAATTTTCGCTGACGATGATCCGCAACTCTTGCAGCGGTTCGACAATCTCTATGGTGATCGGACCGACGCTGAGCTCGAGTCGTTCACTGCCCATGCGTTTGGAGGCGCGCAGATTATGCTGCTGACCGTCGATCGACACGCAAAAGGCGGCATCCATGATATCGAGCTGCGGATAGACGCCCAGAGCAGCGGCAAAAAAGATACTGCCATCGGCGCTGTAGCCATTGAAGAAATAGCGGTCATAGAAATTCCGGTTGTCGCCGGACACCGCCATCGGCTCCGGCGTCTGGTGCAGCGGATAATCGTCGCCTTTGCTCAGCATGGGCTTATTCTCTCCTGATTTCTTTTTCGACATCATGCCGCGCGGTACCGGTCTTGGCAAAGCAAAAGATGCGGGGGCAGGGGTGAAGTTGACAATGTGAACAGGGCTCTATTGGGCTGCTCCGAAGCGGTTGGGCTTGGCCAAAGTTCACACGGTTCACAGGGTGTTGGAGTGCGATGTTTGGCATCTGATGTCGCGCGAAGGCGCGGAGAAGCGAAGGTTTGCCATTGTCCTGGAGTCTTCGACCATCCGTCATCCCAAAGTTCACACAGTTCGCAGTCGATTGATGCAATAGTTTCGACCTTTTCGGGCAACGCAAAATGGATATCGCATATCGGATCATTCCTCTTCAAAAAGCCGGGAGATAAGGCGGGTATTTTATCATAGACAGAGCCGTGTAGGAAAGCGCAGATCACCTTCTGATCCGCATTCTCAACATGTTTGCCTTGCGGTGATCTTCTGGCAACTCTCACCCCGCTATTGCTATTGCAAACCAGTTGCAAAGAAAGCCCGTAAATTGGTGCGTTCTGCGGTTGAAATTGCCTGTGGATAAGCCTAATCCATCGGGCACGTCTTTCTACGACTCTGATTTCAGGAGAATTTTTCCAATGGCCCGTAACAAAATTGCGCTGATTGGCGCTGGCATGATTGGTGGCACGCTTGCCCATCTCGCTGCTTCCAAGGAAATGGGCGATGTCGTCCTGTTTGATATTGCAGAGGGCATGCCCGCTGGTAAAGCGCTCGACCTCAGTCAGGCTGCGCCAGTTGACGGGTTCGACTCCAATCTCAAAGGCACGAATGACTATGCCGATATTGCGGGCGCCGATGTCATCATCGTGACCGCCGGTGTTCCGCGCAAACCCGGCATGAGCCGCGACGATCTGCTTGGTATCAACCTGAAGGTCATGAAAGCGGTTGGCGACGGCATCAAGGCCCATGCACCGGATGCTTTTGTTATTTGCATCACCAACCCGCTCGACGCGATGGTTTGGGCATTGCGCGAATTTTCCGGTCTGCCGCATAACAAGGTTGTCGGCATGGCTGGCGTTCTAGACAGCGCGCGCTTCCGTCACTTCCTCGCTGAAGAGTTTGAAGTATCGGTGGAAGATGTCACCGCCTTCGTTCTTGGCGGCCATGGCGATACGATGGTGCCGGTGCCGGCATACTCAACGGTTGCCGGTATCCCTATCCCTGATCTCATCAAAATGGGCTGGACCACACAGGAAAATATCGACGCAATCGTGAAGCGTACCCGCGGCGGCGGCGGAGAGATTGTCGGCCTGCTTGGCAATGGCTCGGCTTATTATGCGCCAGCGACCAGCGCGATCATGATGGCGGAAAGCTACCTCAAGGATAAGCGCCGCGTGCTGCCTGCCGCAGCCCATCTCACCGGCCAATATGGTGTTGATGATCTCTATGTCGGCGTGCCGTGCATCATCGGCAAAGACGGTGTCGAAAAGGTCATCGAGATTGAACTGAGCGAAGAAGCGCAGGGCAATTTCAACGTGTCGGTCGACGCGGTGAAGGAATTGCTGGAAGCGTGTAAGGGGCTGGATTCGAGTCTGGCTTAATTCACATGAGCTATGATCTGATGGTGTTTGAAGAAACAGTCGCCCCTCGCGAGCGCGGCGATTTTCTTGAATGGTTTCAGGCTCAGACTGAGTGGCCTGAGTCTCATAACTATTCTGATCCCGTTGTGACCAGTCCATGTCTTCAAGAATGGTATGCTGCAATTACTGCAGAATATCCCAATATGAATGGTCCAGATATTTCGGACGATGATTTGAGTAATGCAAAGCTATCAGACTACAGCATCGGCAAGGATGTAATTTATGCAGCATTTGCGTGGTCTGAGGCTGAGGAAGCATATCCGTTGGTCCGTCAGCTAGCGGTGAAACACAAAGTGGGGTTTTACGATGTTAGCGGAGATGAGGGCGACGGCGAAATATACTTTCCTAGCGACCAATTGAGAGATCCATCAGGAGGAGCTTGGAGACAGATATCTTCGGAATTCCAAGTGTCCCAACAGTCGAATGATACAGTTAAGGGAAGTTTTTTCGACTTCTTTAGGAGAAAAAAATGAGCATTTTAATCGACAAGAACACCAAAGTTATCACCCAAGGCATGACCGGTAATACCGGCACGTTCCATACCGAACAGGCGCTGGCTTATGGCACGCAAATGGTCGCTGGTGTTACACCGGGCAAGGGCGGAACCACCCATATTGGCCTGCCAAACTATGACACGGTCGCCGAAGCCAAAGACGCGACCGGTGCGACTGCCTCTGTGGTTTATGTGCCGCCGCCATTTGCAGCGGACTCGATCCTTGAAGCCATTGATGCCGAGATTGAACTGATTGTTGCGATTACCGAAGGTGTTCCGGTGCTCGACATGGTGCGGGTGAAACGGGCGCTGCAAGGCTCCAAGTCGCGGCTCATCGGCCCTAACTGCCCCGGCGTTTTGACCCCTGACGAATGCAAGATTGGCATCATGCCCGGCAGCATCTTCAAGAAGGGCTCAGTTGGCGTGGTCTCACGTTCCGGTACGCTCACCTATGAGGCGGTGCATCAGACCACGGCGGTTGGCCTGGGCCAGACCACAGCGGTCGGCATTGGCGGTGATCCGGTCAACGGCACCAACTTTATCGACGTGCTCGAGCTGTTCCTCGCCGATGACGATACTAAGTCGATCATCATGATCGGTGAAATCGGTGGCAGCGCGGAAGAAGAAGCGGCGCAATTTATCGCGGACGAAGCCAAAAAGGGCCGCAGCAAGCCGATGGTCGGCTTTATCGCTGGTCTGACGGCACCTCCGGGTCGCCGCATGGGCCATGCTGGCGCGATTGTCTCCGGCGGCCAGGGCGGTGCGGAAGACAAAATCGCGGCGATGGAAGCGGCCGGCATTCGCGTGTCGCCAAGCCCGTCAGAGCTGGGCATCACATTGGATGCGATGCTGAAAGAAACGGTCTGAAGATAGTCTAGTGCCCCTGCGCAGGCAGGGGCCGCCCTCCCCAAGGAACTTATCATGGGATTAGAAGGTCAGGAATTTAACGGTTCACCGGAAACGGAAGAAGGTCCGAGCTGGCAAAAGAAACATTGGCCGATTGATGACGCTGATGAGCTGAACAGCGCGCTCGACCCCACGCAAATGGGTGTCGAGATCAAGGCCGCTGCGGCGAAATCCGGCAAGTCCATGTCCGACGCCGAAGTGGCTTTGGCGGCGGAAAAATCGATCCGCGCGATGATGCTGATCCGCACCTATCGGGTGCGCGGACATCTTGGTGCCAATCTGGATCCGCTTGGCCTGTCCAAGCTGGAGGAGCCGGCTGACCTGACTCCTGAATTTCATGGCTTCAAGGCGGATGAGCTGGACAAGCCCGTCTATCTGGGCGGTGTATTGGGTTTCGAAACCGCGTCGATCAAGGAAATTGAGGCGGTATTGCGGGCCAATTATTGCGGCTCGGTTGGCCTTGAATATATGCATATTGCTGACACCGTGGAGCGGCGCTTTCTGCAGGACCGGATGGAGGGCAAGGACGCTGCCATTCAGTTTACGCCGGAGGGAAAGAAAGCGATCCTCAACAAGGTGATTGAGGGCGAGGAATATGAAAATTTCCTCGGCAAGAAATATGTCGGGACCAAGCGTTTCGGTCTTGATGGCGGCGAATCGATGCTGCCGGCGCTCGAGAATATTATCAAAAATGGCGGCGCGGCTGGCGTACGCGATATTGTCTATGGCATGGCCCATCGCGGACGGCTGAACATTCTCGCCAATGTGATGGCCAAGCCTTACAAGGTGATCTTCCATGAGTTTCACGGCGGCTCGGCCAACCCGGATGAAGTGGGTGGCTCTGGCGATGTGAAATATCATCTGGGCACCTCAACCGATCGCGAATTTGATGGCATTAATGTCCATATGTCGCTGGTCCCCAATCCCTCGCATCTCGAAGCGGTGGATCCGGTGGTGCTCGGCAAGGTTCGCGCGCAGCAAGTGGCGCGCGATGATCTCACCAAGCATGAGCAGGTCTTGCCCGTACTGATCCACGGCGATGCGGCCTTTGCGGGACAAGGCATTGTCTGGGAATGTCTCGGTTTTTCGGGTATCCGCGGTTACAATACCGGCGGCTGCATCCATTTCGTGATCAACAATCAGATCGGCTTCACCACGAGTCCGCAATTTGCGCGCAGTTCGCCTTATCCATCAGACGTGGCCAAAGGTGTGCAGGCACCGATTTTCCATGTGAATGGCGATGACCCCGAAGCAGTGACCTTTGCCTGCAAGATCGCGATCGAGTTCCGTCAGCGCTTTGGCCGCGATATTGTGATCGACATGTGGTGCTATCGCCGCTTTGGTCATAATGAAGGCGATGAACCCAGTTTCACTCAGCCGATCATGTATGCCGCGATCAAAAAGCATCCCAAGGTGAGCAAGCTTTATGAGCAGCGGCTGGTGGAAGAAGGTGTGATCGACGCGGACTGGGGTACGAGCACACGCAAGGCGTTTGCCGAACATCTCGAAGGCGAATTCAAGGCTGCGGATGATTATGAGCCGGACAAAGCCGACTGGTTTGGCGGCCGCTGGCAGGGGCTTCATGTTCCCGCTGATCCCGAAACAGCAAGGCGCAACGTGGAAACGGCGATTGATGCCAAATTGTTCGAGAGTCTGGGACGGACACTGACCACCGTTCCCGACGGGCACAAGATTCACAAAACATTGGGCCGCGTCCTCGATGCCAAGGCCAAGATGTTCCAATCCGGTGAAAATTTCGACTGGGCGACCGGCGAGGCGCTGGCTTATGGTTCGCTGGTTGCTGAAGGTTATAATGTCCGCCTGTCCGGTCAGGATAGCGGACGCGGGACCTTCTCTCAGCGTCATGCCGTGTGGGTCGATCAGGACACTGAAGAGAAATATGTGCCGCTGAGCACCGTTCCCCATGGCCGGTTTGAAGTGCTGGATAGCCCGCTGTCCGAATATGGCGTGCTCGGCTTTGAATATGGCTATTCTGGTGCGGACCCGAAAACTCTGGTGTTGTGGGAAGCGCAATTTGGTGATTTTGCCAATGGCGCGCAGATCATGATCGACCAGTTTATCGCCTCCGGCGAGGCCAAATGGCTCCGCGCCAACGGCCTCGTGATGCTTCTGCCGCATGGCTATGAAGGGCAGGGGCCAGAGCATAGTTCGGCCCGGTTGGAGCGCTTCCTGCAACTCTGCGCGCAGGATAATATCCAGGTCGCGAACATCACGACACCGGCCAATTATTTCCACGTGCTGCGCCGCCAGATGCTGCGCAGTTTCCGCAAGCCACTGGTCATCATGACGCCCAAGTCGCTGCTGCGCCACAAAATGGCAGTGTCGAGCGCCGAGGAGTTTCAGGGCGACCATCATTTCATGCGGATCAAGTCGGACACCAATCCGCCCGCGGACAAAGATATCAAGCGGCTGGTGTTGTGTTCTGGCAAGGTTGCCTATGACCTGATCGAAGCGCGTGACTCCGCCAAAGATAAGAATACCTCGATTGTCCGGATTGAGCAACTTTACCCCTTCCCGGCCGAACCACTGGTGGTGCGCCTGAAACGGATGACAAATCTCGAGACTCTCGTCTGGGCACAGGAAGAGCCGAAAAATAACGGCAGCTGGGATTTCGTCAGGCCTTATCTGGAAGATTGTCTGGAGCAGGCGAAAGTGGGACCGACTGATCCGGTCTATGCCGGGCGCGTGGCATGTGCTTCACCGGCAACGGGGCTAGCCTCGCGGCATAAAGAACAACAGGAAAAGCTGGTTGCCGAAGCCTTGGGCCATTCGGTAAAAAAGTGATTATGAGCGGAAAATTCCGCCGATGAAAGTGAGCATAAGACTATGGCAACAGATGTAAAAGTCCCCGTATTGGGCGAATCGATCACCGAAGCGACACTGGGCGAATGGCTCAAGCAACCCGGTGATGCAGTTGATGCGGATGAGCCCATTGCGAGCCTGGAAACCGACAAGGTGACACTGGAAGTACCGGCACCTGAAGCCGGCACATTGGGCGAGCATCTGGTTGCGGTGGGTGACACGGTCGAAGTCGGAGCGATCATCGCAAAGATTGAAGCGGGCAGTGGAGCCGCGTCATCGGCGGCAAAAGCCGCTCCGGCACCGGCAGCGACCAAGGCGGAGCCTGCGGCAGAAGAAGATACCGCATCCTCGATTACCTTGTCGCCTGCGGTCCGGCGTCTGGTGCTCGAACATGGCGTGGATCCCAGCAAGATCAAGGGCACTGGCAAAGATGGCCGGCTGACCAAGGATGATGTCGAGCAATTTGTGAAAACCGGCGCGCCCCCGCCACTGGTTGAGAAAGGCACGGCTACCGGTGCGGAAGCTCCGACCCCTGCGCCAGCAGCCAGCGGCACGCGCAATGAAGAACGCGTCCGGATGACCCGCTTGCGTCAGACCGTCGCCAAGCGCCTTAAGGAGGCACAGGATACGGCGGCCTTGCTGACGACCTTCAACGATGTCGACATGACCGCGGTGATGGAAACGCGCAGCAAATATAAGGAGCTATTTGCCAAGAAACATGGCGTGAAGCTGGGCTTCATGGGTTTCTTTGCGAAAGCCGCTTGCCTTGCATTGAAAGATGTTCCGTCGGTCAACGCGCAGATTGATGGTGATGAAATTGTCTATCACGATTATGTCGATATTTCGGTTGCGGTGAGCGCGCCCAACGGCCTCGTGGTGCCAGTGATCCGCAATGCCGAGGCGATGAGCTTTGCCGATGTCGAGAACACCATCGGTGATTTTGGCAAACGCGCCAAGGACGGCACGCTGACCATGGCCGACATGAAGGGCGGCACGTTCACGATTTCCAATGGCGGTGTCTTCGGCTCGCTCATGTCGACCCCGATTATCAACCCGCCGCAATCAGCGGTGCTCGGCCTCCACCGGATCGAACAACGTCCCGTGGTAATGCCGGACGGATCAATTGAAGCCCGCCCGATGATGTATTTGGCGCTGAGCTATGATCACCGCCTGATCGATGGTCGCGAGGCGGTGACTTTCCTGGTGCGGATCAAGGAAGCAATTGAAGACCCGACCCGGCTTTTGATTGATTTGTAACCTAGGTAACAACCCTAACTCGTCACGCTGAATCTGTTTTAGCATCTACAAAGATCCCCAATAGATTTGGGATGACGAACCAAGAGGCAGAATATGGCTAACAGTGAATATGACTATGATGTTCTGGTAATCGGCTCCGGCCCCGGCGGTTATGTCGCGGCTATTCGCGCCGCGCAGCTCGGCTTGAAAACCGCTTGCGTCGAAAGCCGCGAGACATTGGGCGGCACTTGCCTCAATGTTGGTTGCATCCCCTCCAAGGCGATGCTGCACGCTTCCGAACTTTATCATGAGGCCCATTCGGGGGCACTCGAAAAATTCGGTATCAAGCTGACTGGCGCGAAGCTTGATCTCAAACAGATGCACGCGGAGAAGTCCAAGGCGGTTGAAGAGCTCACCGGCGGGATTGAATTTCTGTTCAAGAAGAACAAGGTTGAATGGCTAAAAGGGCGCGGCGCATTTGAAAGTGCGAACAGCGTGAAGATCGGCGACAAGACGGTCACCGCGAAAAATATCATCATCGCGACGGGCTCTTCGGTCACTCCGCTGCCCGGCGTGGACATTGACAATAGCAAGCATGTCGTCGTCGACAGCACCGGCGCGCTCGAACTGCCGAAAGTGCCAAACCATCTGGTTGTCATTGGCGGCGGTGTAATTGGTCTGGAACTGGGCAGCGTCTGGCTGCGGCTTGGCGCCAAGGTCACGGTTGTCGAATATCTCGACAAGATCCTGCCCGGAATGGATGGCGATATCCGCAAGGATGCCGCGCGCATCTTCAAGAAACAGGGTTTTGATATCAAGACTGGCACCAAGGTAACCGGTGTGACCGTCAAGGGTAAGAAAGCGACTCTGACCGTCGAGCCGGCCAAAGGCGGTGATGCCGAAACCATTGAAGCCGATGCGGTGCTGGTCGCCATTGGTCGCAAACCCAATACCGATGGTCTGGCGCTTGAAAAGGCAGGACTGGAAACCAACAAACATGGCCAGATTGAAGTCGGTCATGATTTTCAGACCGCGGTGAAAGGTGTTTATGCGATCGGTGATGTCACCCCCGGACCGATGCTTGCGCACAAGGCCGAGGATGAGGGCATTGCGGCAGCGGAATTTGTCGCCGGTCAGCAGGGTATTGTGAATCATGACCTGATCCCGGGCGTCGTCTATACCTATCCGGAAATTGCCAGCATTGGTAAGACCGAGGAAGAGGTTAAGGAAAGCGGCGTGGCTTACAAGGTCGGCAAGTTTCCGTTTGCCGGTAACAGCCGGGCAAAGACCAATCGCGATACCGATGGTTATGTGAAAGTGATCGCGGACGCGGAAACCGACCGTGTGCTGGGCGCGCATATCATTTCTTCGCTCGCGGGAACGCTTGTCGCGCAAGTCACACAGGCGATGGAATTCGGCACAACAAGTGAAGATATTGCCTATACTTGTCACGCACACCCGACGCATAGCGAAGCGATAAAAGAAGCGGCGATGGCGGTGCAGGGCAAACCGATTCATATGTGATTTGACGACAGCATTATTACCAGCGCATATTCTGTAGCGGAGAGAAATATATGACAATCCCTTCCCTTACAGATCAACCGAGTGCGAAAGCTGTGGCAGCCGATATTGCCGCAGGAAAATTATCGGCGGTTGAAGCGACCGACGCCGCCATCGATCGGATAGAATCGCTGGACGGGCCGATAAACGCTGTGGTCGTGCGCGACTTCGAGCGCGCCCGGCAATCTGCCCGCGATGCCGATGCGCGGTTGGCAAAAGGTGACCAAAGCCCGTTGCTCGGCGTTCCGATGACGGTCAAGGAAAGCTTCAACATCGCTGGACTGCCAACCAGTTGGGGCATGGAAGCGGCGGCCGGTAATATTGCCGATGCAGATGCTTTGGTTGTCCAACGCCTCAAAGCCGCAGGCGCGGTCATCCTTGGAAAAACCAACGTGCCGCCCATGCTTGCCGATATGTTTTCCGAGAACCCTATCTATGGGCGCACCAGCAACCCCCATGATCTGGGTCGCTCGCCCGGCGGATCGTCCGGTGGCGGAGCCGCTGCTGTGGCCAGCGGGATGGTGGCACTGGAATATGGATCGGACATTGGCGGTTCGATCCGCGTCCCGGCCCATTATTGCGGTATCTGGGGGCACAAACCAACCTATGGCGTGGTAAGCGGCGAAGGCCATTTCATGCCCGGTTTCAAGGAGGGTGCTTTTCGCCCGCTTTCGGTCGTAGGACCTCTGGCCCGCAACGCTGATGACCTGGAGCTTTTGTTCGATGTGACGCTGGATCGACCACTTCCCAAACAGCTGAAATCCTTGGCTGATATGCGCATATTGCTGCTGACAGACCATCCCTGTGTGACCATGGGCGAGGGTATGCGGCAATGCATGGAGGCCGTCGTCGACCGGTTAGAGGATGGCGGGGCAGAGGTTGCGCGCGCTACGAAATTACTGCCGGATCTCGAACAGCAGCATCGTGATTATCTGCATATGCTCAACACCATCATGATGGCCGGAGCACCGCGGCCGGATGGCACAGTGGTGACGGCGGCCGATTGGTTCGCGTTGCTGGATGCCCAGGCCCGTAACCAGCGGCGTTGGCGAGATTTTTTTGCGGAATATGATTATGTGATTGCACCGCCTTCGAGCATGCCAGCCTTTCCCCATGATATCAGGCCGATGAAGGACCGAACCTTGTCGATTGACGGTGTGGATCACCCTGCTGCTGAACAACTCGCCTGGTCTGGACTGGTAACATTCCCGGGCTTGCCAGCGACCGTCCTGCCGATCGGTCAAGTTGACGGTCTGCCCGTTGGAATGCAGGTCATTGCTGATCGCTATCAGGATCATAGCGCCATAGCCGGTGCGCGCCAGATCGGCGCGTTACTGACCAGCGAATAGCCCATGCACGGGAAATTTTATCGTTGGCATATTTGGCTGGGCTGGCTGATCGGTGTGCCGATCATATTGTGGACCGCATCTGGCCTGTTGATGGTGTCGCAGCCTATCGAAACCGTGCGTGGCAATCACTTGCGCGCGGCTCTGCCAGCGCTCCAACCCATCATGCCGGTGGCCCCGGTTCTTGAGGGCCGGCAGGCCCAGAATCTGACCTTGCAGCAAAATGCGCAGGGGCCGTTCTGGGTGATCACCTATGCCGATGGCGGCAAAAGGCGTGCCGATGCGGCGACAGGAAAATTGCTACCACCCATCGCTGCTGCAGATGCCAGCGCGCTGGCCATAGCGGCGCGTTCGGATGATAGTGCAATCACTTCGGTGCAGCGTTTCGCGGCGGATCAGTCGCCGTCAGATCTACGGCGGGATCGCCCGTCCTGGCAGGTGATTTTCGAAGACGATGCGCGGTTCTATATCGATGCCGATACAGGGGAATTGCTTGCGGTCCGCACCCAGTTCTGGCGTGTCTTTGATTTCATGTGGGGTCTCCACATCATGGATCTCCAAACCCGTGAAGATACCAGCCACCCAATATTGATCGGATTTGCCGCATTAGCGCTGTTCGGTTCGATTTTGGGTTTTGTCATGCTGTTCACCCGTGGTTCCCGCACAAGAAGGAAAGGCGATTGAATAGCGCGATCCTCTATAACGCGCTGGGCTGGCTCGACCTGTTTGGTATCGCTGTTTTTGCCATATCCGGGGCTCTGGTTGCGGCGCGCAATGGACAGACTTTGGTGACATTTGCGTTTTTTGCTTTGGTCACTGGTGTCGGCGGCGGAACCGTGCGGGACTTGCTAATTGGTGCGCCGGTTTTCTGGGTGCAGGATAGCCGCGTGCCGATCCTTTGCCTCGCCATTGCGTTGATTATCTGGATTACGCCTGTGCGGATATGGCGACCGGCGGCGGTGGACTGGTTTGATGCCATTGGACTCGCGGCCTATTCTGTTTTTGGTGCCGCCAAGGCAATGCAACTGGGCATTGATCCGGTACCCGCAGCGATCATGGGCATCATCACCGCGAGTGTCGGCGGTGTCATCCGCGATCTGGTCGCAGGAGAGCCGTCCATCATTATCCGACCAGAGCTATATGTGACTGCCGGCGCCTTGTCGGCCTTCGCATTTGTCGGACTGGTCCAAACCGGCATGCCGGGAACAACCGCCGCGTTGATCGCGTTCGTTGCCGGTTTTGCCTTGCGCGCTTTGGCTATTGTCAAAGGGTTGTCGTTGCCATCCTATCGCGGTGCCGGGGATAGCGAATAGCTACGCAGCAGATCGAACAGGTTAGGCATTGTGCCCCGGGTTTGAGGTTGACGCCCCAGTCCGCCACATTCCAGGCACAGTGCCTGCACATCTTCGCGCGCCATTAATCCGCGAGCGGTGTATAGCGCATCGGCAAGGACCACCTTTTGCTGGCGTGCAACCCAACCGACCACGCCGGTTACCGGTGCCTGTTCGGTTTCACCAAAGGGCGTGCCGCCGAGCGGCAACCATTTGAACGTTGGTGTCGCTTCCAGATATTTCGCATGATAGTCGCCTTCTTCCAGATCGGCGCGTTTCGCCGCCTCGGCCAGCGCTTCAGTCATGCCGCCAAAACTGTCGACCAGCCCCAGTTGCCGGGCAGTGCCGCCGTCCCAGACGCGCCCCTGACCAATGGTATCAACCTCTGCGTTGGTTTTGCCGCGTGCCTTTCCGACGAGGCTGAGGAAATCTTCATAGCTATGTTCCACCCCGGATTGCAGGACGGTATCGAGATCTTCGCTGAAACCACCAACAAAGTCCGGTTCGCCAGACAGAGGTGTGGTTTGCACGCCATCAGCGGTAACACCCCATTTGCCTAAAGCTTTTTCAAAACTGGGCAAGACGGCGAAGACGCCAATGGACCCGGTAATTGTATCTGGCTCGGCCATGATATGATCACCTGCCGCGGCGATCCAATAGCCGCCGCTGGCTGCGACATCGCCCATCGAAATAACAATCGGGATCTCGGCCTTTTTGATGTCAGCAAGGGCGAGGCGGATTTCTTCGCTGGCGAAGGCAGAGCCGCCAGGAGAATTGACCCGTACGACCAGCGCCTTGATCTGATTGTCTTCCAGGGCCTTGTAGATCTGTTCAGCGATACGGCCGCTCGCAGCAATACCAGGGCCAGCCTTGCCGCTTACGATTTCTCCGGCAACGGTGATGACACCAATGGCTTCACCACTGCTCCCTTCAGGATTAGCAGCGACATAGTTGTCATAGGCGATCGTCTTGAAGCTATCGGGTGAGGGCTTTGTATCTTCACCTACTTTGGTGGCGACATAGCGACCAAAGGCAACCCGGTCGCCAATTTTATCGACCAGTTTCTGCTCGACAGCGATTTTGGTATAGTCTCCACCGGCAGTTTTAATGAATGTTGCTGGATCGTCGGCATAGGGCTCAATCACAGCTTGTGGACGCGCCTTTTTGACTTCCGTTAGCCAGCTGTCCCAGAGCACGGAATAAAGCGCTTCCGATGCTTCCTTGGCTTCTGGCGACTGATTATCGCGCATATAGGGTTCAACGGCGCTCTTATAGGTACCGACGCGATAGATATTGGCAGTGATGCCAAGCTGGTCGATCAGATTTTTGTAGTAGAGCCGGTTGCCGCCGGGACCGGCAAAGACAATGCCGCCCATCGGATCCATCCAGATTTCATCGGCGTGTGCCGCAAGCTGATAGCTATCGTCGCTGTAGAAATTGGCATAGGCATAAATTGGCTTATCCGCCTGTTTAACCTGCGCCAGCGCCTCGCCCACTGCGTTAAGGCTGGTTTGTCCGGCGCCCATGAAAGTGCTGAGATCAAGAACCACGGCTTTCACCCGGTCATCCTCGGCCGCGGCATCAATTGCACGGACCACATCCCGCAACCGATATTCGCGAACCGTATTTTCATTATTGGTGAACATTGCGGTGAAATCCTGCTGAGCAGGCTGTTCGACAATTACGCCTTTCAGGTCGAGCAGCAGTGCGCCGTCACTAATCGCTGCGACATTGGGTCGGGCCGAAAGAGCCGCGTAAAGCACTGCAAAAAACAGCAACATCGCGATCAGCACCAAAGCGTCTTTGATCGCTACCAGAAATTTCCAAGCTGCACGGGCAAACTGCATTGTCGTCATTCTCCACAAAAAAGGCGGCTGATCATTGCTGACCGCCGCCTTTAATATGGTTATGCGTTTGGGAAATTACCAGCGGATAAGACGTGGTACGATAATCCGACCCACTATGGCACTGACCAGTACCGGCAGGGTGAACCACAATCCGATATAGTAAATGTCATTAAACGGGCAGAAAATATTATAAGCCGCCGCTCCCAAAGCGCCGGATGCAATGCCGACCAGCCAGCCAGCACGTTCCGGTGAAGTTGGTGCACCTTGACGCAGCCATGTGGTGAGGCCACCGCCGATGACCAGCGCAGACATCATGCTGACCGTCAGGCAGCGGAGACCTTCAGCCGGCCGTAAAGCTTCTACTGGCGGCATATTGATGGCGCTCATAATCGCTGCCGTCAGCGGGAACAATGCTGCCGTAACCAGCGCCCAAATCCATCCGCGATTTAAATTGCCAACACCAGGCCGGGCCATATTGGCTGCAGCAAAGGCGGTTGCAATACCAAGCATCAAGAGCACGCCACTGCGCAGAAAGAACATCTGATGGGCCATCCCCATCGCCAGATCACCGCGCACGCCCAGAAAGAAGGCCACACTGGAAGAGACAGCCAACATCAGGATCGCAGCCACTGCCATACCGCCCGAAGGCTTCAGGGTACGGACCGGGGCAAGATCATCGACCAGGTCATCGATCAGACTATTTGCTACTTCACTCATTTCATTCACTCTCGATAAGGGCGCTCATTTTCTTAAGCCCCCGATGGATATTTACTTTCACCAGTGATTCCGACTGGCCGGTTTTTGCCGCGGCTTCGGCAATGCTTAGTCCTTCAATCTTTACCATGGCGATAACATCGGCCTGTTTATCCGGGATCATACCCAGCAAACGTTCCAGACTCACCTTGGCGGTTACATCCTCATCTTGTGGATCAGCAACCAGTTCCTCGTTCAACTCGCCATGTTCGTGGCGATAAATTTTGCGGAGGCCATCGATCCAACGATAACGCCCGATTGCTGCGAGCCAGGGCAGAAACGCCTTGGTTGGATCATAGCTGGCCCGTTTTTTGTGCAGCGAGATCAGCGTTTCCTGTACCAGATCATCGACTTCCGCCGGATTGATCTTGCGCGCATAATAGCGTCTTAGCCATTTTTCGCACTCGGTCAGCAGGCTGGCATAGCATTGCTTGTCCCCGCCCTGCGCCTTGACCATTAAGTGGCGCAATGTTTCTTCATTGGCGATCATGCCTGCTCTCCGCTTACCAGCTTAGCCCAGTTTCCCGCCAACCAGTTTGTCGAGGGAGAATAGACCGCCGCCACGTGTAATCAGGACCAGTGCCAAAGCAACCCAGATAATATGCACAGACCACCAAGCTTCAGGATAGACGAAAAACTGGATGACCAAGGTCATTACAAGCAGTCCGGCAGCGCCAAAACGGGTTGCAAGGCCCAACACCAGCAATATCGGGAAGAAATGCTCGGCATAGGTTGCGATCAAACCGGTAATTTCCGGAAATGGCATGCCATATTCATCGCGAAACAGATCGACGGTCAGCTCTTTCATTGTCAGAAAACTGCCATCCTCGACTTTGGTACGTGCCGAGCGCCAGAAGATTCCGGCCAGCGCTACGCGGGCAAAGAGCAATGCAATTGCCTCAGGAACTGCGCCGCTTACCAGGTTAATCGCTTTTTTAATCAGGTTCATCATGTTCGTTACCCCATCAAATTTTTATCATTACGCCTGCCTGGATCATTTTTATAAGTCGTTCCATTGCAGTGTCTTCACCACCCAGTTCGATGGCCGAAGCCAAAAGGTTACCCATTGTTGAAATATTTGCAATTTTTTCTGCAATTTCATGCTCTAACTGGGTTAGCGGGTGGAATAATACTTCGGCTTCCGGGCGTGCTATCATCAACGAATCGGGCGTTTCATCGCCCAATTCCGCAAGTTCGGGAGACAGCGCACCGGTGAGGTTGATCAGCCGCATCGCTGGATGCGCACCGATGCGGAGACCAAGCAGGCTTGCTTCATCCAGTGTCGCGATATCATTCAGTGCCAGTGGCGGCGCTTCGCTGCTGTGATAGCTTTTGATCCAGGCCCATTCTATCCGGGCCAGATCGACTTCCGTTTCGCTGAAGCCACGTTTCGCCAGAAATTCTGCAAAACCTGACGCGATACTGTTCATGTCGCAGGTCAGGATATGATCTTGCTCAATATAATCCCGAGAAATGGCATGGAAAGGCTCATGACCCATATGCTCATGCAATTTGGGATAAGCATTTTCCAGCGCAACGAGCCGCGCATGGGATACGGTATTGGCGTGGGCCTTAAGACCCATAAGCGCTCTATCCGCACTCTCGCTGAACAGATCATCGGGAAAATGCGCCGGGCCTTTTTGCAGACACGCAATGAAGCGCGACTGACCTTCAGCGAGCGAGGGCATGTTGATTCTCGTCCAAGACATGGCTGCCGAGCACCGTTTCAACCTTTGCGACCTCGGCCATCAGTACATCATATGCGGGAATATCGGTATCCCACTCGATCAATGTCGGTTTGGGACCGGCGCGTGTGATGAAGCGTTCATAAAGCCGCCAGGTGATATCGCTGACAATTGACCCGTGATCATCGATCAGCAAAGGGCCGCTTTCATGGTCTTCACGGGCATGGCCAGCGAGATGCATCTCGCCGACAATATCGGGATTTATCGCATCGACATAGGCCTCCATGTCGAGCCCGACATTGGTGGCGGTGACCTCGACATTGTTGATGTCGAACAGCAATCCGCAGCCCGCCTGATTGCAAAGCGCCGTGATAAAATCGGTCTCACTCATCTCATCGTCACGGTAGCTGAGATAACGCGACGGGTTTTCGATCAGCATGGGGCGTTTCAGCCGGTCCTGTACCTTGCCGATCTGCGCGGCAAAGTGATCCAGCGCTTCTTTGGTGTAGGGAATGGGGAGCAGATCAGGATAGCGGTCATGGGCGTTGCCGCTCCAGCTGAGATGGTCGGATACCATGGCTGGCTGGTAACGGTCACATAGAGACGCAATCTTATCGAGATCATATGCATTGAGACCGTCAGCTGAGCCGAGGGAGAGTCCAACGCTGTGAAAGCTCAAAGGATAGTCTTCGGCGATGGCGGTCAGCCAACGATGGAGCGGACCACCATCACCGAAGTAATTCTGCGGATGCACCTCGACCCATCCGGGTTTTTTTGATCCGACTTCCTCAGACAATACATCATTATAATGTACTGACTTCAGACCTATGCCACCTGATGGAGGGAGGGAGCGTGACATAGACGTTTTCATAACGGACAGATCAAAATTTGAGGTGTGAGCTTTGGTAACATCCGCAAAACCTAGCGTAAAACAGAGTTTTGCGCCAGAGACTTGCAGAAGGCTTAGCCTCTCTGCGCTACCGGCTTCTTGTTGCCTTTTTTGGCGGTCAACGAACCACCGGCCTTAACGCAGGCACCTTTGGCGGTATATTTCCAGGCATTGCCTTGATAATCGGCGGTTGATGTACCGGCACAGCTGGTGCCTGGTCCTGCGGCACAGTCATTCTTGCCTTTCAGCGCGATGCCGAAACATTTCTCTTTGGCGCCCGCCGCAACAGCGGTGGTTGGAGAAATGGCAATGGTTGCAGCGGCGGCGAGGGCAGCGGCAGCAGCTGTTGCTTTGATCATGGAGTTAGACATGGGGTTTTCCTCTCTTGGAATTGGGATAATAGGGGTGAACCTGTCTTGCAGGCTCATTGATAGTTTCGCGGGATCGGTCCGGATGGTTACAATTGTTTTCTCATGACCATGAAAAATCTCCGTCTGATTTCTGAAAACGGCATTTTTCTGATGGATACAGCCGAAAAAAGAATCGGAATTTTTTTGCAGCAAAGCCTTGACGATCGCTGAGAATAGCCCATATGAGCGTCGTTAGCACTCGACTCAAAGGAGTGCTAATCCTCCATTGAATATATCTTGATGGCCCGGGCTAAAGGAGCGGGGCCGCAGGAAAGTAAATTTGGATAAGAAAGGCAAACTTATGAAATTTCGTCCACTACATGATCGTGTACTGGTTAGCCGCGTTGAAGCGGACACGAAAACCGCTGGCGGTATCATCATTCCAGACAGCGCTCAGGAAAAACCATCCGAAGGTAAAGTTGTTGCTGTTGGCAATGGTTTGAAAGACGACAATGGCAAGTCAACACCGCTCGACGTCAAAAAAGGCGACAAGATCCTGTTCGGCAAATGGTCCGGCACGGAAGTCACCGTTGAAGGCAAAGACCTGATCATCATGAAAGAAAGCGATATCCTCGGCATCGTCGAATAATCGCATTTCATTCCACTAAACATTCATTCTCATAAGCAGAGGAAAATAACATGGCTGCTAAAGACGTAAAATTTGGTCGCGACGCACGCGAACGCATCCTGAACGGTGTCGACATTCTTGCTGACGCTGTAAAAGTAACCCTCGGTCCTAAAGGCCGTAACGTGGTTCTCGACAAAAGCTTCGGCGCACCGCGCATCACCAAGGACGGTGTATCGGTTGCCAAGGAAATCGAACTGAAAGACAAGTTCGAAAATATGGGCGCCCAGATGCTTCGCGAAGTCGCATCGAAAACCAATGATGTTGCTGGCGACGGCACCACCACAGCGACTGTTTTGGCTCAAGCGATCGTTCGCGAAGGCATGAAATCGGTATCCGCTGGCATGAACCCAATGGATCTGAAGCGCGGCATCGATCAGGCTGTTGATAAGGTTGTTGCTGATCTGCAAAAACGTTCCAAAAACGTAAAAGGCTCCGGCGAAATCTCTCAGGTTGGCGTTATCTCTGCCAATGGCGACGTAGAAGTTGGCCAGAAAATCGCAGAAGCGATGGAAAAAGTCGGCAAAGAAGGCGTTATCACGGTTGAAGAAGCCAAAGGCCTCGACTTTGAACTCGACGTTGTTGAAGGCATGCAGTTTGACCGCGGTTACCTGTCTCCTTACTTCATCACCAACCCGGACAAGATGATTGCAGACCTCGAAAACCCGTACATCCTGATCCACGAGAAAAAGCTGACCAACTTGCAGCCAATGCTCCCAATCCTGGAAGCTGTTGTGCAAGCCGGACGTCCGCTTTTGATCATTGCCGAAGATATTGAAGGCGAAGCGCTGGCTACTCTGGTGGTCAACAAACTGCGCGGCGGTCTGAAAATCGCAGCAGTGAAAGCCCCTGGTTTCGGTGATCGCCGTAAAGCGATGCTCGAAGATATCGCGATCCTCACCAAAGGTGAAATGATCTCCGAAGATCTTGGCATCAAGCTGGAAAGCGTTACGCTTGGCATGCTCGGTGAAGCGAAAAATGTCACCATCGACAAAGACAACACCACCATTGTGGACGGTGCTGGCAAGTCGAAAGACATTAAGGCTCGCGTCGAAGCGATCCGTGCGCAGATCGAAAACACCACATCCGACTATGACAAAGAAAAACTGCAAGAGCGTCTGGCGAAACTCGCTGGCGGTGTTGCCGTGATCAAAGTCGGCGGTGCGACCGAAGTTGAAGTGAAAGAGAAGAAAGACCGTGTTGACGATGCATTGCACGCAACCCGCGCTGCTGTTGAAGAAGGTATCGTCCCTGGCGGCGGAACCGCGCTTCTTTATGCAACGGCTTCTCTGAAAGGTCTCGAAGGCCATAATGACGACCAGACCCGCGGCATCGACATTGTTCGTAAAGCGCTTCAGTCTCCAGTTCGTCAGATTGCTGAAAATGCTGGATTTGACGGCGCGGTTGTCGCTGGCAAATTGCTCGATCAGAAAGATAAGAACTACGGCTTTAACGCGTTCAGCGATAAATACGAAGATCTCGTCAAATCTGGTGTGATCGATCCAACCAAAGTTGTCCGCGCTGCTCTGCAGGACGCTAGCTCGGTTGCCGGTCTCTTGATCACCACCGAAGCGGCTGTTTCTGACTCTCCGGACGACAGCGCTGGCGGCGCACCTGCTATGCCTGACATGGGCGGCATGGGCGGCGGCATGGGCGGCATGGGCTTCTAAACCCAAACGCTCAGCTCACGCTGAAAAATACGAGGGGCTGGAAGGAAACTTCCGGCCCCTTTTTTGATTTAGGTAGTCGTTCAACTTATCCGTAATGTTTTCAAACATCGCGGACTGTGCCATGCAGTTGCGAATGTAACTTCTTGCACAGGGATCAGACCGCATGACCAAGTTTTTCACGCTCCTATTGGCTTCCACAACATTGGCGGGTTGCGCGGCGACAGCGCAGTCAGTGCAAACCCAATCGTCAGCTCCGCCAGCTCCGGTGGTTGCAGATGCGATGGAAACCGAGACGGACCGTCTCAACATCTGGTTTGACAATAAGTTCGAAGAGCAGCTGGCTTTCAGTCCAATCCGTCAGACCCTGTTGGGCCGCCGGACGGCTTATGACCAGATTGACGATTACTCCGTCGAAGCTGCAGACCGTCAGTTGACGTGGATGCGAAATGCCACGGCAGAGATGAAGCGAGACTTTGATTATGACAAGTTATCGCCGGATGCGAAAATATCGTGGGACATGTGGCTTTTCCGGCTAGAGCAGTTTGAAGCGGGCGTGCCGTTTCGCCAAAATGGCTATGTGCTGCACCAATTTAATGGCCAGCAAAGTTTCTTTCCCACCTTTTTGATCAACCAGCATCGCGTCGCAAGCGAGTCTGACATGGTTGCTTTCATTGAGCGCCTCAAAGGCAGTGCGCGAGCACTCGACCAGTTGCTTGCACGAGCACAAGCCAATGCCGGGTCTGGCACTCGGCCGCCCCGTTTTGCTTATGAAGGGGTGATCGAGCAGTCCGAGAAAATCACAACCGGTGCGCCATTTGATACCGGCAGCCCGTCAGCTCTATGGGAGGCAACTGAGGGCAAATTGGCCGCGCTGGTGAAAGCGGGCACGATTACGCAGGACCGGTCGGATGAGCTGAAAGAGCAAGCGCGCGCGGCGCTGACAGGATCGTTGAAGCCGGCCTATCAGCGGATCATTGCCTGGTTCAAGCAGGATTTGCCCAACACAAAAGAAGCGCCTTTTGGTGTTTCCGAACTGCCCAATGGCGAAGCTTTCTATGATTACCGCCTCGCCAATCAGACGACGACCGATCTGACGGCGGAGGCGATTCACAATATTGGCCTTTCGGAAGTCGCGCGTATTCGCAGCGAGATGGAAGCGATCAAGGACAAGGTGAAGTTTGATGGCGACCTGCAAGCCTTCTTCACCTTCCTGCGCGAAGATGACCAATTCTATTTCTCCGAAGATGACAAGGGCGCGCAGGACTATATTGATACCGCCGAAAAGCATTTGGCGTTCATCAAAACACGCTTGCCCGACTTTTTCGGAACCCTGCCGAAAGCCGATTTGGTGGTGAAGCGGGTGGAGCCTTTCCGCGAACAAGACGGCGCGGCCCAGCATTACCGGCCGGGCACACCGGACGGGACACGCCCCGGAACCTATTATGCGCATCTGTCTGACATGCGTGCGATGCCGATCCACAGCCTGGAGGTGATCGCCTATCATGAAGGCAATCCCGGCCACCATATGCAAAGCTCGATTGCGCAGGAACTCACGGGCATTCCGAAATTCCGCGCGCAGGGCGGCTATATTCCGGCCTTTGGCGAAGGATGGGCGCTCTATTCCGAGCTATTGTCGAAAGAAATGGGTGCTTATGAAGACCCCTATTCCGATTTTGGCCGACTGACGACGGAAATCTGGCGCGCGATCCGACTTGTGGTCGATACCGGCCTGCATACCAAGGGTTGGAGCGAGGAAAAAGTGGTCGAATATTTCCTCGCCAATTCGCCGATTCCGGAAACAGCGGTGCGTAGCGAAGTCCGCCGTTATCTGGTGATGCCAGCGCAAGCCACGAGCTATAAGATCGGGATGCTGAAAATTCAGGAACTGCGCGCCAAGGCGAAAAAAGAGCTTGGCGATGATTTCGACATCAGAGGTTTCCATGACACAGTGCTCGGCGGTGGTTCGGTGCCTTTGAGCATATTGGAGACGATGGTTGACCAATGGATAGCTGCGACGAAAAAGTCTTAACAGGCCATGGTTGCTAGCACATTTGAGCTGTTCAAAATTGGTGTCGGACCGTCCAGTTCTCACACTATGGGACCGATGTCAGCGGCGGCCAATTTTGTGGCGCGGCTGGCCGATCAGTCGCTGCTCGGTCAAGTCACGCGTGTTGAAACGAAATTGTTCGGTTCACTTGCCCTAACCGGTAAAGGCCACGCGACTGACCGTGCGATCTTGTTGGGCCTGTCCGGACAGGTGCCGGATAATATCGAACCGGATGCCGCCGATGCTCTGGTCGACCAGATCAGATCGCGGGCGCGGATCAGCCTTGATGGCAAGCAGGATATCGGCTTTGATGAAGAGGTTGATGTAATTTTTGATCAACGTAAGCGCCTGGATTTTCACTCTAACGCAATGCGCTTCACGGTCTTCAAGGATGGGGAGGAACTGGCGAGCCGTGTCTATTATTCGGTCGGTGGTGGCGCGATATTGGATGAGGATCAGATTGGAGCGAATGATCCCGAAAACGGTCTGTGGGACGTGCCGCATCCTTTCTGTTCAGGCGCCGATCTCCTCGATATCGCCAAGACCAAAGGCCTGTGCATCGCGGACATCATGCGCAACAACGAACGCGCCGCCAAATCCGACGAAGAGATCAGCGCGGGCATCCGGGAGATTGCCGATGCGATGTCACAATGTATTGATCGCGGCATCCGGTCCGAAGGGATCTTGCCCGGAGGCCTGAAAGTGAAACGCCGGGCGCCCCTGATCCATGCTCGCTTGATGGAGCGGCAAGAACGGGCGCTGTCTGATCCGCTGACCGTCCTCGACTGGGTGAATCTTTGGGCTCTGGCCGTGAATGAGGAAAATGCCGCTGGCGGCAAAGTGGTTACCGCACCGACCAATGGGGCAGCAGGTATCGTGCCGTCTGTGCTCCGTTTTTACGAGCGCTTTTCCCCGAAGGCAGATGTTGAAGGTATCGAAAAGTTTCTGCTGACCGCCGCAGCCATCGGGTCGTTGTTCAAGGAAAATGCGTCCATTTCAGGGGCTGAAGTGGGTTGTCAGGGCGAGGTTGGCGTCGCCTGTTCGATGGCAGCGGCTGGCCTGACAGCGGCATGGGGTGGCACGCCCTTACAGGTCGAGAATGCGGCCGAGATCGGTATGGAGCATAATCTCGGACTGACGTGCGATCCGGTCGCTGGGTTGGTGCAAGTGCCGTGTATCGAACGCAATGCTGTCGGCGCTGTCAAAGCGATCGAAGCGGCCCGCCTTGCGATCATGGGCGACGGTACGCACCGGGTGAGCCTGGACGAAGTGATCGAAACAATGCGCAAAACCGGTTTGGATATGAGCGAGCGTTACAAGGAAACATCGCAGGGCGGTCTCGCAGTCAATCTGGTGGAATGTTAAGATCATCAAACCCGACCGGAGGAATGGATGAGCAAATCAAAATTTTCCAGCAGACGTTTGATCCTGGGCCTGGTGATCGGCGTCGGCGTCCTTGCCAGTGCCACATGGCTTTTGCGCCCGGAAATAGGTTCGCGGCTTTTTGCCAATGCCATGGAAGCCGCGGCTACCCGCGATGTGATTGGCGATCTGCCCGACGGTATGCATCTGGCTTTATGTGGGACCGGATCGCCACTGCCAGACCCTAGCCGCGCTGGCCCCTGTTCCGCCGTGATCATCGATGGCAAGCTTTTCATTGTAGATATAGGCGGTGGAGCGGTGCGTCGATTGGGAGAAATGGGACTCAGTCCAGGTCAGGTTGAAGCATTGCTTCTGACCCATTTTCACAGTGACCATATTGACGGGATGGGTGAACTTTTGCTGCAGCGCTGGGCGGGCGGCGGCCATGACGAGCCTTTGCCGGTTATTGCTCCTGAAGGCGTAACGCCGATCGTCGAAGGGATAAACATCGCTTATGCTGCCGATGCCCGCTACCGCGTGGCGCATCATGGCGAAGATATCATGCCACCATCCGGAATCGGAGGGGTTGCGCGGCCCTTTACTCTACCGACGGACGGGGCCGAGCAGATTGTCTATGATCAGGATGGCCTGAAAATCATAGCTTTCGCGGTCAATCATGAACCGGTGGTGCCGGCTGTCGGCTATCGCTTTGACTATAAAGGCCGGTCCATCGTGTTCAGCGGCGATACCACCCGAAGCACGACGATTGAAAAAGTCTGCGATGGCTGTGATGTATTGGTGCATGAAGTGCTGAACGCCGAGATGGTTGCGATTGTCGAGGCGGCGATGAAGAAAGCGGGACGACCAAGGATTGAAAAGATCATGGCTGATATTCCCGATTATCATGCCACACCAGCCGAGGTCGCGGAATCAGCGAAGGCTGCCAAAGCCAAGATGCTGGTCTTCTCCCATATCGTTCCAGCGGTGCCGATAGGTTTTCTGGAGCCCTATTATCTGAAAGATGTGACCACTGGCTTCGGCGGGAAAATGGTGATGGGCAAGGATGGTATGCTGTTCATTCTCCCTGCCAATACAGATAATATCGAGCGCCGGGATTTGCTCTAGACTGGTCCCTGAAAAGGGGAGGCAGGCAATGACGACAAATCGTTTCTGGCAATTGAACAAACGGCCTGAGGGTGACGATGTCGCGAGCGCATTGTCATTGGAAAGTGAACCGATGCCGGAACTGGCTAAGGGCCAAGTGCTGGTCAAGGCCGCATATCTCTCGATGGATGCAGGCACCCGCATGTGGATGACGGAACGGCAAGACAGCTATCAGCCACCGTTAGAACTGGGCACAAAAATGGTCGGTCTTGTGCTCGGGCATATTGCGGCGTCACGCCATGACGGATTTGCCGAGGGTGATCTTGTTCGCGGTTTTGGCCAGTGGGCTGAACATGCCGTGATCGAACCAGAACTGGCCGGACTGGTCAAATTGGATGACTCCATAGGCGATATCAAACAGTATTTTGGTGTGCTTGGCTTTAACGGCTGGACGGCCCTATGGGGTTTGCAGGAAACGGCTGGGGTGCAGGCCGGTCATAATGTTCTGATTTCTGCCGCCGCAGGGGCAACAGGTGTGCTGGCTTGTCAGATTGCGACAATATTGGGCGCAAATGTTTATGGTCTCGCAGGCGGGCCGGATAAATGCCGTTGGCTGGAGAGTGAGCTCGGGATCACCCAGGCAATTGACTATAAAAATGATGACATCGCTGCCGAGCTGGCAAAGGTCGATGGCGGGATTAATGCCTATTTCGACAATGTCGGCGGCCCGATATTGGACGATGTACTGCCCAATATGGCACTCTATGGTCGCGTCGCTTTATGTGGATTGCTCGCTCAATATAAAGGCGACGGGCGCGGGCAGGGTCCAGAGCATTTTGACCAGATTCTGATGAAGCGGCTGCGGATCGAAGGCTTTTTCTCACCCGATTTCATGGACCAGGGTGAACGATTGACCGCGCAGCTCAAGACGTGGCTGGATCAAGAGCTGATCGACACGCCGTTTGATGTGACGGAAGGTATTGAGAATGTGCTGGCCGCTTATGGCAAGCTTTTCACTGGCGGCAATATCGGCAAGGTATTGGTCAAGCTTTAGGCCGCATCCGTAAACCCCAGAGCGAGAAGCCCATGATCAGGGTCGCAAAGACCAGTGATATCCCGACAATCGCATCCCAACCGCCCCAGGCATAGGCGGCCGTGCCCAGCCAGCTCGACAAGCCGCCGCCGGTAAACATGATCACGATATAGATCGTCATCAATCGGGTACGGATCTCCGGTGCTCGGCCGAACAGGATTGTGCGATTTGCGACATCCATCGATGCGCCGCCGAAATTGCTGAACAGGATCGGGAGGATCAATATCCACAGGCTTTGACCAGCAAATATAAGCAGGACCGCGCCGATCATCTGGGCGATGGCAAAAAGCATACGGGCTTTTTCAGCGCCAATCCGGTCTGCCAATCGTCCCGACCACGGTGCGATGAAGACATTGGTGCCCGCGAGCAGCGCAAGATAGCCGACAACATCTACGCCATAGCCCATTTGTGGGCTAGTGATGTGCAGGCCTATGCCGAGCCAAAGAGCGAGGAAAAAGCCAAAGGATAAAGCTTGCAGCAATCCCGCAAGTAGCACGTCCGGCATGGTTTTGATGATCGGCCAGAGCGAAGCGATTAGCGCGCCATAGCTCTCTTGCGGCTCGCTGTCATCGCGGAGCTTTTCATCTTTCTCCATGATGAGTGGCAAGATAACGAGCAGCAAAAGAGTGAGCGCTGTCCCCACCCAATAGGCTGATCGCCAGCCAAAATAGTGACCCAACACGCCAGCTCCCGCTCGGCTGCCGAGCAGGCCGACGGTAATCCCAGCCGTCATGATGCCGGTAACATGTCCGATACGATCTGGACGCACCCGTTTGGTAACATAGGCGGGCAGCAAATAGGGCGTGATGGTCGCAAAACCGAGCAGAGAGGATGCCGCAACGAAGAGACGGAAATCCTGTGCCGTGGCCATGGCAAGCAGCGCCAGAAACTGACCCGCGACAAAGGTGGTAACGAGCTTGCGATTGTTGATGCGGTCACCGAGTGGCAAGAGCAGCAATATACCAAAAGCCAGGGCAATCTGATTCAGCGCAGGTACCAACCCGAGCAGGGTACCGCTCACGCCAAAATCATCACCCACGGGCGCAATAAGCGGATGGATATAATAGCCATTGGCCACAGCAACGGCGCAAGCCATGGAAAAGAGAAACAGTTTCGTTTCGCTAATCCGGCGGGGCGCAGTTTTGGTAGAGGGCTTCGCAGCGTCGGTCAGTTTTTTGGCTTTCTATCATGGGCCAGGAAGGGCTTGCGATGCCCATGACGAAAGCGGAGCCCCAAGTCCTCTATTTGTTTAGCTAGCGTCGATCACCTTTTGCAACTCTTTCAGGACATCGCCATAGTTGCGATCGTTCAGCAACTGGACCAGCTTGGGATCGGCGACGCTAGGATTACCGCTGTTAAACGGCGGATGAGGGTCATATTCCAGCCCCAGTTGAACTGCCTCCGCAAACTGTTGTCCCGAAATCTCGGCAATGATGGTTAGGGCGAAATCAATTCCCGAAGTCACCCCGCCGGCGGTAATGACATTGCCATCTTTGACAACGCGTGCCGGCTCATAAGTTGCGCCGAGTTTTTCAAGCAAGGACGTATAGGCCCAATGGCTGGTTGCGCGCTTGCCATCAAGCAATCCCGCCGCACCCAATGCCAGCGATCCGGTACAAACAGAGGTGATATATTGCGCCTTGTCTGCCTGATCGCGCAGGAATTGCAGTGTCTCTGCATCCTGCATGACATCGCGTGTGCCAAAGCCGCCAGGGACGCAGAGAAGGTTGGCTTGTGGACAATCGGCCAGGCTCGTATTTGGCAGCATTGCAAAGCCGCTGTCTGTCTGAATGGGCTGCAGCGCTTTTGCAGCCGTATGCACGACAGCGCCTGGCATGCGCGCCAGAAACTGCGCTGGTCCGGTAAAGTCTAGCTGCGTGATACCATCGAACAACAAAAAGACGATGTGGAAGGGTGCGGGTTTATTTTGGGGCGTATCGGTCATGCGCAGGTCTCCTTTAGTTCAAGAAATGCCCAGGCGCGCGACTGAAATCTGCATCAATAGAAATGCGTCCGCTCCCCGGTGGTAATCCACCCGATCTCGCCAGTTGCGGATGTCGTTCTCATATCATTTCTGTGCCGCCAAAGGCAATCTGCTTTTACTCTGTGCGCAACGCTTCGATCGGCGACAGGCGCGACGCACGGACGGCGGGGTAACCGCCGAACAGCAAGCCGATAAACGCGGAAAAGACAATTGCGCCAATGCCGACCCCAACGCCGATAGGAACCGGGAAATCCGCATAGACGGTAAGCGCCGTGCCCCCGGCAATAGCGAGGATCAGCCCCATTGCGCCGCCAATCACACAGAGCACAGCTGCCTCAACCAGAAACTGGTTGCGGATATCGCTGCGTTTGGCGCCGAGAGCCATGCGCAATCCGATTTCACGGGTGCGTTCCGTGACACTGACGAGCATGATATTCATGATGCCAATCCCGCCGACCAAGAGTGAGATGGAAGCAATTGCAACAAGGACAATCTGGAAAATACCGGTAACCTGGGCGGATTCTTTCATGAATTCCTCGGTCGTGCGGATAGTGAAAGGGTTGATATCCTTGCCGCGCACACGGTAGCGTTCGCGCAGCAATTTTGTCATCTCGCGTTTGGCTTCTGGCAGCGATACACCGTCCTGAAAACCGACAAACAGCAGTTGCAAGTCATCAGGCCCTGCTAACGAGTCCCCGGAAAAGCGTTGCCGCATCGTACTGATCGGCATCAGCGCGATATCGTCATTATCATTGCCAAAGCTTGACCCCTTGGACTCGGTAACGCCGATGACAGTAAACGGCGCGCGGTTGATGCGAATAGTCTCGCCAATCGGATCAAAATCGCCGAATAATTTTCGTGCGACCGTGGGCCCGAGTACGACGACACGTGCGGCAGAGCGAACATCGGCTTCGCTAATGAAGCGGCCGTTCTCGGCGACAAGATTGGAGACTTTACCATAGCCCGGGGTCGTCCCGACCGCGTTGGTCGAAGCATTGCGTCCGGCGACGATCAGTTGAATGTTCGAGCGCAGTTGCGGAGCGATGTCGTCAATTCCGCCAATCTGTTTTTCGATCGCACGCGCATCGCGCATTGTAAGGCGACCGCGATCAAAGGAGCGCCGTCCACCTTCGCCGGTATCCGGTTGCGGGAATATCAATGCCATATTGGACCCCAGCGCATTGATCGACTGCATCACCGATACCTGTGCGCCCGATCCGACGGCGACGGCCAGTGTCACTGCAAATACGCCGATCATAACCCCTAATGTGGTCAGTATCGATCGCATTAAATTGGTCCGCAGTGCCGTCATCGCAATGGCCACATTGACCAGCCAGCCAGATAGTTTTTGCGCCAGATTGCTCATCATGCGCCAGCCTTCCGGCGCTTCTTGATCGTGATATCCTCAATCACCTTGCCGTCACGAAATTCAATCCGCCGTTTGGCATGATCGGCAATTTCCGCTTCATGGGTGACAACAATGATCGTGATTCCCTGTTCATTCAGCGTCTGAAAAATCTGCATGATGTCTTCGGAGGTCTTGCTATCGAGCGCACCCGTGGGTTCGTCGGCAAGCAGGATGACGGGATCGGTTACCAGTGCGCGAGCAATTGCCACGCGCTGTTGCTGCCCGCCGGAAAGTTTTGCGGGGCTGTGATCCAGCCTGTCGCCAAGTCCCATTTCTTCAAGTTTCGCTTTTGCTTTGTCCCGGCGTGCCTCGTTGCCCAGGCCTGCATAGATGAGCGGCACCGCAACATTGTCGAGCGCGGTTGTACGGGCCAGCAGATTAAACTGTTGAAATACGAACCCGATTTTCTGATTGCGTAGCTCGGCCAGTGCGTCGCTATCCCGGTCACTGGTGGCAATACCATCAATGCGAACAATTCCTGATGTTGGTATATCCAGGCAACCAATCATGTTCATGAAGGTTGATTTGCCTGACCCACTGGCTCCCATGATCGCGACATATTCGCCGCGATCTATCGACAGGGAAACGCCGTCAACAGCGCGGACGGTTTCTCCGCCCAGTTCATAGTTTTTTACCAGATCCTGTGTTTCAACAAGGGCCATCTGCTAGCTGTCCTCGTCAGTGAGATCGTCCTCATCCTCATCTTCATTCTCAAGGTTCTTCGAGCGAACCAGGACTTTTTCTTCTTCTTTCACGCCCTTGAGTATCTCGACAAAGTCCTCGCCAGCCAGGCCAGTTGTGACGGTCCGGCGAACCGGCTCATAGGGGTCGTCGCTCGCCATCCAGATTTCGGTGGTGCGTTTTTTACCCGATTTCTTTGCGTTGGCGGCATCGCTGCCCTTGTTCTCATCCTTGTCCTTTTCAGGCCGGTCTTCTTTACGCGGACGAAAGCGGATGGCCGGTGCCGGGACGCGCAATACGTTTGTTTTGGTACCAGTTACAATTTCAACATTGGCAGTCATCCCGGTGAGCAATTTGCCTTGCTTATTGTCAACATCAAGGATCACGAGATAGCTGACGACATTCTGTTCTTCGGTGGCTGATTTGCGGATCTGGCCCACTTTCGCAACAAATGTATCATCAGGGTAGCTATCCACGGTAAAGCGGACCAGCTGGTCCACCCGGACTTGCCCGATATCCGCTTCATCGACTGAGGCTTCGACTTGCATCCGGCTGGTATCGGCAGCGATTTCAAACAGGTTGGGCGTTTGGAAACTGGCGGCCACGGTCGTTCCAGGCTCAACCAGCTTGTTGATCACTACACCGCTAGTGGGTGCGATGATTCGCGTGCGGTCGAGATCAAGCTGGGCAGAGGATAGTTCTGCCTCACTTTGCGCAATTTGTGCGCGCCCGCTTTGTGCCTGTGCTTTTGCGGTGCTCAGCGACGCTCTGGCATTGGCCAGCGCATTGCGGGCCTGATCGATCCCCGCCTTGGACACAAAGCCTTTGTCCGCAAGTTGCTGTTGCCGCTCATATTCACTGCTTTGCACTTCATAATCTGTTTGCGCCCGGATAATCGAGGCTTCGGCCTGTGCCAGTGTCGCGCGTGCCGAGGCCACTTGCGCCCTGGCTTGTGTGACGCGCGCTTCGATCCGGGTGGGATCGATCCGCGCGAGCACTTGTCCCGCCGTCACGGGAGAGTTGAAGTCGACAAAGACGTCGGTGACTTGCCCGGAAATTTCCGATCCGACATTGATTGTGTTGAGTGCCCTCAATTTCCCGCTGGCTGACACGATACGGGCTACGTCACCGCGGGATACGGGTTCGGTGACATATTCATAACTCGCCGGTGAGGGAACAATGATCTTGTACAGAATTGCGATGACGACAAGGGCGATAAGACCAGAGACGTAAGGATGAAGACGCATCCATGAAAATGCTTGTTTGATAATCACTTCACCTCTGTCTTAGTTAACTAAGTCACTATGACAGGTCGCTTCGTCATACGCAATAACCGGTTCACAGGAAAAATCAGTCGGGAAAGGGCGCGACCGAATGGCGGCGACCGATCATCAAGGCATCAGCGGTTAGTTTGAGAGGCGCAAGATCCACATTGGACTGTCCAGTTCTGACCAGATTTACAAACTCCTCGTAGATTAGCCGATATTCCTCATTCGCATGCTGTTTCACGATCACCTGATCATCAATTTTAAGCAAGCTGCCACCGCGCTCCAGACTGAGCGAATGCGCATTGGTCTTTACGGTCATCGTCCAGATTTCATCATCTGTTGTTCGAAAATCAAAATGGGCGCTGGCTTCTTCGGCAAAGCTGCCGGAAAACTTGATATCAGCGGCAATCGGTGCCTGATGGTTTTCCGCTACAAACAGGCTGGCCTCGTGGACATGAAAGTCCATGGGCAATATCTTGGTAGCAATGGACAGGGCATTGATGCCCGGATCAAAGACTCCAAATCCGCCCGCCTCCCAAATCCACGTCTGTCCGGGATGCCATTTGCGCACATTTTCGCACCAGTGAATCGCAAAGGAGATTATTTCTTGATTGGCCAGAAGAGCAGCGGCCTTATCGACGGCTTCATTATATTGTGCATGCCATGTCGCAAACAGGGTCAGGCCGGTTGATTCTGCATAGTCGGAGAGATGTTCCACTTCCGTCAGTGTCGCGCCGGGCGGCTTTTCAAGCAGGACATGCCAACCCCTGCTTAACGCGTCCCGGGCGATTTTGGTGCGGCCCTTGGGCGGCGTACAAAGGGCGATGGCATCCACGGCAACAGCGCTATCGGCCAGTTCTTTCAGTGAAGCAAAGACCGGAACACCCTCCGGGGATTCGCTACGACTGCTGACAATGGCGACCAGCTCAGCACCATCAGTCTTCGCTATGGCCGGGACATGCTGGTCTTTGGCGATTTTGCCATAGCCCATGATCGCGATGCGCAAATTGGTCATACTCTCTCGTCCCCGGCCTGTCCCAACTTAAAATCACCTTTCTAGGCGGTAACGCGCATGACCTGTCACTGTAAACTGTCTTGAAAGCCGACGGCCGCTTGGGACATTCGGCTTGCATAAATCATATCAATATGATCATGTGAATGACCGTCTGGCGCAGCTTTTGTCAAGCTTTGCTGACGACATAGCAATCGTGATGGGAAAACAGGTGACCGACAAAAAGGCACGCAGAAGCGCCGCTGTTTATGGCAAGCGTGACAGGGATGGCTTCATTCACCGTAGCTGGATGAAAAGCCAGGGGCTTCCCGACGACAGTTTTGATGGCCGGCCGATTATCGGCCTGTGCAACACATGGTCAGAACTGACACCCTGCAACGCGCATCTACGCATCTTGGCGGAACATGTGAAACGCGGCGTCTGGCAAGCGGGCGGTGTACCAGTGGAATTTCCGGTATCGTCATTGGGCGAAACCCAGATGCGACCTACGGCAATGTTGTTTCGCAATTTGCTGGCTATGGATGTCGAAGAGGCATTGCGCGGCTACGCTATGGACGGGGTGGTTCTGCTTGGCGGCTGTGACAAGACAACGCCGGGTCAATTGATGGGAGCGGCATCGGTCGATCTGCCCGCTATTGTTGTTTCTTCCGGCCCAATGCTGAGCGGCAAGTTTCGCGGTGAGACCATCGGATCGGGCACAGACGTCTGGCGTCTGAGCGAAGCGGCACGAGCAGGCGAAATCAGTGAAGAGACATTTTTCAGTGCGGAAGCGGCCATGTCGCGCAGTGCTGGCGTGTGTAACACTATGGGCACGGCGTCGACAATTGGCAGTCTGAGTGAAGCATTGGGTGTCGCTCTGCCCGGCAACGCTTCCATCCCTGCCGTAGACGCCCGCCGCCGAACGATGGCCCATGAAGCCGGACGACGGATCGTGGCGCTGGTCGAGGAAGACAAGCCGCTGTCGACTTTTTTGAGCCGGGCGGCTTTTGAAAATGCGATATTGGTCCATGCAGCCGTTGGTGGCTCGACCAATGCTGTTGTCCATCTACTGGCGCTTGCAGGACGCTGCGGCGTGGATCTGCAGTTGGAGGATTTTGACCGGTTCTCGCGGGACGTGCCCTTGCTCGCTAATCTTTTGCCTTCCGGCGAATATCTGATGGAAGATTTTGACTATGCGGGCGGAATGCCCGCAATCATGAACCGTATTGCCGATCGTTTGCGCGGGACGGCTCCGACGGTTGGTGGCCAGATGATTGGTGAGGTCGCCGCGTCAGGGGAGTGTTTCAATGATGCTGTCATTCGTCCGCTCGATACCCCTGTGCAAAGTTCATCAGGTACCTGGGTGTTACGGGGCAACCTGTGCCCGGGCGGCGCGATCATCAAGCCAAACGCTGCTACGCCTGAGCTGCTGACACATGAAGGACCTGCCGTGGTCTTTGAATCGATCGAGGATTTCAAGGCGAGGGTCGATGATCCCGACCTCGAAATCACGGAGGATTCGGTGATGGTGCTGAAACAGTGCGGACCCAAAGGCTATCCGGGCATGCCGGAAGTCGGCAATATGCCCCTGCCCAAGAAACTGCTTCAGGCCGGCGTGCGCGATATGGTGCGCTTATCGGATGCTCGGATGAGCGGAACAGCTTATGGCACGGTGGTCCTGCATATATCGCCTGAATCCCATCTCGGTGGTCCGCTGGCCGTTGTGCAAAATGGCGACCGGATCAAACTCGACGGTCCGGCGCGATCGCTGACCTTGCTGGTTGACGATGCTGAGCTTGAAAAACGCAAAGCAGAACTGTCGGCTCCAATGGCGCCGCCAAACAGCGAGCGCGGCTATGTCCATCTCCATGTGAATCATGTCGAACAAGCGGACAAAGGCTGCGATCTTGATTTTCTGGTTGGTAAAAGCGGCGCCACCGTCACGCGTGAATCGCACTAAAGTCATGACAAAGCCTGCCTTTATCGCGATTGACTGGGGCACCAGCAATGCGCGTTTCGTGCTGGCTGACAAAATGGGTGTGCGGCTTGATGAAACGCATGGTCCGGGCATCGCGAAAATGGGTAATGCGGATGCGATTGAGGCGACCTGTTTTAAAGCTATTGGTGACTGGATCGGACGGGGCACGTCACTGCCGGTGCTCATGGCGGGAATGGTCGGATCCAACATTGGCTGGCGTGAAGCCGCTTATGTCGAAACTCCGGCTTCAGTTGAGGCGGTACTGTCCGCTGCATTACGGTTTGAAGCTCGGGGCGCAAGATTTGCGATCCTGCCCGGTGTAAAGACCAATCGTCTAGGCGATGGCCTGCCTGATCTAATGCGCGGTGAGGAAACGCAGATTATGGGTGCGGCGGAGGACGGCTTGATATGTCTGCCGGGCACGCACTCGAAATGGGTACAGCGTTCAGGCGGGACGATAGAGACATTTCATACCGCGCAAACGGGAGAACTGCTTGAGCTGATCGGGAAGCAGAGCATATTGCTGAACCCAAGAAGAGCACCAGCGGCGGTTGTTGGACGAGCGTTTACGGATGGGGTGAAGGTGGCGCTTACCAATGCTTTGGGACTGGAGTCTTTGCTCTTCACGGTACGTAGCAGGCAAGTTGCGGGTGACCTACCCGATACAGAAGCTGATTCTTATCTGACTGGGCTTTTGGTCGGAGCCGAGATTCGCTCTGCATTGGCGATATATAATGATGTTGAAAACGTGCAGCTGATCGGGTCGCCGGGCCTGACTACACTCTATGCCGCCGCACTCGATAGGGCTGGCAAAAGTTCAATTCAGATAGACGGTCAGTCTGCCAGTCTGGCAGGTCTCACCAAAGCCTATCAGGAGATATTTGCATGACCATGGATATCTCGCCGACAAAAATATTCGACGTCAAGAACCGGCTGGGAGAATGTGTGCTATGGGATGGACGACAGTCCGCCATATTATGGACGGATATTGAATCATCCCGGTTCTGGACCTGGCATTTTTCCGACGCAGAACCACAGAGTTTCCTGTTGCCCGAAAGACTGGGCAGTTTTGCCCTTACGGATATGATCGGTACCTATCTGGGAGCTTTTGAGAGCGGCTTTGCGATTTTCACGCCGTCTGAAGACGTGTTTCAGCTCATCGCTCCCGTATCTGCGGACCACAAACATCTGCGGATGAATGACGGTCGCGTGGACCGGCAGGGTCGATTTTGGGCAGCCACCATGGCCGAACAAGATCCGACCGGAGAGGAGCCCTGGGGCACCTTGTGGCGTCATGATGGGGGTGATCAGGTTTTCCCCACGCTATCGGGCTTCAAGATCCCCAATAGCCTGTGCTGGAGCCGGGACGGCGAGACGATGTATTTCGCGGATTCGCCGCAAAATACCATTTGGCGCTATGCGTTTGACCCGGACAAGGGGCCGATTGGTGATCCTGTCATATTCGCCAAGACCGACAAAGGCGTACATCCTGACGGCAGCTGCATCGACAGCGAGGATCATCTATGGAACGCGCAATGGGGTGCTGGCGAGGTTGTGCGATATCGACCGGATGGCAGCATAGAGCGGCGGCTGGAACTTCCGGTAAGTCAACCCAGTTGCGTTGCGTTTGGCGGTCCGAATCTTGACATGCTGTTCGTGACAACTGCGCGCGTTGATTTGAGTGAGGAGCAGCTTTCAGACCAGCCACTAGCGGGTGCCCTTTTTGCGTACCAGACTGATATGAAAGGGATTCCCGAGGTGGTCTGCCGCTCGGTATGACCGGGGCCACGTGTATCGAAATTACAGATGATACTTGCAACGCACCCATCGCGTCCGCAAAGATACTCTTCAGGAGCGAGGGAATTATACTGTGGCACGAACGCCAAGAGGAAATTTGACTGATCATGTGGCCACTTCGCTAGGCCGGTCGATTGTTTCTGGCGAATATGAGCCGGGTTCGGTCTTCCAGATCAACGACCTTTGCAGGTCGTTTGATGCCAGCCGCACGGTCATGCGTGAAGCTGTGAAAGCGCTGACCGCCAAAGGTCTCGTAACCTCTCGTGCGAGTGTCGGCAGCATTGTCCAGAAGGAAGAAAGCTGGAACTTGTCTGATCCGGATGTGTTGGACTGGTTTCTGCATGTAAAGGGCAATACCGTGCCCTTGATCCGGGAGTTTATGGAGTTTCGGCTGGCGATCGAGCCCATGGCGGCGATGCTTGCAGCTGAACTTGGTGATCAGGCGGCCATAGCGAAAATAGACATGGCACTGGACCGGATGAAAGCGGCAAAAAATGGCGAAGATGATGCGCTGGCTGCCGATATCGAGTTTCATGTCGCGATATTGCACGCCAGCGGCAACCGCTTTTATGTGAACATGCGGCATACAGTTGACGTAGCGCTGAATATTTCCATCCGTGTGACTAACCGGTCAAAGGGCGTTGCCTTGGCGAGCGTGGCTGATCATGCGAAAATTGCCGACGCGATCAGGGACGGAGACGGAGAAGCTGCAAAAGCATATATGACAAACCTGATCATGGAAGCGCAGCAACTCTTGCAAGGCAAAATTCCCGCTCTCGAAAATATCTAGTCAGGACAGAAGCTGCGCAAAGGCCTTTGCCTTGGCGCTTACTGCAGCGGCGCTGTCACCAGCTCGGTAGATTGACCCGCCGATGCCAAACCCGGTAGCGCCTGCCTGGCGATAAGCCGGTAAATTTTCCGTGGTAACGCCTCCGACCACAAGCATTCTCGCCTCCGAAGGCAACACAGCGCGCATGGCCTTCACTCCGGCAGGCGGCACCAATTCTCCCGGGAATAGCTTGATCGCGTGGGCTCCCGCGTCCAACGCATCAAAGGCTTCACTCGGTGTCAGACAGCCTGGCGTGGAAAGCATGCCGCCTGCCACTGCGGCTTTGATGACATCTGGCCGCATATTGGGTGAAACAATCAACTGACTGCCGGCATCCTTGCACCGAGTGACATCAGCAGCATTTAAAACGGTACCGGCACCGACAATGGCTCTTCCGGCGAAACAACGCGCCATGATCCCGATCGATGAAAACGGATCAGGCGAGTTGAGCGGCACCTCCAATATGGTGATACCAGCGGCAATAATCGCTTCGCCAATGGCCTCAATCTCATCCGGCTGCACCCCACGCAATATGGCAACCACGGGCATGGCCGAAAGCTGTTTGTCAAACGAGTCTATCAATTCAGTCATGCACATACCTCATCGGGGGGCGGAAATATCAGGCCGCTTCGGCTGCCCGCTGCGCTTTGCCTTCAGTGCTAAAGATAAAGACGGCCCGGTTTCCGAAAATCAGCCGGTTTACGGTGAGTGCGAATAGCACCGACGTCACCAGCACCACAACCATGACATCAATATAATGCAACCACGGCACTCCGATATGTTGATAGAATGTCTCGCCCTCGTAAATCAGGCCGGGCTTATACAAGACAAAATTGTGGAAGGCATAAAGCGCAAAACCCCATAACAGACCGGCTATCGCGGCGCGGGCATCGACGTGGCGGAATAGCAATCCGACGATGAAGGTCGACAGGATTGGCATGGATAGCAATCCGTTCAATTCCTGCAGCAAATTGATGATACTCTCTGCGCTGGCAAATAGCGGAACCAGCGCGATGGCGATAAGCGACGCTGCAACTCCGACAATGCGGTTGAGTCGTCCCGGGTTGGCGCCTGGGTTGATATATTGCTGGTGGAAATCAATTGTATAGAGCGTCGTGGTGGCATTGAGCACAGCCGAAAATGTTGTGAGCACGGCCGCAGCGATCATCGCGGCAAACAACCCGCTCGTCCAGCTCGGTAAGACCTGTGCGACAAGCATGCCATAAGCCCGATCACCGACATCGCCGAAGAGCTTGTACGCGACCACGCCGGGCACCACGACAATTGCCGGAATGATCAAGAACCGGATTGCCGCCGCGGCCATGACGCCTTTCTGGGCTTCACGGACTGTTGGAGCAGCCAGTGCCTTTTGCGTGATGTTCTGATTGGTGCTCCAGTAGAAAATCTGGATGAACAGCATGCCGGTGAACAGCGTATGGAAAGGAATGGGCGAGTCATTAGACCCGATCATCGTAATACGCTCTGGCGGCACATCGGTGACAATATCGAAATTGACGGCTTGGAGCGCAAGAAAGACAACGACCAGCGCCAACCCCAATATGCCGACACCGCTATAGGTGTCGAGCACAGCCACCGCGCGCAGACCGCCCAATATGGCATAAGCAGCACCAACGGTTGCGAAAACCGCGGCGATCAGAATAAGGGAAATATTCACACCGAATAGCGACTGCATGAACAATGCACCGCTATAGATGACGGCAGGCAGGTAAATGACGACATTGCCGATAAGAAACAGCGCGGAAATCGTGGTACGGATGTTGCGCTTCTTATAGCGTTTTTCCAGCAGTTCGGTGACGGTTGTACAATTATTGCGATAGTAGATCGGCACAAACACAAAGGCCAGAATGGACAGTCCGACGATAGCGGAAAGCTCCCACCAGGCGAGCAGCAGCATTTGATTGCCATTCATACCGACAAGCTGATCGGTGGACAGGTTGGTCAAGGTGATCGCGCCAGCGATAAAGAACCAGCTTAGACCTCCGCCTGCCAGAAAGACATCTTTGGCAGACCCATCCTCACCAGCCGCTTTGCCGCGCACTTTCAGATAGGTAAGCAGTCCGATGAGGACCATGAGCCCGACAAAAACACCGATCTGGACCGCCGACACACCCCCGCTATTCATACGCAAACTCTCCCGTTTCATACTATTAATAGTATTTTTCGGCTGTGCATGCCAGAACGGTTTTTCTTTTTGCAAAATATAAAATTCGATTACGAACTTGTCATGTCTGGAGAAATGCAAATCGACAATCGCATGGAGACAATCCGCTTTGATGCCGGAGAAATGTCCTTCATTCTCTGCTGCGCCAATGGAGAGCCGCCTTTCATCCTTTACTGGGGACCGCGCCTTGCTCCTGACCTATCCGTTGAACAGGTTTCTTTGCTCTCCACGAGGCAAAGCGCCCACGGCATAGAAGATGTCAATATTCAGCCATCTTTGGCGATGGAGCCCGGAATCGGCTATACTGGGCCAAGCGGCTTTTCTGCCCATCGAGAAGGACAGGACTGGGGTAGCCGGTTCGTTGTGCAGAACGTCAAACGGGATCCGCAATCCTGTCGGATAAGCTGCCATGATCATCGCACCGGTATCGCTCTCGATTATGATATTGTGGTCGATAGCGACAATGGTTTGCTGACATTCTCATCTTCCATCACCAATCAGCAAGATCGCCCGCTTGATCTGGTCGATATGGCAACAATCTGCTTACCGATACCCGCGCATATAACGGACATTATAGGATTTTCCGGCCGCTGGGCGCGTGAGTTTCAGATGGAAAGGGTCAGTCGTTTTTCTGGTTCCTATATGCGGGAGAACCGGCGTGGCCGCACTTCCCATGACTGTTTTCCTGGGCTGATCTTGTGCGAAGAAAATAGCGATGAACAGTCAGGGGAAGCTTATGGTCTGCACTTGGCATGGAGTGGGAATAGTCGCCTGCGTGTCGACAGCAATGGCGACGGCCGGGTTTTCGCATCCATGGGTGCGTTGCTGTTCCCTGGCGAAATCCGGTTGGCTCCGGGTGAGAGCTACCATAGCCCGCAGCTGGTCGGAGCCTATACCTGTTCAGGGCTTTCATCGCTGAGCCAGCATTATCATGATCACGTGCGCAACAATTTGCTACGCCAATCGACACGATTTCGCGTGCGGCCAGTGCATTATAACAGCTGGGAAGCCGTCTATTTCGACCATGATCAGGATCGATTAAAGGCTTTGGCTTCGCGCGCTGCAGATGTCGGCGTGGAGCGTTTTGTTCTTGATGACGGATGGTTTGGTGGGCGCCGTAACGATGCGGCGGGCCTTGGCGACTGGCATGTTTCGGATGCGGTTTATCCTGATGGGCTGAAACCCCTGATTGATCACGTCACCGGTTTGGGCATGGAAATGGGTATCTGGTTTGAACCGGAAATGATCAACGCCGACAGCGATCTGTATCGCGCTCATCCGGACTGGATTTTGGGTCTGGATGGTGTTGAACAGGTGCCGTTTCGAAACCAGTATGCACTCGATATTTCCAGACCGGAAGTATCTGATCATCTGTTCGGGCGGATCAGCGCAATACTGACTGACCATGATATCGGCTATGTCAAATGGGACATGAACCGGGACCTCAATCATCCCGGTGGTCAACAGGGCATTGCCAAAGCTTACGCGCATGTACAGGCACTTTGGGCGCTGATTGATCGCTTGCGTAGCGCACATCCTGACGTCGAGTTTGAAAGCTGTGCTTCGGGCGGCGGGCGTGCCGATTTTGGGATGTTGGCACGAACCGACCGAGTATGGACTTCTGACAGCAATGACGCACTTGATCGTCAGATCATTCAGCGCGGTGCATCCCATTTCTTGCCGCTCAAAGTGATGGGCGCCCATGTTGGTCCGCGCCATTGTCATATCACAGGGCGCACATTGTCGATGGCCATGCGCGCAGGCACCGCGTTGATGGGCCATATGGGGTTGGAGCTGAATTTGCTGGACGAACCTCCGGAAGAGCTGGAAGAGTTGAAGGCCGCTATCGCGCTTTACAAAAATCACCGAAACCTTTTGCATGACGGCGATTTTGGCCGGATGGACAGTCCCGACTATCTCAATATCATGGGTGTCGTGGCGAAGGACAAGGGCGAGGCGCTCTATTCCGTCGCCTATTTGACTGGACAAGTCCCAGCACTGCCAGGCCGGTTCCGGTTTTCCGGATTAGACCCGGAAGCAAACTACAGGATCCGGCAAATCTGGCCCGAAGACTGGTACAGCGAGAAATCTCCATCCGTCATTGACGCTTTGGATCTGGCCGGCGCGGGTATGAGTTTTTCCGGCGCTGTTCTGAGTCAGGTTGGAATGCAACTGCCGGTCGCGCCACCGGAAACGGTTTTGCTCTTTTATCTGAGCGCGGACTAGAACTTCATTCCAGATTTGGGTGGCAGATTTGGGTGGCAGATTTGGGTGATAGCGGTAAATGGCAAAAAAGAAGGCCGCGATTACGCGGCCTTCCTGTTTGTCGATCTAGTCGGATTGATCAGAAGCGCATCCGGACACCCGTATAATAACGCCGACCGAATATGTCATAGACGTCTGCAGCAGTGTCAGAGCCAGTGACATTAAATGGCGCAGAAGTTGGAATTAGGGGCGCATCATTGTCGAGCAAGTTATCTACACCAAAGTAGAATTCGAACTCCTCTGATACTTTATAGTTCAACTGGCTGTCCAAGTAGAATTGAGCATCCACAGCATCACCACAATCCACACAGAACTGATCGTCTGTCACGGCAGAGCTAATGTAAGTTCCGGTAAACCCAATGCGGAATGGCCCTTCTGAATAACCCAGATTTGCAGTGAAGCGATCTTGGGAGGTTCCGATTTCGCCTGCCGACGGATCGACCGGTTGATCATCCCGCTGCCGGAAGTCATTATTGAACACATGAGTATAGGCAATCTTGGCGCTCAACCTCCCGTCAATGCCCAGAGCGTCCAGACCAGTATTATATGAAGCCGTTACATCAATACCTTCTGTTCTCAAGCTCGCACCATTGAGCTGTTGAGCATCAACGAATTCGATTGAACCTGCGCTATTTGTCGATGTCTGATTTGCACGCCGTGTAATGAACGAGCATGATACCGCATCAGCGTTGTTAAAGCACTGGTCCAGGGTAAATGCCCGTCCTGGAGCGGCAATCACATTGCTCACATCGATATTATAATAGTCGACCGTGATTGTGAGATTGCGAAGGGCGTCAATAGAACGCGGATTGATCACTGCACCAACGGTCCAGCTATCTGCCTTTTCTTCTTCCAGATCAGGGTTGGACAGGTTGAAGCCACTTATGCCTTGGATATCCGCCTGGACCAGCTGGAATTCGCCGCCATTTGCCGCAATATTTGCATTTACCCCTGCAAAAGCCCGGCAAGCTGTTGCCAAAGCGCTGGTTTCAGTTGCCGTAACACCACCATTCGGGCCGGTACCGCTATTTGCACAAGGATCTTGCAAGCCAGGTGGAAATGTCTGTCCAGCGCCTGCAAACAGCTCGTCGATATTAGGCGCCCGCACAGCACGTGAATAGGTACCGCGCAATCGAATGTCTTCGATCGGTTGCCATGTCAGCGTACCATTGTAGCTTACGACAGTTCCTACTGTGGAATAATCGGCAACACGGATAGCACCACCTGCCTCTAGCAACTCAAAGCCTGGCGTATTGGCAAGGATCGGCACTTTGACTTCAAGATAGCCCTCGAGAACGTCAAACTCACCGAAAGAGTCGCCCAGCTTGTTGCCGCCGTTTAAGCCAGCATTGGTTAGGGCGTCATTGTCTTCTTCACTTTCTTCACGGCGATATTCTACGCCTGCCGCAATGCCGAGCGGACCAGCTGGCAACTCGAAAAGAGAGCCGTAAATATTACCCTGAACAACTTGTTGAGTGATCTTGGTTTGAAAGGTTGCTTGCGCGTCAATAAAGGCGATCGCGTCCTGTGAAATGTTACCTTCGCCAAATATATTGATCGGCACACAACCACTAGCCCGAGCATCAGCGTTGATACAGATAGCCTCGGTTACATCACCGTCGCCATCGATATCATCAATATCAGCTTGAGCGGCTAACGCTTGCTGAAAACTCTGGATGTTGACTTGTCCGCTAGACGTTTGATTCTCAGAAGTCTGACCAAAATTATAGCTCACGTCCCAATTGAACTTATCGTCAAATATTGCGCCATCAAAGCCGACAACAAAACGATAGAAATCGCGGGTCGTATCACCTGATCGCGGACCAAACTCGGTCAAACGACGTTGAAACCCGATGTCTCTCAGGCCATCACCATCGGTATCTTGAGCAGCTGCAACAATATCTGCTGGAACCAATGGGTTGACCAATATTGCACCATTAACATCATTCTCAATTGGCATACGACCGGTCCCCGGGAAAATTCCGGTGCTACCGCCCGATTGCAAAGCAAAGGGTTCGATAATGCGTGATGATTCGGTGCGGCTATACGTTCCTTCAAAAAACAGATTTACGTGGTCCGAAATTTCGTAGCTGCCAACAGTCGCGAATAGATATCGTTCGACTGGAACAGCTAGTGTACGGAAATTTTGGCGATTAAACCCATTCGGTCCAACCCCACCTGCACATGTCGTACCATTGGTTGTAAAGCAGGGCTGAAGATTACCATTTGGATCGAAGGTGAAATCATCGCCTACACCCGGAGTTCCCGCGACATCGAATCTGCCTTGCGGGGGGAAGCTAGAGAAAAATGGTTCCAGTTCTTCGTTTACATCACCGCCGAAGAAAATATTCGAAATGGCATCAACCTCAGTATTCGAACGCTCACGTGACAACAATCCGTCTTCATTGGAATAGCCAAAGTGAACCATCACGTTACCGCGACCATCCGCGACATTTGTCCCAAAGGTCAAATTGGCTTGATAACGCAAATCATCACTGCGCTCGGTTAGTCCGATTTGGCCATTGGCTTCTATGCCTTCAAAATCCTTTTTGTAGACAAAATTGACAACGCCAGCGACGGCATCTGAACCATATAACGAAGATGCACCGCCCGTCAGAATGTCTACGCGCTCAAGAAACTGTGTTGGAATGACGTTAAGGTCAACAATTGACGTGCCGGGAATCCCAGCAACGACACGGCGACCATTGACCAACACCAGTGTTCGGTTTGACCCAAGGTCACGAAGGTCGACTGACGCTACACCGGTACCGGATGTTAGAAATGCCGAGTTCGTCCGGCTGAGCGCAGGTGTACCGAAGGCGGGATTTTCTAAGAGCAGTTCTTGAACATTTGTAACGCCAGAGTCGTCAATCGCGGCGTCATCCAGGATTTGCAAAGGTGCAGCAGATTCAACAGTGGGTGAAGCGATGCGCGAACCGGTTACGACAATGAGATCGCCGCTTTCTTCTGATTCTTGTCCGGATTCTGCTGCTTGTTGATCTTGTGCTTTCGCTGTTGTGGCGGAGATTGCTAGCGCCATAATTGCAGCCGATGCAAAAGACTGGCGTAGGGTTTTGGCTTTAAAATTGGATCTCATTTTGGATTCCCCTGTTTGGTTACAGGGGCAACCAATAATATTAGGGGCTATTCAGCAATAAAATAAGGCATGAATCTCTATATTAGAAAATACATGAAGTTTTGACGCAACGGTGACTTTACAGATTTGTAAAACAAAAAAATGAAATTGAAAATATCATCTATCTATTTGGTTTTTAAGGAGATAATGATCCAATATGATCAACGCTGGGCGAGCTTTGGATATCTGGCCTCACGGTTGATGACTTTTTGCTATTTTAAGGCGTGCTTATCGGCTGACGTTAAAGACGTCATTGAGACTCCGGCGGCAAGGGTATGATGGGCTGATCGAGAAAGACACGGTCCCACAACAGACCAATGCTGATGGCCATGTATCACCAATTCAGGGTGATCCATGGCCATAATCCGGATTTCAGATAGCGCTCATATTCGCTCGAGCAGCAATTATCTTGGCGAGAAAGCGGGCTTAGGCAGTTACTTGCGACCCAAACCGATTTTTGTTGCCAATCCGCTGCGCACCTTGGAATAGTTTGAAGATACCATTGGATAATCGGCTGGAAGTCCCCATTTCGCGCGATACTCTTCCGGTGTCATATTGTATCGTGTCATCAGGTGGCGTTTCAGCATTTTGAACTTTTTGCCATCTTCCAAACAAACAATATGGTCCGGTTTGATCGACTCTTCGATGGGTACAGCTGGTTCCTGTTTGGTCATTGTCGATGTTGGCTTCCCGGCCAGTTCAGACATAGCGCTGTGAACGCTGTTAATCAGCAGCGGTAAGTCAGAAACTGCGACACTATTGTTGTTCACGTGCGCAACGACGATCTGTGACGTTAATGCAATAAGCGTTTCGTCCATTCTATTATCTTCTTCAGACATATTCGGCCCCCCGACCTATATTTTATTCAATTATTTCAACACCTTCGATATGTAATCGAATTACATCCATTTCGGATATAAAATTGTGATGTGCTTCCTGTCTCAATAAATCAAGCATTGTTTCACTATTGACGGAGGCGGAGGATTAACAACTGCCGATTCTGCTATATTTCAAGCATGGGGCCATCGGTAAAAATGAAATATTACAAGAGGGATTGCGATCAAGTCAGGTAAAAACCAGTTGTCTTCTCTGCAACTTCCTCAGCTGACACACCGGGAGCCAGTTCGATGAGCTTAAATGGTGACTCGTGATCTGAACGGTGGAACACACAAAGATCAGTAATGATCATATCGACTACATTGGTTCCGGTGAGCGGTAATGTGCACGCAGGGATAAATTTGGGACTGCCATCCTTGGCGCAATGATCCATGACTACGATGATCTTTTTGACACCAGCAACCAGATCCATGGCTCCGCCCATGCCCTTGATCATCTTGCCGGGAATCATCCAGTTGGCAATATCCCCATTTTCGGCAACTTCCATCGCACCTAAAACGGTCAAATCAATATGCCCGCCGCGGATCATGGCAAAACTGTCAGCGCTACCGAAATAGCTTGAGGAAGGAAGTTCGCTGATCGTTTGCTTGCCGGCATTGATCAGGTCTGCATCGATTTCATCCTCATAGGGAAAAGGACCAATGCCCAGCATGCCGTTCTCGCTCTGCAGCGTAACTTCCACACCATCCGGAATATGATTGGCGACCAGTGTCGGAATGCCGATGCCCAGATTGACATAATAGCCGTCTTGCAGCTCTTGCGCAGCACGCGCTGCCATTTGATTGCGATCCCAGCTCATGACGCGTCTCCCCGTTCGCGAGTCATGCGAAACTCTATCTTCTTGTCATAGGGTGAGCCGTCGATCAGCCTTTTGACATAAATACTGGGTAGGTGGATCGCGTCGGGATCCAGTTCGCCAACCTCAACAATTTCTTCTACTTCAGCGACGCAAATCTTCCCTGCGGTGGCCATCGGCGCATTGAAATTCCGCGCGGTCTTGCGAAATATTAGATTGCCCGCTCTGTCGGCCTTCCATCCTTTGATCAGACACAGGTCCGCATATATCCCACGTTCCAGTATATAGTCTTCCCCGTCGAAATTCTTCACTTCCTTGCCTTCTGCAACCTGAGTGCCCACGCCCGTTTTGGTATAAAAACCCGGTATTCCAGCGCCGCCAGCCCGGCAGCGTTCGGCCAGTGTTCCCTGGGGACAGAATTCCACTTCCAGCTCTCCAGACAAATATTGCCGTTCAAACTCCTTGTTTTCTCCCACATATGAGGAGATCATTTTCTTCACCTGTTTCGAGCGAAGCAACTTGCCGAGCCCCTCATTATCGATTCCAGCATTGTTCGAGGCGATTGTCAGATCCTTGACCTCGGCGACCTGAAGCGCATCAATCAAGCGCTCGGGAATACCGCACAGTCCAAATCCTCCGACGCACAAATGCATACCGTCAAACAAGAGCCCGTCCAGAGCTGTAGTCGCGTCAGGATAAATCGTCTTCATATGGAGCCTTTCAGAATGACATTGGTGGTTCCTAGCGCACCTTTTTGGCAACCGTCCAGAATAGAATATATTTGCGCTAGATTATCGGTTATGGGCGCTTTCGTGACCCGATTATTTGCATGCCTTTCGTTGTTTTTCTTCCTGGTTCCGGTGACCTATATTCACGGCTCGCCCCCGGTGAAGAACAACAGCCAATATATCCGGTTGCAATCGATCAGTTTTGATTCGCAAGATCCAAATCGCAAAAAATCCGGTAGATTGGAGTTTCTGGCGGGCTGGAAGCTCACAAGTGACAATGCTGATTTTGGCGGCATATCATCGATGCTGGTTCTTCCGGACAGCCGGTTTTTTATGTTGAGTGATGCGGGTGTTCTCATAGGCTTCACATTGGATGAAAAAGAAGGCTTGGCTAAACGGCCATTTATTGCGCCGCTGCCCGATGGTCCGCCGGTAGAAAACGGATTTGCAAAGAAGAATTGGGATGCAGAGTCCCTGGCTCACAATCCGCAGACCGGCCAATATTGGGTTGGTTATGAGCGCTATCACGGGATCTGGCGCTATGGCCCTTCTTTTGCGCGCAAGGAAGCAGAGCAACAAGTCAAAGAGATGCAAAGCTGGCCGCAAAATGGTGGAGCAGAGGCAATGCTTCGGCTGCCGGGATCGGAAGACTCAAAGGATCGTTTTCTGGTTTTTTCTGAATCTGCCGACTATAGCAAAGGTGGTTATCAGGCGTTGATTTTTGAGGGTGATCCGGCGGAATCGGATGTGAAGCCAGCACTATTTGGTTATCGCCCACCCAAGGGATATGAATTGACTGATGCGACTTTGTTGCCTGATGGCCGTGCGCTGTTATTGCATCGCCGCTTCACGCCGCTTGAGGGTGTTTCCGCTATTGTTTCGATCGGTGATCTATCGGAGATCAAGGCTGGTAAGCTGTGGACGTCACAACGGATAGCTTCACTGAAACCGCCTTTAAAGGTCGACAATATGGAAGCGTTGAGCGTGACGGTCGAAGGTGATGAGACGATCATCTGGATCGCATCGGACGATAATTTCAATGCGATTCAGGAAACGATATTGATGAAGTTCCGGTTGGCCAAGGGCAAGCAAAAGAAGAAGGGCAAGGACGGTCGTACAGCGCCTGCACCTCCAAAAGCAAAAGCCGAGGCTCGCCCCGGCTTTTCATCAATTCCAAATTAAATACTATTCAATAGTAAGTTAAGCAGCAGCCTGCTTTTTGGCGATTTCTTTTTTGATGCGGCGTACGCGCAAGCTCAACTTGTCGTCGGATGTTTTCAGCAGCCAGTTATCCAGCCCGCCAACATGCTCGACTGATCGCAGACCATGGGTCGATACCCGAAGTTTTATGCCTTTGCCGAGTGCGTCGGACAACAGCGTCACATTTTGCAGGTTGGGCAAAAAGGTTTTCTTGGTCCGGTTTTTGGCGTGCGATACGTTATTACCTACCAGCCGAGTCTTACCTGTCAGTTCGCAAATCCGCGACATCTTGCTTGTCCAATTTCTTGTTAATGAGTGATTCCCGTAGGAAAGACAGCGCACCTAACCGCAAAAGGTCAGTCCGTCAAGCGTTGCGCCAAGATTTTCCGCCCTGTCGAGGCCTGATTGCGTCGGCAATCTATCTACGGCAAGCGGGTTCATCTGGTCATTGCCATTGCTACGCGCTAATCGCTGCATATGACGACCGATCCATTCCAATCCTATATGCCGCAAGCACTGGCATTGGCCAGGCAGGCGGCGGACTCGGGTGAGGTTCCAGTCGGGGCCGTTATTGTCCGCCAAGGAGAAATAGTCGGGCAAGGCTACAACCTGACGCGTACCAACAATGATCCCAGTGCTCACGCAGAAATTGCAGCGATTCGCCAGGCTTGCAGTGCATTAAACACCGATCGGCTCGAAGATTGTGATCTCTGGGTGACGCTCGAACCCTGCACAATGTGTGCCGGTGCCATTGCCCATGCCAGAATCAGGCGCCTCTATTACGGTGCGTCTGATCCCAAGGGCGGGGCAGTGGAGAGCGGCGTAAATTTTTTTGCCGCTTCCACCTGCCACCATGCACCCGAGGTCTATGCGGGATTCGAAGAATCCGAATCCGCATCTTTACTGAAGGGTTTTTTCAAAAATCGCCGCGACTAAAAGACCGTGCGCTTAGTGCACAAACCGTGCAACGACATCGCGGTAACTGCGGCTGACCTTCACCTGCGCACCTGATCCCAGAATCAGAAAACATTCGCCATTGGTATGGGGTTTTACCTCGCGTACCTGACCGAGATTAACGATCGTCGAACGATGGACGCGCTGAAAATTGCGAGGATCCAGGCGCTTTTCAAGGTCCTTCATTGTTTCACGCAGGATCAGCGAATTGTCGGCGGTATAAATGCACATATAGTCGCCTGCCGCGTCAATCCGTTCAATCGTATCAACATCGACGCGGAAAATCTGGCCGCGATCCTTGACGTTGATCAGCTTTTCATAGCGGCTGGCTGCAGCAGGTTCTTCTGCATTTTCCAGATCGGCCATAGCAGCGGGAGCCACTTCGCTGAGGACAGTTTTCAGCTTTTCAATTTCTTCTGCACCGCGTTTTTCCGTGAGCCGGTTTCGCACCCGTTCCAGCGCATCGGCCAGACGATCCGGTTCGACCGGTTTGACAAGATAATCAACAGCCTCTGCCTCGAAGGCGCGGACAGCATGATCGGCATAAGCGGTAACGAAAATGAACAGGGGTGGTTCGATTTCCATAATGCCCTGAACAACAGAAAAACCGTCAAAGCCGGGCATCTGAATGTCGAGGAAAACAAGATCGGGCTTCAGCGTCTTGATTTTGCGAATGGCTTCGCGCCCATTGTTGCAAGTATCGATAACTTCGATATCTTCGAATTTCTCGAGACGGATTTGAAGACCCTGAATGGCCAGTTTTTCGTCGTCGACTAATATCGTCTTTATCGTCATGGATTCATATCCTTTTGGTGCGATGAAGCCATAGCGGGGGCGGTGACGAGACCCCCATGGCTTGTATCGGATGCATGCTCCCCAAATATTGCTTCGTTTCTGATCTGGCCGGTTGTCGCATTGTCTTGCGCAGCCTCTTTCTCAATCTGTTCTCTGGTCTCAAATGGCAATGCAATGATCACAGAAAAGCCGCCTCCTGTTGAAGATTTGATCTCAAACGCATGCGCTTCTCCATAAGCTTGGTTTAATCGCTCCTGAATATTTCCCAAACCCACGCCCGTGGAATGATTATTTTTAGGGATTGGACCATTTTTTCCAGGACCGGTATCCGCAACTATTATGCGGACCTTATCATTTTCAAGTCGAGCCGATACCGAGATATCCGCACCTTCTTCCATCGGAGTGACTGCATATTTGATCGCATTCTCCACCAGAGGTTGCAACAACAGGGACGGCAACAGCGCGTCGCGGACTGCCGGATCAATGTCAAAGCTGGGTCGCAACCGGTCCTCAAAGCGCATTTTTTCAATGTCGAGATAAAGGTGCAGCGTTTCAACCTCTTGGGCCAAAGTCACACGGCTGTGCACTTCGTTGACCAATGTATGCCGTAAAAAGGAGGACAGGCGGGACAACATCGCATTTGCCGGTTCAGTCTGTTTCAGCAGTACGAGTGTGGAGATGCTGTTAAGCGTATTGAACAGAAAATGCGGGTTGAGCTGGTAACGCAGCATTGCGAGCTGGGCCCTGGTGGCTTGCGTTTCGAGCCGCAAAAGCTGATCATTCTGTTCTTCGACCCGCAAAAAGAAATTAATTGCGTAATAGAGCGCCGACCATGCCCCAAGCAACATACTGCCGAGGAACAGGGCGCCAAGAAATAATGTACCAAAGGCAGTTTCCGAAGTCGGGTTCTGGATGCGGAAAACCCACGCATCGACAAAAGCATAGAGCGATGCTGCTACTGCTAACGCAACGGCGGTCACGCCCCATGTCACCAGAGGTTTGCGGTTGATCAGGTTGCGATAGATAACCGACAGCAATAGCGAGATCGAATAACCGGTTATCGTACCGATAATTGCAGGCACCAGAAAGCTGAGCGGCAAGCCATTGGAAATACCCGACAATCCGCGCAGCGCGAGCACCGCGGCCCAGCCGGCGGATTGCAGGTTCCAGAATGCGCGGTTTTTATTGCCAAAAAAGGGCTGGGGGCGGATTTCGATAACGGCCATATGTCCTATCTATAGCGCGGCATTGCCGTTTGGGAAAGAATCGCATAAACTTGTTGGATAAAGAGCATTTTCAAGATGCATGAAAAAGGAGAGAGTCATGGGCGGTCCCAACGAAGTCAGAGCAAAATTCCCTTCGATGGAGGAAGGCACCAAAGAAGACTGGGACATTATTGGCGGCCATTACATGCCCTTTGCCAGCAAAGTAGCAGACCGCGTCCTTGATCATTTGCGGTTGCTGGACGGCGACTATGGCGGATTTCCGGTCGACCGGCTGGAACATAGTTTGCAAACCGCAACCCGCGCGCACCGCGATGGCCGGCCGGATGACTATGTCGTGATGGCTTTGCTGCACGACATTGGGGATACTTTGGGCACGTTTAACCACCCTGATGTTGCCGCTGCGATCCTGAAACCCTTTGTCAGCGAAAAACTGCATTGGATTACAGAGAAACACGGAATTTTTCAGGGCTATTATTTTTTCCACCATCTCGGACAGGACCGCGATATGCGTGAACAGTTCCGTGGACATGAGCATTTTGAAGATTGTGCGGAATTTTGTGAAAAATATGACCAGTCGGCGTTTGACGCCAATTATGAAAGCGCACCGCTGGAATTTTTCGAACCGATTGTCCGCAAGGTTATGGCACGGCCAATTAACAGCATTTATGTCAACGAATAGGCCATAAACAGACGTCTGGAGCTAACGTAACGATCTGGCGTTCAAGCCGCAGAGGGTTCGCCAATTTCCTTGAGAGGGCGAACAACCATATCGGCGCGATCTGCCGAACCACTATGGTCGGCGGCATGGCTTTTAAGCTCAGCCTCATCAATCCAGCATAGATCATCCAGGCCGAGAACGCGGTCATCATGGGCGCGGATGGAAATCTGGCTGATTGGCCGACGGTCTTTGGCATCGGCCAGCACCGGATTGGATCGCACGCCGGTTTCCCATTTTTCGCCCCACTGGCGAATGGCAACGATCACACTGAGCAGGTCTGCGCCCTTGTCGGTCAGGCGATATTCGACTTTGCGCTTATCATGATCACAGGGGCGGCGGGACATAATGCCTGCCTCGACCAGTCGGGTCAGGCGGTTTGCCAATATATTCCGCGCGATACCTATCTCACTGAGAAAGTCTTCAAAATGGCGAACGCCATTAAATGAGGCACGCAAGATCATGAAGCACCAGCGCTCGCCAATGACTTCCAGAGAGATGGGCAGTGAGCAGCCGTTTCCGAGTTCCGCAAGATTTTCGGTTAATTTGTCCATATCGCACCCTAGCCCAGTTTTGGATAATCCCAAAAAAAAATATAAGTTTTTAGTTGCAACTTAAAACCTAATAAACTAAGTACTGATTCGCAACCTAAATTGCAAGCCGATTTTTCCTCACTTTTCCTCCCCGGGATATTTCGGCGCAACAAAAGGGAATTGCTGAATCGAAAGGAATTTGAAATGCTTATCTCCCAAACCCCATTGCGCCATATGGCCATGCTGTTTGTCGCCATTCTGACAACCACACTTATTTTTACCGCTAGCGCGGCTAATGCGCGCAGCAAGCAGGTGGCCTATACGGCCGAGCTGCAACAGCCCGTCGAGGCTACGCGCCATATTATCAGAGGTACGGTGATGCACTGCGCCGGCACCGAGTGCAAAGGGGCTAAAAGCAGCTCATCGGTCAAGACCGTCTGCGCTCGTTTGTCCCGCAAAGTCGGCCCTTTGGCATCTTTCACCTATAAAGGCGAAGCTGTTGATGCTGAGGCGCTTGCCAAGTGCAACGGAGACAAAAATGGCGCGAAGCAGCGGATCGCCAACCGCCAGTAAACAAGACTTCACAACCGGCCACTCAATCCCGTTATGGCCATGAAAATGGCTCGGCCGGTTACACTCAAGCGTTGAAGCGATGCCCTCCACCCTCGAAGGCTTTCGCTTCAACGCTATTTTTTTGTTGCTCCTTCGCGGAAAGCCAGACAGTTTGAGGGTGTGTTGAGGCAATATGAACTTGTTGAGCGGGTGCGCAGCTATGACCCGGAGGCGGATGAGGATCTGATCAACCGCGCCTATGTCTTCTCCGTTCAGAAGCATGGCAGCCAGAAACGCGCTAGCGGCGACCCTTATTTCAGTCACCCGATCGAAGTGGCCGGGCTGATGACGGATCTTAAGCTGGATCAGCAAACCATCGTCACGGCCTTATTGCATGATACCGTTGAAGATACGCTGACCACAGTTGAAGAAATTGAAAAACTCTTCGGAACTGATATCGGCCGGCTCGTCGATGGCGTAACCAAATTATCCAAGATCGAAGCCCAGACGGACAATGAACGTGCGGCAGAGAATCTGAGAAAATTCCTGCTCGCCATGTCCGACGATATCCGGGTGCTTTTGGTCAAACTTGCTGACCGGCTGCACAATATGCGCACGCTTCATTTCATCAAAAATGAAGAGAAGCGCCGCCGGATTGCGCATGAGACTATGGATATTTACGCTCCGCTCGCTGAACGGATCGGCATGTACGAATATATGCGCGAGATGCAGCTATTGGCATTCAGTCATCTCGAACCAGAGGCTTATGAGACGATAACCGGCCGGCTTAACGCAATCAAAGAGGGTGACGAAGGACAGGTCCATAAAATAGCCCGGTCGCTGGAAAAGGCCCTTGCTGCAGGAGGATTGGCGGCGCAGGTGAGTGGCCGGGAAAAACATCCCTATTCAATCTGGCGCAAGATGCAGGAGCGTCACGTCAGTTTTGAGCAGCTGACGGATATCATGGCGTTTCGGGTGATAACTGACAACAGCGCGGAATGTTATCGGGCCTTGGGCATCTTGCACCAAAAATGGAAAACCGTCCCGGGGCGGTTCAAGGATTATATCTCGACGCCCAAGCGCAATGGCTATCAGTCGCTGCACACGACCATCATGCATGGCAATAACATGCGCGTGGAAATCCAGATCCGTTCGACCCGCATGCACCGCGACAATGAATATGGGTTGGCGGCACACTGGGCCTATAAACAGGGCGGGGGGCCGGACGGACAAGCAGGCTGGATTCGCGATCTTATTGAAATTCTTGACCATGCCGAGGATGCGGAGGAGCTGCTCGAGAACACCAAGCTGGCCATGTATCAAGATCGGATCTTTGCGTTCACGCCCAAGGGCGCGTTGCTGCAGATGCCAAGAGGATCAACGACGGTCGACTTTGCGTATGCGGTGCATACGGATCTCGGCAATCAGGCCGTCGGAGCCAAGGTCAATGGTCGCCACGTGCCGCTGCGCACGCAGCTGACCAATGGCGATGTTGTCGAAATCCTGAAATCCAATGGACAGGAGCCGCAGCCAGGCTGGCTGTCGTTTGTTATTACAGGGAAGGCGCGCGCAGCCATTCGGCGATTCGTCCGCCATAAGGAACGCGACGAGATTGTTGAAATTGGTACCAAGCTGTATGATGAGATTGTCGAGCGTCTACCCGGCAAAATTGGCAAAAAGGCCCTGAAGGCAGCGCTGAAACGACTTGACCTGGAAGATGATGACGCATTGATGATCGCCATTGGCACGCGGGAACTCAGCGACCGAGAAGTCATGGAAGCGCTGATGCCCGGCAGCGTCAACGACAATGATGACGACCGCGAATGGCCAGAACAGGACCGTGCTATCTCGATCAAGGGGCTAACCCCTGGTGTGGCGTTCAATCTTGCGGAATGCTGTCATCCCGTACCGGGCGACCGGATCGTCGGCCTGCGCCGCAGCGGCGCGAATGTCGAGGTGCATGCGATTGATTGCATGAAGCTGGCTGACGGGGTCGATGCGGACTGGGTTGATCTCAGCTGGGGCACCGAAACCGACGGTGCCGCTGCGAGGTTAATGGTGGTGCTTCATAACAAACCCGGCACGCTGGCCGAGATGGCTGGCATATTCGGCTTTCATAATGCCAATATTCTGCGGTTGCGCATGACCAACCGGGATGCGCCTTTCCACACGTTCGAAGTTGATCTCGAAGTGCATAATGTCCACCACCTAATGCGCATATTGTCGGCGCTGAGGGCTTCGGAAGCTGTGGCGCAGGCAGAGCGGTTGTAAGATTTCAGGGGCGGTAGCGGATTTTTATCGCAAAAGTGGACATTAGCGGCGATACGCTTCTCTTGACATAATTCTCCATCTCGCTATTGCGCTCTCACAAATTGTGCTTCTGACAAGGAATCGCAATTTCCGTCCGAGACAGCCGGTGAAGGCAATTTGGCCTTCTTAATTTCCAGCCTAGACGGGGATCAGTTTTTTCGCGAGGAAACTCGCGGGTTTGCAGTTAGCGTTTTCCAACGCGGCCAAGCAACCAAAACCCCCCTTCGGATTATACAGAACTGACTTCGGTTGGTTCTTTCGCTCGTCATTCTGGTTTGCACTGGGGTGGCGTTATTGAAGAAAGCGGATTGCGCTTCAAAAACGCAATCCACGTGAAGGAGCAAAATATGGATCGTGGTCAAAAGACCGAAGCCGTTTCTGCGCTAAACGCGACTTTCAAGGAAGCCGGGGTTGTTGTGGTGACACGCAATCTGGGTCTTACCGTGGCTGAGTCCACGGAACTCCGTGGAAAGATGCGCGAAGCCGGAGCAAGCTTCAAAGTCTCTAAAAACCGCCTTGCCAAGCGGGCTCTGGAAGGAACCGACTATGCCCCGATAGCAGATATGCTGTCAGGCCCGGTCGCACTTGCCACATCGGATGATCCGGTGGCGGCTGCAAAAATTGCAGTCGAATTTGCAAAATCCAATGATCTTCTTGAGATCGTTGGCGGCGCAATGGGTGATACCCTTCTCGACGAAGCAGGCGTTAAATCTCTGGCTTCCATGCCTTCTCTTGATGAACTTCGCGGTACGATTGTTGGTCTGCTTGTCGCACCACAAACGAAAATCGCGCGGGTTGTCAAAGAACCAGCTGGAGCCCTTGCACGCGTAGTCGGCGCTTATGCCGCTTCGGGTGAATAATTTTTACCGAAATAATTGATTAGAAATTTGGAGTATATTGAAAATGGCTGATATTGCTAAATTGGTTGAAGAACTGTCTAAACTGACCGTTATGGAAGCGGCTGAACTGTCCAAAGCTCTTGAAGAAGAGTGGGGCGTATCTGCTGCTGCTGCTGTTGCCGTAGCTGGCCCAGCTGCTGGTGGCGGCGAAGCTGCTGCAGAAGAGAAAGACGAATTTGACGTCATTCTGACCGGCGACGGCGGCAAGAAAATCCAGGTGATTAAAGAAGTTCGTGCGATCACCGCTCTTGGCCTGACCGATGCGAAAGCACTTGTCGAAGGCGCGCCTAAAGCAATTAAAGAAGGCGTTAACAAAGCTGAAGCTGAAGAGATCAAAACCAAGATCGAAGCTGCTGGCGGTACGGTTGAACTCAAGTAATGAGTTCAATGCAATAAGCCGTTCGGTTTATTGACAAGATCAAGGGGCGGTTTCCGTTTTGGAAGCCGCCCTTTTTGATTCCAGTTGGGCGGTAATCCATTTTTGCGCAGCTTCAATTGCGTCTTCCTTTGACGTTTGAAAATCGGGAATCACGCCGGTGCCTTCCCAATTGCCGCCAGTATGGGGGCTATAGGGTCTCGTCTCTGGAATGACGATCTGCCAACCACCGGTCAGGGGCACGGCATCCCCCAGCATATGCGCCCCGCCGCCGCTAGGGGAACCAAAGACAACTGCTCGACCTTGTGCCTGCAGCGAATAAGCGACGGCCTCGGGTGCAGAAAAAGTCGTCTTGTCGACAAGGATAGCGAGCGGTCGGTCGCTCCCATATCGCGGCCATTGCAGCGCCGGTTCTTTCATATCCGGCTTCTTGCCATCACGGGTTTCGTGGTGCAGCGGAATTGTCGATCCCGATGCCATGAATGTCCATTGCACTGGCCACTCGGTTTCCGGAGATCCGCCGGGGTTATTGCGCAAGTCAAGTATCAGGCCATCGCTGCTACTCGCCAGTTCAAAAGCCGACGCCATAGCTTTTCTGGCTACAGAAAATTCGAAAAAGTCAGTGAGATGTAGATAGGAGATATTGCCGCTCATGCGCTCCACTTGTTTGACACCAAAACCCCTGGCTCGCGCGCCATCTCTCCACTCTTCCAGCCAGTCATCTTCGCCTGCCCGAGAGGATTTCGGAGCATATTCGACGAAGACGTGACCATCGTTCAAGATGGTTCGCAATTGCTCCGTCATTTGCTTAGCAAACGCTTCGCTATCGTTACAATTCTGGCTAAATGCGCCCTGTTGCAGTTTGCTCCTGACCGCCACTGCCGAGCGTTTGGCTGCTTCGGCGAGGACATATTTTTGTTCAATCGCCTCTGCCATTTGGGTGATCGCATCATGTTCATCAGTGCAATCTGCCGGCATCGGTTGCATTGCCAATAATATCGCGGTTATCATGTGTTTGATCCTCCTTCAGAAAACGCTATTTCAATACGATCTGCGAAGCTCAACCGGTCCAGCGCATCATCCAAGGCATCAAGCTGATGGAGAAAATCAGGAGCCGCTTCTGCAAGCAGCTCGGTGGCGGCCTGGTCCACTAAACGGGATATTGCGGAAACCTGTTCGAGCTTTTCCGCCCCTGCGGATGTTAGATGCAATATTTTGCTGCGTGCATCGCTGGGATCAGCCTGGCGCTCAAGCAAACCAGATTTTTCCATGGCGCGAACAACCTGAACCATAGCGACATGGCTTTGGCCAAGCCTCTTGGTGGCATCGCGGCTGTTCATCGGGCCATGATCCTTAAGTAGCATGCCAAGTGCAAACCAGCGCTGTTCAAAGCCGAGCTCGCGGCGGTAGACTTCGGTTACATTGCTGTTCAGCCGTTCAAACAGTCGCCTGATGCGGGTGCCGAGCGTCTTAATTCCTGAATCGCGAAGATAATCATTTTCCATATATGTAAGTTGTTACATATATTTTGAGATGTCAAGGCAGTTTTATCACCAGCCGTACCCCGATAATATCCAGGCCGGGATTTTGTCCGTCGTTGAACAGCTGCGCGTGGCTGACATGTACCCAGCTCGCTTCGAGATCGATACGTTCCGATAATCGCACGCCAATCGCCAGTTCCGGTTCGAACAGGATGCGTGAACCCAACTGGGTTTGCGAGCCATCAGGTGCAAAGCGCAAAGATGGTCCGTCATGAATAGCGAGACCGATTCCCGGTCTAAGATAGAATGTATCACCAATTTTCCAGCTGAGACCAGCAGCGACCAGACTGGTGTCGCCAGCGCTGTTGATAGAAGCAAAAATGTACGGCGATGGTGCACCTATGGCGGCCAGCGCGTCGATTCGTTTGCCGCGATAACCAATCTGGAAATCAACGCCTTCTTCATCGATCTGCATCGACAGAGGGGTGTCGACTTCATGCGCAGCAACGCCAACAAATATCTCCTGTGCGGCGGCAGTCTGCGTCGCTGCGAGCCCGACAAAAGCGGTTAAAACCAATATATACAAATGCTTCATAGATACGGCCCCCGATGCCGATTGCCGCCCGATTTTCAGACCGCTGACCCAGGCTATAGAATTCGTCTGGCACATAGGAAAGCATGGTTGCGTTCCAGTCTCCTATTGGGTCAGATGGATCCGGATATCTTAACGGCTTGTCGATCAGAGGCGAGGCAGCGCAGAGGGAAAAACAGAAGCGTCTTTCGGGAAACTGCCTTCGTTACGGGCATTCAAAATAACAAATGAACGTAGACGACCAGCTATAACCAATTAATGTACAATGATTTTCACTACCATTAACGTTATGCAAACCCTCTCGACTTACTGTCACCACGTTTTGTAACATTGAGTAAAACGGGGCGCATATGGGAGAGACAATCACACTGCAGCGATTGCTGGAGATGCAGAGAAAGGTTTGGAATTTCAAGATCAGTTCAGATCATGAAACCACCGAGCTGGTTGCGCGTGAACAGATCAAGTCCTTTGGACAGATATCGCGAATCGGAGCGTTAATAGCGTTGCCTCTGACCATCTATGCGATGGTCCTGCTCTTTACCCATGCTGAGGTGGAGTTTATCGCGACGGCCTGTTTCTATGTCGCCATTGCTGCCTTCATGAGTATTCGTAATTTTATGCGTCAGGCGGCATTGGACCCTGATACAGCCGATTATAAAGAAACCATCAGGAACATCCGCACCGAAAGTATTATCAGCAGCATTGGTTTTTCCTGCGTTCTGGCCATTCCGGTGGCCTTCGGCCAGATCCCGTACAGCCTTGATATTGCAATACTTGCGATGGGCGGTCTGGTGGTTGGCGGGTTTGTTTTTGGCAGTGTCCCGCGCGCGCAGACCTATAATCTGTCAATCACCACAATATGTTATGCCGGTGCATTCGTCGCAGCAAAGGGGTCTGGCGGAATAAGCACAGCGATATTGCTGATCTTTTTCGCGCTCTGCATCGACTATATCTACCGCATGTTCTTCTTCAACTTTGTCCAGCGTCATTTGCATGCAGCCAAACAAAAGGATGCAGCGGAAACGGTTCGGCTGTTGCTCCACGATTATGCCGAACAAAGTTCAGATTGGTTGTGGGAAGTGGATGGTGAACATTTGATCGTCAATCCTTCGGCTCGCTTTGCCACTGCTGTGGATATGGAAATAAGCGATTTGCGGAACTTGCCGCTGGTTGATCTATTTGAAGATTCCATGGAGCGAAACCAGCTTGCCCAGTCTCTGGCTTCTGGAAATGCTTTTCGGGATATCCATGTCCCCATCAAACTTGATGGGGAAGAATGCTGGTGGAGGCTGTCTGGTCGGCGCATCAAGACGGCGGACGGAGAAAGCCAGCATATTCGGGGTGTTGCGGCTGATATTACTAGCGCCAAAAGAGCCGAAGCGCGGGTCGCTCATCTGGCGCATTTTGACAGCCTGACGGATCTGCCGAATCGCACTCTGTTCAATCAGTCGTTGCAACGTTCGATCGCGCGGATGAAGAATGACCAGAAGCTGGCGGTTCTGTATCTCGATCTTGATCATTTCAAAACAATCAACGACACATTGGGCCATGGTGCGGGGGATCTTGTTCTTAAGGCCGTCGCCAATCGGTTAGAGAATAATATTGGCATCGAAGATGTTGTCGCACGTCTGGGCGGTGATGAATTTGCGATCTCGTTGCGCAATGTGGGCACGCATAAAGATGTCATGCAGGTCGCAGCAAATATCATCGATAAAATCTCCGAACCGGTGATGGTTGAAGGACAGCCGGTTGCAACGGGCGTCAGCATTGGGATTGCGCTAGCACCCGATTGCGGCAATGGCGGGGAAGAGTTGATCAAACATGCAGATATCGCGCTCTATCACGCAAAGGAAAATGGCCGTGGTTGCGCTTCGGTGTTTGAAAGATCGATGCATGAGGCGGTACAGGACCGGCGCAATATTGAAATAGATCTGCGCGCTGCGCTGAAGCGCAATGAACTCGAGCTCTATTACCAACCACTGGTCAATATCGATACTAACGAGACAATCGGTTATGAAGCTTTGCTTCGCTGGCATCATAGCGAGAAAGGCATGATCATGCCGGATGTTTTCATTCCGGTGGCAGAGGATACCGGGCTGATTGTTCAGCTCGGCGAATGGGTTGTCCGATCGGCTTTGTACGAGGTAGCCAAATGGCCAGATCATCTTAGCGTCGCGGTTAATCTGTCCCCGGCGCAGATGCGTAGTCCCAATCTTATACCAACGATTGTCAACGCGTTGGCAGCAACCGGTGTGGCACCGCATCGGCTGGAGCTCGAGATCACCGAGTCCGTGTTGATGAACGACAATCAGTCCAATGTAGAATTGCTGCATAAAATCCGCTCCTTGGGTGTGCGGATTGCGCTGGATGATTTCGGTACCGGCTATAGTTCGCTCAACTATCTGCGAAGCTTTCCGTTTGACAAGATCAAGATTGACCGTTGCTTTGTCGAGGAAGTGGATAGCCGCGAAGATTGCCGGGCAATTATTCGTGCGGTTACCGGTCTGGCTTCCAGCCTCGGCATGGTCACGACCGCCGAAGGGGTTGAGCGAAGCGATCAGTTAAATCAACTCAAAGAAGAAGGATGTGTGCAGGTGCAGGGCTATTTGTTTAGCAAAGCGATGCCCGCTGCAAATGTGGAAGGCCGGGTTGATGATCAGTCCTTAGCCGATTCAGAAATGGCTGAAATTGGCCAACAAAATGCTGAACCCGAACCGGTTGAAGTACCCAGGAAAATCCGGCGAAGAAAGACAGGCTGATCGTAGAAAAGCAACTAGGGCTACTGACAACACTGTAAATAGTTGATTATTCGGCGATGCTGCGATAACATTCGTGCCTGAAAAGGACGGCATCGTGCAATTTGTTCTGAAAAACATCCTTCATTTCATGCCGCTGATTTTTGGCGTCGGGTTTCTGGGCCCATTGCTAGCCCAAATCATGCTAATATCTGGTTGGCAGGCCCCGCTGGGCCTTTCACCATTGACCTTGGGTTTGATCATCGGCGGCGCATGGGGTGCTTTCGCGCAATTCAAAGGTCGCTGGATATGAGCGCTGTCCTTGCCGAACAAGATCTGCGCAAACAGGAGCTAGCCATTGCCCGCAAATATGCTGATCGCTTGCCTTGGGAAGCAGTAGCATGGGGATTGGGCAATTTGGTGGTCTGGCTGTCGCTTTGGCCGTTGGTCTTCTTGGGTGTCATGCCGCTGTGGCTGGGGTTCATTATTGCGACGTTCAACGTGATGCTCTGTTATCTGCCGTCTCATGAGGCGCAGCATGACATTATCGGGCGCAAGGGGACGAAGTGGCGATGGTTAAACGAACTGGTCGGCCATGTGTCGACCATTCCGCTGGTCCTGCCCTATCGTGTGGCCAAGCTAACCCATATTCAACATCATCTGCATGCTAATGACCCGGAACTTGACCCTGATATCAGTAGTAAAGCTCTGGGACCGAGGCATGCCATCTGGAAGTCCATTCAGAACCGCCAACCAGGTGCCGAGGGCGGATTCAATAAATATGGCGATGTTCTGCGGGATATTGGTCGGCCGGATGCGTTGCTTGATGGTGCGCTTTTTCAAATCATCCATTTCGGGATATTGATCGTGCTCGCTTGGTCGGGCTATGCGCTGGAGGCGGCTTTGCTGTGGTGGCTGCCCCGACAGATCGGGCTGACCTATATCCAGTTTTTCTTGAGCTGGGCGCCCCATCATCCGGCGAACAAGACTGGCCGCTATCGCGATACACGTGCTTTCAAAAGCACTTGGGGCAATATCGGATCGATGGGCATGCAATATCATATTGTGCATCACCTCCATCCCTATATCCCGCTGACTGACACACCACGCGCTTATCGTGAAATGCGGGACATATTGGAACAGCGTGGTTGCCGGCTGGAGGGAATCTAGCCGCTCATGTTCAGGCTTGTCCGGTTGGACGGATCATCAATTCTCCGACGCAAACTGACGGCGGCTGACTCAGTACATAGGCCACGCTATCGGCAAGATTTTCCGGCTCGAGAAACTCGAAATCAAACACGCCGCCCATCATTTCGAGGACCGATTGATCCTTGATGCTGGTGCCCAGCTCGGTCTTCACACCGCCGGGAAATATGGTCGTAACGCGGACACCGTGTGCGGTCATTTCCTTGCGAAGCGTATCGCTCATCGATCGCACGCCGGACTTGGTCGCGGAATAGACAGCACTGGAGGGAAAGGTCTCCAGCGCCGCGATCGAAGAAATGATGATGATATGTCCGTCCTTACGTTCAACCATCTGCGGCAGCACTGCATTTATGCCATAAAGAACACCGCGCAGATTGACATCGATCATCCGATCCCAGTCTTCGACATCGCCTTTTTCAATCAGCGATACCGGCATGATTCCAGCGTTGCTGACCAGCGCATCCACCTGACCGAACCTTTCAATCGTTGCCGCAGCCAGTGCGTCCTGATCTTCCCGGCTACTGACATCCGTTGCATGAAACGCGGCTTGTTCTCCCAGCTCTTCGACAATGGATTGCAAGCGGTCGGTCCGCCGGGCAGCGAGCATGACATTATAGCCGGACTGCACCAATTTGCGGGCAGTGGCTTCGCCAATGCCGCTGGACGCACCTGTTACTATCACCGTTCTCATGCCCGTCTCCTTTTGTTGCCGGACAAGGAGTGTCAACGACTGTCAGGCGCCGAGCAATCGCTGTTTTTGTTAGGCAGAGAGGATTCCGATCCCGAGAATATGATCGAGATAAATCACGGCATCGCGGATATCGAAGATGAACGAGAATAGGATGACTGCGGTGATCAGGCCTGTCCAAAGCGCATAGAAAGACCGCTCTGTCAAAAACGGTCGGTTCTTAAGCAGCAGGAAAAGTGCCGGTGACCAGAAGATCAGATGTACCAGCGCAACCAGCCCCGATAGTTTGACAATTCCCATGGCCGGAATGCCAAATCGGCTGATGAGGATGGCTGTTATGAAACCGCCAACGACCCAGCGCGCTTCCACGCGCTTCCAGACAAATAGCAAGCCGAGCGCAAAACTGGCGAGCATGATCATCAGCCAGACCTGCACCCATTGCGGTGCATTGGCCTGCCCTTCTGCGTTCCAGACTTCCAAGGCTGTATGGCCGGGTTGATAGTCTGCGGCTGCTTGAGCGGCGGTGCCAAATACCAAGCTGAGGCCCAAGAGCAGCCAAAGGCGTAGGTGGTTTTTCTTGTTGAAGGTGATCATAGCAAATTCCCGACATTCTGCTCCATCACAGAAACGTCTCAAGCCTGCGATGCGGCAAGTCAAGTATTGTACTGAGTTGGTCAACAGATCTCTCGGTTCTTATTGCCAATCCGTTGTGATATGACTTCAACTCCGATTTTAGGACAGGACTGACATCAAATCATGACCGATAAATTGACCGGCAGTTGCCTCTGTGGCGGCGTATCATTTTCGATCAGCGGCCCACCCGGCCCGATTGGACAATGCCATTGTTCGAAATGCCGAAAAGTGTCGGGTACGAATGGCAATGCGGTCTTCCACGCGACCCGCGATAATTTCGCATGGGAAAGAGGGGAAGATCTGATTTCTACTTTCTTTGTCCCGGATGGGAATGGCTGGCATTCGGTTTTTTGTAAAACATGTGGCAGCCCGCTCCCATTGGACGGGCAGAAAAGCAATCTATTCTTCGTGCCGGCCGGCCTGCTCGACAACGACCCAGGCCATCGCGGCTATGCCGCCCATATCTTTGTCGGATCCAAAGCGCCCTGGGAGGAAGTAACCGATGAAGCGCCGCAATTCTCTGAAGGCTTTGGTTCCGCCAGAATCGAGAAGGACTAGAGCCTAGGCCGCGGTGATCCAGTTGCCATGAAATCCGGGAGGAATACGGTGCGGGACATGGATTACTGCCTGTGGTTCACCAGTAATGTCATTGGCTTTCAGGATTTGCAGCTCGGTCGTCTCATTGTTCATGTCGATGACCAGGCCGATCAGCCAGCCGTCATCTTCGCCCGCATCGGGTGATCGCGGCACAAAGATAAATTCGCCTGGATGACGGTTGTCACCAAAGTGACGGACGGCGGTTTCGCCGGTTCTCAGATCATGTTTGAATAGCTCGTTACCTGCCATGTCGAGCTGATCCGGTTCGCCGGCGAGGGCGATGCTGTAAATATAGCGATAGTCGCTGGTGGTGAGCCGTTCGTCATAGCGCGGGAATTCCTGTGCGCGGTCATTCAGGATTTTGCGGTCTACCTTTTTACTCACCGGATCAACGGTCCAGCGTTCGAGTCGTGACCATTCGCCGCCAGGACCAAAGGTGGTGCGGGCATAGGTACTTTCATGGACCACAACATCGACGACGACTTTGCCATCCTCAGTCTCAAACGCATTGGCCGGATGATAGACATAGCAGGGCTCGACGTCGCACCAGATCGTATCCGCACCAGAGCCATTTCGCGGGCACAGGCCGACGCGGGCTTTGTGCTCGGGATTCCAGTCATAGGGGAACGCATAGCCGGCCAGCATGCGCTTCATTGAAAAAGTCGCGGGCAGATCAAAGACCAGCACATGGTTCTCGGTAATCTGGCAATCGTGGATGGATGGACCCTGTTTAACCGGGATAGGTTCTTCCCGCTTCACCTTGCCATCCGGCCCAAGAACCACATGCCAGACCGTGTCCATGACCGGTGCATCATAGCAGACAGCGTGCATCTCACCGGTTTTGGGATCGAAATGCGGATGGGCGGAAAAAGCGTTCTGCAAGCTGCCATCGAACGGATTGTGAGCAACCGTTTCAAGATCGTCGGTTAACTCCACCGGAAAGCCGCCGGCTTCGACAATTGCAAAGGTCTTGCCGCCAATTTCCACGATATTGGTATTGGCTGTATCGGTGCGCGGTTTGCGGGTGCCGGGTTTGCGATCTTCGTCCAGCGCATCACTCACGGCGTTGGAACGGATCCAGCGATTGCGATACCATTCGGCTTTTCCGTTCGTGATACGGATACCATGGGCCATACCGTCTCCAACAAACCAATGGTAGCTGGCCTCATCGGGCGCGGTTACCGGGTTAGGGCCAATCCGCAAATAGCGTCCGTCAAGCTGGGCCGGAATTTCTCCGTCGACCGGTAATTCGGCCAGGGTCAATTCTTCGCTCATTGGCTTATGAATTCCAGTTAGATACGGATGTCCGCCTTCCGGTGCTTTCATCCGCTTGCGATTGAAATTCGCCACTGCACCCATCACAGGGGTAACAGCAGAGCGGATGGTATTTTCAATAACGCTGGCCATGATCAAATCCTTCTTAGTTAAACCAGATGTCAGCAGCGGTCATTCCCGCTGCGAGAAATAATAATATGCCGCCAGGATGCGGACGCCGAAGGGCGGCAAAATTTCCAATCCCGGACATGGTGAAGATCAGGATCGCGAGATATCCGATCAGATCGCCGCCGCCCTGAAGCCGGTTCAGCAGAACCACGATGCCTAGGCTGGCCCAAACCAGCGAGTGGAGCTGGAACATTGCCCAAGTTAGATGGCGCATGGTTGGCGCAGCCAATAGCCCGTCTGTTGGTTCTGCAAACAGCGGCTTTAGCACCGCCCGCTCGCCAAGGATGTAATGGGCTGCCGCGACTGTGACAGCGATGATAGCCGTGGCAATTGCAAAAATCAGCATTGGTGCAAACTCCCCTTGGCTTAACGACTCCAAATGTTTATGGTGTTAACATGAACGTTAAAGGTAACAGTGTCAACATTAAAGAAGCTTCCAAGAAAACGCCAAAGGATTCTGGCGCCTATCACCATGGCGACTTGCGTGCAGCGGCGATTGCGGCGGGCATGGAAAAATTCGATAGGCAGAATCACCCTGATCTCGGCCTTCGCGCGCTGGCCCGCGAATTGGGAGTCTCGGCGACGGCCCTTTACCGGCATTTTCCGAACAAGGACGCATTACTTGATGCATTGGCGCTTGAGGCGTTGAACCAGCTTGGGGCGCATCAGGCCCAAGCAGCGCAATCCGTAGGCGGCGGTCGGGAAGGGTTCGGGGAAATGGGGGTCACCTATGTTCGCTGGGCCGTCGAGCATCCGGCATTAGTACGTCTGATCTATGACCGGGTCGGAAAAGTAGATCTCGCTGCGGGCAATCCAACCAAAATGGGAGAGGCCTTCTATCAATTGCGGGCCGGTATTGCCGCGACCATGTCGGAAGATATCTCACCGGAACATCGCGCAACGGCGACGCTGCATGCCTGGTCGCTGGTCCATGGACTGGCAATGTTAATACTCGACGGTCAGGTGGAATATGACCCGGATATGATCCGTAAAGTTGTGACCATTACGGACTTTGGGTTGGAATAGCGGCTAGGCGGAGCGAACGCCTTTGATCGTCAGATAGAGCGCGGTTGCAAGCAGGGCGATAAGATTTGATGCCATGAAGCTTATCGTAACACCACTATGTCCGATGATTGGAACAAAGTCGCGCATAGTGATAGCTGTGGACACAAATAGAGAAGCAAACAGGCCCCAACCGGCAATCAGTTTTGGAATCAAACCGGATTTCAGGAAGAGATAGAAAAAGCCCGCTTTGGATGCGCTCGATAGCACCAAGGCGAGGTGAAAGGATGTATAGTCAGAAGTGGCCTGCATGCCGGTCAGTAGCAATCGCTGCGATTCACTGGCCATCTGTGCATAAGCTAGATCACCGGCTATCTCGGCCGCATTCATATTAAAGACGGCACCCAACAGAGCTAGAATAGCTGCGGCAATGCTGACGATCAAACTCCACCCCGCGAGCAATTGTCCGGCTGGGCGCAAAAGCAGAAATAGCCCGACACCAACTGCGGCTTCCAGACCAAACATCACGAGCGCGATATAGGATTTGGCGCGCAATTGTGTTTCGGCTTCCAGCATATTTTGCGCGGTTGCGACAACATCCGCCGACAGGTTGATATCGATGCCCTGAGCGACAGTCAGTGCAGCCGCCATCCCGACGAAGATCGTTGCCAATAGCGACCCGCCTACAATGCGCGCCAGTGAATGAGGGTCCGATGGTGAGAGATTAGCTGAAGTAGTCATGTCAAGGTGTATTGTTATAATAATACACTAATGTCAACTGCCATCGCTCTGGCCATCATCATAATGCAATATGTCGCCAGGCTGACATTTGAGTTCTCGGCAGATGGCATCCAAGGTGCTGAACCGGATTGCTTTTGCCTTGCCGGTTTTCAGGATCGACAGATTGGCGATGGTAATATCCACTCGCTCAGCCAGCTCGGTCAGCGTCATGCGCTGGTCGTGCAGCAGATCGTCGAGCTTGACCTGGACGGACATCAGATGGTCCCATCCAGCTCATCGCGCATATCCGCGCCACGGTCAAAGACCCGGGCCAGAACGATCAGCAGCAGCACCAGCAATATGCCGGAAAGCGAGATTCCAAATTCGCCAGAGACGACCATCCGCTCGCCCTCTTTTACTTCGCCGAGCAAGCTGATGATAACCCCGATCAACGCGCCTAGCACCCCGGTCAGGATCTGGATCACGAATATGGCAATACCCATGCCGCGTAGGCGCATGCCATTGGTCCGGTTGAACGGATCACCCTCGCGGACGGAAGCCAGGACTTTGCGCAGTCGATCGATAGTGAAATAACTGAGCAGCATGATCAACAGCATCACGAATACAAAGCCGGCTGACACCCAAAGTACCGCAGTCGGCGGCACATCTACAAATTGCTCTCCAACTTCTGCCAATATCTCTTGCCCGAAAATCGCCATGACCGGCAATGACAGGACTAGGATTACAGATGCGAAGATCACCGCCATGCGAAAAAAGCCGAGTAGCAGGCGGGCCGACTTAAGGACGATGTCTTCCTCCCCCTTGGCCGCGATATGTGTCATGATAGTCTCCAGTGATTATTGAATTACGATATATGTTTCGTTGCTTATCAATATACATTTATCGATAAACGTCAATAGTTTTATTGCTTTTCAATAAAATCGACCATATAGGTATATTCGTTCCGAACCTTTGAACGAGGATATTTTCAATGACGCTTATCATGTTTCTCCATATCAGCATGGGCACGATCGCGGTTCTCGCTGGCGCTGCCGCGTTACTTGTTCGCAAAGGTTCGCGCGTACATCGCGGTGTCGGCAATGTTTTTTTGGTAACCATGACAATCATGTCCGCCGCTGGGATCTATCTTGCCATCGTCCTTCCGATGGCCATCTCTGTCTTGGTCGGGGTTTTTACTATCTATCTTGTCGTCACCTCCTGGTTGGCTGCCCGGCAAAAAGATGAATCGATTATCTGGCAGCATTATGTTGCGCTTGCTGTTGCATTGGGCGTTACTGCTGGTGGACTGTTTTTCGGACTGGAAGCGCAAAATAGCCCAGACGGGTTGAAGGATGGATTGCCAGCCTTCCCGCACTATTTTTTTGGAGGTCTGGCCCTCCTGGCTGCACTGGGCGACGCGGTGATGATTGCCCGGCGAGGTATTTCTGGGAAAAAGCGCATCGCCCGTCATTTGTGGCGCATGTGCTTTGCCTATTTCATTGCTGCCGGTTCCTTGTTTACCGGCCCTGGAGCAACTGCTTTCCCCGAACAAATCCGAGAAACCGGTCTGTTGTCGGCTCCGGAGCCAATTATATTGGCAATCATGCTCTTTTGGATCGTGCGCGTGTTGGCGACCAGATGGTATGAAGGGAAGCCCAGTTCTGCTGCAGAAATGCCAACGTCCACCTCTTGACCGCTATCCAACATCTCCCTATATGAGCGGCTCACCACAGATTTCGAGACAGGGCGTGCAGTTGCGCGGCGCGCCAGAAGAAATGAGATCTGAACGGTTTTCAGGACGCTATGAGCTGCGACTCTTCTGCCCAAGAAAATGGGTTTGAGAGGCCGTGGCTTTTTGTTCTGGAGCGCCCCACAAAATTTGGTTTTCCACTGGCTAAGCGCTTCATAAGTTGCGCAAATCCGGTGATGGCGAGAAGGCAAAAAATACATGGCGACGAAAGCATCTTCGGTAAAGACAACAGCTCTCACACCGACCCGCAAAAAACGTATCCGCAAAATCTTTGGCGACATTCATGAAGTCATCGATATGCCGAATCTGATCGAGGTTCAGCGCGAATCATATGAGCAGTTCCTGCGCTCTGATCCGTCGATCGATTATGTTTCCGGTCTGGAAAAAACGCTGCGCAGCGTTTTCCCGATCCGCGATTTTGCTGGCACCGCCGAAATGGATTTCGTCAACTACCAGCTCGAAGATCCCAAATATAATGTTGAAGAATGTCGTCAGCGCGGCATCACCTATGCAGCACCAATGAAAGTGACGCTGCGTCTGATCGTCTTTGAAGTTGATCCGGAAACAGAAGCGCGCTCCGTTCTCGATATTAAGGAACAAGACGTATACATGGGCGACATGCCTTTGATGACCAAGAACGGCACGTTCGTCATCAATGGTACCGAGCGTGTTATTGTCAGCCAGATGCACCGTTCGCCCGGTGTGTTGTTTGACCATGACCGTGGCAAAACCCACAGCTCTGGTAAGTTCCTGTTCGCCGCTCGCGTTATTCCTTACCGTGGTTCGTGGCTCGACTTTGAATTTGATGCGAAAGACATCGTCAACGTTCGCATCGACCGTAAGCGTAAACTGCCTGTGACCGCACTGCTGCGTTCGCTGGGTGATGCGACCATCGAAGTGAAAGAGAAGAAGCCGCCGTTTAAGGTCGGCGAAATGGTGCGGGTTGCTGGTATGAAGCAGCCTGCCGAGATCACCGAGATTGAAGGCAACCGAATTACGATCAAGGAGCCCATGGGTGCGATCGAAATTCAGGGCAAGATTGAAGATGAAGGCCGTACCAAGAGTGCGGAAATCACCGGCATTCTGAAGCAGGGCTATTCCGAAGAAGATATTCTCAACGAATTTTACGGGCGGATCACCTACAAGCGTGCGAAAGACGGCTGGACCATCCCATTCGTCACTGAGCAATGGCGCGGCCAGAAACCGACCTTTGATATTGTTGATGCTGATAGCGGTGAAGTTGTATTTGCCAGCGGCAACAAGATTACGCCTCGTAGCGCCAATAAGGCCGAAAAAGATGGCATGAAAAATGTTGTCATTCCGACCGAAGAAATTTTTGGCCGTTACAGTGCCTTTGATCTGATCAACGAAAAAACCGGTGAGATTTATATCGAAGCTGGTGACGAAGTAACGGTTGAGAATCTAGAGAAGCTAGACGGTGCGGGCATTGACCAGCTTGAGCTGCTCGACATTGATCACGTGACAACCGGTCCATGGATCCGCAACACGCTGAAAGTCGATAAAGCTGAAGATCGTGATGGAGCGCTGTCCGACATCTACCGTGTCATGCGTCCTGGCGAACCACCAACCCGCGAAACGGCAGAAGCTTTGTTTGAAGGCTTGTTCTTCGATCCAGAGCGCTATGACCTGTCCGCCGTTGGCCGTGTCAAACTCAACATGCGCCTCGATCTTGATGCGCCTGATGATTATACGGTTCTTCGCAAGGAAGACATATTGGCCGTCGTCAAAACCCTCGTCGATCTGAAAGACGGCAAGGGCGAAGTTGATGATATTGATAACCTTGGAAACCGGCGAGTGCGTTCGGTTGGCGAGCTTCTCGAAAACCAATATCGTGTTGGTCTGTTGCGCATGGAGCGTGCGGTTAAAGAGCGTATGTCCAGTGTTGACGTATCCACTGTGATGCCGAACGATCTGATCAACGCGAAACCAGCTGTTGCCACAGTGCGTGAGTTCTTTGGTAGCTCGCAGCTTTCCCAGTTTATGGATCAGACCAACCCACTCAGTGAAGTCACCCACAAACGCCGCGTATCGGCGCTTGGGCCTGGCGGCCTGACGCGTGAGCGTGCTGGCTTCGAAGTCCGTGACGTTCACCCAACTCACTATGGCCGTATCTGTCCAATTGAAACGCCTGAGGGTCCGAATATTGGTCTCATCAACTCACTGGCATCGTTCAGCCGAGTGAACAAATATGGCTTTATCGAAACACCTTATCGTCAGATCAAGGACGGCAAGGTCACCGATGAAGTTGTCTATCTCTCCGCGATGGAAGAGCAGAAGCATACAGTGGCTCAGGCCAATGCTGATCTCAATGCAGATGGCAGCTTTGTAGAAGAGCTGGTGTCCGCGCGTGAAGCCGGTGAGTTTCTGATCGCACCACGTGATCACATCACCCTGATGGACGTTTCGCCGAAACAGCTTGTGTCTGTTGCTGCCTCGCTCATCCCGTTCCTGGAAAACGATGACGCTAACCGCGCCCTGATGGGATCGAACATGCAACGTCAGGCTGTGCCGCTTGTGAAAGCAGAGGCACCGTTTGTCGGAACTGGTATGGAAGAAACCGTGGCCCGCGATTCCGGTGCTGCGATTGCGGCCCGCCGCGGCGGTATTGTGGATCAGGTCGATGCGACCCGCATCGTGATCCGCGCCCAAGGCGATGTCGAAGCAGGCAAGTCCGGCGTCGACATCTATACCCTCCAGAAGTTCCAGCGTTCCAACCAGAACACCTGCATCAACCAGCGTCCGCTGGTGAAAGTGGGCGATCTTGTTCAGGAAGGCGATACGCTGGCTGATGGCCCATCGACTGATATGGGGGAATTGGCTCTGGGTAAAAACAGCCTCGTCGCCTTCATGCCCTGGAATGGCTATAACTACGAAGATAGTATTCTCATCTCCGAGCGTATCGTGAAAGACGATGTCTTCACTTCGATCCATATCGAAGAATTTGAAGTCATGGCCCGTGATACGAAACTTGGTCCTGAAGATATTACCCGCGATATTCCGAATGTCGGTGAGGAAGCGCTGCGCAACCTCGACGAAGCCGGTATTGTTTATATCGGTGCTGAAATCGAACCGGGCGATATTCTTGTCGGCAAGATCACGCCTAAGGGTGAGTCGCCAATGACGCCGGAAGAGAAGCTTCTTCGCGCGATCTTTGGTGAGAAAGCTTCGGATGTGCGTGACACGTCCCTGCGTCTGCCTCCGGGTGTAGCGGGTACGGTTGTTGAGGTTCGTGTGTTTAACCGCCACGGCATCGACAAGGACGAGCGTGCTCTGGCGATTGAACGCGAAGAAATTTCGCGCTTCACGAAAGACCGCGATGACGAACGCGCCATTTTGAACCGTGCAACCTTCAACGCATTGAAAGACATGCTGATCGGTCAGACGGCAACGTCCGCACCGAAACCAATGAAGAAGGGCGCAGAGATTACCGCAGAAGGCCTGTCCGAACTGGACAATGCCGACTGGTGGAAAATCGCTGTGAAGGATGACAAGGTTCAATCCGACTTTGAAGCGACCCGCGGTCAATATGACGAAGCGATCAAGGAAATTAACGAACGTTTCGAAGATCGCCGTGAGAAGCTGGAGCGTGGTGACGAACTGTCCCCCGGCGTCCTGAAAATGGTCAAAGTCTTTGTCGCTGTGAAACGCAAGTTGCAGCCCGGTGACAAAATGGCTGGCCGTCACGGAAACAAGGGGGTTATCTCCCGCATTCTTCCACAAGAAGATATGCCGTTCCTGGAAGACGGAACGCCGGTTGATATCGTGCTGAACCCCTTGGGTGTGCCATCACGTATGAACGTCGGTCAGATTTTCGAAACCCATCTGGGCTGGGCCGCACGTGGTCTGGGCGAGCAGGTAACCAATGCTCTGGAAGAATGGAAACTGGCTAATCCCGATCCGCAGGCGGCAGCGCCACCTGATGCGGTGAAAGAGCGGCTCAAGACCATTTACGGCGAGCAATATCACGAAGATATTGATGCCCGTGAGCCATCCGAGATTGTCGAGATGGTTGGTCACTTGCGCAATGGTGTTCCGATGGGAACGCCAGTGTTTGATGGCGCGCATGAAAGCGATGTTTCCGACATGCTGGAGCTTGCTGGTCTCGACCGTAGCGGTCAGGTCAACCTGTTTGACGGACGGACCGGAGACAAGTTCGACCGTAAGGTGACCGTGGGCTATATCTATATGCTCAAACTGCATCACCTGGTTGATGACAAGATCCACGCTCGTTCGATCGGACCTTATTCTCTCGTCACGCAACAGCCACTGGGCGGTAAAGCTCAGTTCGGCGGACAGCGCTTCGGGGAAATGGAAGTCTGGGCGTTGCAGGCATATGGTGCGGCTTACACGTTGCAGGAAATGCTGACGGTCAAATCGGATGATGTGATCGGACGGACCAAGGTTTACGAAGCGATCGTCAAAGGCGACGATACTTTCGAAGCCGGTGTGCCTGAAAGCTTTAACGTTCTGGTCAAGGAAATGCGTTCGCTTGGTCTCAATGTCGAACTCTCCAGCTTCGGTGACGAAGATGAAGACGGTGATGATGACGGCGTAGCGATTGCGGCGGAGTGAGGATCTAAAACTCACTCCCGTCTCTAGCATTTCAATTTTGGGCCTAGGCCCCGAAGGAAGAAAAAATGAACCAAGTAACAAATTTCGCAAATCCGATCGCAAAGCCGGAAACATTTGACCAGATTCAAATCGGTCTTGCTTCACCTGAGCGCATCCGCAGCTGGTCATTCGGTGAAATCAAAAAACCGGAAACGATTAACTACCGGACGTTTAAGCCAGAGCGTGATGGTCTATTCTGTGCGCGTATCTTTGGTCCCGTAAAGGATTACGAATGCCTGTGCGGTAAATATAAGCGCATGAAATATAAAGGCATTGTCTGTGAGAAATGCGGTGTCGAAGTCACGGTAACCAAAGTCCGCCGGGAACGCATGGGTCATATCGATCTGGCCGCTCCCGTCGCGCATATCTGGTTCCTGAAATCCCTGCCTAGCCGCATCGGCCTCTTGCTTGACATGCAGCTTAAGCAGCTAGAGCGCGTGCTCTATTTTGAGAGCTATGTGGTTATCGAGCCCGGCCTGACAGCCTTGGAGAAATTCCAGCTGCTGACCGAAGACGAGATGCTCGAAGCACAGGATGAATATGGCGAAGACGCCTTCTCCGCCGGCATTGGCGCAGAAGCCGTCAAGATCATGTTGCAGGACCTCGATCTGGAGCGTGAAAAAGAAGACCTGATGGAAGAGCTGGCGACGACCAAGTCGACGCTGAAGCCCAAGAAGATCATCAAACGCCTGAAGGTTGTCGAAAGCTTCATCGAATCCGGCAACAAACCGGAATGGATGATCCTTGAAATCATTCCTGTGATTCCGCCCGAGCTGCGCCCACTGGTGCCGCTTGATGGTGGCCGTTTCGCGACGTCCGATCTCAACGATCTTTATCGCCGCGTGATCAACCGGAACAATCGCTTGAAACGCCTGATGGAACTGCGCGCGCCGGACATCATTGTCCGCAACGAGAAGCGCATGTTGCAGGAATCTGTCGATGCGCTGTTCGACAATGGTCGTCGTGGTCGTACCATTACCGGTGCGAACAAGCGTCCGCTGAAATCTCTGTCCGACATGCTGAAAGGCAAGCAGGGCCGTTTCCGTCAGAACCTTCTCGGTAAACGCGTCGACTATTCCGGTCGTTCGGTTATCGTGACCGGTCCTGAGCTGAAATTGCATCAGTGCGGTCTGCCGAAGAAAATGGCTTTGGAATTGTTCAAGCCGTTTATCTATGCGCGCCTTGATGCCAAGGGCCTTTCGATGACGCTCAAACAGGCCAAGAAATGGGTCGAAAAAGAGCGCAAGGAAGTCTGGGACATTTTGGAAGAAGTGATCCGCGAACATCCCGTGATGCTGAACCGCGCACCAACGCTTCACCGTTTGGGCATTCAGGCATTTGAGCCGGTACTGATCGAAGGTAAAGCCATTCAGCTTCACCCATTGGTCTGTTCCGCGTTTAACGCCGACTTTGACGGTGACCAAATGGCTGTTCACGTTCCACTGAGCCTTGAGGCGCAGCTGGAAGCCCGTGTCTTGATGATGTCGACCAACAACATCCTGTCACCAGCCAATGGTAAGCCGATTATCGTACCTTCACAGGATATGGTTCTCGGCATCTATTACCTCACCATGGATCGCAAAGGCGAGCCGGGCGAGGGCATGATGCTGGCTGATATGGCCGAAGTGCATCAGGCACTGGAAATCGGTGCGGTGACCTTGCACTCGAAAATCCACACTCGGGTTCCGCAGACTGATGAAGATGGTAACCCCATCCTCAAGCGGTTCGAAACCACACCGGGTCGTCTGCTGATTGCCGAATGTCTGCCGAAATCACATAAAGTTCCGTTCGACATTGTGAACCGCTTGCTGACCAAGAAAGAGGTTGGTGACGTGATTGACCAAGTTTATCGCCACACCGGTCAGAAAGACACGGTTCTGTTCGCGGATGCGATCATGGATCTTGGTTTCCGCCACGCGTGTAAGGCCGGTATTTCCTTCGGTAAGGATGACATGATCATTCCGGACTCGAAAGATGCGACGGTTGAAGAGACCCGCGCTCTGGTTGCTGATTATGAGCAGCAATATCAGGACGGTTTGATCACGCAGCAGGAAAAATATAACAAAGTGATCGACGCCTGGAGCCGTTGTGGTGATCAGGTGGCGAACGCCATGATGGACGAACTGGCGGCAACGCCAGAGGACGAGCATGGCCGCGAGCGTCAGATTAACGCCATCTACATGATGAGCCACTCTGGTGCCCGTGGTAGCCCAGCCCAGATGAAGCAGCTTGGCGGTATGCGCGGACTGATGGCCAAACCTTCTGGCGAGATTATTGAGACACCAATTATCTCGAACTTTAAAGAAGGCCTGACGGTTCTCGAATATTTCAACTCGACCCACGGTGCACGTAAAGGTCTGGCCGATACTGCTCTGAAAACCGCTAACTCCGGTTATCTGACGCGGCGTCTGGTTGACGTTTCACAAGACTGTACGATTGTTGAAAATGATTGCGGCACCGAAAATGCACTGGAGATGAAAGCTATCGTCCAGGGTGGTTCGGTCATCGCGTCGCTTGGCGAGCGTATCTTGGGCCGGACCATGGCTGAAGATATTGTCGACAGCAAAGACGACAGTGTTGTGATCAAAGCCGGCACATTGCTGGACGAAGCAGCCATCAAGGTGATCGAAGATCTCGGTATTCAATCCGCGCGTATTCGTTCTCCACTGGTCTGCGAATCCAAAATGGGTGTCTGCGGCACTTGCTATGGTCGTGATCTTGCTCGTGGTACACCAGTGAATATTGGTGAAGCCGTTGGTGTTATTGCGGCACAGTCCATCGGTGAGCCAGGCACGCAGCTAACCATGCGGACCTTCCATATCGGTGGTGCAGCGCAGCTGAACGAGCAATCCAATCTGGAGGCGGTCGCTGAAGGTAAGGTTGAATATCGCGACATGCCAGTGATCGAAGACAAGAACGGACGGTTCCTGTCGCTCGCTCGCTCTGGTGAAATTGCGGTTATCGATGATGAAGGGCGTGAGCGTAGTGCTGACAAACTTCCATATGGTACCAGCCTGCTGGTCAAGGATGGCCAGAAGGTCAAGCTGGGCGATCGTCTGGCTGAATGGGATCCATTCACCATGCCGATGATCACCGAGAAGCCTGGTGTTATCAAGTATCAGGATGTCATCGAAGGCAAAACTATGACCGAGCAGACCGATGAAGCGACCGGTATCGCACAGCGTGTGATCACCGAATATCGTGCATCGGGCCGCGGCGCTAACAAAGAGGATCTGCGTCCACGCTTGACCCTGCTTGATAGCGACAGCGGCGAAGCTGGCCGGTATATGCTTGCCAATGGCGCTACGCTCTCTGTGACCGACGGTCAGGAAGTGGTTGCTGGTGACGTGATTGCGCGTGTTTCTCGCGAAGCTGCGAAGACCCGCGACATTACCGGTGGTCTGCCACGTGTTGCCGAGCTGTTCGAAGCACGTATTCCGAAGGATAACTCGATCATAGCGAAGGTATCTGGCCGCGTTGAATATCTGCGCGACTATAAAGCCAAGCGTAAGATTGCGATTGTTCCCGAGGAAGGCGAACCAGTAGAATATCTGGTGCCGAAGACGAAAGTCATCGATGTTCAGGAAGGCGATCATGTTAAGAAAGGCGATAACCTGGTTTCCGGTTCGCCTGACCCGCATGATATTCTTGAAGTCTTGGGTGTGGAAGCGCTGGCTGAATATCTGGTTGCAGAGATTCAGGAAGTCTATCGACTGCAGGGCGTGAAAATCAACGATAAGCATATCGAGACGATTGTTCGTCAGATGTTGCAGAAAGTTGAGATCACCAATGGCGGCGATACAACACTTCTTCCTGGTGAACAGGTCGATCTTGAAGAGATGCTGGAATATAATGCCAAGCTGACCAAAAAGCAGGTTCCTGCCGAAGGTAAGCCGGTTCTATTGGGTATCACCAAGGCGAGCCTGCAGACACGTTCATTCATTTCTGCAGCTTCTTTCCAGGAAACCACCCGGGTGCTGACCCAGGCGGCTGTCGAAGGGAAGAAGGACTCGCTCATCGGTCTGAAAGAAAACGTCATCGTTGGACGTTTGATCCCGGCCGGTACGGGTGCAGGCATGAACCGGGCACGGATTGCGGCGACTGGCCGTGACGCCGCGCTCCGGGCTCAGCAGCAGAAAATCGCGGATGCCATGGCAGCTGCCGATGATCTG